>JADFSO010000036.1 GCA_022560735.1 Pseudomonadota bacterium
CGGTGTAGCGGTCTTTGCCACACAGAAAGGCCCGCCGGACACAGCGTGAGATGGCGTGGTAATAGGGCGTACATTCCAGGCTGATCTGGTGCTTGCGGGCAATGGTCATGGTGCAAGTACAGCACCGCCGGCATTCGGCAGACAGTGGAATAATCGTGTCGTTTACTCAGATAGTCTGTGGATGTCCTGCTGTAGAGGAGGCCTGAGGTTTGTGCTCGTCGCTTAGCTTTCCTGGGTCGGGAGGACGACCGTGTCTTCTTCTTTGTCATCGGCGGTGTCGGTTGTTTCATCGCCGCTGATAAAGAATTGGCGCATCATGACCGCTTGTTGCAGTTTTCCCTTGCGCACGTAGGCCTGGTAAAGCAGGTCTTTCATCAGTTCCATCAGCACCGCCGCTTCGGTCGCGCGAATCAGGCGAATTTTCGTATCGGTATCGAAAACGATATTCTTCGATAACACGAAAGTATTTTCGTCTATATCCGCCATGTCGCGGGCCTCGGTGAACTGGTCGAACAGGCGCAGGCGCATCATGCTGCCCTGGTCGGCGAACACAGCCTGTGCCGTTTTCTGACACATGACCGCGAACGCGGTAAAGCAGTTGTTCGAGTAACAGGTCAGCGCTTCGCGGAACAGTCCCTCGATTTCTTCGGGCAGGTAGTTGTAGCTGAATTTTTCCCGCGGCCGCTCGATCTCGATGTAGTGAGACGACAGGCTGACATAATCGGTGTGATAACTCTTGACCGCGTGTTTGAGAAACACCGGTGAGTTACAGGAATCGCAACGATAGACCAGGCCGACCTGGCTGGGTTTGAAGCGCAGCAGTTTGTTGAAATCCGGGGTGGATACCGGCGTGATATGGGAGAGCACGTCGCAATGCGGACATTTCACCGCGAGATGTTGCTCACGGCTGTCGTTCAACGATCCGTCCTGGTTGATCTCAATGCTCACATCAGTGTCCCGAGGCTCTTTGTATCTGTTGCTCACGGCCTTTGAGGGTGGCGCTTTCGCGTTTCTCGTTATCGGAGCAGTCTATCCCATCAAGGCCGGTGGGGCATCTTTCCAGATTAAGTTAAATTGTTGGCAATCATTGGCTTACGTCGGTTATCGGCAAATTGTTCAAGTGATGTCAGACGAACGGTGGGGACGTCGCTGCAGATCGCCGCCGCAGTTTGGACAGCGATTTTTCATCTCGGCCGAACAAGGCGCACAAAAAGTGCATTCGTAGCTGCAGATCCAGGCCTCGCTGTCGTGATCCAGGGCCTGGTTGCAGCGTTCGCATTCTGTTTTCATTTCCAGCGCCATCGGCGGTGTTCCTCAAAAACCGAAGCCATCGTGCCCGGGCAGCAGCTCGGCGATCCGGCCATCCAGGATGGCTTGCGAAACGGTGGCAATATCCCGATCGAGCCGGCGGTCCGCCGATAAAGCGGGAACCAGGCCGCGGATCAGCGCATGGACTTTTTCCAGCGCCGCCGTCGATTTCAGCGGGCGCAACTGATCGAGCGCTGCCGCCGCGGTCAGCAACTCGATGGCCAGGATTCCGGCAACGTTTTCGGTGATGCAAAGCAGCTTGCGGCCGGCCCACGGCGCCATGCTGACATGGTCTTCCTGACCCGCTGATGTGGGAATGGTGTCGATGCTCGCCGGGTGGGCCAGTGTCTTGTTTTCCGAAGCCAGGGCCGCGGCCGTGACATGCGCGATCATAAAACCGGATTCCAGCCCGGGCTCGCTGGTCAGGAACATGCTCAGATTCGGGTTGACGTTGCGCAACAACAGGTCGATGCGGCGCTCGCTGATCGTGCCTGTCTCGGTCAGTGCGATCGCCATGAAATCGCTGACCAGGCCGATCGGTTCGGCGTGGAAATTTCCGCCGGACAGGACCTCGTCGTCAAAAATCAATGGATTGTCGGAAACGCTGTTGCATTCGTCGGCCAGCGTGCGCGTCGCATGCTTGAGCGTATCGGCCACGGCGCCCATGACTTGCGGTATGCAGCGAATCGAGTAGGGGTCCTGTACGCGATCGCAATCGGCGTGGCTGGCGCTGATTTCGCTGTCGCCGAGCAGGCTGCGGATGGCGCTCGCAACGCGTTGCTGGCCAGCCAGGTTGCGCGCCGCATGGATGCGTTCGTCGAACGGGCAATGACTCCCCGCCAGCGCCTCGACGGTGAGCGCGCCACCGACGATCGATGTCTTTAGCAGCCGGTCGGCGCGGAACAAGCCTTCCATCGCCAGCGCGGCGCTGACCTGGGTGCCATTGACCAGGGCCAGACCTTCCTTGGCCTGCAGCGTAACCGGCTGACACCCGGCCGCCGCCAGCACGGCCGGGCCTTCCAGCAGGCGGCCGTCCTGCCGCGCCTCACCCTCGCCAATCAGCGCCAGCGTCATGTGCGCCAGCGGCGCGAGATCGCCGGATGCGCCGACCGAACCCTGCGCCGGGATCAGCGGCAGGATATCGGCGTTGAGCAGGGCGAGCAGGGTATCGACGACTTGATCGCGGATACCCGAAAAGCCGATCGCAAGACTGTTTGCCTTGAGCAACATGATGCGCCGGACGATGTGATCCGGCAGCGGCTCGCCGGTGCCCGCGCAATGACTGCGCACCAGGTTGTATTGCAGCGCCGTGGTCTGCTCGGCGGAAATTTTCCGGTTCGCGAACGCGCCAAAGCCGGTGTTGATCCCATAACAGACTTTGCCGCTGGCGAGGACTTCGTTGACCGTTGCGACGCTCCCGGCCATGCGCTCGCGTGCCGCATCGGCGAGCGAGCATGCGGTTTTCCGCGGATGAAAATCGGCGACCTGCTGAAGCGTCAGCGACCGGCCATCGAGAATGAGTTGCCCCTTCGTCATCGTGCCTATCCCTTTGTCGCCTGTAACTGGTTTACCCGCTGACCGTCTTTATACACCGCCAGCGGGCGCAATCCACCAAGCTGATAGCACAATAATTCGGGTGCGGCGATTTCCCACAGACAAAAATCCGCACGCATGCCGACTTCCAGGCTGCCGATCTCTTTATCCAGCCCCAGCGCCCGCGCGGCGTGGCGGGTAACCCCGAGCAAGACCTCTGCCGGGGTCAGGCCAAACAAGGTCGCGGCCATGTGCATGCAAGTGAGCAGGCTGTTGATCGGTGACGACCCCGGGTTCAGGTCGCTGGCCACGGCGATCGGTACCTGGTGTTTTCTCAACTGCCCGATCGGCGGCAACCGGGTTTCGCCGAGGAAATAAAACGCCCCGGGCAACAACACCGCGACACTCCCGGCGCTCGCCATCGCGCGTACCCCGGCTTCATCGAGGCGCTCGAGATGATCGCAGGACAACGCACCCAGCTCCGCCGCCCGCGCGCTGGCGCCCATGTTCGACAACTGTTCGGTGTGCGCGCGCAGCTTTAGCCCGTGAGCGCTGGCGGCGGCAAAAAGCCGCTCCATATCGGCGACCGTAAAGGCGATGTTTTCGACGAATATATCGACCGCATCGGCCAGTTTTTCCGCCACGGCCGCAGGCAGCATTTCATCGATGACCAGGTCCATATACGATTCGTGGCTGTGTTTGCCGGGTATTGTGTGCGCACCGAGAAAGGTGGCAATGACCTCCATCGGCAGCTCCGTGCCGAGCCGGCGAATCACCCGCAGCATTTTTAATTCGTTCGCCGTATCCAGGCCATAACCGCTTTTTATCTCGATCGTGGTCACGCCTTCGGCCAGCAAGGTGGCGAGACGCGGCCGGGCGCCGTCGACCAGTTCCTGTTCGCTGGCGGCCGCCACCGCACGCACGGTGGTCAGGATGCCGCCGCCGCCCCGGGCAATTTCCTGGTAACTCGCGCCAGCTATGCGTGCGGCATGCTCGTCCGCGCGATCGCCGGCATAAACCGCATGGGTATGGCAATCGATAAAGCCGGGCAGCAGGCAGGCGTGCCTGGCATCGATCGTTTCGCGAGCCTCGCCCGTTTCGCCGATCGCCGCGATCCGGCCATCGCTGATCGCCAGGCAGGTCTGCGTCGCCGGGCTGGCGTGACCGCTCATGGGGTACAATCGCGCGTTGTTGATAATCAGGTCGTACACGATTCTCGGACAGGCTGAAAGTGGAAACAAAGCGGCTGACATTTGACCATATCCTGACCCCTGCCGGAACACTTTCGCGGCAGAGCCTGTCGATCGGTGAGGATGGCCGAATCAGCGCGATCGAAGATGCCGGCGATCGGCCCAGCGACGGATTTTTTGCGTTGCCGGGGATGCCAAACGCGCACAGCCACAGTTTTCAGCGGGCGTTGTGCGGTTATGGCGAAACGGCCCAGGTGGAGGAGTCCGGCAAGGATTCGTTCTGGAGCTGGCGTGAGCACATGTACCGGCTGGCCGGCAAAATTACCGAGCAGGACCTTCATGTCATCGCCACGCAGGCGTTTGGCGAAATGCTGGCGGCCGGTTTTAGCTCGGTGGCCGAGTTTCATTACCTGCATCACCGGGTCGATGGCGCCAGGTCGCCGGCCATGGGCCGGGCGATCATCGCCGCGGCACAAGACACCGGGATTCGCCTGTTGCTGCTGCCGGTTTTGTACCGGCAAGGCGGTTTCACCGAGCCGCCCGGGGCGGCGCAAAGCCGTTTCGTTCACGACGAGATCGACGGGTTTTGCCGTCTGCTCGAACAACTGTCCGCTGTGCCGCTTGGCTTTGCGCCGCATTCGCTGCGCGCCGTCGCGGTCGAGGACTTGTACGCCATACTCGCTGCCGTGGATTCGGTGCTCGGCGCGGATTACCCGATTCACATCCATATTTCCGAACAACAGCGCGAAGTGGAGGAGTGCATCGCCCACCACGGCGCGCGACCGCTCGAGGTCCTGGCCAAACACACGGAGCTGGGGCCGCGCTGGAATCTTGTTCATGGCACGCATTTTTCGCCCACCGAGCTGGCCCTGGCCAGCGACAGTGGTTGCCAGGTCGTGCTTTGTCCGCTGACCGAGGCCAGCCTCGCCGATGGCATTTTTCCGGCCACCGACTTCCAGCGCATGGGCGGTCGCTGGGCGATCGGCTCCGATAGCAATGCGCGGATCGATCCGATCGAGGAATTGCGTTTGCTCGAGTACGGGCAACGGCTCAGGGATGGATTGCGCGCGCGGCTCGCCGGCGAGGAGTCGCTCGGCGCGACGCTGTGGCAGCAGGCCTGCGACGGTGGCGCCGCTGCGCTGGCGATGCCGGTCGGTCGTCTCGAGGCGGGGTTTTACGCCGACATCACGGTGCTGGCCGAAACCGGCGTGCTCAATGGCCCGGCGCCGGAACGGTTGCTTGACGCCCTGATCGTCGGTGGCAGCCGCCAGGACGTGGCGGCGGTTTATGTGGGCGGCGAGTTACGCGCGCGCGATGGCGCAGCGCTGGGCGGCGGTGCGGATCGGCAACAAAGGTACGCGGCAACCATTGCCCGGCTGTTGTGAAGGACAGGACCCTGGACCCGCCGGTTTTTAGTTGTCGCGAAGCGACGGCGGAGGAGTTGCCGGTCGTGGTCAGCATGCCGCACACCGGCGTCGCAGTGCCATCCGCGATCGCCGAAAACTTTGCCGGCGATCGGATTGCCGCGTTGCCGATGACCGACTGGCATTTGCATGATTTGTACGACTTCCTGCCGGCACTCGGGATCGCGACGATCCATGCCCATTACTCCCGCTTCGTGGTCGATCTGAATCGCCCGCCAAAACCGCGGAGCCTGTACCCGGGGCGATTCGAAACCGGATTGGTAGCGACTGAAACATTCCACGGCGAGCCGATCTGGAAAGCGAACCCGGCGGCGGATGTCGTGGCGCAACGCCGGCTCGAATTTCACCAGCCCTATCATCGGCAACTGGCGCGCATGCTGGCGGAAAAAATCAGCCGCTTCGGCCGGGTATACCTGATCGATGCACACAGTATCGCGTCGATGGCAAACCAGCTGCACGACGAACTCGTGCACGAGATTTATCTCGGTGACCGTGACGGGCAAAGTTGCCGGCCGTCGATGATGGCGTTTTTCGCCGGCGAGTACAGTAAGGCCGGCCTCGCGGTTTGCCGGAACGACCCCTACAAAGGCGGTTATATCACCGATCATTACGGGCAGTTGCCAGCGGTGCAGGCGCTGCAGATCGAGATGTGCCAGCGCGTCTACATGGATGAGGCAGACCCGGCGGGCGGCCCGGATCATGCAAATTTTAACGCTATGAAACAGCAACTTAGAGATGTTTTCTCGAATTTCTCTAGATTTGTCGCCGGGTAAAACCCCGACCGTCGCAGACGCTCGTCAGACGCGCCTGCAAATTTCACGAAGGCGGTGCTATGATGCGCCGCCTTTGAGCATACAGGTCCCCGGTTAGATGGCGTTCAAGACTTTTCCATTGCGGCTTTTAGAAAGCCGCCATGTTACCCCCAGTATTTTGCACCTGGTATTTACCCGCGATGACGGGACGGAATTCACCTACCAGGCCGGTCAGTTCATCAACATTCATTTCCAAAACGACGGCAAACTGATCCATCGCAGTTACAGCATTGCCAACAGCCCCGGTGACGACTACCTGGAAATCGCCATGTCGCCGGTCGAAGGCGGTCGCGCGACCAGGCTTTTGTCGGCCTTATCTGCCGGCGATGTGATCGAGGCGAGTGGACCGTATGGCCGCTTCGTTTTGAAAGACGAGGAGCCGACCCGCTATGTGCTGGTCGCGACCGGCACCGGCGTTACCCCGTATCGTTCGATGTTGCCGTTGCTCGAAGAACGCATCGCGCGGGGATTTACGGCCGATGTGCTGTTAGGTACGTGGCGTCGCGAAGAAGCGTTGTACGCCGAGGATTTTCTCGCGCTGGCGGACCAGCAGCCAGGCTTTACTTTCCATGCCTGTTACAGCCGCGAGTTGCCTGACGATTTGGCCGGCCATGAGTGTCAGGGTTATGTTCAGGCTCGCATGCAGCAACTGGAGCTGGACCCTGCGCGCGACATCGTTTACTTGTGCGGTAATCCCGACATGGTCGACCAGGCCATGGCCTGGCTGAAAGAGCTCGGCTTCCCGGTCGCCCGCATTCGCCGCGAAAAATACCTTTTCGCGCGCTAGGTTTTCAGCCGTTTGTACTTGATGCGGTGGGGTTGGGCGGCATCTTCGCCCTTGCGCCGTTTCAGATCCAGTTCGTAATCGGCGTAGTTGCCGGTGAACCAGACCACCTCGCTGTTGCCCTCGAAGGCCAGGATGTGGGTCGCGATGCGATCGAGAAACCAGCGGTCATGCGAGATCACGACCGCGCAACCGGGGAAGGCGAGCAGCGCTTCTTCGAGCGCCCGCAGCGTCTCCACATCGAGATCGTTGGTCGGTTCATCGAGCAGCAGGACGTTGCCGCCGGAGCGCAGCAGCTTGGCCAGGTGCACGCGGTTGCGCTCGCCACCGGACAGGTCGCCGATATGCTGTTGCTGGCCGGTTCCTTTGAAATTGAAGTGGCCGACATAGGCGCGTGACGGCGTCTCGTAATTGCCGACCTTGATGATGTCCTGGCCATCGGAAATTTCCTGCCAGACGGTTTTTTTATCATCGAGGCGCTGGCGCGACTGGTCCACGTAGGCGAGTTTCACCGTGTCGCCCAGGCGAATCACGCCGGAGTCCGGTTTTTCCTGGCCAATCAACATGCGGAACAAGGTGGTCTTGCCGGCGCCGTTCGGCCCGATCACGCCGACGATGCCGCCCGGCGGCAGGTTGAAGTCCAGACCGTCGATCAGCAGCTTGTCGCCAAAGCCCTTGCGCAGGTCCTTGACCTCGATCACCAGGTCGCCGAGCCGCGGTCCAGGCGGGATATAGATCTGGTTGGTTTCGTTACGCTTTTGGGTTTCCCGCGACGACAGTTCCTCGAAGCGTTGCAAGCGCGCCTTCGCTTTCGCCTGCCGGCCCCTGGGGTTGGTGCGTACCCATTCGAGTTCCTTTTTTATGGTCTTGATGCGCGCCGACTCGGTTTTCTCTTCTATCTCCAGGCGTTTTTCCTTTTGTTCGAGCCAGGAAGAGTAGTTGCCTCGCCAGGGAATGCCGTAGCCGCGATCGAGTTCGAGTATCCAGCCGGCGACATTGTCGAGAAAATACCGGTCATGGGTCACCGCGATGACGGTACCGGGATATTCTTCGAGAAATCGTTCCAGCCAGCCCACCGATTCCGCATCGAGGTGGTTGGTCGGTTCGTCGAGCAGCAGCATGTCGGGGTTGGCGAGCAACAGGCGGCACAGCGCGACGCGGCGTATTTCGCCACCGGACAACTTGCTGATATCGGCATCCCACGGCGGCAGGCGCAGCGCATCGGCCGCGATTTCCAGGGTGCGTTCCAGGTTGTGTCCGTCACCGGCCTGCAACACGTTTTCCAGCCGCGCCTGTTCCTCGGCCAGCTTGTCAAAATCTGCATCGGGTTCTGCGTAGGCGGCATAGATTTCATCGAGACGCGCCTGTGCCTCGGTGATCTCGCTGAGGCCTTCTTCGACGTTGCCCCTGACATCCTTGGCGGGATCGAGCCGGGGTTCCTGTGGCAGGAAACCGATCTTGATGCCGGGTTGCGCGCGCGCCTCGCCTTCGAACTCGGTATCGAGCCCGGCCATGATCCGCAGCAGCGTGGATTTTCCGGCGCCGTTCAGACCGAGCACGCCGATCTTGGCGCCGGGGAAAAAGCTCAGCGATATGTCGCGCAGTATGAAGCGCTTGGGTGGCACGATCTTGGCCACCTTGTTCATGGTGTAAATAAACTGGGCCATCACATCTTTTATGGTTTGCCCGGACGGCCGCGGATTATCCGTTGATTGTCCGGATAAGCCAAGCAGAATCAGCGAAAGGCCTCTTTCAATCCTGATATTTTGCTGGGCGATGGTGGTATTTGGACTGCGGTTCGTGTGTAGATTGGTGGGTTGCGGGCCGCTGGTTTAGCCACCGCTAGATGAACTGCGTTCCGAATCGAGCTGTGACTAAACCGGCGTCCCACAAAACAATGTTGTGAGATCGCGGCCCTCGCTTAGGTCGATGCTTCGATGGACAAGCGGGCGGGTTCTTGCCAGTGTCTGTGGGATGTGCGGGAGTGAGCGATGGATAAGCGGGTAGGTCTGGCGATCGGCGAGCAGATCGCCGCTTATGGTTTTGGCGATGACCATCCGTTTGGCTACGATCGCCACGATGTGTTCGTTGATGCGCTAAAGCGGCAGGGTCTGCTGGATGGCCTGGTGCGGACGCCGATCCGGCAGGCCGGCGACGATGAGCTGGGCAGTTTTCACAGCGCCGGATATCTCGCCAGGGTTCGCGAGTTGTCGAAAACCGGTGTGGGGTATCTGGACCTGGGCGATACGCCGGCCTTTGCCGGTATGTACGAGACGGCCGCCTGTGTCGTGGGCGCGGTTCTCGAAGCGGCGCGCGCGATCATCGATGGCGAAGTGGAGCGGGGTTTCGTGCCCATCGCCGGTTTGCATCACGCATCGAGAACTTCGGCCGCCGGTTTTTGTGTGTTTAACGATTGTGGTGTGTTGATCGAGCAACTGCATCGTCGCTGGGGTTTCGAGCGCATCGCCTATGTCGATATCGATGCTCATCATGGTGACGGCGTGTATTACGGGTTTGTGGATAAGCCCTGGCTCATTTTTGCCGATTTGCACGAGGATGGCCGCTATCTTTATCCCGGGACCGGTGCGGCGGCGGAATCCGGCAGCGGCGAGGGCGAGGGGTTCAAGCTCAATATCCCGATGGCGCCCGGCGCGGGGGACCGTGAGTTCATGGCTGCGTGGCCGCGGGTGGAGGAGTTCCTCGAACGGCACGACCCGCAATTTGTCATTTTGCAATGCGGTGCAGACAGCCTGGCCGGCGACCCGATCACCAATCTGCGCTATACCCCGGCAGCGCACGGCCATGCCGCTGCGCGGCTTTGCCGCTTCGCCGGCGGCAAGGTGCTGGCGCTCGGCGGCGGTGGTTATAACCGCGACAACCTGGCGGCAGCCTGGAGCCGCGTCGTTAAAGAGTTGATGGCAACCAGTTGAGCATTGGCGTTAAAATTACCGACGGCGCCTTCACTATGCTTGATGCGTGATGCGCAACACGCTATACTTGCAAAGTGGTCAAGTCTTTCAGGCATAAGGGGCTCCGTAGATTCTTCGAAAGCGGGTCCAAAGCAGGGATTCAAGCCCGCCATGCTGATCGTCTTCGATTACAACTGGCGGCCCTGGATACCGCTCAGTGCATTGAGGATATGGATGTGCCCGGATACCGGCTGCATCCTCTCAAAGGCGGTGCGCTTGGCCGCTGGGCGATTTGGGTTAGTGGAAACTGGCGACTGACCTTTGAGTTTCGCGATGGCAACAGTCAACTTTTGGGCTACGAGGATTATCACTGATGAATATGCATAATCCGCCGCACCCGGGCGAGTTTATTCGGGAAACATATATTGAGCCGTTCGAAATCAGCATTCGTTCGCTTGCCGAGAGTCTGGGGGTGGCTCCGTCAACCTTGACGCGAATTGTCAGTATGCGCAGCGGTATCAGCCCGGAGATGGCTTTGAGGCTGGCGAAGGCGCTCGGCCGCTCGCCGGAGAGTTGGCTTGCCATGCAGCACAATTTTGATTTGTGGCGAGCCAGGATGACCGCGGATCTTTCGGCTGTTCAGAAAATTCAGTTTGAAGCGGCCTGACCGGCGATGAGAAATCCCGACAGGAATGAAAAAGATATTTTGCGGCCGGTAGAGGCGAACGAGTGGACGTCGGCGGACGGTCGCAAGAAGTTGACCGAACAGTACCGAAACATTGCGCTACGACGGCTAATGCAAAAAAAAGGAATGCCATGTTCAGCAAGGAAATGACGATCGCGGGTTTTGACGATGTGCTTTACCATTCCATCGAGGCGGAGCGTCGCCGCCAGGAAGAACATATCGAGTTGATCGCCTCGGAAAATTACGCGAGTCCGCGGGTGCTGGAAGCGCAGGGCAGCGTGTTGACCAACAAGTACGCCGAGGGTTATCCCGAAAAACGTTATTACGGCGGTTGCGAGAACGTCGATGTCGCCGAGACGCTGGCGATAGACCGCGCCAAAGAATTGTTTTCCGCCAGCTATGCCAATGTGCAGCCGCATTCCGGTTCCAGCGCCAACATCGCGGCCTATCTGGCGATGATGAACCCGGGTGACACGCTGCTCGGCATGAGCCTGGCCCACGGCGGCCATCTGACGCACGGGGCGAAGGTTAATTTTTCCGGCAAGGTGTTCAATGCCGTGCAATACGGCCTGGACGAGGCGACCGGCGAGATCGATTACCAGCAAGTCGAGGACCTGGCCAAAGAGCACCGTCCCAAGGTCGTGGTCGCCGGATTTTCGGCGTATTCGCGGATCGTGGATTGGCAGCGGTTCCGGGTCATTGCCGACCAGGTCGGCGCTTATCTTTTTGTCGACATGGCGCATGTCGCCGGCCTGGTCGCCGCCGGCATTTATCCGAACCCGGTACCGATCGCCGATATCACGACGACGACGACGCACAAGACCTTGCGCGGTCCGCGCGGCGGCCTGATCCTGGCGCGCGAGAACGCGGAACTGAGCAAAAAAATCAGCTCGCTGATATTTCCAGGGATCCAGGGCGGGCCGCTGATGCACGTGATCGCGGCCAAGGCGGTCGCGTTGAAGGAAGCCATGCAGCCTGATTTCAAGGCTTACCAGCAGCAGGTCGTCGAAAACGCCAGGCTGATGAGCGAGATCCTGATCGATCGCGGCCACAAGATCGTTTCCGGCGGCACCGACAATCATTTGTTCCTGGTCGACCTGATCGACAAGGACATCACCGGCAAGGATGCGGACGCCGCGCTGAACCGGGCCAATATCACGGTCAACAAGAACGCCGTGCCGAACGATCCGCGCTCGCCGTTCGTCACCAGCGGCTTGCGCCTGGGGACGCCGGCGGTAACGACCCGCGGTTTTCGCCGGCCGGAAATCAAGCAGCTGACGAACTGGATTGCCGATGTGCTCGACGATCTGGCAGACGACGCCACGATAGAACGGGTGAAGGCCGAGGTGCTGGCGCTGTGCTCGCGGTTCCCGGTCTATCGCGCCGCAGATTCGGCCTGATGGCAAGATAGGCTGACGGTTGCCGCTATGCATTGTCCGTTTTGCGCACACGAAGAGACCAAGGTCATCGATTCCCGGCTGGCCGGCGATGGCCGTCAGATCAGGCGCCGGCGCGAATGCCTGGACTGTGCCGAGCGCTTTACGACTTTCGAATCGGCGGAACTGGTGATGCCGCGGATCGTCAAGCGGGACCAGAGCCGCCAGCCTTTCGACGAGGCCAAGCTGCGCCGCGGCATGCTCAAGGCGCTGGAGAAAAGACCGGTCAGCAGCGAAGACATCGAGGCCGCGGTGCAGCGTATCGTGCATGCGCTGGCGACCCAGGGTGAGCGCGAAATTCCGGCGGGGCAGCTTGGCGAGGCGGTCATGCGCGAACTGCATCAGCTCGACCAGGTGGCCTATGTGCGCTTCGCCTCGGTCTACCGCAGTTTCCAGGACGTCGACGCTTTTCGCGAAGAGATCGAGCGCCTGCAGATGATGCCGTCAGCCGAATTCGAACGCGAGCAAATGTCGCTGCTGCCGGATGACAAGAAAAAGAAATGAAAAAAGCCATCGACAAGCGCTACATGGCCCTTGCGGTTCGGCTTGCCCGCCGTGGACTGTATTCGACGCCGCCCAATCCGCGGGTCGGTTGCGTGCTGGTTCGTGACCAGCAGCTGGTCGGCGAGGGTTGGCACAAAAAAACCGGTGGGCCGCATGCCGAGATCATGGCGCTCGCAGAAGCCGGCGAGCAGGCTCGCGGCGCGGATGTTTACCTGACGCTGGAACCGTGCAGCCATCACGGGCAGACCCCGCCGTGCAGCCAGGCGCTGATCGCCGCCGGCGTGGCGAGGGTGCTCGTGGCGCAGCGCGATCCCAACCCGCAGGTCGATGGACGCGGTATCGGCGATCTCGAAAAAGCCGGCATCGTCGTCGAGACCGGCTTGATGGCGGCGGCGGCCGAAGCGCTCAATCCCGGTTTCAACAAGCGGATGCGCAGCGGCCTGCCGTTTGTGCGCTCCAAGCTGGCGATCAGCCTCGATGGGCGCACGGCGATGGCCAGCGGCGAAAGCCGGTGGATAACGGGGACGGCGGCGCGCGAGGATGTACAGCGCTGGCGCGCGCAAAGCTGTGCGGTGCTCAGCGGCAGCGGCACGGTAATCGCCGATAACCCGTCGTTGAATCAACGCCTGGAAGGTGAGGAACGCCAGCCGCTGCGGGTCATCGTGGACAGCGGGCTGCGGGTGCCGGTCGATGCGAAATGCCTGAACCTGGATGGACCGCGACTGCTGGTGACGACCACTGACAAAATATCGCTGGCCGGCGCCTACCTGGATCGCGGGATCGAGGTGCTGGGGCTGGCGCCCAGACCCGATGGCAAGGTAGACCTGCGCCAGTTGATGGTCGAACTGGGGAAACGGCAAATCAACGAGGTCATGGTCGAAGCGGGGCCGCTGCTCAACGGCGCGTTGCTGGCCGCGAAACTGCTCGACGAATTGCTGGTTTACCAGGCGAGCCATGTCATGGGCAACGATGGCCGGGGGATGTTTACGATCCCCGGTCTGCTCAAAATGGATCAGCGCATCCAGCTTGAGCGTAGAGATTTGCGCATCGTGGGCGATGATCTGCGATTGATTTTCACGGTCAGCGACAAGGACGATCGGGGTTAATTTATGTTTGCTGGAATCGTCCAGGCCGTCGGCTCCATCAAATCGCGCCAGCCCAAAGGCGGCGACCTGGCGCTCGAGATAAACGCCCCCGGGCTGGGGCTGGACCGGGTCGCGATCGGCGACAGCATTGCCGTGGATGGCGTATGCCTGACCGCAACCCTCTTGCACAAGCACAGTTTTGTCGCCGATTTGTCCACCGAAACCCTGGCCTGCAGTGCCCTGGGCCGGAAACGGGCCGGCGATCCGGTCAATCTCGAAAAGGCGCTGTGTCTCGGCGACGCACTGGGCGGTCACCTGGTCAGCGGGCACATCGATGCGGTCGGTAAATTGCTTGGCCGCCGCGACGATGCGCGCTCGGTGGTCATGACCTTTTCGCTGCCGGAGAGCATTGCGCGTTTCGTCGCCGCGAAGGGATCGATTTGCATAGACGGGGTCAGCCTCACCGTCAACCGGGTCACCGACGAGAGCTTTTTGATCAATGTTGTCCCCCATACGCTCGAGGCGACTACAATGGGGCGGTATCGTGGCGGTACCGAGGTCAACCTGGAAGTGGACCTGGTGGCCAGGTATATCGATCGCCTGATGGGTGGGGACCGGAGCTTATGAACAGTATCGAAGAAATTCTCGAGGATCTGCGAGCGGGCCGGATGGTCGTTATCGTCGACGATGAAGATCGTGAAAACGAGGGCGATTTGTTGATGGCGGCGAGCATGGTGCGTCCGGAGGACATCAATTTCATGGCCAGGTACGGCCGCGGCCTGATCTGCCTGACCTTGAACCGGCAACGCTGCCAGCAATTGCGCTTGCCGCTGATGGTCAGCGAAACCGATGGCAGGCATGGCACAAATTTTACCTTGTCGATCGAAGCGGCCGAGGGAGTCACCACGGGTATTTCGGCGCATGACCGCGCCCAGACGATCCAGGCCGCGGTCAGCCCGGATGCCAAGCCGGACGACCTGTGTCAGCCCGGCCACATTTTCCCGGTCATGGCGCAACCCGGCGGAGTCCTGAACCGCGCCGGGCATACCGAAGCCGGTTGTGACCTTGCCCGTCTTGCCGGTCTCGATCCCAGCGCCGTCATCGTCGAAATCCTGAACGAAGACGGGAGCATGGCGCGGCGGCCGGACCTGGAAAAATTCGCCGGCGAGCATCGGCTCAAGATGGGGACGATTACCGACCTGATCAGCTATCGGTTGCGCACCGAACATTCGATCGAGCGCATCCTGGAGCGGCAGGTAAAAACCAGCCACGGCGATTTCCTGATGGTTTGTTACGAAGACCACGTAAACCGCAATGTGCATTTTGCGCTGATCAAGGGAGACATCGGCGGCGACCAGCCGACCCTGGTCCGGGTGCATTTGCAGGACAGCCTGGGCGATGTGGTCGGTCTTACCGGCAGCGAATTCGGCTGGCCATTGCCATCGGCGATGGAACGAATCGACCGCGAAGGCAGCGGCGTGCTGGTGATACTGCGGCATGGTGAAGATCCCGGCGCGATCATCGAGACCTTGCGCAATATCGGCAAACCCGCGCCGGACAAACCGGCGGGCAGCAGCCGGGTCCTGCGCACCTATGGCACCGGCGCGCAGATACTGCGGGATCTCGGGGTCAGCAAGATGCGGGTGATGAGTGCGCCGCGCCAGTTGCATGGCTTGTCCGGTTTTGGCCTGGAGATCGTCGGCTATGTCGATGACGAGCAGGCGGCCGCCAGTGCCTGAGCCTATGTTTTTTGACCGGCGCTAACGGTTAAATTACCGCCACACGACGCGGGACCCAATATGCAAAACATAAAAACGATACGCGGCGATCTGAATGCGAGCGACTTGCGGGTGGCGATCGTCGCCGCGCGTTTTAACGAGCTGGTCGTCGAGAGCCTGATAAAAGGCGCGCTGGATACGCTGCGCAGCCACGGCGCCAGCGACCGGAATATTACGCTGGTGCGCGTGCCCGGGGCGATCGAGATGGGGCTGGCGCTCGAAAAAACAGCCGCCGGCCGGCAATACGATGCCATCGTGGCATTGGCCGCGGTGATCCGCGGAGCGACGCCGCATTTCGATTATGTCGCCGGCGAATGCGTGCAGGCGGTCGGCCAGGTCAGTACCCGCCATGGCGTGCCGATCGGTTTTGGCATCCTGACCGTCGATACGATCGAGCAGGCGCTCGAAAGAGCCGGAACCAAGGCGGGCAACAAAGGTTCCGATGCCGCACTGGCTGCAATCGAGATGGCCAGTCTGTTGCGCAAGCTGGAAGGCTGAGAAATGTCCAGCCACACCGAGGTGCGCGCACGGCACCGGCGCAGCCGCGCCCGGCGGCTCGCGGTGCAGGCGCTTTATTCCTGGCAGCTTGCCGGCGAAGCCGTGGAAGACATCTATGAGTATTACAGCGAAGATCGGGATTTCGATCGCACCGATGCCCCCTATTTCAAGGAATTGCTGGTGGAAATAACCAGCGATAGCGAGTCACTGAACATCCTGCTGGCAAAATATGCGGACCGGGATCTCGATCAGCTGACCCCGGTCGAACACGCGATACTCTGGGTGGGTCTGTTCGAGCTTCGCGACCACCTCGAAGTGCCTCACGCCGTGGTGATCAACGAGGCCGTGTTGTTGAGCAAGAAATTTGGCGCGGAAAACGGTCATCGTTATGTCAATGCCGTACTCGACAGGGCGGCCAAGGATCTCAGGACCGCTGTTACCGGTGAGTGGAAAACCATGAGCGCGCGCCCCCCGGATAAGAAAAAGGCCTGAGCGGGGCCAGGCTGTGACCGGCGAATCCGCGCTCATCGAACGCTATTTCCGCCAGGGTTTTGCGCATGGCCGGGGGGTGCGGACTGGCATCGGCGATGACGGTGCGGTGCTGAGCATGCCCGGCCACGCCGACGAAATCGTGCTCAGTTGCGACACGCTGGTCGATGGCGTGCATTTCCCGAAACAGGATGGCAACCGCCACGCGGCCGACCTGGGTTATCGCTGCCTGGCGGTCAACCTCAGCGACCTGGCCGCGATGGGCGCCGACCCGCTGTGGTTTACCCTGGCGCTGACCCTGCCGAGCGTGGACGAGGGCTGGCTGCAGGCTTTTAGCGGCGGGCTGCGCGATTGTGCCGCCGAGGCGAATATCGCGCTGGTCGGCGGTGACACCTGCCGCGGCCCGCTGGCTTGCACGATCCAGGTAATCGGTTCCGTGGCGCAAGGTCAGGCGCTGTTGCGCAGCGGCGCGGCGGTCGATGATGCGATTTATGTCAGCGGTGACCTGGGTGCGGCGGGCGCCTGGATACGAGGCCTGGAGGATAAGGATGCCGCCGTCGATCTCGCTGCGCTCGAAGCCAGCTTCTGGCGGCCGCAGGCGCAGCTTGCGCTCGGCAAGGCGTTGCGCGGGCTGGCCAGCGCCGCCATCGATATATCCGATGGGCTGGTCCGTGACCTGGCCCATGTTTTGCGAGCCAGTCGCCTGGGGGCGAGGCTGCAACTCGAAGATTTGCCGCTTTGTGCAACCCTGGGCAAGTCTGCCGATCATGAGCAAACCGTAACAACGGCGGCCGGCGCGGGCGATGACTACCAGCTTTGTTTCACGATAGCCGGCAACCGGCAAAAAGAGCTGGAGCGCCTGGCGAGCGAGTTGAATATCCGGCTGACCCGGATTGGTCAGACCACCCGGGGCGAGAACCTCGAAATTTTCTATCGCGATCGACCGGTCTCGCTGGACCACGCAGGCTTTGCCCATTTCGCGGAGTAATCGATGAACCAGACCCGGCCAGACCCCAGCGTGCTAAAAGATCCGGTGCATTTGATCGCCATGGGCTTTGGCGCCGGCCTGGTTCCGTTTGCCCCCGGCACGGCGGGAACCTTGCTCGCCGTGTTGCTGGAGTTTGGCGCCAGGCAATGGCTGCCCGAGGTCTGGCAGCGGTCGATACTGGTGCTGGCGATGATAATCCTGGGTATCTGGGTCTGTCATGTCAGCGCCCGCAAACTGGGCCGGCACGACCATCAGGCCATCGTCTGGGATGAGATCTGCGGTTACTTCCTGACCATGCTGGCGGCGCCGCCGGGATGGATCTGGATGCTTGCCGGGTTCTTGCTGTTCAGGGTGCTGGATATTGTAAAACCGTGGCCGATCCGAGAAGTGGATCACAGTATTGGCGGGGGCTTCGGCATTATGCTCGACGACATTGTGGCGGGGCTTGTCAGCGCAGCGACCATTTTGGCGGCGCGGGGTCTGCTTGCATGAGGAATTTTGCCAATAATGTCGAACAAGACCATGAAAATGAAAACAATAAGCAAGTTTCCGGCCCCGGGAAACTCGCCCGAAAAGATTGGCAAATACGCGATCATCAATGAAGTAGGCAAGGGCAGTACCGGTACCGTTTATCTTTCGCATGACCCTTATTACGGGCGGGATGTCGCGATCAAGGTATACAACAGCGTAGCCGGGGTTAACGACGCCGATGCCGATATGGCGCGCAAGATGTTTCTCAGCGAAGCCCACATGGTGGGTATGCTGCAACACCCGAATATCCTCCCTATTTATGACGCCGGCGAAGAAAAC
This sequence comes from Pseudomonadota bacterium, assembly GCA_022560735.1. Lineage (GTDB taxonomy): Bacteria > Pseudomonadota > Gammaproteobacteria > Steroidobacterales > MnTg04 > MnTg04. The sequence continues at coordinate 18,234 of JADFSO010000036.1, forward strand.
GGCCGCTATTACGTCGTTACCGAACACATCCATGGCGGGCGTACCCTGGCCGCCTACTGCAAACCGGACAACCTGCTGCGCATCGACGATGTCGTAGAGATAATTTACAAGTGCGCCAAAGCCTTGCATTACGCACATACCCGCGGCGTCATTCATCGCGACATCAAACCCAGCAACATCATGCTGAACAACGAAAGCGATGTACGGATCATCGACTTCGGCATCGCGCTGGTCGCCGATTCCGAGGTATCGCGGATCGAGGGTATCGCCGGGTCGCCGAGTTACATGTCGCCCGAGCAAGTCCAGGGCGAGGAAATCACTTCCGTTTCGGATGTCTATTCGCTGGGCGCGATGATGTATGAAATGCTGACCGGGTTCAGGCCGTATCGCGCCAGCAGCCTGGCGAAGTTATTGCACCAGATCGTTTACGCGATCCCGGAGCCGATCCACAAGTTGCGTCCGGATATCCCGGAAGACCTCGAGCGGATTTGCTCGAAGGCCATGCACAAGGATCCGGGGAAACGTTATGCCAACGGCACCAGTTTTGCCGCCGACCTGACCCGGGTATTCCAGAAACTGAGAAGTCAGCAGGCCGCCATCGACCAGCGGGAGCGTTTCGATATCCTGCGGCGGTTGCGGTTTTTCCATGATTTTTCGCATTCGGAAATCTGGGAAGTCCTGCGCGCCAGCGATTGGCGGGAATGGCCTGCCGCCGAGGAGATCGTCCGCGAGGGCGAAGCCGACGATCGTTTCTATATCATCGTGGCCGGCAATGTGCATGTCGTACACAATGGCAATAAAATCGGCATGCTCGGCGCCGGCGAGTGTTTTGGCGAGACCAGCTATGTGCAGAACGCGAAACGCACGGCGACCATCATGTCGGATGGCGAGGTCATCGTGCTGCGGGTCAGCTCGACGCTGCTCGAACAGGTTTCGTCTTCTACCCAGTTACGTTTCGTCCGGGTATTCCTGCAAAACATGATCGAGCGCCTGCAACGCGCCGGCACCGCCCAGACCTAATCCTTGTTGTACTCGATCAGCGCGTAGGCCGAGTGGTTGTGGATTGACTCGAAGTTTTCCGATTCGATGACGTAGGCGCGAACGCGGTCATCGGCATTCAGCCGGGCGGCGATATCGCGGACCATGTCTTCGACGAACTTGGGATTGTCGTAGGCTCGCTCGGTCACGTATTTTTCGTCGGGGCGTTTCAGGATTCCGTAAAGTTCGCACGAGGCCTCGCTTTCGGCGAGATCGATCAGCTCTTCCAGCCACATGAAACCTTCGATGCGCGCGTTGATGGTTACGTGCGAGCGCTGATTGTGGGCGCCGCGATCGGAAATGCTTTTCGAGCACGGGCACAATGAGGTAACCGGCACCACCACCTTGATCCAGATGCTGTTTTTTCCGTCGCGGCGTTCCCCGGCAAAGGTCACTTGATAATCGAGCAGGCTTTGCACGCCGGATACGGGCGCAGTCTTGTTGACGAAATAGGGAAAACTCATTTCTATATGACCGGCATCGGCGTCGAGCCTGTCGGTCAGTTCGCTGAGCATTTCCTTGAACGACTTGACCGTGATTTCACGTTCGTGCAGGTTCAGGATTTCCACGAATCGCGACATGTGCGTGCCCTTGAAATTGTGCGGCAGGTTCACGTACATATTGAAATTGGCGATCGTGTGTTGTTCGCGGCCCGAGCGGTCGGCGACGATAACCGGGTGGTAAATATCCTTGATGCCGACCTTGTTGATCGGGATGCGGCGCAGATCCGCGCTCCCCTGTACGTCCTCGATCGCACCGGTTTCGTGTTTCTGTTCCTCTCTCGCCATGCTTGTTTCTGCTTTGTTCATTTCTTCGGACCGGTCGTAGTTCGCCTGGGCAAGCCAGTATAGCCCTTGTGCCAGGGGATTTCCCGGCATCTTCGGGACGGCGGGCCTGGCCCGGGCTAGAGAATCTGCGCCTGTGTTTCGGCGGGCCACCAGCGCCGGATCGTGCGCAGTACGCTGTCTTTGTCCAGACCGGCGTCGCGCCGGCAACTGTCCTGCGAGCCGTGCTCGATGAAAGCATCGGGTATACCCAGGTGCAGCAGCGGGATCTGCAGGACATGCGCGGCCAGCAGTTCCGCCACCGCGCTGCCGGCGCCGCCGGCAATCACGTTTTCTTCCACGGTGACGATGCCGCCATGGGTCTGCGCCATGGCCAGGATCAGTTCTTCATCCAGTGGTTTGACGAAGCGCATGTTGACGACCGTGGCATCGAGTTCCGCGCCGGCGAACATGGCCGTTTCCAGCATGGCGCCGAAAGACATGATGACCAGGTTTTTGCCCTCGCGCCTGATCTGCGCTTTGCCGATCGGCAGCGCCTGCATCTTCTGCTCGACCTCGACCCCGGGACCGTTGCCGCGCGGGTACCTGACGGCCGCCGGCTGGTCGAGGGTGATGCCGGTATAGAGCATCTGGCGGCATTCGTTCTCATCGGCCGGCGCCATCAGCACGAGGTTGGGGATGGCGCGCATATAGCTGAAATCAAAACTGCCCTGGTGGGTCGCGCCATCGCTGCCGACCAGGCCGGCCCGGTCGATCGCGAACAGCACCGGCAGCTTTTGCAACGCGACGTCGTGAATAAGCTGGTCATAGCCGCGTTGCAAAAATGTGGAATAAATCGCGACGACGGGTTTTAACCCTTCGCAGGCCATGCCGGCCGCGAGCGTGATGGCGTGCTGCTCGGCGATCGCCACATCGAAATAACGATCGGGGAAGCGCTTTTCGAATTCGACCATGCCCGATCCTTCGCGCATCGCCGGCGTGATGCCGATCACCCGCTGGTCCTGCTCCGCAATATCGCACAGCCAGTCGCCGAAGATTTTTGAATAGGTCGCTCCCGGCGCCGGCTTCTTGTGGAACACGCCGGTCGCGGCGTCGAACGGCCCGGGGCCATGCCAGGTGATCGGGTCCGCCTCGGCCGGCTGATAGCCTTTGCCCTTGCGGGTAACGATGTGCAGGAACTGCGGTCCTTTCAGCTTGCGGATGTTTCTTAGCGTGGAAATCAGGGTCGGCAGATCGTGGCCGTCGATCGGCCCGATAAAATTCAGTCCCATTTCTTCGAACAATGTGCCTGGCAACACCATGCCCTTGAAATGTTCCTCGGATCGCCTGGCCAGTTCCCATACCGTCGGCATGCGCTCGAGCACTTTCTTGCTGCCCTCGCGCAGGTGCGAGTAGACCTTGCCCGACAATACGCGCGCCAGGTAGTTGGACATCGCGCCGACGTTCTCGGATATCGACATGTCGTTGTCGTTGAGGATGACCAGCAGATCGATGTTCAGCGAACCGGCGTGGTTCAGCGCCTCGAATGCCATGCCGCCACTGAGTGCGCCATCGCCGATCACGGCGACGACCCGGCGGTCTCCTTTCTGGTGCGCATTTGCGATCGCCATGCCCAGCGCGGCGCTGATCGAGGTGCTGGCATGACCGCCGCCGAAGGTATCGTACTCGCTCTCTTCGCGTTTCGGGAACGGCGCGAGACCGCCTTCTTTTTTGATCGTATGCAGCAGATCGCGCCGGCCGGTCAGCACTTTGTGCGGGTAGGCCTGGTGACCGACATCCCAGACCAGCCGGTCGTGCGGCGTGTTGAATACGTGGTGCAGGGCGACCGTCAGTTCGACCGTGCCCAGGCCCGCCGCAAAATGCCCCCCCATCGTGCTGACGGTATCGATCAGGTAGGCGCGCAGTTCGTCGGTCAGGGTCTGTAATTCATCGGCGGACAGGCCGCGCAATGCAGACGGATTGTCTATCCGTGACAACAGGGGTCTTTTGTCTGTGGCGCTCATGGGCTATTCGTTATCGTCGTTGGCTCTGCGATGGCCGTGCGGCCGACTGTGCCAATTATCGGCAGTTGTCCCGTCGTGTACAAACACTATCGTAACCCGGCCCTTGCTCAGCGTAGCCGGCTAACGATGTACTCGGCCAGTTCCTTGAGCCGCTCGGCCTTGCTGCCCATGGGTTCGAGCGCAGCACAGGCGCTCCTGGCGAGGTCGGCTGCCTTGTTTTCCGCCGCTGCCAGACCGACCAGGCCCGGGTAAGTCGCTTTTTCGAGCGCCTGGTCCGCCCCCGCGGTTTTTCCCAGGGTCTGGCTATCGCCGACCACATCGAGGATATCGTCCTTGATCTGGAACGCCAGCCCGATATCGTGGCTGTATTGCTCCAGCCCCAGCGCTACCTCGGTGGGCAGTTCGGGACAACAAAGTGCGGCCATTTTCACGCAAGCCTGGATCAGGCGACCGGTTTTTAGCAAATGCATTTGCTCGAGTTCGCCGAGGCTGAGCACTTTGCCGGTCGCCTCGATATCGACGACCTGGCCACCGGCCATACCCGAGGTCCCCGCGGCATCGGCCAGGCACTGGATGATCGCCAGCTTGCTCCGGCTGTCCGGCGGGCCCGAAGCGGGGCGTGAAAGGACGCTGAATGCGAGCACCTGCAAGGCATCGCCGGCCAGGATCGCAGTCGCTTCATCGTATGCGCGATGCAAGGTGGGTTTGCCGCGGCGGATATCGTCGTCATCCATCGCCGGCAGGTCATCGTGGATCAGCGAGTAGGCGTGGATCATTTCCACCGCGCAGGCCGGTCCGTCGAGTACCGCCGGTTCGATGCCCAGCGCTTCACCGGTCAGGTATACCTGCAGCGGTCTGATGCGCTTGCCGCCGCCAAGCACTGCGTAACGCATCGCCGCGTGCAGCCGTTCCGGTGGTTCGGCCACGATCGGCAGGTATCGCTCGAGCGCCTTTTCGACACGCAGGCTATAGCCCTCGATGAGGCTGGTCAGGGGCGGTTCGTTCATCGGGGTCCGTTATTCGCCGGCTTCGTCGTAGGGCTTTGTGGTTTCCGTCTCGCTGTCCGCCAGCAGGATTTCCACCCGCTGCTCCGCGGCTTGCAACGCTTTCTGGCAGCTCCGCGTCAATTCGATGCCGCGCTCGAACTGCTTGAGTGTCTCTTCCAGGGGCAGCTCGCCTCGTTCAAGGTTTTCGACCAGTGACTCTAGTTCCGCGAGGGCTTTTTCGAAGTCCGGTTGGCTGGTTTTCTTTGGCAATGCTTGTCTCCCTAAGCGGCCGAGCTTACCCTACACAGGCCCCGACTGGCGGTCAATGCAGGTGTTTGACAGCGGCCCGGCCAGCGGTTATATTTTTGATCTAGAACGATTCTAAATTTATGTTTACTCATCGAACTGCTCAGTTCAGGAGACCATTGTGGAACTCAAAGACAGTAGCTGAACAACCTCGCAGCTTGAGATCGGGCGGCACCAAAGTCCTGGGATGAGGAAGCCCTCAAAAAAGGAAACCACCCAGGTCTTCGAGATCTTCCATGGCTGCCGGATGTGTTTGAAAAAGAAATGCAGAACACGATTGGAGAGATTATGACGAGCGAACAAAGCAAGTGCCCGGTGATGGGCACCGCTCACCAGGCCGTTGGCGGCACAGCGAACCAACACTGGTGGCCGAACCAATTGAACCTGCGGATCCTCGGCCAGAACCACCCCCGGGCAGATCCCAACGGCGAGGAGTTCGACTACGCCGAGGAGTTCAAGAGCCTCGACTTCGAAGCCCTGGCGAAGGACGTCGATGCGCTGATGACCCAATCGCAGGACTGGTGGCCGGCCGACTACGGCCACTACGGCCCGCTCTTCATCCGAATGACGTGGCACGCCGCAGGTACGTACCGCATCGCCGACGGCCGTGGCGGCGGCGGCAGCGGCGCCCAGCGCTTTGCGCCCCTCAACAGCTGGCCCGACAACGTGAACCTCGACAAGGCGCGCCAGCTGCTCTGGCCGATCAAGCAGAAGTACGGCCGGAAGATCTCGTGGGCCGACC
>JADFSO010000014.1 GCA_022560735.1 Pseudomonadota bacterium
ACCCGTATCTTTGATAAGAGCACCGGAATTTGGATGCTCGGCCAGGTAATAAATCAAATCTTCCTTTTCTCTCTCCGATAACAGTCGCTCAGCCTTGCGTTGGAAAGCCTTGGTTTCCGCGACCACGATCATATCAATAGCATATACGCCAATGGCGTACTATTCAAGGGGAGAACTCTGGACTACACAGAAACGTAACGTTTAGCTAACTTGCGCCAAGTATCTGGCGCGGAGGTTGCGTATGCAAGCTGCGTGACAAATGCTTGGTGTCAAGTTCAGCGCCTGGTTAGACAACAACGCCCCCACCGTTTAGGTATACACCGCGACAACCCTGTCGGGTGAAACATCGCCTAGCAAGAGACTGCAAATGATGTTTGCAATCTTCTCCCCTCCACTATGAGAAGGCTCGATAGGGGATACTTTCGAGTAGTCAGACCTCTCCGTACACACCAAACGTAGGTCTATCACGGCGACTTTCGCAGAAATTGCCTCCCGGAGTATGACTTCATTGAACATGGACAAGGCCGCATGAGCCATTGGTTCTAAGTCAGGAACGCAATCGTAGATGGTGCAAACGGTCACATCCTGCGATATCGCAACAACCTGCTCAAGCATAGATCGGTACTTGTCTCGGAAATCGGCTCGAATCCGGGCGAACCGGTCAAGGGCCTCTGCAACAGACTGCGTTTGCTCCGTTAGTGTTGGTAAGTAGTTTAACGCGTCGTTCCCACCACAGCTGACTATAAAGTGCGTAGCGTCGTTAGGAACCTTCTCCAATTGCGTTTTGACGTCAGAGGTTACATGACCATCTACGGCCAAAAGCGATACCGACCATTCCTCTGGCAGGATCGCGCGAAGATGCTCAATGACCGCATGTCCGTCCGGGACATAGGCGGAATTGTCGAAAATCGAGTCGCCAAGCAGAACAACGTGTGCCACTGGATATCCTTGTTGTCTAACGGCCACAACAACGGTGTTTGAGGCGACAGCCGATTCGCAGCAGCAAATTGGCTGACGGGTCAACCGCCCGTTGCTTGTGCTGGTTATGTTGCTCCATTCTGCTTCCAGCCTAGTTGCTCCTCGAACGCAGCCCTATATTTAGTACGAATCTGCGATGGGGCATTGCGAATGTATTGCTCGGCCTTAACAGCCGCATCACTGTCAAGCTCTGATAGGTACTTTAGAGCCTGATCCAGACTTGGAGCTATGCTGTTTTCTCCATTAAAGCGAGGTGGCAACGAAGTCCACACAACCCCGTCGACTCCCCTTGATATCGCCCATTTGGCGATTTCCGGCGAGGCAGATCTGCTTGTGTCTCCATGTTGCCAAGTGCCGATACTATTTTCTGTTGTTCCTTCCCTTTCACGAAGACTATCTCGTGCCTCCGCAATATCCGAGCTTTTCATTTTCGCCCAAAGGACAGGCATTGCTAATGCGTTAGACTCAATCACGAGCGTAAGACGCCCGTCCATAGACTGCCGCGCAAACTCGACAGGAACTGAGGGTCCGTCCTTGTACCAGCAGTCTTCAACCTTGAGACCACGAGGATCCCAGACGAGCGATCCCCAAGCTAAACAAACGATCATAGTTTCACCGGAGCAACATAACGATTTAACTCAGCAGTGCTTGAGGCTGACGTGTGCATTGCGGCAGCAAAGGGCACGGCAGGGTCAAGTGACTGCTGCAGTGGCTGGTTAGACGGCATAAAGTTCGTGTTCCCTTGCGTCAATTTCGAACGGAGCGTCATGATAGCCGTGAATGGCAATTTGCTGCAGGTAGATTGGTAGAAAATTCTCAATAGAACCCGCCGCCTCGTACTGGTACACATGTCAACATTCGTGCGAAATCAATCGGTTGTCAATATGACCATCGCAAACGTAAATACCATAACCAAGGGTAAGGCCGATCATATCTGGGCCAAGGAGTCCGGTCTCCAGAGCGACGCTTCTCAGTTCCACGTCATCCGGCAAAGGAAGCTCCGCTACAGCAATTACTCGAACCCGTTCCGGTTGGGAAACACCCACAGCAGTGGCCAATTTGATTCCGGTTTCCGACAGCGGCTCTCCGTGGCTTAAAATTTCGTTTGAGCGTGCTATTGCCCAGTCGATTGCCTTTGGCAACAGAACTGGCAAAACGGAAGCTAGATCTATGGGCATGCCGTCTAACGCTAAGCTAACCGGCGCGGCGTAACCGCGTCCGTGTTGAGCGATTTTTTAGTACTCATGTTGTTTCAACGCTCTCAATTGTTTTTTTAACTTCCATTGGGCTGTCTATGTTCTTATAGACGAGGTCGCTGATTCCTCTGCCAGTAACTTTTATTGAGCCGAAGCCAAAAATTCGGCCAGAGATGCCTTGGATTATTTCAACAGTTTCAATAGAGGAGATTTTCATTTCCTCGGAGTTTCGACTGATAATGCCTGTTTTTAAAATGACGCGTTTATTTGTTATACCTTGTTCAATACTTCTGAGCCTCAAGAATTCCCAGATAGCTAGTAGTAAAGTAATACCAAAGGTAGGGAGAGCTAAGATAACCCAAATAATCATTGGAATCTTTGAGAACCAGTGCAACTTAAACAGTTCTTTAATTTCCTCCCCATCCGATAAAGAATCTTCAATGTAGGACATTTCTATTCTCCTTTTTTGAGTTCTAACGTTTAGCTCACTGGCGACTGGCGTAGGGCGCGCTTGTTGCGAATGCAAGAAGCGTGACTGTAGCCAGTTGACCAGTGCAGCGCCTGGTTAGGTGGTTTCATCACTGATCTCGATCGCATTCGAAATAATCGGCCGAATTAATTGCTCCCAGTTTGCGCTTGACCGAAACCACATTCCTTCCACGTCATGAACAATCGTAGAAACATTAGGACCGTACCTATCATCACCAAAGCCGGGAAGGTGGATGTAGCCACCGTCCACACCTGGACGAAAGACGTAGTCGACTTCATACATGATCCGAGGATGATCGGTCTTCTCGACGTCACAGAGGAATGATATGGCATAACTCTCGCCGTCAGCCGGAAAATCAGTAATAGGGCCAGCCGGCCAGTCGATAAAATGGCCCTGTTGACGATTCGGATCGAGGTGGACCGGCTTATCGTTCACTCGTACGCCGGGGCCATTCCAGAAGTTGAACATCTCAACTATTGCGGCGTCTGAAATTTCCAACGAGCGACTAGGTTTCTCGATTTCAATGTCAATTCGCACGGTCTGGCACTTGGCTAGCACCGATGGTGAATATGTGGCGATGCCGAGCGCTAGCCCAATGGAGAGAATTAACCATTTGTGTGAGAAACGAGGCATAGTCAAGGACCACCTAACGATAGAACTCAGCAGCGCTTGAGGCTGACGTGGGCTTTGCGGCAGCAAAGGGTACGGCAGGGTCAAGTGACTGCTGCAGTGGCTGGTTATGTGCTAAAACTTTAATCCTGGCTTCCCTTGTTGACAATTCGGGCACTTTCTTTGAAAAATGTCAGTGCCATTAGCGCCATAGACGTGTCCACAACCTGCGTTGAGACACTCAATCTTGTATGAGCGTTGCCCATGATCGGTTCCCTCAACACCGCGTGTTCCGTGTACTCGCTGATTGTTACGATTCACGTAACCGATCGTCGTTGTCGATGTACCGCCACTTTTCAACAAACTTCAAATCCCCGTGGGCACATAACGTTTAGCTAACTTGCGCCAAGTATCTGGCGCGGAGGTTGCGTATGCAAGCTGCGTGACAGATAGTTGGTGTCAAGTTCAGCGCCTGGTTAGACGGCATTTGTGGTATTAATCTCACATTCAATCTACCCGATAAGGGTTGTTTTTCGCAGGACGACCTCGCTCCTCTAGGACGATACGATCATAAAGCTCGGCCTTTTGTAATTGAGTGAGATTTTGACCGTCGAGAAAGAACTTCGGTGTCCCTCGTTTCCTATACGCCTTCGACGCGAGTTCTAACAGCCGTAAATCATTTAGCGGATCGATCTCTACCTCGGGTGGCGTTTGCTCGAAACTCCTATTGAGTTTTTCTTCGATTTTGCGGAAAAGGCCAAGCACATAAGCCTCGCGTTGGTCATCGCTACACTCGCCGTAAGCGCGAGGCTCAGTAAACTCAGGATTGTCAAATCGAAAAATCTGCCGTTTCTCAAGGCCTTTCAGATCATGCAGCTTGAAGTCGACTGGCTGCAGCATTACCGGTACAGACGACTTTTTGCCGGATATAAATCTGGGCAGCTCATTGTTTGCGATGTAAGACGATGCTAAAAATGCAGGACTGATGAGTAGTAGCCCAATATCACATTCATCGATGGCCTTATTTATCTGTTCTTCCCACTCCAACCCGAGAATAAGGTCAAAGTCAATCCATTGGTCGTACTTGTACGTTCTCGATGGTGCAAGTACATCCGAGAGCCGTGCAAGAAAGTCCAACACAAGCGCCTTGTTCCGGCGCGCATATGAAACGAAGTACTTTACTCTCACAGACACGCCGCCCTTTCCATGCCGTCTAACAGGTAATTCTATGGTTGTTGGTTTTGATGATCATTCTATATATCTGCGCCTTATTGAGTGCGTGCGGTTGAAAAACCCTCAGAACACCAACAACTTGCGCGATAAGCAATAATCCCGCGGCTGTGGCATTCGATAACGGGCTTTGTATGCTGCGGTCTGTATACATGGTAGCAAATTAATAGGGATGGCAGAAACGCTTTGCAAATCAGTAATTTGGCACTATTGGCCAGATTTGTGAATGGCACGAACAAACCCGGCGCTATATAAGTAGCCAGTCGGTTCCCTCAGGGGGAAAATTGGTCCCGGTCGTTTGGTTACTATGTTATCGATTATTGTGCGGGACCGTCTTCGCGCAATTCACGCCGCAGAATCTTGCCGACATTGGTCTTTGGCAGATCATCGCGAAAAATTATTTCCTTTGGCACCTTGTAGCCGGTCAGGTTTTTGCGGCAGTGCTCGATAACCTCATCCGCCGTCAGTGATGGATCCTTTTTGACGACAAATAATTGCACCACTTCACCCGATTTTTCGTCGGCCTTCCCGATGGCCGCGGCTTCGAGTATTTTTTCGTGTTCGACCGCAACGGCCTCTATTTCATTGGGGTAAACATTGAAGCCGGATACCAGGATCATGTCCTTCTTGCGGTCTTCGATAAAAATAAAGCCGTTCTCGTCCATGCGTCCCATATCGCCGGTTCGGAACCATCCGCCGTCCAGCATGACCTTGTCCGTTTCTTCGGGTTGTTGCCAGTACCCTGCCATCACCTGCGGGCCCTTGATGCAAATTTCACCAATCTCGCCCAGTCCCAGCTCGTTACCATCGTCATCTACGATCGATGCCTCGGTGGATGGAATTGGCAAGCCGATCGAACCGTTGAACTCCGCGCCTTCGACAATCGGATTGATGCAGGCAGCGGGTGAGGTCTCGGTCAGGCCGTACGCCTGCAGCAGTGTATTGCCGGTCACCTCTTTCCAGTGCTTGGCGACCGCCCCCTGGACCGCCATGCCACCGCCAAGCGTAACCTGGAGGCCGCTGAAATCGACCTCCGAAAAACCTGGTGTGTTCAACAGCGCGTTGAATAGCGTATTGACGCCACTGATAAACGTGAAGCGATGTTTTTTCAGCTCCTTGACGAAACCGGCAAAATCGCGCGGATCGGTGATCAGGATATTTTTTCCCCCGATGCTCAGAAAAAGCAGGAAATTCGCCGTCAATGCGAAGATGTGATAAAGCGGCAATGCCGTGATTACGATTTCCGTGTCGCCGAGGCTGTCTTTGCCCAGCCAGGCAGCGGATTGCTCGACATTGGCGACCAGGTTGCGATGGGTCAGCATCGCGCCCTTCGAGACGCCGGTCGTGCCGCCGGTATACTGAAGAAATGCGATATCGTCATGGCTAACTTCTACGTCATCGAGCGTGTGCCATTTACCTTCGGCCAGGGCCTTTTTGAAAGTAACCGAGCCCGGGATATCCCAGTCCGGCACCATTTTCCTGACCTTTTTTACGACCGTATTGACGAGCAGTGATTTCGGAAATCCTTGCAGGTCGCCAAGCTGGGTTGTGATCACGATTGTTACGTCGGTGTCTTCGATTACGTCGGCCAGGGTGTGCGCGAAATTCTCGACGATCAGTATCGCCTTTGCGCCTGAGTCCTTGAGCTGGTGTTTTAGTTCGCGCGGCGTGTATAACGGGTTGACATTGACACCGACGAGACCGGCACGCATTATGCCGGCGATCGCAATCGGGTATTGCAGAATATTTGGCATCATCAGTGCTACCCGATCGCCTTTGACCAGGCCGGCGACTTTTTGCAGATAGGCGGCCAGGTAGCGGCTTTTCTGGTCAAGTTGGCCAAAAGTGATTTCCCGCCCCATATTGGAAAATGCCGGCTGGCTGGAGTATTTCTTGCAGCTCGTTTCGACCAGGTCCTTCAACGAAGAAAAGGAGTCGAGATTGATTTCTTGCGAGACGCCGGGCGGATAATTTTTCAACCAGACTTTTTCCACTGTTCTCTCCTGACGGCCTAGATTCTCGTTGCCGGTTGTGCAGCCGGCTTTCCTATATATCACTTGCGCTGATTGAAGAGCAACAATCGGCCTCGCCGAGCGCAACGGCGGCCGTATGCCTGGCGCTCAAATTACCCGGTTCCGCCGGCTGCCAGCGAGGAAGGCGCGGATATTCTCCGCCATTCCGTCGATCGCGCGTTGCCGGGCTTCGCGGGTAGCCCAGGCGATATGGGGCGTGACGATGAGGTTTGGCAGATCGGCGTCGAGTAGCACGTTGCCATTGACCGGCGGTTCTTCGCTGAGCACATCGATGCCGGCGCCGCCGATCAGGTTTTCCTTGAGCGCATGCAGCAGCGCCCCTTCATCCACCAGCGCGCCCCTGGCGGTATTGATCAGCAAGGCGTGGCCAGGCATCAGTTTCAGTTCCGGCGCTCCGATCAGTTTTCTGGTTGCCGGCGTCAGCGGGCAATGCAGGCTGAGAATGTCGATTTCCGGCAGCATTCGTTCCAGTGGCAGCCGTGCCGTCCCGGTGGCCGTTGCCGACCCATCGCCGGGGTGACCCCCAGGCCGTTTTGCGACCAGGACCTTCATGCCGAACGCCTCCGCGGCTTTCGCAACACCCTGGCCAAGCTCGCCATAACCGACAATTCCCAGCGTGCTTCCGGCCAGCTCGCGAATCGGATAATCGAGCAGGCAGAACTGTGGGCTGCCTTTCCAGGCGCCTTTTTGTAACAGCGACTGGTATTCACGAAGATGCTGATTGAGACTCATGATCAGGGCGAACACATGCTGGACGACGGCAGCGGTGCAATAGGCGACGATATTGCAGACGGCGACACCATGCTCATCGGCGGCCTCGAGATCGACATTATTGGTGCCGGTGGCCGCCAGGCAAATTAGCTTTAGTTCCGGCGCGGCGGCGATTGTTTCACGGTCTATCCTGATTTTATTGGTCAGGACAAGCTCGGCATTTTTGACGCGCTGGTGCAGTTCCGTGGATTCGGTGGTGGGAAAATACTGCAGATCCGGTAACGCCTCATTTAGCGATTCGATGCCAATATCGCCGCGGCTTATGGTCGCGAAGTCCAGAAATACGCTTTGCATGGGTTATCCTAGTGCTCTGGCGGATGATAACAAGCCTGAATGGCAGTGTATGCGGGCCTTGGCATGAAAAAAACGGATCGACCGTTCTGGGAAACGAAACAGCTCGATGAAATGACTCGCGAGGAATGGGAGTCGCTTTGCGATGGCTGCGCGCGCTGCTGCCTGCATAAACTCGAAGACGAAGACAACGGCGACGTGCATTACACACGGATCGCCTGCCGCCTGCTCGATATCGGTAGCTGCCGTTGTACGGACTATGCCAATCGCAAAAGCAGGGTTCCGGATTGCGTGGTGCTGACGCCGCACGGCGTACAACATTTCCACTGGTTGCCCGATACCTGCGCGTACAGGCGATTGTCCGAAGGCGGTAAGCTTGAGTCCTGGCATCCGTTGATCAGCGGCGACCCGGAGTCGGTTCACCGCGCAGGAATTTCAATACGAGCATTTGCCTTGCAAGATGATGATATACCCGAGGCAGACTACGAGGACCATCTGCTCGATGAACGATACGATGGATGATACCGGTCCGCCTGGTTTCAAGAATCTGTAAGTTACCGGAGCCCCGAATGAAAGATGCCAGTTTCCTGCCGCTCAGCACCTACCGGGAGTATCCACCGGAGGAGATGTTGGAGCGCGCAAAGGAGTTTGCCGATGATTTGCAACGCCGGCGCACCATTCGTGATTTTTCCGATCGGCCACTGCCGCCGGGACTGATCGAGTATTGCCTGCAGGCGGCGCTGAGTGCGCCCAGCGGCGCCAATATGCAACCCTGGCATTTCGCGGTGGTGCGCGACCCCGAGATCAAGCACCGTATTCGGCTGGCGGCAGAGCTCGAGGAAAAAGAGTTCTATACGCACCGGGCATCGGCCGAATGGCTGGAAGCGTTGCAGCCATTGGGTACCGACGAGCATAAGCCCTTCCTTGACGCCGCGCCCTGCCTGATCGCCGTTTTTGTCCAGAAATTCGGCTTGTTGCCCGATGGACGAAAATTCAAACACTACTACCCGACCGAGTCAGTCGGTCTGGCGACCGGGATGCTGATCGCTGCGCTGCACCGTGCGGGGGTTGCGACGCTAACGCACACGCCGAGCCCGATGAAGTTTCTCAATAAAATACTGGGGCGCCCAAAACACGAAAGGCCTTTCTTGCTGATCGTTGCCGGTTACCCCAGGGACGATGCGCAGGTCCCGGATATCCGGCGGCGCGAATTGAAAGACAGTGTCAGTTATTTTTGACGGCCAGCCTGTCGCCAGGGCGGTAATCGTTTAGCTAACCAGCATTTTTTGTGCTTCGCGGATAAATTCCTCTTTCTTTTCACCCTCGGGTTGTCTCGGCGGCGTTGGGATTGCCATGCCGCGAATGACCGCCGGGCGGGCGCCGACTTTTTCGAGCCACGCCTGCAAATGATCGAGGCCATCGACGCTGACGCCTGACCAGTCATTCGTGGAGACCCAGGGGTAGGTAGCGATGTCGGCTATCGAGTAGTCGCCGGCCAGGTACTCTGCGGTCGACAGCCGTTTATCCATGACCTCGAACAGCCGCCTGCACTCGGCCTGATACCGGTCGATCGCATAGTCGATTTTCTCGCTTGCATAGCGATAAAAGACATTGGCCTGGCCCATCATGGGTCCGATGCCGCCCATCTGAAACATCAGCCACTGCATGACGACGGATTCCGCCTTTTTGTCCTGCGGCATCAGTATTCCGGATTTCTCCGCCAGGTAGATCAGGATGGCCCCGGATTCAAAAACCGCGAAATCGTCTTCCTCATGATCGACGATGGCTGGAATGCGGCCGTTCGGGTTGATTGCCAGGTATTCCGGTTGTTTTTGCTCCAGCTCGCCCAGCCGCAATTCCCTGACCGTATATGCCAGGCCGGTTTCTTCGAGCATCACCGAGATTTTCCGGCCGTTCGGCGTTCCAGCGGTAAAAAGCTCAATCATTTCCAGCCCTCTCTGCCCGCTGTAACTGGTGGCATTCGTCAGAATCTGCGACCTGCGTGGGTTGCAGACTATGGCACATTAGTAGCCAACACAGGAATCGGTGAGCCATGGATGGCGCAAATCAAACGAGCGACAGTGATCGGCAAACAGACCAGGTAACGGATCCGGATCGGTATCTGGCAGGGCATCACCCGCCCTCACTGGGAACGAAGGTGCTGAGGTTGCCGGCGGGCATGCAGGCCGCCGACGGCTTCGCGGTCCGGCTGCAACCCGGGTTGCCGGAGTCGATTGAAAAAATCACTCGGCGTCTTGCGCCTTTGCTCGCAGCCGGCAAGCAAGTAACGCTGGATTTGTCCTCGTTGCCGCCATCGTCAAAAGGTGGCGGGCCGGGTTGCAACAGTCTGGTTGAGCCACTGATTTCGATTTCCCAGGCCCTGGCTGCGCGCGGCCTGAGCCTGGATTCGACGTCGATCCTGCTATCGAGCGACCACCCGGATACACCGGTGTTGACCGCCTGCACACGGTTGGATCTGGATCCGCGCAAGCTGGTGATCCGCATCAGTGACGAGTTCTTGCGGGCGGTGCAGTTTGACCACGAACTGGCGACTCATCGAAACGGTTCAGGCGGCGCGGTCGGGACACCGTCGCCGCGACGGATTTGGTGGACCTGGCTCGAGCAGGCCGAGGGGAAAACCGGTCCTGAGCTGTTTATCGATCACGACGGGCGGAGTCCGCTGGATCCGGATGAGCAGTGTTTCGCCAGCGTAGCCTCGCCGCTACTGGTAAAAGCGCCCGACTATGGTGCGCAAATCGTGTTGGAACTGGATCTGGCAGCACTGAGCATGCCTCAGCTATGGCGGCCAGGAAGCTTGAGTCACGATCTGGTCCGCGCGGTGGACAGGCGGCTGGCAACCACTCGCTGGCCATCTGCCGCCATCGCACTGCACGCGCAATATGACCGGCGGGCCGTACTGTGGCTAAGAGGTTTGCTGCCATTGTCGCGGCGGCTGTCGCATTGCCCGGCGATCGCCTGTACCCGCCTGAGGGAAATTATCGAGGCGTTGCGCCGCAGCCTGATGCTGGCATCCAGGCGCTATTTTCTGGAGAAATCGGGTCGGTACCGGGCACCGGGCTGGGTTGCCGAAATCCCCTGTCCCGACCTGCGGCACCAGTTTTCATCCAGGCTGGACCTGTCAGGAACCCGCCCCAGTTTCAGCCTGGCGATATCGCCGTGGGACCTGTTACCGGGTGAGCCTGGTTTGCGCACGGCGTCGGAGACTTGCCTGTTTCCCCTGCTGAGCAGCGCCGACTTGATGATCTGGCGAATACCCGCTCGGCTCAGCATGCGCAAGGAACGCCTTGATCGCTTGTTTCGCATGGCCTGGGCGGCAAAAAAACGCTGACCCGGGAAACCACTCCAAACCCCGCTATTTGCCAGACACAGACGGTGCTCCAGGCGGGAATTCGGCCGCGTCGCCATTGGCAAGTTCATGCCGGGCGTGATATACGGTCATACGAGCCCGGACTTGATCCGGGTGTTTTTTCCCCGCCTGGAGAGCCGCACAGCTTTGTGCGGGGTGGTTGGCAGAAAGCCAAGGAGTGTCATTTGCCACAATTGCCTGACGCACATGGTATCGCCGCTCTGGCTCTGACCCTGCTGGCACTTTTCCTGTTTACCCGGGATCGTATCCCGCTGGAAACATCAAGCCTGCTGGTCCTGGCAGCGTTGGTTTTCGGTGCCTGGGTTTTTCCTTATCAAGGCAGCGATGGCCTGGTCTCGCCGGCCGATTTTTTTTCGGCGTTTGGTAACGAGTCATTGATCACGATCTGCGCTTTGATGGTGGCGGCCAAAGGGCTGGAGACGACAGGGGCGTTGCAGCCGCTGGTGCGATTTGCTTCATCGGGGTGGTCCAGGCATCCGAAGTTCTCAATGCTGATGACGATGCTGGTCGTTGGTGTACTCAGTGGTTTCCTGAACAACACACCGATAGTCATCATGTTGTTACCCGTGCTGGTCAGCATCGCGCTGCGCAGCGGATCGTCCCCCACCGGCATGCTGATGCCGATGGGCTTTGCCGCGAGTATCGGCGGTATGGCGACGACCATAGGCACTTCGACCAATCTGCTGGTCGTTGGCATCGCGAACGATATGGGACTCCCAAAGATCGGCATGTTCGATTTTGCCTTGCCGGTCGCCATCGTCGGCGGGGTGGGCATTCTTTTTCTCTGGCTGGCCGGGCCATATCTTTTGCCCAAGCGCAGGTCCGCATTAGCGGATATCACGCCGCGGGTATTCAATGCATTACTGCATGTGGATACGGGCAGCACCGCTGCCGGCAAAACCTTGTCCGAAGTGCTGGCGATGACCAACAACCGGATGCGAGTCGAACGAATTCAGCGTGGCGAAAACCTGTCGGTTACCCGGTTGCCATCGGCAACCATAACCGCTGGCGATCGTCTTTTTGTCAAGGATACGCCGGAGCGGCTGAAAGAGTTTGAACACATACTCGGCGCGCGATTGTATAACGCGACCGACCTGCATCATCCGGTCAGCGAACAATTCCCGCTCAGCGCCGGCGATCAGCAACTGGCCGAGGTCGTGGTAACCCGCGGGTCGCCATTGCATCATCGATCGCTACGCCACACGCGGTTTGCGACGCGCTACCGCCTTCTGCCTCTCGCCATACACCGCGCCGGGTTGAATGTGGATCATGCCAGCGGCGAACTGGCGGATGTCGTGCTGAGTTCCGGGGATGTTCTGCTGGTCCAGGGCAGCCGCGACAACGTCAACGAATTACGCAACAGCGGCGAGATGCTGGTGCTGGATGGGACGACTGATTTGCCGCGCAAGGCCAGGTCAAATCGTGCGCTGTTCATCATGGCCGGGATCGTTGGTGCGGCGGCGACCGGGTTGTTGCCGATATCGGTCAGTAGCGTGGCGGGTGTTGCGCTGATGATTGTTACAGGATGTCTGCGCTGGGGTGATGTGGGTCAGTCGCTCAGTTCCCAGATTATCCTGGTCATCGTCGCCAGCCTGGGCCTGGGTCTGGCGCTGACGGTGACCGGAGCGGCTGACTACCTGGCGCAGCTTTTTGTATTTTCAACCCGTGGCTTGCCGGTAGCAGGCGTGCTTAGCGCGCTGATACTGGCGATGGCGCTGGTAACGAATGTGGTCACCAATAATGCGGCCGCGGTAATCGGCGCACCGATTGCCATCAGCATCGCCGCTCAACTGGGTGCGCCGGTAGAACCTTTTTTGCTGGCGGTTATTTTCGGCGCCAACATGAGTTTCGCCACACCGATGGGCTACACGACCAACCTGCTGGTAATGAGCGCCGGCGGTTACCGCTTTGCGGATTTCCTGCGCCTGGGCGTGCCGTTGACATTTGTCATGTGGATCGGATTTTCGCTGGTGCTGATGTTTCTTTATCAACTATAGACACTTGCCGGGGCGGCAAGGTTTTGCGGCCGATCGAGTGCACGCATAAAGTGCGATCTGCTGTATTGACGAAGCAATGAAATACCTGTTTTAATGGCTGCATGATGTACCAGGCGGAAAATATTCACGTCAGCCGGCAGAATCGCTGGTGGTGGCTGGTATCCCAGGGGGGGATGCTGGTCTAGCCGCGCGTACACGAGCTAATCAGAAACCCGCCCTTGACCCAGGGGCGGGTTTTTTTATGGCTGGTCCCTGCGCACAAGAGCACCAAAGCAGAGGATTCGATGCAACAACATTTTGATATCGTCGCCGACCTGGATACACCGGTTTCGGCATACCTGAAGCTGAAGCCATTGCTGCCGCGTTTTCTGCTGGAAAGTGTGGAAGGTGGCAAGCATGTCGGCCGTTATTCCTTTCTCGGTTTTGGCAACACCCGTGAATTCCGCCTCGCTGAAAATGGTCAGAGCGTAAACGGCGTCAAACTCCCGGGCAGTCAGGATCCCGGTCGCTTGCTGGATGCTTTTCGCGGCGCACTGGCGGACGCGCCCAAACTGTACCCGGAGATACCCGAGTTGCCTTTTAATGGTGGCCTGGTCGGAGTCTCGGCCTATGACCTGATTCGCAATTTCGAACGCCTGCCCGATGGCGGACCCGCGAGCCGCTGCCCGCGAGCTTTGTACCTGGCGACCGATTCCTTGCTGGTGTTCGACCACCTGACCCGCCGCGCCGCGCTCCTCCACAGCGGCAACGAAATCGAGCGCAGCCAGCTCAGACGCCAGGTTCTCCAGCTATTGGCCGGGCCGATCACGAACCCGCGAACGGGCAAAGGCATCGGTGCGACCGATGCGAGCATGCGCAGAGACGAGTTCATGGATGCGGTAAAACTGGCCAAGCGGCACATCATGGATGGCGATGTCTATCAACTGGTGCTGTCCGTGCAATTCGGTGGCCGCAGCGGCTTGTCCCCGTTCACCTGTTACCGCGCCCTGCGCCTGATCAATCCGTCGCCATACATGTATTTTCTGGACCTGGGGGACATGGCGGTGGCCGGCTCATCGCCCGAGGCACTGGTCCGTAAACAAGGGCGACAGGCGACGCTGCGACCGATCGCCGGTACCCGTCCCAGGCATGCGCTGGCGGCAAAAGATCTTGCGCTCGAGCGCGAGTTGCTCGCCGACCCAAAAGAATCCGCCGAGCACGTGATGCTGGTGGACCTGGCGCGGAATGACCTGGGACGCGTGGCCGTGCCGGGAACTATCAAGGTCGATCCGTTTCGATCGATCGAGCGCTACAGCCACGTCATGCACATGGTCAGCGGCGTCTGCGGCGAGTTGGAACAGGACAAGGACGCGTTCGATCTGTTCGCCGCGGCTTTTCCGGCCGGCACCCTGGTCGGCGCCCCGAAAATCAGGGCCATGCAACTGATCAACCAGTATGAGCCGGTCAACCGCAATCTTTATTCGGGGACCGTGGGGTACTTCAGCCACAACGGCGACATGGATCATGCGATCACGATCCGGACCCTGAGTTTCTTTGGCGACGAATACGAGTACCAGGCAGGTGCGGGGATAGTCGCGGACTCGCAACCGGCGGCAGAATACGAGGAAGTGCTGGCCAAGAGCGCCGTGCTGGGCCGGGCGCTTGAACTCGCCGGGGAAATCCGATGAACGCGCATGTGCTGGTCATCGATAACTATGACTCGTTTACCTACAACCTGGTCCAGGCAATTCGCCAATTGCGGGCGAGCGTTAGCGTGTTTCGCAATGACCAGTTGACGGTGGAAGATGCGGCGCGCCTCGATTACAGCCACTTGTTGATTTCTCCGGGTCCGGGTCACCCGCGCGACGCCGGGGTCAGCATTCCGCTTATTCGTGCGATCGCCGGCAAGAAACCGCTGCTTGGTGTATGTCTCGGTCACCAGGCGCTGGTCGAGGCGTTTGGCGGTTGTATAGAGCATGCTCCCCAGGTCATGCATGGCAAGAGCTCGATGGTTTACCACGCTGGCGATGGTTTGTTTGCCGATCTGCCGGCGCCATTTTCGGCGGGTCGTTATCACTCGCTGTGTGCGGCGAAAGAGAAATTGCCGAAAGGTTTCGAGCTAAGCGCCTGGACCAGTTCGGGCGAAGTCATGGCTGTATGCCATCAGGATATGAACCTGCATGGTGTTCAGTTCCATCCTGAGAGTGTGTTGACACCCGACGGGCCGAAGCTGATCGAGAATTTTTTAAGAATGGAAAAAGGACGCAAAAATGGCCAATGATTTGCCAGCACTGCTGGAGCAGCTGATCTCCGGAAAGGATTTGAGCGAGCGGCAGGCGGGAAACATTCTGCGGGCAATGGCCAGGGAGGAAGTTTCGGACGCACTGGCAGGGGCATTGCTCACCGCGCTGCGGATCAAGGGGGAAACCGGCGCTGAACTGCGGGGCTTTGCCAACAGCATGCGGGATATGGCATTGCGGCCGCCGGTTGGCGATTGCGGCAAGCTGGTCGATTGCGTCGGCACGGGTGGCGATGGTTCGGGCAGCCTGAACCTGTCGACCGGTTCCGCGTTGCTGGCTGCTGCCGGTGGCGCAAAAGTTGCGAAACACGGCAACCGGGCGATGTCGAGCCGTTGCGGCAGTGCTGACGTGCTGGAGGCGTTGGGAATTTCCTTGCCCGTCGATGGCCATGCGGTTGCCGCTTGTCTCGATTCCACGGGCTTCACGTTTATGTTTGCACCCCGGTTTCATGTCGCAACGAAATCTGTGATGCGCGTGCGTCAGTCTCTCGGGGTTCGAACCGTCTTCAATTTGCTTGGGCCGCTGGTCAATCCGCTCAATCCTCCATACATGGTGATCGGCGCATACAGCCTGGCGGCGGCAAGGCTGATGGCCGAGGCCTTGTCCGGAATGCACATCAAGCGCGCTTTTGTCATTCACGGCGAACCGGGATGGGATGAGGCGACGCCGATCGGGCCATTCGTCAGGCTGGAGGTAACCCCCGGCGAAATAAGCGAGCGCCAAATCGATCCATTGGACCTGGATCTCGCGCGGTGCCAGCCGCAGGATCTTGCCGGTGGCAGCGCGGCGGAAAACGCGGATGCGCTGTGCAGCGTTCTGATGAATGGTGAAAAAGGACCGCACCGCGACGCGTTGGTATTGGGCGCAGGCCTGGTGTTGGAGGTATGCGGCCGCGCGCCTACGCTGGCGGATGGAATGAACGAAGCGAGTCATGCCCTGGATAACGGGAGCGCAAGACGTTTGCTTGGCCGGCTGCGGAGTTTCGTGACGGAGGCCGCATGAAAAAAGATTTTCTTGCCGAGTTGACCGTGGCAAGCCGTCAGCGGGCCAAACGACTGGCAAAGGAGTTCGATAAATTCCAGGCGCTTATCGGGGAGTCCGTGGCTGCGCCGGGATTGCGCTTATCGACCGATGGCTTTGACTTGATCGCAGAGTACAAATTGCGCTCGCCAACACTGGGGAAACTGGCGAGGGCGACGGGTGATATGGACCGCCAATTATCTGCCTATGCAAAAGGGGGTGCGGCGATGATCTCGGTGTTGACCGAGCCCGATCATTTCGATGGTTCGATGTTGCACTTGTCTGCTGCAGCCCGGTTGATGACGCAAGCTGATATCCCTGTCATGCGCAAGGATTTCCTGGTCGATCCGTTGCAGCTTTATGAGGCTCGCGCCGCCGGGGCCGCAGGCGTTTTGTTGATTATTCGCATCCTGGACGACCCGGCGCTGGAAAACATGCTGGATTGTGCGGCTGAACTGGGCTTGTTTGTTCTTGCCGAAGCCTTTGACCGTTCGGATCTGAAGCGGCTGGCGGAGGTAACCGCTACCCGGGAAAACCAGCAGATACTGGCCGGTGTCAATTGCCGGGATTTGTCTACGCTGGGGCTAAGACCGGAACGCTTTTTCGAACTGGCCCCGTTCTTGCCGCCCCGGTTACCGGCCGTGGCCGAAAGCGGGATCGGCAATAGCGCAGACTTGTCATCGCTAGCCGATGCCGGCTACCGGCTGGCGCTGATCGGTGGCGCACTGATGAAACATGCCCGGCCGGCGGACTTTTTGTCCGCATGTCTTGCCGCCGGGCGCAAGCGACCTGCCGGGATGGCGGGAGGCGGCTAGAATGTGGATCAAGATTTGCGGGATTAGCGATAGCGATACTGCGCTGGCGGCCGCGCGCGCCGGCGCCGATGCGGTTGGCCTGGTTTTCTCGCCGTCTGTCCGACAGATTTCGATCGATAACGCGGCGGCGCTGCTCAGGGAAATTCCCGCTGGATTGCAGACGGTGGCGGTGTTCCGCAAGCCTGACCGCCAGCTAGCGCTGGAAGTGCTAAGCAGACTGGCGCCGGATTATCTGCAGAGCGACCAGGAGGACTGGGAGAGTGGTCTGCGGGATCTGGAGCCTATGGCCGGCTGCCGGTTTCTGGCGGTGGTGCGCGACCGCTTTCCCACGGAAATGCCATCGATCTGCCTGTTCGAGGGTGAGCAAAGCGGTCAGGGTCAACTGGCGGACTGGCGGTTGGCGGCCAGGGTCGCGCAGCGAGTTCCCCTGGTTCTCGCCGGCGGCCTGACGCCGGCCAATGTTGCCGAAGCGATCCGCGAGGTTCGTCCCTACGGTGTGGATGTCAGCAGCGGCGTGGAGGAAAGCCGCGGCGAAAAATCTTCCCGCCTGATCGAGGAATTCGTGCGGACCGCCAGGCGAGCGGCCGCGGCAGCGGGTTTGGAGTAACAGCGATGAAACAGACAGCACCGGAAACACCTGGCGAGCGGCCTGGCATGCCGGATTCGAACGGCAGGTATGGCGATTTTGGCGGGCGTTTCGTTCCGGAGATCCTGATGCCGGCAATCGCGCACCTCGAAGATGGGGTCAGGCGCATCCTGCCATCCGCCGATTTTATCGAGGAGTTTCAGCGCGAGTTGCGGGATTGGGCCGGGCGCCCGACCGCACTCACGCTGGCGCCTGGGCTTGGCCGGCAATGGGGAGCGGAAGTCTGGCTCAAAAGAGAAGACCTGGCGCACACAGGCGCGCACAAGATAAACAACGCGATCGGGCAGGTGCTGTTGGCCAGGCGTCTGCAGGCAAAACGCGTCGTCGCCGAGACCGGCGCCGGGCAACACGGTGTCGCCACGGCGGCGGCCTGCGCGCGGGCCGGCTTGCCTTGTACCGTCTACATGGGTTCGGTGGATATTCGCCGGCAGGCGCCAAACGTTGCCAGGATGAAAATCTTTGGCGCGGAAGTGATCGCCGTCGACAGTGGCGCTGCCACTTTGCGTGCGGCAATCGATGAGGCCATGCGGGACTGGGTCTGCAACCCGGTCGATACCTACTACCTGCTGGGATCGGTGGTCGGGCCACATCCGTACCCATACCTGGTTCGCGAGCTGCAGTCCGTTATCGGTCGTGAGGCCCGCCGGCAACTGCTGGAGATTTCCGGCGCCTTGCCCGATATCGCCGTCGCCTGTGTGGGCGGTGGCTCCAATGCGATCGGGCTGTTCCACGAATTTCTCGAGGATGAGTCCGTGCGCCTGGTCGGGGTCGAGGCCGGCGGCACCGGCAGTCAGCCAGGCGAGCATGCTGCAACGCTCGCGCGGGGAAAGCCCGGCGTGCTGCATGGTTGTTATTCGTTTTTGCTCCAGGATGGCGATGGCCAGGTAATGGAAACCCACTCGGTTTCCGCCGGTCTGGATTACCCCGGCGTCGGCCCGGAACACTCGATGCTAAAAAACAAGGGGCGTGTCGAATACATCGCGGTGTCCGATCGGGAGGCGCTTAAGGCGCTTGGCGAATGTTGCCGCAGCGAAGGCATATTGCCGGCGCTGGAATCCGCCCACGCGCTGGCCGGGGCGCAACGGCTGGCAAAAGAACAACCCGGCGCGAAAATTCTCATATGTCTTTCCGGCCGGGGAGACAAGGACCTGGATACGCTGATGAGCATCGACGATGGCGGATTTCTGGCATGACGCGGGCGCGGCAAATTACGGCGGCCCTGGCGGGCGACGGGTCGGGGCGTCCCGGGTTGATCGCCTATCTGACCGGCGGTTATCCGGATGAACGGCGTTTCAGGAAATACTTTCTGCAGATTGCCGCCGCGTGCGACCTGGTGGAGGTTGGCATTCCATTCAGCGACCCGATGGCCGATGGATTGACCATTCAAAATGCCAGCGAGGTGGCGCTAAAAAATGGCGCGACGCTAAAGCGGATACTGCAATGGCTGGCTGAGTTGACGCCGCAAACCCGGACGCCGGTGGTGTTGATGAGCTATCTGAACCCGTTGCTGGCCTACGGTTATGCCAGGCTTGCCAGGGACGCCCTGAAAGCCGGCGTCAGTGGTTTTATCGTTCCGGATCTGCCGGTGGAGGAGGCTGCACCGCTGGGTAGTGCACTGTCTGAATCCGGGCTGGCCCTGATTCAATTGGTTACGCCGCTCACCTCACCCGAGCGGCTGGCTTTGCTTTGCGCGAAAAGCAGTGGCTTCGTTTACGCGGTGACGCACGCCGGCACGACCGGTGGGAAACAGGCCTTGCCCGCGGATTGCGTCGATTACCTGGGCAAGGTTCGCGCGCAGTCGCAGCTCCCGGTTTACGCCGGGTTCGGTATAAAAAGCGCCGCCGATGTCGCCATGCTGGCGGGGCATGTCGATGGCGTCGTGGTTGGCTCGGCGCTGATCGATGCGCTGGATGAGGGGCTCGACCCGGGTGAGTTTTTGGCCGGTCTGCGCCGATGACAACAACGATCGTGGTAAAAAAACAGCGATGAAAAAAGTTTATACCGCGAACTCGCCGGTCGAGCTGGCGCACGCGCAAAACATACTGGATGGCTTCAGTATCGCCAGCCAGAAACGCAACGAGCTGTTCGCGGTTCGCGGGGAGATCCCGTTTATCGAGTGCTACCCGGAACTCTGGGTGGTTAATGACCTGGACGAATCCCGCGCCCGGCAGATCCTTAACGAGGAAATGAACCGCGAGCCCAGCGGCAAGACCTGGCAGTGCACGAACTGCGCCGAGGTCTGCGAAGACCAGTTTAGCGATTGCTGGAACTGCGGGTCGGCACGACCCTGAGCGATCGTGGTTCCGGTTTTTTCCTTAAGACCGGGCGGAGAGCAGCAGCGCTATACCCGCCGCAATGGTGGTCCCCGCAAGCCACAGCGGAACCCCGGCCGGGATCAGCAACAGGACGCCGGATAGCAATGTGGAGGCGCCGGCGATCGCCCGCCATTGTTGCTTGCGACCGGCCATTTGTTCTGCGCGCAATTTTTCGATCTGCGGCACGGTGACCTGCAGATTGAAGCGGCCATCGGCGAGCTGCTCGACAAGATTGCGCGCCAGCTCGGGTACGCCCTGCAGGCTTTCACCCAGCTCGGGGAGCTGCTCGCGCAGGCGCTGCAAAATGTATTTGCCGCTGACCCTCTCCTCGACCCAGCCCCTGAGAATCGGGTGGGCGGTTTTCCAAAGATCCAGATCCGGGTAAAGCTGCCGGCCCAGGCCTTCGATATTGAGCAGGGTCTTCTGCAGCAGCACCAGTTGTGGTTGTATCTCCATGTTGAAGCGGCGCGCCGTCCGGAAAAGCCCCAGCAGCACCTGGCCAAAGGAAATGTCCTTGAGCGGCTTGTTGAATATGGGTTCGCAAACCGTGCGAATCGCCGATTCGAATTCGTCGATCCGGGTTTCGGGCGGTACCCAGCCCGAGTCGACATGCAGCTTTGCGACCCGGTAATAATCGCGCTCGAAAAACGCGAGGAAATTCTCGGCGAGATAATGCTGGTCCCGGGAACTCAGCGTGCCGACAATGCCGAAGTCCACCGCGATATAGCGGGGCTGAGACGGGTCGCTGATATCGACGAAAATATTGCCCGGGTGCATGTCCGCGTGAAAGAAGTTGTGTTTGAACACCTGGGTAAAAAATATTTCCACGCCGTTCTCGGCCAGTTTCTGCATATCCGTGCCGGCGGCGTTCAGCGTGTCCAGGTCGCTGATGGGTACGCCGCTGATGCGCTCCATGACCAGGATATCGGGGCGGCAATACTCCCAGTACACCTCCGGCACATACAACTTGTCGGAGCCCGCAAAATTTCTTTTCAATTGCGCGGCGTTGGCCGCTTCGCGCATCATATCGAGTTCATCGATGACGGTTTTTTCATACTCGCTGACCACTTCGACCGGTCGCAGTCTCCTGGCTTCCGGCCAGTGCCGTTGCGCGAGGCGGGCCAGGGCGTGCAATACATCCAGGTCTTGCCGGATCTGGGCCTCGACGCCGGGCCGCAAAATCTTGACGATGACTTCCTCACCGGATTTCAAGGTCGCCTTGTGAACCTGTGCGATCGAGGCCGCCGCCAGCGGCTCGTCGTCAAAGCGGTCGAAAACGTCATCCAGGCTCCGGCCATAGGCCTTCTCCGCCATGGCCTTGGCTTCGCTGGAGGGAAAGGGTGGCACGCGATCCTGCAACATTGCGAGCTCATCGGCGATGTCCAGCGGCAGCAGGTCGCGCCGGGTCGACAGGGCCTGGCCGAATTTGACGAAAATCGGCCCGAGTTCCTGCAACGCGAGGCGCATACGCTCTCCGCGCGGGCCCTGTTTTTTTGCGCCCCATGAGCCGGGGCTGAGGCGCGCGATCAGCCGCATCGGGCGAAACAAATGGGTGGCCTGGACGATGTCGTCGAGGCCATGATTCACGAGGACGCGGTTTATGCGCAGCAATCGGACCAGGTTACGCATCGGCGTCACCGGTTCGTTCCAGCAGGCGGATTTTCGCTTCCAGCCGATCGCTGTCTTCGCGCAACTTGTCGATATCGCTCATCCATTTCGCAACCTCGGGCTGGCTGGGCAAGTCGCGACTTTCTTCCTGCAGAAATTCGGCTGCGTTGCTGGATGCCGTGCTAAAGAGTTTTTTGCCAAATGCCAGGCCGGAGCGAAACAGGTTGCCTATCTGGCGGGCTGCCGCGTCACCGGTCAGGCGTGACAGTTCTTCTTCCCAGTCCGGGCGAGTCAATTGCAGCAGTTGCCGAAAAGCCTGCGCAATATCGGCATCGCCAAAAAATTTAACCCGCCCGGCGCGAATCGCCTGCTCAGAATTGTCCGCGGCGAGATCCAGCAATCCGCTCAGCCCGCTGGCCACGATAACGTCCGGTTCCGCGTCAAAATCCGCATGAACGCTAATCTGTTGATCGGCGACACTGAGGAAAATGGCCGGACCGCTTTGCTCCGCCTCGGGCGCAAGCTGGATTGCCAGCGTTCTGCCATCCAGCTGTCGGCAAAGGGCGCGGGCTTGCGAAGAGTCCGCAAGCCGGCGATTGAACAGTTCCTGCAAGGGTCTTAACAGTGTGGACGTTGTCATGTTCGTGCTCAGAACTTGTAGCCACGATGCAGGGCAACGATACCGCCGCTGAGGTTGTGATAGCTGGCTTTCTCAAAACCGGCGTCGCGCATCATCTGCAACAGGGTTTCCTGGTCCGGATGACGTCGAATCGATTCCGCCAGATAGCGATAGCTGTCTTCGTCGTTCGCGATCACGCGGCCAAGAACCGGGAGGATTTTGAATGAATACAGCTCGTACAGGGATTTCAGACCGGGCAGGACCGGATGCGAAAACTCGAGCACCAGGAGTTGACCGCCCGGTCGAAGAACCCTGAACATCGAGCGCAGGGCCGTGTCCTTATCGGTCACGTTGCGCAGACCAAAAGCGATCGTGACACAGTCGAAACTGTCATCGGCGAACGGCAGGCATTCGGCGTTGGCCTGCGCAAAAACCAGGTTGCTCGCCAGGCCGTCATCGAGCAGGCGATCGCGACCGCGTGCGAGCATCGCGGCATTGATATCGGTTAGCACGACCAGCCCATCGTCGCCCGCCTTCCGGGCCAACGCAGAACTGAGGTCGCCGGTGCCGCCCGCGACATCCAGCGCGCGCTGACCCGGTCGCAGCCCGGTTTGTTCGATCGTGAATTTTTTCCACAGGCGGTGGATTCCCGCCGACATCAGGTCGTTCATCAGGTCATAACGACCGGCGACCGAATCGAAAACTTCGCGGACCCTGCCGGCCTTTTCCTCCCACGCCACGTCTTCGAAGCCGAAATGAGTTTTGTCTGGATTGTCTCCGGAGGTCTTTTGCACCGCGTGGTCTCTGCTCTTCAGTCCGACCTGCGAGAGTAACCTTCGGCGTTGAGCCGGTCCAGATAATCGCGCCAGTTTTCCCGTTGGCCGATACCGAGTTCGTACAGCACATGCCAGCTATACAGCCCGGTGTCGTGGCCGTCGTCGAAGATCAGCCGCACGGCGTATTGACCGATAGGCTCGATCGCGGTGATATCGACATTTTCCTTACCGGTGACCAGCTGCATGGGGCCGCCGTGCCCGCGCACCTCGGCCGATGGCGAAAAGCAGCGCAGGTACTCGAAGGGCAGGGAAAAAGTCTCGCCATTGTTAAAGCTGACTTCGAGCACTCGCGACTTCTTTAACAGGCGAAGATCGGTGGGCTGCAATTTCTGGTTCAACGGTTTTGCCTGGTAACCCGTGCAAGCCTTACAGAATGTAACGGCTGAGGTCTTCGTCTTCGGCCAGTTCGGCAAGTTGTTCATCGACATAAGCCGAGTCGATACTGACCGACTGACCATCGCGATCCGCCGCTTCGAAGGAAATATTCTCGAGCAGCCGTTCCAGTACCGTATGCAGACGGCGGGCGCCGATATTTTCTGCTTTCTCATTAACCTTGAAGGCGATTTCCGCAAGCCGGGAAATCCCGTCGTCGGTAAAGCTCAGGCTCAGCCCTTCGGTTTCCATCAGCGCGCTGTATTGTTCGGTCAGCGAATAATCCGGCTCGGTGAGAATACGCTCGAAGTCCTCTGTCTTTAGCGCCTTCAATTCCACGCGGATTGGGAAACGTCCCTGGAGTTCCGGGATCAGGTCGGATGGTTTTGCGGCGTGGAACGCACCCGAGGCGATGAACAAAATGTGATCGGTCCGTACCGGTCCATAACGGGTACTGATCGTGCAACCTTCGACCAGCGGCAACAGGTCGCGCTGCACGCCTTCACGAGACACGTCGGCACCCGCGGTTTCCGAGCGCCCCACGACCTTGTCGAGTTCGTCGATAAATACGATGCCGTTCTGCTCGACGTTATCGACCGCGCGCAGCTTCAGGTCCTCGTCGTTGATCATTTTGGAAGCCTCTTCGTCGACGAGTAACTTAAGGGCTTCCTTGATTTTTAGCTTCCGCGTGGTCTTGCGGTTGCCGCCCATGTTCTGGAACAGACCCTGCAACTGCTGGGTCATTTCTTCCATCCCCGGCGGCGCCATGATTTCTACGCCGACCGGCATAGCGCGCGTTTCAATTTCTATTTCACGATCGTCTATTTTTTTTTCGCGCAGCATTTTGCGGAACTTCTGCCGAGTATCAGATTGTTTTTCCTGCTCGCTGCCGGGTTCGCTGGCAAATCCCACGCCCGGCCCCATACCCGGTAACAGCGCGTCCAGGATCCGGTCTTCGGCCGCATCCTCGGCGCGGTGGCGAACTTTGGCCATCTCCTCGTCGCGGGTCAGCTTGACGGCGGCATCGGTCAGGTCGCGGATGATGGAATCGACTTCACGGCCGACATAACCGACTTCGGTAAACTTGGTTGCTTCGACCTTGATAAACGGCGCATTGGCCAGGTTCGCCAGGCGGCGGGCGATCTCGGTTTTGCCGACCCCGGTCGGTCCGATCATCAGGATATTCTTTGGCGTAATTTCGTGGCGCATCGCCTCTCCGACCTGCATGCGGCGCCAGCGGTTGCGCAACGCTATCGCGACCGCACGTTTCGCGTCGTCCTGGCCGATTATGTGTTTGTCCAGTTCCTGGACTATTTCCCGCGGGGTCATCTGCGACATGTTTTTTCCTGAAACCGGTCCGCCTCAGCCGGCGGCAAGCTCGTCAATGATCAGATTGTGATTCGTGAAAACACAGATGTCGCCGGCAATATTCAGTGCGGCGCGCACGATATCCGCAGCTTCCATATCCGTGTTATCCAGTAGCGCCTGCGCGGCGGCCTGGGCATAGGCGCCCCCGGAACCGATCGCCATCAACTGGTTCTCCGGTTCGATGACGTCGCCGTTGCCGGAAATGATAAACGACTGTTCGAGATCGGCGACACAAAGCAGCGCCTCGAGCCGGCGCAGCATGCGATCGGTGCGCCAGTCCTTGGCCAGCTCGATCGCCGCCCGGGTCAGGTCTCCGTACTGCTGTAATTTTCCTTCGAAGCGTTCGAACAGCGTGAAAGCGTCCGCGGTACCGCCGGCGAACCCGGCCAGGATCTTGTCCTCGTACAGGCGGCGCACCTTGCGCGCATTGCCCTTCATGACGGTGTTCCCCATCGAGACCTGGCCATCCCCGCCCATGACCAGGCGGCCGTTACGGCGAACGCTGAGAATGGTGGTTCCATGGAATTGTTCCATGCTGGTCGTCCTTAGTCTTTACCCGTCACGCAAACGGCTACCGGCGGCCCCGCCGGCAGGCTAGTTTTTTCTTCGTGCCCTGGGGTGGGCCTTGTCGTATATGCGGGCCAGATGCTGAAAATCAAGGTGTGTATAGATCTGGGTGGTACTGATATCGGCATGGCCGAGCAATTCCTGAACTGCGCGCAGGTCACCGCTCGATTCGAGTACATGCGTCGCGAAGCTGTGCCGGAAAAGGTGGGGGTACACCCGTGCCGGAATGCCCTGGTGCCTGGCCCAGTGCTTGACCCGGGTTTGCACGACGCGCGGGCTGATACGTTTTCCGCGACGGCCCACAAACACCGCGGTCTCATCCCGCGCGGCCAGTTCACCGCGGCACTGCAGCCAGGCGGTCAGGGCTTTCACGGCGTAGCGGCCGACCGGCAGGATGCGGGTTTTCGAACCCTTGCCAAGCACCCGAACCGTCTGGTCTTTCAAATCCAGTTGATCCAGGTCCAGACCGGTCAGTTCCTGCAGCCGCAGGCCCGACGAGTAAAGCAATTCCAGGATGGCCTTGTCCCGTATCGCTTCGCTGGTCGTCGTCGGAATTTCCAGCAGTCGCGCCATGGTGTCGGCATCCAGCGTTTCCGGCAAACGTCGCGATGCTTTGGGCGCCGTGACGTCAACGGCCGGGTTGATGGTCGTCTCGCCTTCGCGGATCAGGTAATTGAACAAACCGCGTACCGAAGACAGCCGGCGTTGAATGCTGCGCGGCGCCAGGCCCTTGCGATGGCAACTCGCCGCGTACTGCCGGATCAGGTGGATATCCAGATCGCACCAGTCGCCGATATCCTGCTGTACGCAGAATGCCTGCAGCGATTCGAGGTCCCTGCGGTAACTGCTGGTCGTGTGTGGCGAGACCCGGCGTTCCATGGCCAGGTGGTGCAGGTACTTTTCCAGCCACAAACGGGCTGTTTCGTTCATGGTTTAACGAGTAAGCGCCGCGCTTACCAGTTCTCCGATACGCGAGAGAAAATCCGTGCTCATTGCCGGGTGAAACCTTTGCGCATCGGCGCTGCTGATCGCCAGCAAGCCGATTTCCGATCCTGGCCCGAGGGGCAGCATCGCGACCGAGGCAATCTCGTTGGTCTCGTCGCCAAACAGGTAGTCGCGCTGCGCATCCCTGATCTGGCCGCAGCGTGGCTCTGCATTCTTGAGGAAAGTCGCAAAGGGTTTCATTTCACTGGCATCCGATGAGGACCAGCGCAGAAATCTCAGATCGGCGGAGTCATCCTTGCCGGTCAGTTGGTCGCGGAACAAAACCATGACGATCTGATCGGTATTGAAATCCTGGCGCAGCGAGGCTTCGATCAGGTCCACGGTCTGGTCAAAATCAGCTGCGTGGATCAGGCGCCGGCACAGTTGATGAATTTTTTCCGAGAGATTCTCGTTGCTGCGCGCGATCGTCGTCAGTTCGCGTAGTTGATTTTCCAGTTTGCGATTGCGCTGGCGGAGTATCCCCACCTGTCGTTCGATCAGCGAGACCGCGCTGCTGCCTGGCTGATGGGGTAATTGCATTTTGCCAAGCAGCAACGCGTGCCTTTCAAAAAACTCCGGGTGGCTTTCCAGGTAATGCGCCACCGCCTCGTCCGAAATGCCGCTGCCCACTTTGTCCTTGTGTCGTTGCGTGCGCTGACTGCTCATAGCTCAAATGTTCCCTCATAAACTTTTTCCGCAGGCCCGGTCAGCCAGATCGGCTCGCCGGGGCCGGCCCAGTCTACCTGCAAATTACCGCCAGGGAGTGTAACCCGGACGGATTCTCCCAGTTTTCCATGTTTCCTGCCGATTGCGACCGCCGCGCACGCGCCGGTGCCGCAGGCCCGGGTTTCACCGGTGCCGCGCTCGTATACCCGCAGGCGTATGTGATCGGGGGCTTTTATCTCCATGAAACCGACATTGGTTCGGCGCGGAAAATCGGGGTGGGTCTCCAGCGCCGGGCCGAGCCGGTCTACCGGGGCGGTATCCACCGATGCCACGGTCATGACCGCGTGGGGATTGCCGATCGAGACGGCGCCGATTTCCACTTCACTGCCTGCTACCGAAAGCGGATAGATATAGGCTTCGCCGCTGGTAGTGAAAGGCAGGCTTGCCGGGGCAAAGTCCGGCACACCCATATTCAGCGAGACGACGCCGTTTTCCCGGATCTTCGCCCGCACCAGTCCGCCCGGGCTATCCATGACCAGCTCCCCGGACCGGGATTTCTGCCGCTCGGCAAGCAGGCTGGCGATACAACGCGCGCCATTGCCGCATTGCTCGACTTCATCGCCATCGGCATTAAAGATCCGGTAATAAATGTCGCTGCCGTCCTGGCGTGGCGGTTCGAGGATCAGGACCTGGTCGAAACCGATACCGGTGCGGCGGTTGGCAAGTTTGCTGAGTGTTTCCGGGTCTGGCACGGGTTGCCCGGCCTCGGGTTCGATAATGACAAAGTCGTTGCCCAGACCATGCATTTTCACGAACTTGAATCGCATGGGCCAAGAGTACCGGCTCGGGACCGGCGTGCAAAGCGCAAGGGGGCGTTTGAAAAGCGCCGCCGCGTGTTTATAGTGGTGCTTCTTTCCCATGGCAGGGGCCGGGCAGGCTTGGCGAAGCATATGCAATATCGGGATCTCAGGGAATTCATCAGCAAACTGGAAGCCATGGGCGAACTGGTGCGCATCAGCGAACCGGTAGACCCGCACCTGGAAATGACCGAAATCTGCGACCGGACCTTGCGCCGGGGCGGGCCGGCGTTGTTATTCGAAAACCCGAAAGGCCATACCATGCCGGTGCTGGGTAATTTGTTCGGTACGACCAGACGGGTTGCGCTCGGCATGGGCCAGGACGATGTGGCTTCGTTGCGCGCCGTGGGCAAGCTGCTCGGTGATCTGAAGGAGCCGGCGCCGCCGGAGGGCATCAAGGACGCGTGGGGGAAATTGCCGATTTACGCCAAGGTCTTGCAGATGGCGCCCAGCCGTGAACGCCGGCCGGCTTGTCAGCAGAAGATCATCGAAGCGGACGCGGTGGACCTCAATAGCCTGCCGATCCAGACCTGCTGGCCCGAGGATGCGGGTCCGCTGGTGACCTGGGGGCTGACGATAACCCGCGGGCCCGAAAAAAAGCGGCAAAACCTGGGAATTTACCGGCAGCAGCTGATCGGTCGCAATCGCCTGATCATGCGCTGGCTGGCGCATCGCGGCGGCGCGCTGGATCTGCGGGACTGGCAGCAAAAACACCCGGATCAGCCATTCCCGGTTGCAGTTGCGCTCGGCGCGGACCCCGCGACCATGCTGGCTGCGGTGACCCCGATTCCGGACAGCCTGTCCGAATACGCGTTTGCCGGTTTGCTCAGGGGTAAGCGCAGCAAGGTCGCAAGCTGCCTGCACGCCGGTCTCGATGTCCCGGCCAGCGCCGAAATCGTATTGGAAGGTTATATCTACCCGGATGACCTGGCGCCGGAAGGGCCGTTCGGCGATCACACCGGTTATTACAACGAAGTCGAGGAGTTCCCGGTGTTCACGGTCGAACGCATGACGATGCGCAATAATCCCATTTATCACAGCACTTACACCGGCCGGCCGCCGGACGAGCCGGCCATACTCGGGGTCGCCCTCAACGAGGTGTTCATACCGCTGATCCAAAAACAGTTTCCGGAAATTCAGGATTTCTATCTGCCGCCTGAAGGCTGCTCATATCGCTTGGCCGTGGTCAGTATCCACAAGCAGTACGCCGGCCACGCAAAACGCGTCATGATGGGCATCTGGTCCTATCTCAAGCAGTTCATGTACACCAAGATTATCGTGGTGACCGATCATGATGTGGATGTGCGCAACTGGAAAGATGTAATCTGGGCGATCACGACCCGGGTGGATCCGGCCAGGGACACGCTGATTATCGAGAATATGCCGATCGACTACCTGGATTTTGCCTCGCCGGTTGCCGGGCTGGGCTCCAAGATGGGGATCGATGCAACCGACAAATGGCCGCAGGAAACCCAGCGGACCTGGGGGAGGCCAATCAGCATGAGCGCGGAAGTGAAGCAGCGGGTCGATGAAATCTGGGATCGGCTCGGCATAGAGCAAAAGGCGTGATCAATAACGGTTTGCCAGCGCATGGTCCGCTGAGGCAAACTTGACATAAGACCGCATAAGCAGGCCAGGTCTGACAGCCTGCCAAACAACAACAAAGGGGACATTCATGAGACACATCATGGTGATGAACGCGAAAGGCGGTTGCGGCAAGAGCACCCTGGCAACCAACATCGCGACTTATTACGCCAACCAGGGGCAGATCGTTGCGCTGGCTGACTACGATCCGCAGCGATCCAGCCTCGACTGGCTGGATGAGCGTCCCGATAATCTCGATCCGATAATCGGCATAGCGGCTTTCGATGGCGGGTTGCGGCAGGTGCCGAGGAACGCGGATGTCGTGGTTATGGATGCGCCGGCAAGGTCCCATGGTCACGAAATAGCAACCCTGATCAAGAATGCCGAAACCATCGTCGTACCGGTGTTGCCGTCATCCATCGACATCAAGGCGGCCCGTCGATTCGTCGACGAGCTCCGCCACGTCAGCAAGGTCGAGCGCAAACAGGTCCGGATTGGCGTGGTTGCCAACCGGGTCAATGAAAATACGCTGATATTCGACGAACTCGAGACCTATTTGCGCAAGTTGCGCCTGCCCTATATCGGCAAGCTACGGGAAGCGCAAAACTATGTGCGCGCCTATACCCGCGGCATGGGGATATTCGAACTGCCGGAATACCTTACCTGGCCCGACTGGGCCCAATGGGCGTCGATTACGTCCTGGCTGAACAGCAAGCGCAGCCAGCCCTGATTCGAGTTGCCGGCCTTGACAGGCTCCTAGCCCCGGGGAAGTTTTTCCAGTGCCGGCAAACCGGCGGGGCTGACCAGCCCGAGGCCATGGCGAAACGCTTCCGCGGCGCCAACCGATTCGCCGAGCTGTTCGAGCAGTTGGCCGTATAACTGGTAGGTGGCCGGGTCCGGATGGATGCCGACACTGCTTTCCAGGTAACTGCGGGCTTTCCCCCAGAGTTTTTCCTGCATGCAGAGGAGGCCCGCGGTTTTGAGCAGCTCCGGGTCCTCGCTGCGTATCAGCAGCCAGGCTTCGACTCTTTTTATGCGGGCGGCCGCCGGCGTTTCCAGCTGCCCATACAGTTCGATCAGCCGGGCGTCCCAGCCAGCCTTGACGGCTTTGCGCAGCCGCGCTTCCAGGCCGTGACGGCCACCGGCGATCAGGCCGGAGAAGTAGGCGCGCAGGATCGATGGATCCGATCTGAGATGGCCTGGCATTTCTTTCCAAAGACTGTCGAGCATGGCGAGATCTTTTTTGCCCGCCGCCTGTTGCAGCAGGCCGCTAAAGACCTGTTGTTCGAGACTGGCAAGCGCAGCATTTTTCCTGCCGCGGCGGCGCAGCGCCGGCAGCAGCTCTTTCAGGCTGCCCCAGTCGCCGGTCTGGCGGTAAATCAGCGTCTTCAGATCCAGCGCCTGGCCTGGCCGGCCCTGGTCGCCAGGTAATTTCGCCAGGGTTTTAAGCGCTTCGCCATATTGTTGCTCATCGATCTGGAACCCTGCCTGCGCCAGCAATACCGCGCCGGTGGAATCGGGCGATTGCTCTCTCGCCATCTCCAGCCAGCGGTCGCGCCGCCCGTGTTGCCCCTGGTTTTGCGCGGCGCGCGCCGCGGCCAGGTAATTGAGTACGGGTGTTTCACTGTTGCGGATGCCGCGGGTCAGCATGCGCTCGCCGCGCGCCCAATTGCCCTCGGCCATCTCGATCAGGCCGCGCGTGAAATGTTTGTTCGCACGGCGCTGCCTGACCCGGCCAGCAGCCTCACCCAGTTTTTTCGGCGCCTGGACGATGCGCAAGACCAGGCGTATCAGCAAGTAGGCAAGCGCCAGCAGAAAAATCATCATCGGCACCGAGAATTCGATCCGGTAGCCGTGGAAACTGATCAGCACGTAACCGGCATCCTGCAACAGGAACTGTGCAATCAGCGCTCCGGCGGCGAGGGCCAGAAGCAGCAGGATGCTGGTCTTCACAGGGTCTCCCCGGGCCCGTCGGCCGCGCTCAGCATCAGGATCAGCGAGCCTGAGATCTCCGGCAGAGGCGGGGATAAATCGGTCGTTCTCAGCGCATCGATCGCCGCCAGGATGTCGCCGACCTCGGTATTGGCGGTGTCAAAATACAGTCCTATCCATGAGGCTGCCTGGTCCAGGCTTTGCGCGAAATTTTCCTGGTCCCTTTGCATCGCCGACAGGCGGGCCATTTCGAATTGCAATTCGAGGTTCCGGCGAAGAAAAAACCGCTCTTTTGGCGCCAGCACCGGCGTGATTTCCTCTTCGCTGCGGCTGATCCTGACCATGCCGCTGAATGCCTGTTTCATTTTATCGACGGCGCGATCGATGCTCCAGCCATCGCTGGCGCCGGTTTCCTCGACGCCGGGCGACTGCGGATCGATGGAATCCGCCAGCGGCAGCGCCTGTACCGAGCCGGCGAAGCCGGCCAGCCGCTGCGCTATGCCGCCGATGTCGGTTACTGCCACCGCCTGTAGCGAGCGAATTTCCGCGGCGATTTTCGCGCGCACCGGCGCGAATGCCGGGGTGCCAAGATCGACGAGCCGGCGGTCCGCGATCTGCAGAGCCTTTAGCGCGCCGTCACGGTCAGCGACCAGGCTGAGCCGCTGGTTGGCAACGCGAAGCAGGAAAATTACCTCTGCCTGGACCCAGGCGTGTTGCGCCGATATTTCGCTGCTGCCGAGCTCCGCCAGCCTTTTTTGCTGGGCCAGCAGCAAGGTGTTCAACTGGCGCATCCCGTCGTTCAGGATATCGAGTTGTCGTTGCAATTCCGTATCGGCGGTCTGTTGCTCCTTGACCATGTCCGGCAAAATCCGCCGGACTTCGCCAAGCGACTTCTGCAACTTATCCAGTTCGGCTCGGGTGGTCGTGATCGCCGCCCCGGACTGTTCCGCCTGGCCCCTGGCGACATCCAGGAGCCCGTATAGATAATATGATCCGCCGGCGCCGCCTGCGACCAGCGCCAAAAGCACGATGATGGTCCACAAGACCGGCCGCCCTGCGGACCGGGATGGTTTCTGCGAGGATCCGTTTCCGGCCGCCTGGCTTTTTTTCGTGACGGGTTTCGATTGGCTCGTGGAGGGTTTGCTCATGGCGGCACCAGGCGTGTTCTTGTGAGGACTGTATTGCTTTTTCGACCAGCAATAAACCCATTGGTGAGGTGCATACCGGTTCAGGCAAGCATGATGCCCAGCATGGCCTGGTCCGTCGGCAATCCGGCGAGCAGCGCCGGCGCGGCAATTCCGATTTGTTCCGCCTTGCGAACCACGCGTTCACTGATGGTTACGATCCGGCTGGCCCGCAGGAGCCGCTGGCCATCCTGGGTCAACAGTCTGACCAGGTTATCCAGCGTCTCGACGCTGTTTGCCGCGACAAAGCGAATGCCACCCTGGGCCCACAGCGATTCAATTTTTTCGACTTCGCCCGTGCCCGGCTGCGGCAGGATGCGCCGATAGACTTCCAGGTAGCCCACGGTCGCACCCCTTTGCCGCAGGGTGTCGCCGAGCAGCTCCCGACCGCCCTGGGCGCGCAGGATCAGTACGCGCTGTCCCGCCATATCGCGAAATTCGTCCTCGGCAAGCAGGGCCTCGCTGTTGAAACCGCTCGCCGGCACGATGCCTGGCTGGCAACCGAGGTGTTGCATGGTTCTCGCCGTGGCCGGCCCGATGGCAGCCAGCCGAATGTCCTGGGCGATAATTTTCGCCAGCACGGGCTCGCCGTAATTCGCCGCGTTGCTCGAAACGACGATCGCCAGGTCGGGCCTGGAGAGCGCATGGAATTTCGACAGCAATTCGCTCGCGCTGGCGGCAGGTTCTATTTCTATGGTCGGGAAAAGCACCGGAACGCCACCGGCTTTTTCGACCAGCCTGGCGAGTTCGGCTGACTGGTGCCCGGGCCTCGTGATCAATACGCCGGCGCCGTTGAGGCTGCTCACAGCATGGTCCCGTCGAGTTGGCTGAGGATATCCGCCGCACCTTTTTCCAGCAGCTCCTCTGCCAGACCGGTGCCGATGTGATGTGCATCTTCGCGCGTGCCTGTTCTGCTGCCTTCGATGATCAGGCTGCCATCGGGCAGACCCACGCGGCCGGTCAGCACCAGCTTGTCTCCATCGAGAACCGCGTGACCGGCAATCGGCGATTGGCAACTGCCGCCCAGCCGCCGGCTAAACCCGCGTTCGGCATCGACCCGGGTTTTCGTGTCCGCGTGATTGAGCGCGGCAAGATTCTCGATGAGTTCCGTGTCATCCAGCCGGCACTGGATGCCGATGGCGCCCTGACCGACGGCCGGCAGCATCTCGACCGGTTCGATCCTGGCGGCGATCCTGTGTTCCAGGTCGAGTCGTTTCAGGCCGGCGACCGCCAGTATGATCGCCTGGAACCGGTCTTCATCGATACCCAATAGCCGGGTTTCAACGTTGCCGCGCAGTGGCTGAATATCGAGGTCCGGGCGCAGATGCAGAAGCTGACACTGACGTCGCAGGCTTGAAGTGCCGACGGCCGCGCCTTCGGCCAGTTGGTTTATCCGGTCAACCTGGTTGCTGACCAGGGCATCCCGCGGGTCTTCCCGCTGCATGATGGCGACGATGCCAAGGCCATCCGGCATTTCCGCGGGTAAATCTTTCATCGAATGTACCGCCAGATCCGCTTCGTTTGCCAACAGCGCCAGTTCCAGCTCCTTGACAAACAGCCCCTTGCCGCCGATTTTCGCCAGCGAGCGATCGAGGATCTCATCTCCCTTGGTGCTCATCGGCAATAAATCGACATTCGATGTCGGGCAATGCCGGATGATGGCGGCGGCCACATATTCCGCCTGCCACAGCGCAAGCCGGCTTTTTCGGGTCGCGATACGTACGGTCCTCATGGTCTGGCCTGCATGTTTGCTGGCGCGGGGATCTCAGGCATCTTTGAGTCTCCGTACGACGGCGGGCGCAAGCCGGCGGCTAACCGGGAAGCGTTCTTCCAGACCCTTGAGCCTGATCTCGTAGTGTCCTTCCGCGTCTTTTGCCAGCGCCTCGATATGAGCCACCGCCACCAGTGTACTGCGGTGGACCCGCACAAAAGCGTCGGCAAATTCCTCCTCCAGTTCCTTGATCGGCTCGTCGATGAGCAATTCGCCGTCAGGGTAATGGACCGTCACATATTTCTGGTCGGCATGAAAATAAAGCACATCCCGCACCGGGACCAGGCGCAGTTCCCCGCGAATGCGCGCGCTGATGTGTTTGCGCGCCTGGTGCTGTTCGCGTGACGCAAGGCTGACCAGCTGTGGCCGGGTCAGCCGGCTGGCGCGTTGCAAGGCCTCCGCGAGGCGTCCCCGCCTGACCGGTTTCAGTACATAACCGACCGCACTGGCCTCGAATGCCTCCACTGCATATTCGTTGAACGCGGTCGTAAAAATGACCGCCGGCGGCTCATCCATCTGCGCCAGGTGACGGGCAGTTTCGATGCCGTCCATTCCCGGCATTCGAATATCCAGCAATACCAGGTCCGGCTGTGTTGCGTCCGCCCGCTCGAGCGCTTCGTGGCCGTTCGCCGCCTCGGCGACGACCTGCCATTCGTCCTGTTCTTCGATCAGGCGTTTCAGACGCTCCCTTGCCGGGGCTTCATCATCGACAACGAGAATTTTCATTCCTCGTTTTCCACGATGGGCAAAAAGAGCGAGATCCGGTATTCGCCAGGTGTCTGTTCGACCTCGACCCTGGCCTTTCCCGGGTAGGCCAGCTCGAGGCGTTGCTTGACATTGGCCAGCGCCAGCTGGTTTCCGGTGTAGCTGTGCTGGGGGTCATCCTCACTCAGCGGATTGCTGATCCTGATCTCCATTTGATTCTGGTGGATGAACCCTTCGATCAGAACTTCGCCGCCTTCGGGTAACGGCTCTATGCCATGGTAAATCGCATTTTCCAGCAATGGCTGGATCAACAGACCGGGTACCAGCGCACGCATCGGCAGGTCGTTGACCAGCCAGCGAACCCGCAATCTTTCGCCAAGCCGAAGCTGTTCGATGCGCTGGTAAATTCTCGAGACTTCGAACTCTTCCTTGAGCGGTATACGCTGGCGCGAGTCGCTGAGGCTGACGCGGAACAAATCCGACAAATCCTCGATGGCCTCCTCTGCCTGTTCCGGGTTGCTGCGGGTCAGCGATGCGATGGTATTCATGCTGTTAAAGAGGAAATGCGGCCGGATGCGTGCCTGCAGAGCGTGGACGCGCGCCCTGGCTTCCATTTCCACATTGCGCTGCCACTGAAAATTTACATAAAAATAACGCAGTATCATGCTGGCGACGATAGCCGCAATACCGAGATTGCGTACCAGCAGGGCGCCATGATCGTCGGGAAAAATGGTTCCTGCCAGCCCCTGGCCGCTGGCATAATGGCCAATGGCCCAGGCCATTTCCGAAATCGCCAGCGTGATCAACACGATAATTGAAAACGCCACCAGCGTGACGGTAGACAGGCTCGCCCTGGCGAGAAAAGGACGGGCAAAACAAAGGCTCGCGGCGCCTGCCAGCGCAGCCCACATCAAGAAGAACGAAGTATTGGCCAGTTCCATCCAGAAACCCCCGCCGCTGACAAACCGGGCCAGCGTATAAACGATGGCGACCAGTTCGGCCATCAGCACGATCGCCAGTACGTTGCGCTGGGTACACAGGTCGGGAAGGTAACAGTGGCTTTCTTCCTCGCCCTGGCCATGGTTGGTTGACTCATTCATCGCTCGTCATCCTTTTCCAGGCCGTTGGAGAACATTCGTTCCTTGATGCGGAACAACGACGAAATATCCTCATCGCGATAACCGTCGTTCAGCAAGCGCCGATAATGGTGCATGGTCATTTCCACGAGCGGCAATTTGGTTCCGCTGCTGGCCGCCATATCGCGGCATATCGCCAAGTCTTTCTGGTGCAGTTCGACCTTGAAACCCAAAGGATACTCATTTTTTATCATGTTCGGTCCGCGGTGATCCAGGAACCAGCAGCCGGCGGCCCCCGCTCCCAGCAGCTCGATCAAGTCTTCCAGCGGCAGACCCTGCGATTTTGCGAACGCCATGGCTTCGGTTACCGCCTGGTTGATACCGGCGACCATGATCTGGTTGGTCGCCTTGGCGGCCTGGCCGGCGCCGCTCGGGCCCAGATGACTGATTTTGCCGCCCATGGCTTGCAGCACGGGCAGCGCCCGCCGGAAATCGGATTCTTCCCCACCGGCCATGATTGCCAGCGTACCTTTGATCGCACCCTCGGTGCCGCCGCTGACCGGGCAATCCAGGAAACCGGCGGCATGCTTTCTTAGCAGGGCGGCCGCTTCCCGGGCCGTCGTCGCCGCCACGGTCGAACAGTCGATGACCAGGGCCCCGTCGCGCACTGAGCCGGCAATCTGCCGGCAAACAGCCATTACATCCGCATCGGCCGATACACAAAGCACGATGGCATCGCATTCCGCAGCCAGGACCGCCGGCGTCTGCGCATGCAAACAGCCGTATTCCCGCGCAAACGCAGCCGAT
The DNA here is from genome assembly GCA_022560735.1 of Pseudomonadota bacterium. Lineage (GTDB taxonomy): Bacteria > Pseudomonadota > Gammaproteobacteria > Steroidobacterales > MnTg04 > MnTg04. Next base: position 36,995 of record JADFSO010000014.1, read on the forward strand.
TTTTCGCTGCTCCGGTTCCACACGCCATGCAGCAATCCGTGCCGCTGGAGGTTGGTCGCCATCGGCAGCCCCATTGCGCCCAATCCGATAAATCCTGTTTTCATAAGAATTGGTTTCCGTTAACGGCAGACCCGTGCGTTACCGGTGGCCAAGATACGTGCTGGACTTCAGCACCTCTTCAAATTGTCCCAGGTACTGCGTTTTTTCCTCGTCCGCCAAATCGCATCCCTGCAGTTTACTCCGCAATACAGCCAATAGTCCGTCCGCTTCGAAGTGTACGTAACGCAATACTTCTCCCGCGGTATCGGCCGGTTCGGCATGTACCAGCTTGAAGTTGCCATCGGGGTCTGTTTCTACATCCACAGAATCGGTGTCACCAAAAAGATTGTGCATGTCGCCGAGAATTTCCTGGTACGCGCCGACCAGGAATATGCCCAGCAGGTAGTCCTCGTTTTCGGCCAGGTCGTGTACCGCGAGCGTATTGCCAAGACCGTTTCGGTTGATATAACTGTCTATCCTGCCATCGGAATCGCAGGTCAGATCACACAAGACGGCACGCTGGTCCGGTTCCTCGGTCAGCCGCTGCAATGGCATGATCGGAAAAACCTGGTTCAGGGCCCAGATATCCGGCAGCGACTGGAATATCGAAAGGTTGACAAAAAACCGGCGCGCCAGCCTCTCGCGAAGTTCGGCCAGCAGACCGGGTCGCAGACCCGGTGCCGCTTCCAGGTGGTCGCGCAAGCGCATGCAGACCTGTCGTTCCAGTTGCTCCGCCCGGGATCGTTGGCTCAGATCGATATGACCGGTACTGAAAGCGTCCACGGCGCCAGCCAGGGCTGATTTTGCATCGTCGTATACGCGCTCGCAGTTGCTGTCGTCGATCTCGGTGTCTGCCAGTTGGTGAAGCTGCAGCACGGTTGGCGCCAGCGACCCGGGTGGTAGTGCTGCACCGGTCGCCGGCGGGGACTCCTGGTCCACGACCCGGGTGATCATCACCGCATGGTGCGCCGTTAGCGCGCGGCCGGATTCGGTAAACAGCTCCGGACAGGGTTGTCGCGCCGCCGCACAACTTTTTGCCACGGTCTCGACCAGGGCTTGCGCGTATTCCGGCAGCTTGTAATTGGTGGAGAAAATATCCGTTTTTCCCATGCCGTCGTAATTTACGCCCAGGCCCCCGCCAAGATCCAGCGTCGCCACCGGGAACCCCTGGCCGCGTAATTCCGCGTAAAAACTGGCTGCTTCCTCGACGCCTTGCACAATATCTTCGAGGCTCGAAATCTGCGACCCGAGGTGTACATGCAGGAGTTGCAGGGATTCCTCCAGGCCGGCCCCGCGCACCCGGTCCAGCGCTTCGATCATTTTCGTGGCGGAGAACCCGAACTTGGATTTTTCACCACCGGAATTTTGCCAGTGCCCTTTGCTGATGCGCGACAAGCGAGCGCGCAGGCCAAGCAAGGGCCGGACGCCCAGTCGCCGGCTCTCGTCGATCAGTAAATCCAGTTCCGACAGTTTTTCCAGGACCAGGTAACAGCGATATCCCATACGCGTCGCGATCAGCCCCAGCCGAATATAGGCGCGATCCTTGTAACCATTGCAGACGATAATTCCGCCGGCCGCCGAAGCCGCCAGCACCACCATCAGTTCCGGTTTGCTGCCGCATTCAAAGCCGGCGCCGGCACAACCGGCGATCGTCTCGACCACACTGCGTTGCTGGTTGACCTTGACCGGATAGATCGGGTGGTAGTCCGCGGCATACTCGCAGGCTGAAAGCGCATCGCTGAATGCCCGCTCGAGCGATGCCACGCGATGTCTCAGGATATCGTTGAAGCGCACCAGCAACGGCAGGTTCAGACTTAGCTCGCCGGCTGCCCGAATCACATCCGCGAGAACGATCCCTGGTTTTTGCTCGCCGGCATCTGGCTGGACGACAAACTCACCGTTGCTTCTGACCCGAAAATAGCCTTCGCCCCAATGTGGCACGCGGTATTGTCGATTGGCGTCCACCATTGGCGTGTCCTTTTGCTGGCCGGTCGTCTGTCGTGCGGTTTGGATTATAGCGAAGGACTATAATGCAAGGCTTGTTTTGCGGTGTTTTGGAGTGAGGATATGGCCCTGGACAAAAACTGGTTCGTCGAGATCGCCCCGGAAGCAGGCTTTGCGCAGGCTCTGAAGATTCGCGGAAAGTTGCACGAGGAGCAAACGCCATACCAGAAGCTGGAGATTTATGCGACCGAGGACTGGGGGAACCTGATGACGCTCGATGGCCTGGTGATGCTGACCGCCAGGGATAATTTCGTATATCACGAAATGATGAGCCACCCGCCGATCATGACCCATCCGGATCCCCGTCGCGTGGCGATAGTCGGCGGCGGCGATTGCGGCACGTTGCGCGAGGTGCTGCGGCACCCGGCGATCGAGAAAGTGTTCCAGGTGGAAATCGATGAAGCGGTGACCCGCGCCGCGGAAAAATATTTTCCGGAACTGACCGAAGCGAACGACGATCCGCGCGCGGAACTGTTGTTTGTCGATGCGCTCGAGTGGATGAAACAACGGCGACCGAATTCGCTGGATGTGATCATCGTCGACAGCACCGATCCGGTAGGACCGGCGGTCGGACTTTTTCGGCGCGCTTTCTATGCCGATTGTTTGCGGGCACTGGGAGAGACCGGCGTGCTGGTGCAGCAAAGCGAGTCTCCGTTGCTGCACCTGGATATTCTCAAGGCGATGCGCGCCGAAATGAAATCGGCAGGCTTCGCGCAGTTGCGTACCTACCAGTTTTGCCAGCCCACTTATCCTTCGGGCTGGTGGTCGGCGACGATGGCGGGCCACGGTGTGGATTTACTCGATTTCCGCGAGCAGGATGCCCGCGAATTGTCGTTCGAGGGGCGTTATTACTCAGCGGACATGCACCGGGGCGGCATGGCGATGCCACCGTTCGTTGTGAAGGCCCTGGCCGAAGATTAGCTCGACCAGCACCCGTCTTCGGCCAATCGCACGGTCACAGACCCTAGCCGCACCACTCGTCAATATTGCCCTGGGCCTTGGCGCGCAGCGCATCCATTTCGGGGCCGGAAAGGTATTCCCGGCCACCGTCTGCGGTCGGCTTGTACAGCCGTGGCGCATTGTAGTAGGTGGCGTAAATTTCCCGCGCCTTTTCGCAATTTGCCTTGGCCAGGTCACGATCTTCCTTTTGCTCTGCGCCTTCCTTGGCATCCGCTTCCCGACGCAGGCGATCGCCTTTTCGACGTTCGCGCTCCAGGGCGATGGTTTCCCTGCGTTGCTCGGCAATGGCAGCCCGGTCGGTGGGTCTGGATTCGATGTCTATCAGCACCGCGTGCTGAACTGCCGGGTAATCGCTGTAGTGAACCAGGCCGTCAGCGTCCGTCCACATCCATACCGCGGCACTGGCGCCGATCGAAAGGCTCAGTCCAAGCAGAATTAAAGCCAGTTTTTTCATGGTTCCTGTCGCCTCCTGGAGCCGGTTATAGCGCTTCTTCGCCTGTTTCACCGGTCCTGATGCGTATCGCCTGTTCCAAATCGGTGACAAATATTTTTCCGTCACCGATTTTTCCTGTCCGTGCGACACTGGTGATGGCCTCAACGACCTGTTCCAGCAAATCCGCCGAGACCGCCAGTTCGATCTTCATTTTTGGTAGAAAATCAACGACATACTCGGCGCCACGGTAAAGCTCAGTATGGCCCTTCTGGCGCCCGAAACCCTTGACCTCCGTCACAGTAATACCCTGAACTCCAACCTCCGCCAGCGCTTCGCGTACATCATCGAGCTTAAATGGCTTGATAATGGCTGTTACCATTTTCATTCGGACTGCTCCGCATCGACACGGGGGGCAGTCTAACACTCACCCCGGTGCTGGAAAATGGCGCCGGGATCGATAACAAGCCGGGGTAAAACCATGGATCCCAAAATCATCGACGACCTCGCCAGGCGCATGTCCGAGGCGGTGCCGGCAGGCCTGCGACATCTGCAAAGCGATCTGGAACAAAATTTTCGCGGCGTGCTCCGCGGCGGGCTCGAACGGCTGGACCTGGTGACTCGTGAGGAATTCGAGGTGCAACAGGGCGTCCTGGCGCGCACCCGTGAAAAATTGAAAGCGCTCGAGGAAAGATTGGCAAAACTGGAGAAAGGGTCATAGGGTGTTAACTGAGCAATCCCGCCCCTTATTGACCGCTATTTCGATCCGGGGTTTGCCTAGACTCTGACTGGTGGGTCTGGCCGTCATTTATTGTCGTGGCCTGGAAGGGCTGAGTTCACCACCGGTCAAAGTGGAGGTATTCCTGTCCGGTGGTTTACCGGCGCTCAATATCGTCGGTCTGCCCGAGACGGCGGTCAGGGAAAGCAAGGACCGGGTAAGGTCGGCGTTAAAAAGCGCCGGTTTCGAGGTGCCCGCAACAAGGATTACGGTCAACCTGGCGCCCGCCGACTTGCCAAAACAGGGCGGTCGATTCGATCTGCCGATCGCCATAGGCATCCTCGCCGCAACCGGTCAACTGCCGGCCAGCGAGCTGGCCAAGTACGAGCTGTATGGGGAGTTATCGCTGGATGGGTTGATCAACCCGGTCCGCGGTCTGTTGCCATCTTTGCTGGCGGCCCGCGATGGCGACCGCGAGTTGATTATTCCCACCGGAAACCAGGCGGTGGCCGGTCTGGTTCGAGGTCTGCGCGCGAGATCCGCATCGCACCTGCTGGCTGTTTGCGCACATTTCAAAGGTGAAGCGTTGCCGCGTTGCCCGCCCGCAGAGGATTTTTCGGCGGTGGCGCCGGCGCCCGATTTACTCGAAGTTCGCGGACAATTGCTGGCGCGGCGAGCGCTTGAAATCGCCGCTGCCGGTGGTCACAGCCTGCTGATGATTGGACCGCCGGGCAGCGGCAAAACCATGCTGGCCAAGCGCCTGCCCGGCATATTGCCGGGACTGAACGATGCAGATGCGCTGGAATGCGCGGCGATCGCGTCGCTGACCCGCAGCGGATTCAATCTCCGCAACTGGAAGCGGCGGCCGTTTCGCTGCCCGCATCACACGGCATCGGCCGCGGCCCTGGTCGGCGGCGGGCGTAATCCGCAGCCGGGCGAAATCTCGCTTGCCCATCATGGCGTATTGTTTCTCGATGAACTGCCGGAATTTCCCCGCCACGTCCTGGAGACCTTGCGGGAACCGATGGAATCGGGAGAGATCCATATCGCGAGGGTGTCGCGGCGAGTGCGGTTCCCGGCAGCGTTCCAGATGATCGCCGCCATGAACCCTTGTCCTTGCGGTTACCTGGGCGACCCCTCCGGGCGCTGTCACTGCAGCGCACAGTTGGTGCAACGTTATCGACAGCGTTTGTCGGGGCCGTTGCTGGATCGTATCGACATCCAGGTGCCGGTACCGAGATTGGCGATCGAAGAATTGCAGGAGAAAAACGTCGCCGAGGCAAGCAGCGAAGTCGCAACCCGGGTCCTGGCGGCCCGCAACATTCAATTCAGCCGGCAGGATTGCCTGAATGCACAGTTGGCGCCAGCGCGCGTAGACGAACTTTGCCGGCCGGGTAAGAAAGCGGGCGCGCTGCTCAGCGTGGCGATGACGCGTCTGTCGCTGTCGGCGAGGGTCTATCATCGCCTGTTGCGGCTGGCCCGGACCATTGCCGATCTGGATGGCGCCGATGAACTCGGCATCGCACAAGTCAGCGAGGCCATTACCCTGCGCAGTCTGGATCGCAACTAGGCAGGCTGCTTTTTCACCTTGCCGATGAGCTCGTGAAGCACCGGGCGGTGTTTTTGCATTTCTTCCGCAGTCAGCGCATCGAGCTCATGCGGGAATACCAGCCAGGCCGGAGTCTCATGGATAAGGTAGTCGGGGACCAGGTCGGTCTGATTGCGTTCTGGCTTGTACCAGGGCACGGCGACGCGAACGTCTTCCGGCATGTTGCCGCGCGCCCTGCGCCGCAACTCGTCGATCACCGAGACCAGGGTGTGCCCGGTATCCAGCACATCATCGACGATCAGCAGGCGATCGTCGTGGCTTAGTCGCTTGATCAGATAATTCAGGCCATGCACCTTGACGATGCTTTCGCGCTGGTCATAACCGGTGTAAGAGGAGGTCCGGATAGCGATGTGATCCGCTTCGATGCCGCAAAACGAGAGAATTTCCTGTACCGCCATGCCGACCGGCGTACCACCGCGCCAGATCGCGATGATTACCGTGGGTCGAAACCCGCTTTGAATGATCTTGCTGCCGAGACGAAACGAGTCCTCGAGCAATTCCTGTGCGCTGATGACAATTTTTTCCACGGGGCGTCGCCTGCTTACCTGGATTTGCATTAACCGCTATAATATTCAGCCAATTCTACAGCACGGGCCGACCGGCATCGACACAGCGATGAACAAAAGATTCATAGCGGCAAACGACCTGTTGCTGGATTCCTTCAGGCTCGCGGTCAAAATATACGAGGCCGGTTTCAGGCCGGACTATCTGGTCGGCGTCTGGCGCGGCGGCAGCGCGGTGGGGATCGCGGTCCAGGAAGGACTCGAGAATTTTGGCGTAAAGACGGACCATATCGCCATTCGCACTTCCTATGACGGACCGGATTCCTATACGCGGAGGACCGGGGGGACCGCGGGAATCCGCGTCCATGGCTTGCAATACCTGCTGGAGAATATCTGTGCCGAGGATTCATTGCTGATCGTCGACGATGTTTACAGCACGGGGTCCAGCGTCAACGCCCTGATCGAGCAGCTCGCCGCCAAAACCAGGCGCAACCAGCCTCACGACATCCGGGTTGCCGCGGTCTGGTACCGGCCGACGGCAAGGACGATCAAACCACCGGACTTTTATTTGCACGAAATCGATGACTGGCTGGTATTGCCACACGAGTTGACCGGTCTTGGCGTCGAGGAAATCAAGCAACACAAACCGGGCCTCGCGCCCATTCTCGATGAGCTCGCATCTTTCTTGCCCACCAATAACTGATTAGCGAAGCGAGGCGACAAATGACATCACCTGTGACGGTGCTGGGGATCAGCAATGCGATTGTCGATGTGCTTGCCCACGTCGACGACGAAACCCTGGCCGCGATCGGCGCACCGAAAGGTTCGATGACGCTGATCGACCAGGAGCAGGCCGAAAAGATTTACGCATTGATGGGCCCGGCGACGGAAATGTCGGGCGGGTCGGTCGCCAATACCATCGCCAACCTGGCCAATCTTGGCGGTAAGTCTGCCTATATCGGTTGTGTCGCCGATGATCAGCTCGGGCGGATTTTCGTCCACGACATGCAATCGCTCGGCGTCGATGTGGTATTGGCGCCGATCGATGACGGCGCGCCGACCGCGCGTTCATACATCCTGATCAGCCCGGGTGGTGAGCGCACGATGAACACCTACCTGGGCGCGTGCATGGAGTTGAGTCCGGCACACATTAGCGAGTCGGCGATTGCCGGGGCAGGGCTGGTTTTGCTCGAAGGCTATATCTGGGATAACCCGCATGGGCCGGCCGCCGCCGGCGAGGCGATGCGGCTGGCGCAGGAGAACGGCGCAAAGGTCGGGCTTACGCTGTCGGATTCCTATTGCGTGGACCGTCACCGCGACGCATTCGCCGAGGCGATCGAGCATCGCGTACAAATGGTGTTCGCCAACGAAAAAGAAATCATCAGCCTGCTGGGGACGGACAGTTTCGAGGATGCGGTAGCCAAAACGCGCGAGCTGGAGACGCTGTTCGTGCTGACCCGTTCGGAAAAAGGTTCGGTGATCGTCAATAACCAGGGCGAAGTGATTCAGGCGGCTGTCCCGGTGGCAAAGGTGGTCGACGCGACCGGCGCCGGTGATGCCTACATCGCGGGCTTTCTGTATGGCTGGACGACGGGACTGCCCCTCGCCGAGAGCGCGCAACTCGGTTCGGAATACGCAGCCAGGGTGATCCAGCAAGTCGGCCCACGCCTGGCAAAAACGATCTAGCCAGCAAGGCCTGGGCGAATGCCGGAGCTATTCCATCCCTACGAGCAGGCTTTCGCGGCAAATCCCTATCCCACCTACGCCCGGTTGCGCGAGCAAAACCCGATTTTCTATTCAGCGGAATTCGGGCTGACATTCTTCACGCGTTATCGGGACATCGCGAATCTGCTGGCCGACAAACGCCTGGGACGAACGCTGAGCCATGTCATGAGCCCCGAAGAAAAAGGCGAAAAACATCGGCAGGAGAACTGGCAGGCGATGCCGGCGTACAGTCGCTTCGTGCGGGTCAACCTGCTGGAAACGGAAGGCCCCGATCATGTCAGGCTGCGGCGGCTGCTTGCCAAGGCGATCAACGCGCGCCTCATCGGCGGGCTGCGCGGGCGCATCGAACTGCTGGTGGATGAGTTGCTGGACGGAATCGCCGACCACAGCGAAATCGATTTCATCGCGGATCTTGCCGTGCCGCTGCCGGTGCATGTGATTGCTGAAATGCTGGGCTGGCCGGTAGAGGAACGCCATCGCCTGCGGCCGTGGTCTGCGGATATCGTCAGGCTGTATGAGAGAGACCACAGCGAGGAGGACGTGTTACGCGCCGAAGCGGCGACGCAAGAGTTTGCCGGCATGCTCGGCGAACTGGCCGACCGGCGGCGCAGCGACCCAAAGGATGACTTGATCAGCGCATTCGCCTTGCTCGAAAGCGATGGCGATACGCTGAGTGCAGACGAACTGATCGCAAGCTGCATGATGTTGCTCAACGCCGGCCACGAAGCGGTCGTCAATTCGGCGGGCAACGGTCTGCTGGCCTTGCTCCGTCATCCCGAGCAAAGACAGAGACTGCAACGCGACCCATCGATGATAACAACGGCAATCGAGGAAATGCTGCGCTACGACTCACCGTTGCAATTCTTTCATCGCTTCGCGCTCGCGGACATGGAGTACGGCGGTTTTGAATTCCGCAAGGGCGACACGCTAGGCCTGCTCTACGGCTCCGCGAATCGCGATCCCGCCGCATTCGAGCACGCCGACACTTTCGATATAGCGCGCGACCCGAACCAGCACCTGGCTTTCGGCCTGGGTCCGCATTTTTGCCTGGGCTCGCCACTGGCGCGGCTGGAACTGGAGATCCTGTTCAGCAAGCTGCTGCAACGATTTCCCGATATTCAGTTGCTGGATGAACAACCCAGGTATCGCACCGGCCTGGTATTTCGCGGCTTACGACAATTGCCTGTGCGGTTGTAAAAAATGAGGGAAATTTTGTTCGGGCTCGTAGGAGCGGCTTCAGCCGCGATAGGCGTTCTCATCGGGCCTGAAGGCCCTCCTGCAGTTGCGAAAAAGAACTAGCCGCCCACCGGGTGCCAGGTGGTCTTGAATTCCTGGGTGTCGCGGATGAAGTAGGGGCCCTGGCCCTTTTCGGTGCTCCAGTCGATGCCGGTGCGGCGGACCACGCGTTTGATGTTGTTGGCGGCGTGTAACTGGATTTCCCGGTCCACGGCCGCATCGCCGTCGCAATAGACGATCGCATTGACATCCATGTGCGCGGCGAATTGTTCGGTCAGTTCTGCGCGCGAGCCGGTCAGGACATTGACCACGCCTGCGGGCACATCGGCTGCGTGCAGCACTTCGGTGAAACTGATCGCGCTCAATGGCATCGAGTAAGACGCCAGCGCCACGCAGGTGTTGCCGCCGGCGATGGCGGCAGCGATGTTGGAGACCAGGCCCAGCAAGCCGCTTTCCTCCGGTGCGATGATCGTGACGACGCCGGTCGGTTCGGGAACGGTAAAATTGAAATGCGCGGAACTGACCGGGTTTACCGAGCTGAAAACCTGCTGGAATTTATCGGTCCAGCCGGCGTAATAAACCAGCCGGTCGATGCTGACGGCGACCTCTGTGCGGGCCTTCGCTTTCGTTAGTCCTTGCTTGACGAGTTCGGCCACGAACTGTTCGCTGCGACCTTCGAGCATCTCCGCAATCCGGTAAAGTATTTGCCCACGCAGGTAAGCGCTGGTGCCGGACCAGCCGGCAAACGCCTTGCGCGCGGCGACCACGGCCTCGCGCGTGTCCTTGCGACTGCCCAGGCAGACGTTGGCGATGATCTCGTCCTTGTTATGCAAAGGATAGTAGCGACCGGACTCGGTGCGCGGGAACTTGCCGTCGATATAGAGCTTGTAGGTCTTGCCGACCGCCAGGCGCGTGTTTTTGTCCTTCAGATCAGCCATGAATCATCACCATCACGACAACTCCAGGTAGGCGTCGAGTCCGTGCAGGCCGCCTTCCCGACCCATACCGCTTTCCTTGTAACCGCCAAACGGCGATGCCGGGTCGAATTTGTTAAAGGTGTTCGCCCAGATCACGCCGGCGCGAATGGCGCGGGTCATTTTGAATATCTTCGCGCCCTTGTCGGTCCAGACCCCGCCGGACAGCCCGTAGGGCGTGTTATTCGCCTTGTCCAGGCCTTCCTCGAGCGTGCGGAAAGTCTGGATGGCCAGCACCGGGCCGAAGATTTCTTCCTGGACCACCCGGTTCGACTGCGACACGCCGGTGAACAACGTCGGCCGGCACCAGTAACCGGTTGTCGGCAACGTGGCCGAGCTTTGGTACATCTCGCCGCCTTCGGCCTGGCCGATGCGCAGGTAGTCCTCGATCTTTGCCAGCTGCGCGGGTGAATTGATCGCGCCGATATCGGTGTTCTTGTCCATGGGATCGCCGACGATCAGCGACTCCATGCGATCCTTGAGTTTCCGGATCACCTCGTCCGCGACCGATTCCTGGACCAGCAGGCGCGACCCGGCACAGCAAACATGGCCCTGGTTGAAGAAAATGCCGTTGACGATGCCCTCGACGGCTTCATCGATCGCGGCATCGGCGAAAATTATGTTCGCGGCCTTGCCGCCCAGTTCCAGCGTGTATTTCGTCGAGGTCCCGGCGAGGCTTTTCTGGATCGAACGGCCGACGGCCGTGGACCCGGTAAACGCAATCTTGTCGATGTCCGGGTGATCGACCAGGGCTGCGCCGGTATCGCCGGCGCCGGTGACGATATTGACCACGCCGGGCGGCAGGCCGGCATCGCGGATCACTTCGGCGAGCTTCAGCGCGGTCAGCGGTGTGGTCTCGGCCGGTTTCAGCACGACCGTATTGCCACAGGCCAGCGCGGGCGCGATTTTCCAGGCCGCCATCAGCAGCGGGAAATTCCACGGGATGATCTGCCCGGCAACGCCGAGTGCCGCCACCTGCTTTCCCGGGAAGGCATATTCCAGCTTGTCGGCCCAGCCCGCGTAATAAAAGAAATGCGCCGCCGCCAGCGGGATGTCGATATCGCGCGACTCGCGTATCGGCTTGCCGCCATCGAGCGTTTCGATCACGGCAAACTCGCGGGCCCTTTCCTGCAACACGCGGGCGATCCGGTAAATGTACTTGCCGCGCTCGGCCGGCTTCAGTGTTGACCAGCTAGTCTGGTAGGCCTTGCGCGCGGCCTTGACCGCTCGAGCAACATCGTCCTTGCCGGCCGCGGCAACACGCGCCAGCACTTGCTCATTGGCCGGGTTGATGCTGTCGAAATAGCGTCCTTCTTTGGGTGCGACAAATTCGCCACCGATAAACAACTCGTATTGTTCGTCGATGCGGATGTGATCGGTACTCTCCGGCGCCGGGTCGTATTGCCAGTCGGTGTCGAATGCGAGCTTGCTGGTGGTTTCGTCCACGATCAATCCTTAGAGAAATAATCGGCGGACTGGTAGACGCCGGTTTGCTGTTTTTGTATTTGCATGATCAGGTCGTTGGCCAGGCTGCTGGCGCCGAAGCGGAACCACTCAGGAGCCATCCAGGCCTGGCCCAGGGTCTCCCGCAGCATCACCAGGTATTGTATCGCCAGCTTCGCCTTCGAGATACCGCCGGCCGGTTTCATGCCGACCTGCCGGCCGGTCTCGTAGTAATGGTCGCGAATGGCTTGCAGCATGACCAGCGTTACCGGCATCGTCGCCGCCGGCTGAATCTTGCCGGTCGAAGTCTTGATGAAATCGGCGCCGGCGTGCATCGCAAGCACGCTGGCCCGGCGTACCTGGTCCAGCGTGCCCAGTTCGCCGGTTTCCAGGATGACTTTGAGATGTGCCTCGCCGCAGGCGTCCCTGACTGCTGCAATCTCATCGAAAACATAGCCATAATCGCCGCGCAGGAAGGCGCCCCGTGAAATCACCATGTCGATTTCGTCGGCGCCTTCGGCGACCGCAATTTTCGTTTCCTCCAGCTTGATGTGCAACGGCGACATGCCGCTGGGAAAAGCGGTGGCCACCGATGCGACCTTGATTTCTCCGGCGAGCCCCTGGTCATCCAGGGCCTTCCTGGCTACGCCGACCATGACCGGGTAAACACAGACCGCCGCCACATGCGGCAGGCCCGGTATCGAATCGTGCAGGTGAATGGCTTTCTGGCACAGCTGGCGCACCTTGCCCGGCGTGTCCTGGCCCTCCAGCGTGGTCAGATCGATCATGCCCAGCGCCAGTTTCAGCGCCTGCATTTTGGATGCTTTCTTGATGCTGCGTTTGCAGAATCTTGCGACCCGTTCCTCGACGCCGGTCTGGTCGACCCGCGAGACCAGGTCGAGCCGGGGCAACGGAGAACTCGAAGTGCTGGCTGGCGTACTCATGAATCGTCTGCAGCGCTTGAGTTTCCGGCCAGCGCCGTTTCGAGGGCGAGCTCGATCATGTCGCCGAACGAGGTCTGGCGCTCTTCACTGCTAAGCGCCTCGCCGCTGCGGATGTCGTCACTGACCGTGCAAATGGCCAGCGCTTCCACGCCATGCTCGGCCGCCAGCGCATAAATACCGGCTGCCTCCATCTCGATCCCGAGGATCTTGTATTTGGCCATCACATCGAACATTTCAGGTTCGGGCGTATAAAAAAGATCCCCGGAGAACAGGTTGCCGACATGAAAACGGAGTTTCTTTGCCTCGGCGACCGCGACCGCATCGCGCAACAGGGAAAAACTGGCGATCGCCGCATAGTCATAGCCGCCAAAACGCATGCGGTTGACTCCCGAATCGGTGCACGCACCCATGCCGATGACGATATCGCGCAGGCTGACAGCCGGGTTGACCGTGCCGCAACTGCCGACGCGGATCAGGCGCTTGGCCCCGTATTCGGTGATCAGTTCGCTGCAATAAATGGAGACGGACGGTATGCCCATGCCGTGGGCCATGACCGAAATGTCCATGCCCCGGTATTTGCCGGTGAAACCCCACATGTTGCGGACGTCGTTGACCTGGCGGGCATCGTCGAGAAAGTTGTCGGCGATATATTTTGCCCGCAACGGATCGCCTGGCATCAGGATGGTCTCTGCAAAATCGCCGGGCTCGGCGTTGATGTGTTTGGTCGCCATGTTAAACCGATCTCACCGTGGATGGATTGCCGCCGTCCTGCGCTGTGCACAAAGCGAGCCCAAGGGCCTGAATTTCATAATAAAACATCCGCTCAGGCCCGGACTGCGGGGCAGGTAATTGTACACAAAGACGCTTTGGCTTGTATTGGCCGAGTGCGGCTGAAATTGAGGGGTCTGCATGTCGTTGTCACAACGGATAAAGTCACGCCAGACTGTATCCTGCAACAGACCTCAATCCGGTAATTTCCTGCTCCCGCGCAGGCGGATACCGGGTTCGGCAAGTTGCGCTATCCAGCTTTTTTGCTATGCTGTAGATAGCAAAAAGAACATCTATTCCAGGGGAAAAATAATGATCAGGGCAATCAGAAGATCAGGTTTTTGCGTGTTTGTTTCTGCTTTGGCAATGACTTTTGCCGGCAGCCCGGCCGTTGCTCAGGATGAGGAACCAGGCGCTACCGAGCGCTTGCTGCCGGAGGTCGTGGTTACCGCACAAAAACGCGAGCAAAACATCCAGGATGTGCCAATTTCCGTATCGACGCTGAGCGGCGATGCGCTTTCTGCCATCAATTCAGCAGGCGCGGATATTCGGGCATTATCGAACCGGGTACCCAGCCTGCAGATCGAGTCGTCATTTGGCCGGACCTTTCCACGCTTTTATATACGCGGTCTGGGCAATACCGACTTCGACCTGAACTCTTCACAGCCGGTTTCGCTGGTCTATGATGAGGTGGTCCTGGAAAACCCGATCGTCAAGGGTTTCCCGATGTTCGACATTGACCGGGTCGAGGTGCTGCGTGGCCCGCAGGGCACGCTGTTCGGACGCAATACGCCGGCCGGCATCGTCAAGTTCGAATCGGTCAAACCGTCACAGGAATCCAGCGGCTTTGGCCGGATTTCCTTCGGCACCGATGCGCAGATCGACCTGGAAGCGGCTTTTGGCGGCGCACTGTCGGATACCGTCTCGGCGCGGCTGTCGGTTCTTTATACGGAACGTGACGATTTTGTCAGCAACACTTTCACCGGCGAATCCGACGTACTCGGCGGCTACGATGAACTGGCGGTTCGCGCGCAGTTGCTGATCGAGCCGAGCGATGATTTCAGTGCGTTGCTCAACGTGCATACCCGCGATCTGAATGGTACGGCGCGCCTGTTCCGCGCCAATATCATTGTCCCGGGGACCAACTCCCTGGTGCCGGGATTCGACCGCGATTCGATCAGCATCGATGGCCAGAACATCCAGGACCTGGACGCCTTCGGCGCATCGGCGAAGCTGGTTTTCAATCTCGGTTCGACCACGCTGACCTCGATCACCGGCTATGAGAGCGTCGAGCTGTTTAGCCGCGGCGATATCGATGGCGGATTTGGTGCCGTGTTTGCGCCACCGAGCGGACCCGGCTTTATTCCGTTTTCCGCGGAAAGCGCCGACGGTATCCCGGATCTGGACCAGTTCACCCAGGAATTCAGGCTCTCGAGCAACGATTGGGACCGGGGTGTCTGGCAGGTTGGCTTCTATTATTTCAGCGAGGATATCGAGATCGAAAGTTTTTCCTTCGATACCTTGTTTGGCGGCGTCGATTGCTCGCAATTCGGTCAGGCCATGTGCGACGGATTTGCGACGCAGTCACAGGAAACCGATGCCTGGGCAATATTTGCCTCGGTCGACTACGCGATTTCCGACACCTGGTCGATCGCCGGTGGTCTGCGTTACTCGGAGGACGAGAAAGACTACGTGACCCAGCGCCTGCAACCGCTGTTTATCAACAACTTGCTGTTTGGAACCTTGCCAACTGGCCCGATTCCGCAAAAAACAGACGACGAAGTAGTTACCTGGGACATCAGCACGATCTACGCCATCAATGACCATGTCAACTTTTACAGCAGGCTCGCCAAAGGTTTCCGTGCGCCGAGCATCCAGGGCCGCGTATTGTTCAACAACGATATCGACGGTACCGATCCGGCGACCGATGGCGTGTCGGTAGCGGACACCGAGGAGATTATTTCTTTTGAGGCAGGCTTCAAGATCGAATCGGTCGATGGCCGTCTGCGCTTCAACGTCAATGGCTTTTATTACGAGGTCGATGATCAGCAGGTCACGGCGGTTGGTGGCGCGATCAATATCAATACCTTGTTCAATGTCGATAAAACGATTGGCTTTGGTTTTGAGGGTGATCTGCAGTTCGTGCCAAACGACAACTGGAGTTTCAGCGCCGGGATCAGCTTCAACGACACCGAGATCGATGACCCGAACCTGACCGTTACTCCTTGTGGCGGTGGTTGCACGGTTCTCGATCCACTGGTCCCGGGACCGGGCGGGAGCCTGCTTGCACTGATCGACGGCAACAGCCTGCCGCAGGCGCCCGAGTGGGTGATCAACGGGACCGCGCGGTTTTCGACTCCGATGGGGAATGGTGAATTCTATGTCTTTACCGATTTCTCGTATCGTGACGACGTGATTTTCACCTTGTATGAATCGGCGGAATTCAGCAGCGATTCCCTGGTGAATATTGGCTTGCGTGCAGGATACATAGTCAACGACGGCCAATATGAGTTTGCCGTCTTTGGCCGCAACATCACCGACGAAGAGGAACTGGTTGGCGGCATCGATTTCAATAACCTGACCGGTTTCGTCAACGCGCCGCGGACCTGGGGCGTGGAGGTTATTACCCGCTTCTAGGCTGTGCATAGCATCAGCAGGACAGAAAGGCCCGGCCCGAACAGCCGGGCCTTTTTTGTGATTCTTTCGCGTGCTTTTGCCGGCAACGGCAACCGATATAATGCAGCAGCTGCCAACCAGAGATTACAGTGAGCGGACAATGACCAGAAACAATCAAGCGATAGCAAAGCCGGCGGCGCCAGCCATGTTCCTGTTCCTCCTGGCAGCGCTTGCACTACCCGCCGCCTGCGCCGGCGATGCGCAAACCATCGACCTGATCGTCAGGGGAGACCACGTCCTGACCATGGACCCGGAGCAAAGCGTGATCGCCGACGGCGCCGTGGCCGTCGACGACGGCATGATCGTCGCCATCGGCCCGGCCGCAGAGATCATGGCCAGCTACCGGGCCAGCGAAGTGCTGGCTGGCGCCGGCAAGGTCGTGATGCCGGGCCTGATCAACGGGCACTCCCATGCCGCGATGACCTTGCTCAGGGGCATCGCCGACGACCTCGAGTTGATGGAATGGCTGACCCACTACATTTTCCCGGCCGAAAACCGCTTCGTCGATGCGGCCTTCGTTCGTCTCGGCACCGAACTGGCCTGCTGGGAGATGTTGCGCGGCGGCACGACGACCTTCGTGGATATGTATTACTTCCCGGACAGCGTCGCCGAGGCCGTGGAAAGTTGCGGCATGCGCGCGGTCATCGTGCCATCGACGATCGATCAGCAAAGCCCCGATGCCGAAGACGGCGAGCAGTCTCTAAGGCAGGCAGTCGATTTCGTAAAGCGGTGGCGGGGCAGAAACAACCGCATCATTCCGATTATCGGCGTCCATTCCGTCTATACCGTCTCTCCCGATGGCCTGGCAAAGGTGCGGGCCGAGGCGAAAAAGCTCGGCGTTGCGGTCGGCATCCACCTGGAGGAGTCGCCTTTCGAGATCGAGATCACCCGAAAAAATCACGCCATGACCCCGGTCGAGTTGCTCGATTCACTGGGATTTTTCGATGGCCCCACGATAGGCGCGCACGTGGTCTGGCCCAGCGAGACAGATATCGCGGTGCTGGTGGAAAAGCATATCGGCGTCATTCATAACCCCACGTCGAATATGAAAACTTCAGCCGGTATTTCACCGGTGGTCGATATGCTGGCGGCCGGCGTCAAAGTCGGTTTGGGCACCGATGGCGCGGCCAGCAACAACGATCTCGATATGTGGGAGGAAATGCGGCTGGCTGCCTTCCTGCAAAAAGTCAGCACCATGGACCCGGAAGCCTTGCCGGCATCGGCGGTGTTGCAGATGGCCACCAGCGGCGGCGCGCAGGCGATCGGGCTGGGCGCCGAAATCGGTTCGCTGACGGTCGGACGCAGGGCCGACCTGATCCAGGTCGACTTCTCCGATGTCCACTTCGTGCCGACTTATGACGTCGTTTCTCACCTGGTCTATGTAGCCGACGAGCAGGATGTCGAAACGGTCATCGTCGATGGCAAGATCGTCGTCAAAAACAAACAGGTTCTGACCGTGGATACCCGGCGCGTCCGCGCCGAAGCCAATGCACTCGCCGCAAGAATCCAGGCGGCACTGGCCGCGGACGACGAGTAAACCGGAAACTTTCCACGCCGGATGGCGACCGCCGCGGTCAGACCGGCACTGCTAACTCCTTAAAGTCTGCCAGACGCCGAGCAAGACGATACCCAGGCCAAGGAGGCGCTCAACCGAGATCGGGCTCACCGATACCTCGAGCGCGCCAAAATGATCGATCGTCGCGGCGACCAGCAGCTGCCCCATGGTGATCAGCGTGATCGCGCCGGCGACGCCTATGCGCGGCACCATGAACACGGTTGCGCCCACGACAACGACGCCTAGAAAACCGGCGCCGAGCGCATACCAGGGCACGGATTGCCAGAGACCCAGCTTGCCGCCACCGAGCAAAATCAGCGGCACGCTAACGGCGATCAGGCCACCGAGGTGCACGACGAAAACGCTCTCAAGCACGCCGAGGCGCTGATTGATCATGCTGGCCAAAGGCGCCTGCAAACCGATGGCGATGCCGCCAAGCAGACCGATCACAACGATTATGAAAAGGGGGTTCATGGCCTGCTCCTAATCAAGAAAACTGCTGCCGTACTCCATGGGGGAAAGATCGAAATACGCGGCCAGGCTTTGCCCGATATCGGCAAAGGTCTCGCGGCGGCCCAAAGAGCCTGGCTGCACGCCGTTGCCATAGACCAGTACCGGTATGTGCTCACGGGTATGGTCCGTGCCTGGCCAGGTCGGATCGCAACCGTGATCGGCGCTGATGATCAGCAGATCCCCGTCGCCCAATACGTCGAACAACTCCGGTAGCCGTGAATCGAAATACTCGAGCGCATTCGCATACCCGGCCACATCCCGCCGGTGGCCATAAAGCATGTCGAAGTCGACGAAATTGGTGAACACGATTGAACGGTCTGGAGCCGACTCGAGTGCGGTCAGCGTGGCATCGAACAAGGCGGCATTGCCGTTGGCCTTGAGCTTTTGGGTGATCCCCTGGTGCGCAAAAATATCCGCAATCTTGCCGATGCTGATGACTTCGCCACCGGAATCCACCAATTTATCCAGGACCGTCGGCGCTGGCGGCAGCACAGAAAAATCACGACGATTGCCGGTACGCTCAAAACTGTCTTTATCGTCACCGACGAAGGGCCGCGCTATCACTCGCCCGATGTTGTAGTCGTCCACCAGTTTACGGGCAATCTGTGACAAGGCGATCAATCGATCGAGACCGAAAGACTCCTCGTGGCAGGCGATCTGGAACACGCTGTCGGCGGAGGCATAGACGATCGGTTTGCCGGTTCGCATATGTTCCTCGCCCAATTCCGCAATAATCACGGTGCCCGATGCGTGGCAGTTGCCCAAAACGCCCGGTAACTCAGCCTGCTCGATCAATTTCTCAAGCAATTCAGGCGGAAAGGTATTCTCGCGCTCCGTGAAATATCCCCAGTCGTACAACACCGGCACGCCGGTCATTTCCCAGTGACCGCTTGGCGTGTCCTTACCGGTGCTCAGCTCGGCGGCATGGCCATAGGCGCCAATGATTTCGATATCGCGGTCGAGGCCAGCCGGGAATTGCCCGCAGCTTTCTTCAGCTGCGTGCAGCAGGCCCAGGCGCGAAAGATTGGGCAGGGCCAGTGCTCCGCGCGAGTCGCCGGCCAGGCCGCGATCGCAATGTTCCGCGATATGGCCGAAGGTATTCGCCCCGCTGTCGCCGAAGCGCCCGGCATCCTCGGTCGCGCCGATTCCGAAAGAATCCATAATCAGGATGATGGCTCTTTTCATGTCCACGACCCGCGATACTGAAACCGCGATCCAGTCACATCCCTTGCAGCGACAGGAAGAAACCTGCGAGCGCAGCGTTCATCAGGTTTGCCAGCATACCCGCGAGGACCGCCATCAAGCCCATCCGGGCAATATCGCGGCGGCGTTTGGGCACAATACTCCCGAGCCCGCCCATCAATATGGCGATGGACGACAGGTTGGCGAAGCCGCACAGGGCAAAGGTTACGATCGCTTGCGTGTGTACCGAGAGAGTGTCCTTGATCTGCACAAAATTCACATAGGCATAAAATTCGTTGATGACCAATTTCTGTCCGATCAGATTTCCCGCCGCGACCGCCTCGGACCATGGCACGCCGATTACGAAGGCAAGCGGTGCAAATGCCTGGCCAAGGAAAAATTGCAGGGTGATGTCTTCATAGCCAAACAGACCGGCGACGCCTGAAATCAGGCCATTGAGCAACGCGATCATCGCAACGAAGGCCAACAGCATCGCGCCCACATTCAGTGCCAGTTTGAGCCCGATCAGCGCGCCACTACCGACCGCATCGAAAATGTTGACCGGTTTGTCTTCGTCCTGCTCGGGTTCGATCTCCGCATCGGCTGCCCGATCATCGGTTTCCGGCTTGATAATCTTGGCCATCAACAGGCCGCCAGGCGCCGCCATGAAGCTCGCCGTGATCAGGTAATTGAGGTCGACGCCCATGGACGCATAGGCCGCCATGACGGCGCCGGCAATGGTGGCGCAGCCGCCGGTCATCACGGCGAACAACTCGGACTCCGACATGTTGGCCAGATACGGCTTGACCACCAGGGGCGCTTCGGTATGACCGACAAAAATATTGGATGCCGCCGACATGGACTCCGTGCGGCTGGTCTGCAGCAATTTGTGCAGCCCGCCGCCGATAAAGGCGACCACTTTTTGCATGATCCCCAGGTAATAAAGCGTTGACATCAAGGCCGAGAAGAAAACGATTACCGGTAAGACATTCAGTGCAATCGTAAAGCCCAGGCTTTCTTTTGCCCGTGCCCCAAAGACAAATTCAGTGCCCGCGTTGCCATAATCGATGACATGCTGAACACCTGAAACCACGCCGCTGAGTAAATCCCTGCCCGCGGGAAAATACAAAATCAGCGCGGCGATGCCCGCCTGCAAGGAGAAGGCGAGCACGATCGTTCGATAATTGATTTTTTTGCGGTTATTGGAAAGCAGCATCGCCAGCGCAATGAGCACCATCATTCCGAACAAGCTGATCAGTATCGGCATTGGAGAATCTCTGTAATACAGGGTCGTGGTAATTTACTATCAATTGCCATGCGTTTGCACACAGTGCGCAAATTAATGGTTAAAAAAGGGCACCTGGCCGGGAGAAATAGAATGAAAATAGCGATCGGATCCGTGTTGGCGTTTGTGATCGGAGGCCTGTGCAAGGTTGCCGGCATACCGGTGCCGGCGCCGCCGGCCATTATGGGTGCGCTGCTGGTGTTCTCGATGACCAGCGGCTATGTGCTGGCCGGGCACTATGCCCGCGGCAAGCGAGCAGGAGAGGCATCATGATTGCGTCCGCTATCGGTTTGATTCTGGGCATGGGCATCGGGATGGCTTGTTACTGGCTCGATATTCCGCCGCCGGCGCCGCCAAAGCTTGCCGGCGCGCTGCTGGTGATTGCGATGACTGCGGGTTTTGTCGCTACCGATTTGTTGATCGGCGGGTGAGTTAGTCCAAGTTAGCGGAGGCTTTCGATAGCAAGGCCAGGCTGAGAATTCTGTGTATCGTCCGGGCGGAAAAAAGGCGCCAGCGGCGCCTTTGATTGAAATACACCGCCAGCTCAGCGATACAGGCGTGCCATGTAATCCACGGCCGCTTTGACATCATCGTCGCTCAGGTTCATCGCGCCGCCCTTTGGCGGCATCATTCCCGTATTTCCCTGGTAACCATTGATCGCATGGTCATACAAGGTAGGAAGACCCTGGTCAATACGCGGCGCCCAGGCGTCGTGGTCACCGACTTTCGGTGCACCCGCGATGCCGACACCATGACAGGTGACGCAACTGCTGTTGTAAATATCTTCACCGGACCTTGTCGCGGCGGCTGGCTCCGGTTTCGACTCACCGGCTACGGTCCCATCGGACTGGCCGGCTATGGCGACTCGCGCGACGGGCGCTATCCGCTTGGCCAGCTCTTCCTGGTAAGTCGGGTCTTCCATCAAAAAAGCATTTTGCTTGTCCGCGATAATTGCGCGCGCCACAAAAAAAATAACAAAAATGAATACAACCAACAGGCCGAGGAGCAAACTCATAGTATCGAAGAATTTGCGGTCGTGGCTCACAGTGCTGCTCCTGATTCCGGTGCGTAAATGGACGCGCGAAGTATACCGGCAAGGCCGGCCGCTATAAAGGGAGGCGCTTGATATTGCCCGGTTTAACCATCCGCGCGCCACTGCATTTAGCGTTTATGCGAGAAAGAGCCTATCCAGAATGGCCGCCGTGAGTAGTAGACCCAACTGAACGATGGATGCGGCGAATGTTCGCCAACTTTGCGAAACGCTGGGTTCGATCACGAGGCGTATGCTTGCAGCGATGAAAAATGTGCCGCCAGCGGCAGCACCCAATAAGTAAATCCACCCCATTCCGAACCACACAAGTGTAAGGGATAGTGTCACCATGGCCACCGCATGGGCGAGAATCGCCCGAGTTGCGGTGCTTTCCGTGACTACCACCGGCAACATCGGAATTTCCGCCGCCTCGTAGTCCTTCTTACAGGCGAGCGCTAACGCCCAGAAATGTGGTGGTGTCCATAAGAACAGCACAGTAGCCAGTATGATTGGAGCCGGGGCGAGGGAGGAATCCACTGCGGCTGCGCCCGCCATAACCGCAAAACTGCCCGAGAGACCCCCAATCACGATATTGAGCCAGGTGCGGCGCTTCAGCCACACGGTGTAAACCACACCATAGGTGAAAGCACCGAGAAAGATGTACACAGCGGCGATTACGTTGGTTGCCAGTGCCGCTGCCACCAGCCCCACCAACAAGACCAAAGAAATCGCTCCCAGCCAGTAGCCATCGGCCTTAAATCGCCCGGTCACAAACGGTCGCTGCTGGGTCCGGGTCATCTTCGCATCGAGATCGCGCTCATACAGCTGGTTGAACGCGCCAGCGCTGGCCGAGGACAACAGCACCCCGAGCGCGAGAACCAGCACCTGCCAAGGGGGCAACCCGCTACCCGGGCTGACGGCAATGCCTGCAAGCGCACATGCCATGATCAAGAACCCTAGTCGTACCTTTGCGGTGGCGTAAATCAGCTTTAACGTTTGAATCATCGAAAAATCAATGTTATGGCGATAGTGTTGGGACGTTGCCAGAATATCCCGGCATTATAACTCAAGCCAACGAGCCGGTTGCTGCGGCGCCATGGCTCTGCGCATAAGGCCAGGATGAGTGGTTTATCGCGCTGTATGCTAGTATTTCATCGAGATGGCAGATATGCCAGCTCGGGGGGGAAGTGATGAAATGTTTGTATTATCTCACGCCCACACTCGACAGCAGCCACCACATTTCTGATGATTTGCATGAGGCTGGCATCGATGACTGGTTCTTTCACATTCTATGTAAAGACGAAGCCGGGCTAAAAAAAGAAAAATTACATTCCAGTAACTACATCGAAACATTAGATATTATTCGCGACGGAGTGATTGGTGCGAATCTGGGCTTTATCATCGGAGCGATGGTTGCCGCTGCGTTTATGTACTTCGAGCCATTTGGACCGGACCGGCCAACTTACATTTATTTCATTTTTGCCGCTTTTGTAACGCTGTTTGGTGCCTGGGTAGGTGGTTTGACGGGTATCGATAACGAGAACGCAAAGCTGCGCAGATTCCACGACGACATCGAAGCCGGTAAATATCTGATATTGATTTATGCCCGGAAAATGCACGAAGAGACGATCAGAACCATGATGGGCAATAAGCATGCGGAAGCTGCGCTGGTCGGGGTTGACAGGCATTTCATCAATCCGTTTAGTCGCGTGCGGCGCCGTCGGAAATAATGAATTCTTGGCCTACATAAAAGAGGCTAGGGTATGGTATTAGCAGTTGTTCTGGCTTTACTGGTTATCGGGTCCGTCATATTTCACTTCTGGAGCCCATGGTGGTTTACACCGATAGCGTCGAACTGGGGATCGATAGACGACACCGTAGAAATCACCTTTTGGATCACCGGGATTGTCTTTGTCGCGATCAATTTATTTTTGGCCTACGCGGTTTTCCGCTACCGCAAAAAGAAGGGGTCGAAGGCACACTACGAACCGGAAAATACCAAGCTTGAGATCTGGCTTACGGTAATTACCACTGTCGGGGTGGTTATATTGCTGGCGCCGGGCCTGATTGTCTGGGCAAAATTTGTCAACGTCCCCGAAGGTACGGCGGAGGTTGAGGTCATTGGTCAACAGTGGCATTGGAGCTATCGGTTTCCAGGAGTAGACGGCGAGTTCGGCACTATCGATCCCAAGCTTTATAGCTTCGATAACCCCTTCGGCATGAATCCTGACGATCCCAACGGTCAGGACGATATTTTGGTATCGAGTCAGGAAGTACACTTGCCGGTAGACGAGCCGGTTAAAATTCTGCTTCGTTCCAAAGACGTGCTGCATAACTTCACCGTGGCGCAATTCCGGGTCAAGATGGATATGGTGCCTGGTCTGGTCACTTACATGTGGTTTACCCCCACTCGAACCGGAACATTCGACGTGCTTTGCGAAGAATTGTGTGGTGTGGCGCATTACGCCATGCGTGGGCGAGTCGTGGTGGATGAAGCGGACGCGTTCCAGACGTGGCTGAGCGGCCACCCCACCTACGCCGAGACCCTGATCAAGATACCCGCCGATGTCCATGCGGGCCAGGCCTTGTATGCGGTGTGCAGCGCTTGCCATGGACCAGACGGGGGCGGCAATGCAGCGTTGAACGCACCGAAATTGGCCGGTCAACATGCTTGGTACCTCGAGCGTCAATTGAACAACTACAAAGCGGGCGCCCGCGGCACGCACGAAGACGATGTTTTTGGCAGGCAGATGGCGCCCATGGCCGCAACTTTGGTCGATGATGCCGCGATTGCGAACGTAATCGCCTATATCGATACGCTTCCGGATGATGCCGCCCCGGCCACCGTGACCGGGGATGCCAAGAGGGGCAAAAAACTTTATAGGACCTGTGCCGCCTGTCACGCGCCTGATGCGCGCGGTATTTGGTCGCAGAAAGCTCCTCGCTTGGCCGGTATGAGTGACTGGTATATGAGCAATCAAATCAAGAACTTCAAACAAGGTATACGTGGCACCCATCTAAAAGACACCTATGGCGGGCAGATGGCGTTGATGGCGAGGATGTTGCGTAACGAACAGGACATAAATGATGTCATTGCCTACATCAACACTTTGTGACGGCCGCCGGGAATGGAATGATGATATTCCGATCAGCAACGCGCATTGAGAAAATAGACTAGAGGTTTTTCTGATGGAACATATAGCAATCGCCGACCAGGTGCACGAGCTTCACCACCCGAAAAGCTGGTTTACAACCTATATCTGGAGCCAGGACCACAAGGTCATTGCCGTTCAGTACACCATCACCGCAGTCAGCGTCGGTTTGGTCGCCCTGGGCATGTCGTTATTGATGCGTCTGCAACTGGGGTTCCCAGACACCTTCTCTTTTATTGCGCCATATGAGTATTACCAGTATGTAACCATGCACGGCATGATCATGGTCATATACCTGCTCACCGCACTGTTTCTCGGAGGCTTTGGCAACTACCTGATCCCGCTGATGCTGGGTGCCCGCGACATGGTTTTCCCATATTTAAACATGCTGAGTTTCTGGGTGTATTTGCTCGCGGTCATCGTTTTAATGGCGAGTTTTTTCATACCGGGCGGACCAACCGGCGCCGGTTGGACCCTGTACCCGCCACAGGCCATTTTGGCAGGCACGCCGGGTGCCGACGGCGGCATTTTCCTGATGCTCGTTTCTCTTGCGATTTTCATTATTGCGTTCACCATGGGCGGGCTGAACTACGTGGTGACTGTGTTGCAGGCACGTACCCGCGGCATGACCCTGATGCGCATGCCGCTAACCATTTGGGCCATTTTCACCGCCACCGTTCTTGGCCTCCTCGCATTCCCGGCTTTATTCGTCAGCGCGGTAATGATGTCGCTTGATATGAAGCTTGGCACCAGCTTTTTTATGCCCGCGATTTTGTCCATGGGCGAAACGCTCGATCACGACGGTGGCAGCCCGATATTGTTCCAACACTTGTTCTGGTTTTTTGGTCATCCCGAGGTTTACATCGTCGCGTTGCCAGCCTTCGGTCTGGTTTCGGATGTGCTCAGTTGCCATGCCAGAAAAAGTATATTTGGTTATCGGATGATGGTATGGGCGATCCTGGCGATCGGCGGCATCAGCTTTGTCGTGTGGGCCCACCACATGTACGTCAGTGGCATGAACCCCTATTTTGGCTTCTTCTTTGCGACCACGACACTTATTATCGCGATCCCGACGGCCATCAAGGTATACAACTGGGTGCTGACCCTTTGGCGGGGGAACATCCACCTCACCGTCCCGATGCTGTTTGCGATCGCCTTCATTTTTACCTTTATTCACGGTGGGCTGACGGGCCTGTTTCTGGGTAACGTGATTGTGGATGTCCCACTTTCAGATACCTATTTCGTTGTGGCTCATTTTCATATGGTAATGGGTGTGTCGCCGGTGCTGGTTGTATTCGCCGCGCTCTACCATTGGTTTCCAAAAATCACCGGCAAGATGTTTAACAAAACTCTGGGCATGATCCATTTCTGGCTAACCTTCCTCGGCACTTACGCGATCTACCTGCCGATGCACTATCTTGGCTTTTTGGGCGTGCCACGCCGCTACTACGCCCTGGGAAGCACCGACTTTATCCCCGAGTCGGCCCAAACGCTGAATGCAGGCATTACCGTGGCGGCCTTGATCGTTGGCACGGCCCAGCTCGTGTTTATCGTCAATATGATCTGGAGCATGAGCAAAGGCAAGAAAGCCGGGTCCAATCCGTGGGGAGCTACGACCCTGGAATGGCAGACCCCCGATACCCCGCCCAAACACGGTAACTGGGGCCCCACGCTGCCGGTGGTTCATCGATGGGCCTACGATTACAGCGTGCCTGGCGCCAAGCGGGACTTCATCCCGCAAAACGAGCCCGAGGAAGATGCGAGTGCAAGCGGTAACCGGGACTGAGTTGTGATTGTCACCCTGGCCTTCCTGGTGGTAGTCGCCATCATCGTCGTGTGGTGGTTGCTGCCGCAAAACCTGACCGCCAAACCATGGCTGGCGCATGGCCCCATCGAGGACCCCCGACCGGAACGCGATTTCGCCACGGCAAAAATCGGTCTGTGGGTGTTCCTTGCGGTAGTCAGTTCAGTGTTCGCCTTGTTTGTCAGCGCCTATTCGATACGCATGGAGCTTGCCGATTGGAATCCGCTGCCGGATCCCAAACTGTTGTGGATCAATACGGGCGTGCTGTTATTGAGCAGCGCTGCCTTTCAACGTGCACGTAACGCTACTCAAAGAGAACAACTGCACGGCGTGAGGACCAGTCTCATCGCGGCGGGTATCCTTACATTTGCATTTCTGGCCGGGCAGCTATTGGTGTGGCGACAGTTAAACGCCAGCGGCTATTTCATATATGCTAACCCGGCCAACGCGTTTTTTTACTTGATTACCGCCCTGCATGGCTTGCACCTGCTGGGTGGTTTGTGGGTGTGGAGCAGGACCACTTACAAGGTATTTAGCGGTGCTGAGGCGAGCAAAATAGCCCTGAGCGTGGAGCTGTGCACCATTTACTGGCACTATTTATTGCTGGTTTGGCTGGCGTTGTTTGGTTTGCTGTTGTCCACATAGAAGGATAAACGCATATGGCACAAGAGGTCCTGACAAATACGGGTGAATCTATCGCCGTGCCCGATGGCTTGGCTGGGGTAGCTTCCGATTGGTCCGCGGATAAGGAAGCTTTCGGTGTCCCCTGGGGCAAGGCGATGATGTGGATATTCCTGGTCAGCGACACCTTCATCTTTGCCAGCTTCCTGACCGGCTACATGACGGTGCGGATGTCCACCACCGTGCCGTGGCCAAACACTAGCGAGGTCTTCGCTCTCACGATTGCCGGCCAGCATATTCCCCTCGTCCTGATCGCCATCATGACCTTCGTTTTGATTACCAGCAGCGGCACCATGGCGATGGCCGTTAATTTTGGTTACCGTGGCGATCGCAAAAAAACCGCCATGTTGATGATGGCCACCGCCGTTCTTGGCGCAATGTTTGTCAGCATGCAGGCATTCGAGTGGACCAAACTGATCCTGGAAGGCGTGCGGCCCTGGGGTAATCCCTTTGGGGCTGCGCAATTTGGTTCGACATTTTTTATGATTACCGGCTTCCACGGCCTGCATGTGTCAGTAGGGGTAATCTACCTGAGCATCGTCGCTTTTAAAGTCTGGAGGGGTGACTACGCGCGGAAAGGCAACTACCAGATTGTGGAGATCACGGGGCTCTACTGGCATTTCGTTGACCTGGTCTGGATATTTATCTTCGCACTCTTCTATCTGTGGTAGGGGGAAAACATGGCGCACGCAGAAGGGCAACAACATCCGATTAAGATTTATTTGTGGATCTGGCTATTGCTGTTTGTTCTCAGCGCGTTCTCCTATATGGTGGACTATCTGCATATCCAGGGATATCTCCGCTGGACTTTGATCCTCATATTCATGTTTTTGAAGGCAGGCCTGATTGTCTCCGTCTTTATGCACATGGCCTGGGAGCGGCTTGCATTGGTCTACGCCATCCTGGTCCCGCCCCTTTGCCTGTTCGTATTGGTCGGCCTGATGGCCACCGAAGCTGACTATACTTTCCTGACGCGGCTGGCGTTCTTTGCGAAGTGAATCATTAGTGACCCGGGTTGGGATCAGCCTGTCAAAAGAATCTCTTCCGCAACAACAAGAGCGTGGTCAGTACAAAGGCGGCGACGGCGGACAGGCCCACGTACCACTCGATTTCTTCAGGCACATAGGCGTCAGCAAGGAAATTGCCGCTGACACCCGGAATACTCCACAGATCCCCACTGCCACGGCCAACTTTTAACTGGCCTTTCATGCCTTTCTCCATGTGTTGTGCGACATCGCAATGCACCAGGTAGGTCTGGTGATCGCTCGGCACGATGAAGGTACCCGTTCGACTGTGACCACCGGCAGCTTCCAGGTGAAACATGCCGCCCGGGTAAAGATACCTGGGCAAACCGTGGATCATCCATTGGTGCCTTACTTGATCCTTGTTGACAAGAGTTATCGTCACCCGGCTACAAGGTTCAACCAGGAATTCGTGTTGGCTAAAGCCATACACGGTCCCCGGATTATCGGTTGCGAATTCGGTGCCGGCGGAGACTGTAAATTCATAATCGGGGCCGAATTGCTTGCAGTCGCGAGGCAACACATCGGTGTTGCTGTTCATCACGACGCCGCCACTATCCAGGGTCATATTGTGCTGGTGAGCGGTGTGTTGCGCAGTCTGCGCTGGGCCGGGTTGCTGTGAAGCTCCCGCCGCCATTGCGACGCAGCCGAGGATTACCGCAAGAAACGCGTTGCCGGTGATTGGAGATTTCAGCATCACCAACGCTCAGGATGTCTGGACGCCACCAGGACCAGCGAGAAGACTGCACCGAGGGCGATGGCAAACCCCAGCAGCCGCACAATCATCCAGCCATCCATCCTGGGCTCAGAGAACAAACCCGGCGCATAGCTCTCCCATACAGGTGTTTGTCTGCGGTAATACGCTTCGGTGAAGTAAGGCTGCCAATTCACGCCGTAAGTCTTCGGCCAGCCATCGTCCTGGAGGTAGTCCTCGTAAACGATTGCGCTGATATTGCCGCCGGGTCCTATACCATCAGTGGTAACCCCCCTGCTTTGATGGTCGTGAAATAGCCACACCCCACTGCCGTAGGAATTCAGGCCATCGTTGGTGGTCACCAAGCTTAGATCGAGGCGCTGTGCAGTGGCGATCCAGACCACGTCTCGGGTAATCCGTGAGGCGGGCTCGACGGCGATACCGTCACGGTGGGTAATGGTGACGGTGTGCCCATGCGTATGTAAAGCAATCCCGTTACTGCCACCGTTGGCCACGCGGAGTTTAATGCGTTCATCGGGTCGTACGATTACCAGGGATTCCCTGAAAGTGTAAGGAAAGGACCGGCCATTTAGCACGAAGTAGTCACTGGTTGCATCGGTGACGTCGTAGCGTCGATGCATTGATTCGGTAATCAGGCGCGGGTCGTTGAAACGCTGAATGCGGTTATTGAGATCGCTGTCTATGTCCATATAATGCAGGTCGTACTCCCTGTCAAATTGTTCCTTGACGGCCTGCGAAGGCACGCGGACATGGCCAGCGCCTATATTCAGTGTTTGTAACCAGTTATTCGGACGGTTTTCTTCAACAACAAATAGTCCCTGTAGCCCCATCATGACATGGACATGGGGCTGCACATGGCAGTGATAAAATTTGGTGCCCGCCGTGCGCGGATTTAGATCATAGGTTCGTGCCTGACCCGGCAAGACGGGCACTTCACTCGTAAAGGGCACGCCATCGTTGCCTTCGCCGGAAGCGTCACGGAAGGAATGATCCACGCCGTGAAAATGCAGGGTATGGGGCATGTAATGACCATTTTCCAAGGTTATCCGGACCTGATCGCCTTGCTCGATTCGAATTACCGGGGAAGGCAACCGTAGCAATGCACGTGCCTTTAGCGACTGAAAATTTTCCGTGTCCATACCAAAATGCTTGGGTGCAAACACCCAGAAACCCGGCTTGATACCCGGCGCAATGGCGAATTGAGTCACCGGTTGTTGCAACTCCGGGGACCCGCCATTCAACTCCACGACTTCAAGCCGGATGTGAATTTCGTCGGGATCGCCATCGCCATCCAGGTCACGCCCTTTCACCACCGCATCAGGCGTCAAGCCACTTTTCATCAGCGTCTGATGAGACACATTGTTGGTGCCACGCACGAATGCGGCGATCGCGTGGGGATTATCGGCAACACAAGTGGGTGAACGACGTATCTCAACGCCCTCGATGGTTTGTGCGTCCCGCCAGCCCAACACATCGGTGGGACACGGCTCTTCCCCCGTCTCGCCCGCCGGCGGTCTCGATTCTGGCAGAGGCCGGTAACTACTTACTCCAAACCACTGGGCAAACTGAAGGCGCAGAGACTTCGGATACCACTGTGGCGGGAAACACAGCAGTGCGACCAGAACTGATATCAACAACCACCAACGAGTACGCATGGTTACTACCTCATACGAGCAGCCTTGGCGCGCCAGCGGGCGAAACCACCGCTCATAACCCAATAATTGATTTGCACAAGAATTACCAAACCGATAAACAGTGGCAGATATCCAAAACCCGTGCCGCCTACTTCAAAAGGGAAAACTGCCCGGTAGATTTTGTCTTTGGTCGGATGTTTTGTTGTTACGATGCCGATGTAATTACCTGGTTCTTCAAAGGTATATTCCACTGTAAATACTGCATTGGGCCGTTTTACGGGAGGCTGATAAAACACCGTCTCACGGTCGAGGTCTTCGATTTGGGCAATATCCTCCCATTTGGCAAAACGACCGAGGTCTGTTATATCCCGAATAATCCGGAAGTCCAGCGGCATCTCTTTCAGGCTGTTATGCAGGTAGTCAAGCACGAACACAGTGTCAGTTACATCTGGAATATCCTCACAATACTCCTTGTTTGCCCGCGTTTCTGGCTGGTAGATGGTGAAGTGTGCCCGGAAGAAATCGATTTGAATGATGCACAAATCGTCCTCGGAAGAGACCCCTCCGTGTGCCGCCGCTTCCACGCACAGACATAGCGCACCCAGCAGGGGCAACCAGCGAGCGTTGTGGGAGGATCGTAGATTGCAGCGCATATTATTTGCCGGCTCTTTTTTGCGTGCCCTATCATTGTGGCAACTGCTATCATGTCACGGACTCTTCCAGGTGCGGTAAATGCAAGGCATATTTCCGTAATATTTCCGTGCTAAGTCGATCTGTTTTCATAAGTTATTGATTTTAAACAAGCGCCCGTAGCTCAGCTGGATAGAGTACTGCCCTCCGAAGGCAGGGGTCACAGGTTCGAATCCTGTCGGGCGCGCCACTTTTTCCCCTTACCATTCAAAGAGTTAGCGTCAACTCACTAGAGCACTGCTTTTTGCCGGACTGTCCACTGCCGGAATATTGCCGGGATTTTTCCCGCCACCTCCGGCCAGTCTCAAAACCGTCGTACGCTTCTGCT
>JADFSO010000015.1 GCA_022560735.1 Pseudomonadota bacterium
GCTTCCTGCGCCATGGCGAGCGCGTACTGGTCATCAGCTCGGGTGGCCCGATCGCCGTGCTGACCGGCCAGGTGCTTGGCCTCACCAGCGCGATGAAAATACAACTCAATATGCAAGTCAGAAACTGCGCCTACAGCCGGTTTTTCTTTAATACCGAGACCGTGCTGCTGGACAGCTTCAACAATACCGACCACCTGGAATCCGGCATATTGGCGCCGGAGCAGGGGACTGAAACGTGAATTTCCAAAACTCAGACAAAGTCAGCCAGCTCGCCGAGCGTCTCGAGAAGTTCATGAATGCGCACATTTATCCGGTCGAGCAAAGTTACCGGCAGGCGATCCAGGCAGCGGAAAATCGCTGGGTCACGCCGGCTTTAATGAATGAACTCAAGGAAAAGGCCAGGAAAGAGGATTTGTGGAATCTTTTCCTGCCGGACGACGAGCACGGCGCCGGTCTGGGCAATTTAGAATACGCACCGCTGGCCGAGATCATGGGAAGAGTCCTGTGGAGTTCGGAGGTTTTTAATTGCAGCGCGCCCGATACCGGCAACATGGAGGTGCTGGCCCAATACGGCAGCCAGGCGCAAAAAGAGCAATGGCTGACACCGTTGTTGAACGGGGAAATAAGGTCGGCTTTTGCGATGACCGAACCGGCGGTCGCCTCGTCCGATGCCACCAATATCGAATGTTCGATCGTCGCGGACGGGGATGATTACGTGATCAATGGCCGCAAGTGGTTTATCACCGGCGCCATGCACGAAAACTGCCGGGTCCTGATCGTCATGGGCAAAACCGCGCCGGACAATCCCGACCGGCACCGGCAGCAATCGATGATCCTGGTGCCGATGGATACACCCGGCGTTAAGGTGGAGCGACCGCTAACCACTCTGGGCTACGACGATCCGCCATTTGGCCATGCCGAGTTGTCCTTCACCGATGTGCGCGTTCCTGCCGGCAACCTGATCCTGGGCGAGGGCAGGGGCTTTGAAATTGCCCAGGGGCGTCTCGGTCCGGGCCGGATCCATCATTGCATGCGGCTGGTCGGGCTGGCGCAAAGGGCCCTCGAAGCGATGTGCCGCCGCGCCGAGCAGCGCATTGCGTTTGGCAAGAAACTCAGCGAGCAGGGTTCGGTTCGCGAGGACATCGCCAAATCCGCCTGCGAAATAGACCAGGCGCGCCTGTTGACGTTGAAAGCGGCGGACACGATGGACCGGGAGGGCAACAAGGCGGCCAGGAACGAGATCGCGATGATCAAGATCGTCGCGCCGGCAATGGCCTGCAAGGTGCTCGACCGCGCCATCCAGATTCACGGTGCGGCCGGTCTGCACGACGACCTGTTCCTCGCGGAAGCCTATACCTATGCCCGGCAAATCCGGCTGGCGGATGGGCCCGACCAGGTCCACATGAACGCACTGGGGCGCTGGCTGGTCCGCGAACATAATTAGGGCGACTGCCAACATGCGCGACGAACAGAAATTGGTCGATGAGCAAAGACTGGCTGACTACCTGGAGGAACACCTGGAGGGGTTCCACGGGCCGTTGAGTGCAGAGAAGTTCCCCGGCGGCCAGTCGAACCCGACCTTCAGAATCGATGCCGCGTCCGGCGTTTACGTGCTGCGCCGAAAACCGCCGGGCAAATTGCTGAAATCGGCGCACGCGGTGGACCGTGAATACCGGGTTATTTCCGCGCTTGCGAACAGCGATGTCCCGGTCGCCCGCGCTTATCATCTGTGCACTGACGAAGCTGTCATCGGCAGCATGTTCTACCTGATGGAGTACATGGACGGGCGCATATTCTGGGACCCGGCGTTACCCGAACTCGACCCGGCTGAAAGAGGCGCGGTCTATGAAGAAATGGGCCGGGTGCTCGCGCACATACATGCGATCGACCCGGGCGCGCACGATCTCGCCGATTTTGGCAAGCCCGGCAATTACTTCGAGCGGCAATTCGACCGCTGGAGCGGGCAGTACCGCGCATCCGAGACCGAAGCTGTAGCAGACATGGAAACGCTGATGAGCTGGCTGGCCGAAAACATGCCGCCGGACGATGGCCGGGTCGCGCTGGTGCATGGGGATTTTCGCCTCGATAACCTGATTTTCGATCCGGTCGAGGCGACGATCATCGCGGTGGTCGACTGGGAGCTATCCACGCTGGGTCATCCGTTGGCCGATCTCGCTTACCAATGCATGCAATGGCATTTCCCAAACACCGGCCGGCTGCGCGGTCTGGCGGATGTCGATATCGGCAAACTGGGAATACCCGATGAAAAAACTTATGTCGCCGCCTATCTCGAACAAACCGGCATGCCCGCCGTGGAAAACTGGTCTTTCTACCTGGCGTTTTGTTTTTTCCGCCTGGCGGCGATCGTGCAGGGAGTCAAGAAAAGAGCGCTCGATGGCAACGCCTCGAGCCAGGCCGCGCTGCAAATGGGCGAGTTGGTCTACCCGCTGTCGGCCCTGGGCATGAAAACCATCGCGACCTCCTCTTGATCTGGCGCAACTAAAGCGGGGGTCCGGCTGTTATAATTTAGACTGGCTCAAAAGCGAAGGAACAGATGATGCCGGGTGTAGCCGGCACTGGTGGCGAAGGAATGCTTGGTAAAGACACGCAGGAAATCCTGATCCAGGCTGAGGGCCTGGAACTGTGGCGCGGTGAGCGCTGCCTGTTCAGGGATTTGTGCTTGGCGCTGCCCGAGGGAGCAGTGCTGCATGTGTCTGGAGCCAACGGTTGCGGCAAGACCAGCCTGTTGCGCGTGTTGTGCGGTCTCAGTGAGCCCGAGGAGGGCGAGATACGCTGGCGCGGGCAAAGCATTCGCCATTGTCGCGAGGATTTTCAGCTGGCGTTCGCGTGGCTGGGCCATCTGAACGGGTTCAAAGCCGAGCTCAGCGCCCGGGAAAACCTGGCTTTTTCCGTTTCGCTGAGACGCAGGACAGACCCGGAGGTCCGCAACAATACCCTGGACCAGGTCGGTCTCTGTGCGGTTGCGGATTTGCCGTGCCGGGTGCTTTCCGCGGGACAAAAAAGGCGGCTGTCGCTGGCGACGATCATGCTCAGCGCCGCACGACTCTGGATACTCGACGAGCCGTTTACCAACCTGGATGCCAAGGGGCACAGCATGATCTCGGAAATGCTCGATCGCCATTGTGCCGAAGGCGGAGCAGCCATCGTCGCCTCACACCAGGAACTCGGTGTCGAGCAACGCTATCTGCAACATCTAGAAATGGAGGACACAGGGTGAGCGGTCCGCTGTCGGGATTCGGTGTGGTCCTGGCTCGCGATCTGCGGCTGGCTTTCCGCCGCCCCGGCGAAATGGCCAACCCGTTGTTGTTCTTCATTTTGATCACCGCGATATTTCCGCTCGGGCTCAGCCCGGAACCGGAGCTGTTGAGAACGGTCGCACCCGGCATCCTCTGGGGCGCCGCCTTGTTGTCATCGCTGCTGGCCCTGGACTTGCTGTTCAAAAGCGATTACGAAGACGGCAGCCTGGAGCAACTGGTTTTGAGCGGCCACTCGCTGCCGGTAATGGTACTGGCCAAAACGCTGGCGCACTGGATGGTCAGCGGCCTGCCGCTGGTCCTGATCGCTCCGCTGCTGGCCAGCGCTTTGTATCTCCCGGCCGAGGCATGGGGAACGCTGATGCTGGGTTTGCTGCTCGGTACGCCGACCCTCAGCCTGTTGGGCGCCATGGGTGCGGCCCTGACCACCGGGCTCGGGACGGGCAGCGCTCTGTTATCATTGCTGGTCTTGCCTTTAGCCACCCCGATACTGATTTTTGGCGCCAGGGGAGTCGACCTGGCAGTGCAGGGCATGGATCCGGTGGGTCCCCTTTACCTGCTGGCTGCGATACTGTTCCTGGCGTTGAGTCTGTTGCCGCTGGCAATTGCCACGGCAGTTCGTATTAGCCTGGATTAAACTCTATGTGGAAATTATTTCATCAATTTGGTTCTCCGCCCCACTTTTATCGTCTGGCGGGATACCTGATCCCCTGGTTCGGTGCCGCGGCGCTGATCCTGATCCTGGTCGCGACTTATGGCGGCCTGGTGCTGGCGCCGGCCGATTACCAGCAAGGCGATGGTTTCCGGATCATTTATGTGCATGTTCCCAGCGCGTCCATGTCGTTGTTCGCCTATACGCTGATGGCGACCGCCGCCGGCATCGGTCTGATCTGGCGCATCAAGCTTGCCCATGCAGTCGCCGCGGCGGCCGCACCGATCGGCGCCTCGTTTACGTTCCTGGCACTGGCGACCGGCTCTATCTGGGGCAAGCCCATGTGGGGAACCTGGTGGGCCTGGGACGCTCGGCTGACCTCCGAACTGATCCTGCTGTTTCTTTTCCTGGGATACATGTCGCTCAGGGCGGCCAACGATGACACCGGCAAGGCAGACCGGGCCAGCGGCCTGCTCGCGGTGGTCGGCGTGGTCAACGTGCCGATCATTCATTATTCGGTTGAATGGTGGAATTCCCTGCACCAGGGAGCCACCATCATGAAGCTCGGCAAACCCGCGATCACCGGCGATATGCTGTGGCCGTTGCTGATGATGATCGCCGGTTTTGGCTGCTATTTCGCGACCGTCCTGATGATTCGGACCCGCAGCCAGGTGTTGCAGCGCGAGCGGAATACTCACTGGCTTAAGGAATTATAAAGAGAGATATATCAATATGTTATTAGACTTTCTTCACATGGGAGGTTATGCGGGATATGTCTGGAGCAGCTTTGGCCTGACCGCCGCGGTTCTGCTGATCAACCTTGCTGGTGCCAGGCGTCAGTTCAAACAAAGGCTGGCCTTCGTCCGGCGACGGATGGCAGCCGGGGACAAGACATGAAAAAACGTTATCAAAGAGGCATCCGGGTCGCATTGGTGCTCGCTGGCGTCGGCATCGCCGTGGCGCTTTTGCTCAGGGCCTTCGACGAAAATATCCTGTATTTCTATACCCCCGTGCAGGTGGTGGCGGGCGAGGCGCCCGATGGCAGGCGTTTCCGCCTCGGTGGCCTGGTAACGCTCGGCAGCATCGAACGGGAACCGGGTTCGCTGAAAGTCAGTTTCCTGGTAACCGACAACCAGGAAACTCTGCCGGTTGAATACGAAGGCGTGTTACCGGACTTGTTCCGCGACGGGCAAGGCGTAATCGCCCACGGCACCATGAACGATAACGGCATATTCGTGGCCGACGAGGTGCTGGCCAAACACGATGAGGATTACATGCCACCGGAAGTGGCCGAAGCGCTGGAAAAAGCGCATGGAGACGAAGAGTCGTGATACCCGAACTTGGCCTGTTTGCCCTGGTATTGGCATTTTGCCTGGCAATTATTCAGTCTTTCGCAGGGCTGGCCGGGGCGTACTGGCGCAAGACGGAGTGGCTGGCGCTGGTTCGGCCCATGGCCAGCGGGCAGTTTGTGTTTGCCGCGTTGTCTTTTGGCCTGCTGACCTGGTCGTTCATCGTCAACGACTTCTCGGTCGAGTACGTGGCGTTCAATTCGAACACCGAGTTGCCGTTGTTCTACCGGGTCGCTGCGGTCTGGGCGGCGCACGAAGGCTCGTTGCTGCTCTGGATACTGACGTTGTCTGTCTGGACCCTGGGTGTCGCATGGGCAAACAAGGATATGCCCGATGTATTTCGTGCCCGGATACTCGGCGTGATGGGCCTGATCAACTGCGGTTTCATGCTGTTTGTCATGGCGACTTCAAACCCGTTCACACGCCTGCTGCCCGCGGCACTCGAGGGGCGCGACCTGAACCCGTTGTTGCAGGACCCGGCGCTGGCTATCCACCCGCCAATTCTTTACGCCGGTTATGTAGGTCTCGCAGTGGCTTTTTCATTTGCCGTTGCCGCGTTGATCGAGGGTAAAGTGACCAGCAACTGGGCGCGGTGGCTCAGGCCGTGGACTCTCCTGGCATGGGTTTTTCTGACCGTCGGCGTCGCACTGGGCTCCTGGTGGGCCTATTACGAACTGGGCTGGGGCGGCTGGTGGTTCTGGGACCCGGTTGAGAATGCGTCGTTCATGCCCTGGTTGATGGCGACCGCCCTGATTCATTCACTGGCGGTGACGGAAAAACGCGGCTTGTTCAAAAGCTGGACGGTCCTGCTGGCGATCAGCGGTTTTTCGCTGAGCCTGTTGGGTACCTTCCTGGTGCGCTCCGGCGTATTGATATCGGTGCATGCTTTTGCCAGCGACCCGGCGCGCGGCCTGTTTATCCTGATTTTTCTCGGTCTGTGTATCGGTATTGCGCTGGGTCTTTATGCGTGGCGCGCGCCCGCGCTCGGTTCAGGCGGCGGCTTCAAGGTCCTGTCGCGGGAAAGCTTTCTGCTGTTCAATAACCTGATGCTGGTGGTTGCCGCCGGCCTGATATTGATCGGCACTTTATACCCATTGTTTATCGACGCACTGGAGATGGGGAAAATCTCGGTCGGCCCACCGTATTTTAACCTGGTGTTCCTGATCCCCACGCTGCCCATGGTGCTGTTGCTTGGCGTGGGTATGCACAGCACCTGGAAACGAGCGCGCTGGGAGATACTGTGGCTGCGCCTGAAAATGCCACTGTTGATTGCAGGCACGTTGGCCCTTGGCATTTCCTTTGCCTGGGGCCGGCCATCGATCCTGACTTTCGTCGCCGTGTTTGCCGGCGTATGGGTGATTCTTTCCGCCTTGAGCGAAATACGCCAGCGACAAAAAATGGGGCGCAATTTCTTTGCTCTGCCGCGTTCGATCATAGGCATGCTGGTGGCACATATCGGCCTGGGCCTGTTTGTCCTCGGCGTCACGGTGACCAGCGTGTTCAGCATTGAAAAGGACCTGGCGTTACGACCCGGCGATGTCGTCGAACTGGCCGGCTATCAGATCAAACTGGAAAGCCTGCGCAACATCGAAGGGCCGAATTTCGATGCGGTCGAAGGCGTGGTCACCATCAGGCGCGATGGAGAAGTGGTTACGACTTTGTATCCGCAGAAACGTGTGTACCGCGTACAGACCAGCCCGATGACCGAGGCCGGAATCGATGCCGGCTGGACCCGGGATTTGTTTGTCGCGCTCGGTGATGACCTGGGCAACGGCAGCTGGAGCCTCAGGATTCAGTTCAAACCGCTGGTTCGATTTATCTGGCTGGGCGCACTGGTGATGGCGTTTGGCGGTTTGCTGTCGATCAGCGATCCCCGTTACCGGAAAAAAAGGAAGGCCGAAGCGCAGGCGCCTGAATTGGCCGCAGGAGCCACCCCATGATCCGGTTCCTCGCGCCGATCATCATTCTCGCGATACTGGTGAGCTTTTTCTTTGTCGGCTTGTACAAAGACCCGAGCATCGTACCCTCACCATTGATAGGGAAGTCTGCCCCGGCGTATGAACTGCCCTTGTTGCTAAAGCCGGGTGAGACCCTGGGCACGGAAAAATTGCTGGGACAGGTTTATCTGCTCAATATCTGGGGCACCTGGTGTTTTGCCTGTCGCGCGGAACATGATGTGTTGCTGGAAATCGAGCGTCAGAACATAGTGCCGATTTACGGTTTCAACTGGAAAGACGACCCTCACCTGGCCCGGCAATGGCTGGCGGAACTGGGTAATCCTTATGTCGCGTCGATGGTCGATACGGTAGGCCGGGTCGGCATTGACTGGGGCGTTTACGGCGCGCCCGAGACCTTCCTGGTCGATCAAAACGGCATCATAATCCACAAGTTGATTGCACCGATGAGCATGCAAATCTGGCATGAGGATTTCCTGCCGCTGATTCGACAACTCAAGGCGGTGCAGCGATGAAAAAAATGATCGCCGTTTTGTTGTTGCTGCCGTTGGTATCGTTTGCCGTCGATAACAGCGAGGCCATGGAGGACCCCGAGTTACAGGCGCGCTACGAAACGCTGACCCGCGAATTGCGCTGCCTGGTTTGCCAGAACACGCCGATCTCCGACTCGAACGCACCGCTGGCACAGGACCTGCGCCGGCAGGTCCGGGAAATGCTGTTGTCCGGCGCCAGCGATTCGGAAATCTATGGTTTCATGACGGACCGCTATGGAGACTTTGTCTTGTACCGGCCGCCTTTTGTACAGCGTACCTGGCTGTTGTGGCTGGCTCCCGGGATTTTGCTGTTGCTCGGTGGTACCGTGCTGACGCGTACGATTCGGCAAAGAGCGGCGATGCCCATCGATGATGACGACGAAGACGAGGAAGCGATCGAATGAGTCTGTTCTGGATTTTCGCAACGGCATTGCTGCTGGCGGTTCTTTTGCTCGCTTTTGTGCCGCTGAGGCGAGTCAAGGAAAAGGGTGCGCGCTGGACGATGCTGGCCATTGTTCTGATCGTGCCGCTGGCCGCGATATTGTTGTACCAGGCGTTTTCCAATTATGTCCCCCAGGCAGCCCATGCCAGCGTCGATCCGGTCGAGGATATGGTTGCCAGGCTGGAATCACGGCTTGCCCGAGAAGGTGGCGACGCGGACGAATGGTTAATGCTGGGGCGTTCCTACGCGATTATGGGGAGGTTTCAGGACGCCGTAGAGGTGTACGCCCGGGTCAATGAAATGACCAATGGCGAAGACCCCGCGATCATGATCGCTTATGCCGAGTCGCTGGCCTATGCGGATCGTGATTCGCTGCGAGACCTGGGAGCCGAGTTGCTGGACAAAGCGCTGGCGATCCAGCCATTGGACTCCCGCGGTCTGTGGTGGGGCGGTGTATCGGCGATGCAAAGGGGCGACCACGAGCTGGCTACCCAGCGCTGGCAATCATTGTTAAAACTCGACCCACCCGAAGCGCTGGCGAAAACCGTACGGGAGCAATTGTCCCTGATCGGTGTCGAGATCCCCGCAGCCGCTCAAGCGCAAGGCGTCAACATTCCGGTCGAGAT
The DNA here is from genome assembly GCA_022560735.1 of Pseudomonadota bacterium. Classification (GTDB taxonomy): domain Bacteria; phylum Pseudomonadota; class Gammaproteobacteria; order Steroidobacterales; family MnTg04; genus MnTg04. The sequence goes on from JADFSO010000015.1 coordinate 8,833, forward strand.
CGAAATCTCCGCAGAACTGGCGCAGCGGGTCAATCCCAACATGGTTCTATTCCTGTTTGCGCGTACACCAGGCACGGCGGGGCCACCGCTTGCGGTAGTCCGGCATGTTGCCGGAGAATTGCCATTAAGTGTTAATCTGGGCCAGGACAATGTCATGCTTGCCAACACGGTGTTGGCAGACCACGACGAATTGCAGTTGGTCGCCCGCATCTCGCAATCGGGCAGTCCGGGCGCCCAGCCGGGGGATCTTTTTGGCGAGGTTCTTTATCGCACGGGCTCCGGCGCTGTCGATTTGTTGATCGACCAGGTGGTACCCTGACAAGAGGTAGCACCACGATAAGCAAACAGCAGCGGAAACGACAAAATGAGCGACGTAAGACTGACTTTCAACAGCATGCCATCGATAGTGGCTGTTTACCCGAAGATGTTCATGGGATCGAAGCCCTCGCTGGTTCCGGACGGAGCCTCGGTTCCGATCATCGAGGCACGCATGGATATCGTCTCGACCCGGCCCGACAAAATTGTCGCGTACAACAAGGTCTGTGGGTTTAAGGATAGCGATTACTTGCCGATTACCTATCCGCACGTGCTGGCCACGCCGCTGCATCTCCAGATACTCTCGCATGAAGCGTTTCCTGCGCGCGCCATGGGCATGGTGCATATCGAAAATACCATTACCCGTTATGGCTCTATTCCCAACCAGGAAATCCTCAGCATCCGGTGCTTTATTGAAGGACACAAGGAAACCGACGTGGGCCAGTTGTTCGCGATGAATACCGTGGTCAGCACACGCGACTCCGTGGTCTGGGAAGAAGTCAGCACTCTTCTTGCCCGCCGCAGGGGGGCAAGAAAATCCGGTCCCACCAGGGAAAAAACCGGCGATACGGTTGCCGATTTCGACCAGCCGGGTACGACCAGCAGTGGCTGGAACGCAACCGCCGGTATCGGGCGGCAATACGCGATGGTTTCGGGTGACTTCAACCCGATTCACCTGAGCAGCCCGACGGCTCGCTTGCTGGGCTTCCGGGCGGCGATCGCCCACGGCATGTGGTCGCTGGCCAGATCGCTGGCTGAAATCGGCGAGGCGTCACTCGGGCCGCAGGTTCGGGTCAGCAGCAACTTCAAGACGCCGATCCTGTTACCAGCCTGGGTCACTTTTCTCAGCCGTTCGAGCGAGCAGGGCACGCACTTCCTGCTGGCCGACCATGCCGGCCAAAAGCCGCACCTGGGCGGTCTCTGCGAGAAACTCTGACGCCAGCCCGCCAGGCTCTTGACCGGGACAGGTGGTGAAATATGCGGGTTGAGGCGAGCAATCTGCGCAAGCGGTTGTTTATAATAAAATTCCCGTTTTGAGCAAATGCCCGGACTGGAGTTCCCTTGCCAAACCGATTTCTCAAACTGCAAAACCTGCTGAAAAGCAATCAACGCTTGTTCTGGTTTTTGCATACGGCTGGCTGGCTGGCTTACGCTCTGGCGAATATTCTCGGCGCGCTGGAACTGGAGCGGACGGTATCCTACAACCTGGTCATCCTGACCAGCACAGTCAGCGGGTTTGCCCTGTCGCTTCTGCTGCGTTACTGGAACCGTTTTCTGTGGGCCAAGTCACCGCTCTGGCAGGTGGTTGGCGCGACCGGGATGTCCTTTCTGCTGGCTTTGCCCTGGACGTGGCTGCGCAACGAGTTTCTCTGGCACACCTACAAAATCTGGTATGAACCGCAGTCGCTTGGCGATTATGTCAGCGGCGTTACCGGCTCCAGTTACGTGTTGCTTTGCTGGAGCGGACTGTATTTCGGGATCAAGTATTACCAGATATTGCAACTACAAATCCGCCGTTCCCTGGAATCCGCTGCAGCCGCGCACGAAGCGCAGCTGAAAATGCTGCGTTACCAACTCAACCCGCACTTTCTGTTCAATACGCTCAATTCGATATCCACGCTGATACTCGAAAAACAGATCGAGGCCGCCAACCGGTCGGTGACCCGGCTGAGCGAATTTTTGAGATATACGCTGGATAACGACCCGATGAAAAAGGTCACGCTTGCGCAGGAGATTCACGCGCTCGATCTTTACCTGAGCATCGAAAAAGTGCGTTTCGACGAACGGCTGCGGCTCAATTATGAGATTGCAAAAGAAACCGAAAACGCATTGGTACCCAGCATGATACTTCAGCCATTGATCGAAAACGCACTCAAATATGCCATAGCACCGAGGGTCGACGGTGGTTCGATCGGTGTGATAACCCGACTCGAAGGACAAACAGTGGTTATTATCGTCGAAGACGATGGCCCCGGTATCGATATGGATAGGATAAAGGCCGATGGCGAACGCGATGGCGTAGGCCTGGCAAACACCCGGCAACGCCTGAGCCAGATTTACGGCACCGACCACTATTTCGAGTGCCGTAATCGAGAATCGGGCGGTTTGCAGATCACGATTTCCATACCACTGGAAACTGATTTAGCGGCAGGATGACGGGATGAAAATCAAAACCTTGCTGGTCGATGACGAAGACCTCGCTCGCCGGGGCCTGAAGATCAGGTTGAAAGATGCAGCGGATATAGAAATTATTGGCGAAGCGGCGCATGGCGAAGAGGCCCTGCGGATGGTCGATGAGCTCAAACCCGACTTGATGTTTCTGGATATCCAGATGCCCGGGATGAACGGCTTCGACGTTCTGAAAACACTCGCCGGCAAACGCATGCCGATGATCGTGTTCGTTACCGCATATGATGAATATGCGGTTCGTGCTTTTGACGCCCACGCAATCGATTACCTGCTAAAACCCATCGATGCAAACCGCCTCGAAGAGGCCTTGTCGCATATTCGCAAGCAATGGGAACAACGCGAGGCGGTGCAGCACCGCACCCGCCTGCTCGAGATCGTTGCGGAAATGTCCGGTGAGGACAGTGTCAGCCTCGATGAAATCATCGAAAAAGGCCGCGACGCAATCGGCCAGAAATACCTCAGTAAATTGCCGATCAAGGACGGGCGCGTCACCGTGCGAGTCGAAGTCACGGATATCGGCTGGATCGATGCAGCCGGCGATTACATGTGCGTGCATGTCAATGGCGTTACCCACATTCTTCGCGGAACCATGAAAAAGCTCGAAGATTGCCTCGACCCGAATATTTTTCAGCGCATACACCGCTCTACGATCGTCAATATCAACTGCGTCAAGGAAGTGCGTTCGCACATGAACGGCGAGTATTTCCTGTCCCTGGAAAATGGCGTCGAGTTAAAACTGTCGCGGCACTACAAGGAAAAAATCAAATATTTCGTCGGCGCCTGAGCTTCAGCCATAGCAAGGGCAAAGCAAAGTAACCAGAACAGGAGTTTCAGCCTTATGGCTGACCGGCTCAACCGATTATTGAATTTCAAACGCGGCGAGTTGCCGCTGGCCTTGTTATCGGCCGCATTCTTTTTCTGCCTGCTCTGTGGTTACTTTTTTCTGCGCCCGGTCCGTGATGCCATGGGCGTGTCCCGCGGCATGGACGAGCTTCGCTGGCTGTTTGTTGTGACCTCGATTTCGGCACTGCTTTTCGTGGTCGCTTTCGGCGGAATCGTCAGCCGGTTGAACCGGCGGCGATTCATTCCGGTGGCCTATTTTTTTATCATTTTCTGCCTGCTGATCTTCGCCAGCTTGCTGGTGTTCGACGGCGCAACCGGTGGCGGACTGATCGGTTCCAACACCCAGACCAGCACATCGAGGATCGTCGGTTATACTTTCTATGTCTGGCTCAGCGTCATCAATCTTTTCGCAACCAGCATATTCTGGGCCTTCATGGTCGACATATTCGATGTCGATCAGGGCAAGCGGCTGTTCCCGTTCATCGGCATAGGCGGCACACTGGGCGCTCTGGCCGGCGGCTTTAGCACGCGGCAGATTGCCGGCATGACCGACTCGGTTTTTCTGCCCGCCGGCCTGATGCTGGCCGGTGCAACGCTGTTTGCTGTGGCCATACTGATCATGCTGGCGTTGGACCGTGCTGCGATTCGCTCCAGCCATTCGAAACTCGGAACCTCGGTCGGTCCGCTAGAGACCGGGCCGGTCGTGCGTGCAACGATCGGCGGTAATGCGATGGATGGGTTGATCGCGGTGTCCAAATCCCCCTATCTGCTGGGGATCGGTGGCTACATCATCATGATGGCGATTTCGAACACGATGATTTATTTCACCCAGGCCAACCTGATACTCAATGAATCCGATAATTTTAGTGAGTTTATTGCCAACTTCGCGTTGTTCGATGTGCTGGCGCAGACCGCAACCTTGTTTACCCAGATGTTTGTCACGACGCACTTGATTCGCAAACTCGGTGTGGGTTTCACGCTGGCCATGCTGCCCCTGGTGACCACTGCGGGGTTCGCGGTACTCGCCGTTTGGCCAACCCTCGGCGTCATGGCGATATTCCAGGCCCTGCACCGGGCAACGCGCTATGCGGTATCGCGCCCGGCACGCGAGACCCTGTTCAGCGTCGTTCCCGCATCCGAAAAGTACAAGGCCAAACCCATCATTGATGTATTCTTCTACCGCGGCGGCGATGTTGCCGGCGCCGGTATCGATGGATTGTTCAGAGCGCTTGGGCTGAGTCTGTCGTGGCTGGCCGCGGCGATTGTGCCCATCGCCGGCGCCTGGGGGGTGCTGTCTTTTGCGCTGGGCCGAACTCAGGGACACAAAGCCGGTCTGTTACAAAATGCAGCCGATGGCCCGGACGAGGAGGGCAGGACAGATGTTCAGACTTAGTCGCAGGGAATTTTTAGCGGGAACAGCTGCGGCCGGCATGTTGAAGGCAGGTGGTCTGACGCTGGCAGATGACAGGCCGATGTTGCACCGGTCGATTCCCGGCAGCGCGGAACAGCTGCCCATTATCGGTCTTGGTACAGCGCGGGTATTTAACGTCGACGATTCGCCAGAGCTTCTTGCCCCACTCAGGGCAGTGCTCAAGGAACTCCTCGATGGCGGCGGCAGCGTCATCGATACCGCACCATCGTACGGGATGGCAGAACGCGTAGTCGGCGACCTGGTGACCGGGCTCGAATCCGGGAAAGTCTTTCTCGCTACCAAGGTTGCGGCCAATGGCAAGGAAGCCGGCCTGCGCCAGATACAAAATTCGTTCAAGGATCTCAGGACCGGCATTGTGGACCTTTACCAGGTTCATAACCTGCGGGACACCAAACAACAGCTCGGGCTACTCAGGGAACTGCAAGCGGAAGGCAAGATCCGCTATATCGGCATTACCCATTACGTCGACAGCCAGCATGATGAGCTGGTGGATTGGGTCAGACGGGAGCCGATGGACTTCCTGCAGTTCAATTATTCCATCGCGGGCCGCACCGCGGAACAAACCCTGTTGCCGCTTTGTGAAGACATGGGCGTAGCGACGATGATCAACCGGCCATTCAAGCGCGGCAGATTATTCAGGGGCGTAAAAGGAAAAGCGCTGCCCGAATGGGCGGCTGACTTCGATTGCCATAGCTGGGGGCAGTTCTTTCTCAAATACATCGCCGCAAACCCGGCGGTCACCAACATTATTCCGGCGACAGCCAATCCAAAACACATGCTGGACAATATCCAGGCGGGGAAGGGCAGGCTGCCCGATGCCCGTCAACGAGCAAAGATGATCCAGTTTATTGACAACCTGTAGCTCAGTGCAGGTTGTCGCAGTGAAACAGCAGGGCGGGCTACCGGGGTGCGTTAAGCCCCCGGCGCCGCCCTTTTAGATCCTAATCGCCGCCACGCTGGCCGTGATGGCCGTGACGTTTCTCACCCTTGCCACGATGCCTGGAGCGCGCGGCTTCGCGTTGCTCGTCGGACATCGACTCCCAGCGTGCACGTCGTTCTGCCTTCCTTTCACTCCGTTTGGCCCTGGCTGCTTCGCGTTCTTCCTCGGACATCGACTCCCAGCGCGCACGCTTCTGTGCGCGGTGTTTCTCTCGCATTTCGCCGCGTTTGGCACGAGCCGACTCGCGTTGCTCCTCGGACATGCCTTCCCATTTGGCGCGCCGCTCCGCGCGAAACGCCTCTCTTTCCTCGGCAGACATGTTTTGCAAGCGCTCGAGCATTTCCGCACGGCTTTGTTTCTGATCCACCATAGCGCCGTCATCCGATTCCTGCGCAACGGCGACGCCGGCCGACAAGGACAGAAGCAGACTGAATAATATAACAAGCAATTTGGATTTCATTTCACTCTCCAGGCAATGTTCAGGGAAACAAACGGGCGCACTGTTTGGCAGCCCATTGTAGTGAATAACGACGTATGGCGAGTTTGGTTGACCGAGCGGGGCTCATATCGTGGTTCGCCAGGGGTTGATACGACGACGGGACTGGTCACGAGGCAGATTATTAAATGGCGGGCTCTGGTATGAAGGTCGATATGCGGATTGTTCTACGATTTAACATAATATACATTATGCGTCTTTTACGCGTACGCCGAGAAAGCTACCCAAACACCCCTCCCTCCATATATAGCAGCACTGTATTACACTACTAAAACAGTAAGTTATAGCTCTTTTCTAGACTATTTCTCTAATATTCCATATCTGCCTGCCGTTTCACCTCTTCCGCTCCAGTTCCCTGCTGCGCGTCGTTGTCCGGGCAAAACCGAGCAAAACCGAGGACATCCACACCTTTTCGTGAACAAAACCGAGGACATCCACACCTTTTCGGAACCAAAACCGAGGACATCCACACCTTTTCGGAACAAAACCGAGGACATCCACACCTTTTCGTGAAAATCATCCTACTGCGATCCCCCAAACAATCAGCCACGGGGATATTTGTAGGGTTTGCTCAGAAAGTCTGTGGGTGTCCTTTGTTGAACGCAGAAAGTCTGTGGGTGTCCTTTGTTGAATATTTCCTGGGGTGTTGTGACCGCGATCAGGTGGACTCAGTCACCGGCATCCATGGGATACCCAGGCGGGTGAATTGCCAGGTAAACCGTACTCCACAACTGCGCCGCACTTGGATTCCGTAGTGTGCCCCTGGCCTTGTCCAAAAGGCGAGATGGTAAATTCACTATCCACAATGGCCCAGGACCACAACTCGGAGGTTTTGATTTTTTGTCCCTCTTTGATCACCTGCCATAAATCATTTCGATGATGCGCAATAAGCTGGCGGGTTGGCTCTGACAAATCGTCACGCGTCAATTGCCGTTCGAGCCCCGCCGCCAGCAGCGCCTGTTGCCAGGACCAGATGACACTACCGTGATAATGTCCGTTGCTAAAAATTCGTTGCAAGTTCTCGGACGCATAAACAGAATTGGCGACAACAAGACCAACCGGCGTCATCAAGCCGGCAGGGAAAGGCCGCATAATTCCCTGAAGTGCATATTCGATCTCTCCCTCTGTGGGCTTATCAAAAAGCATCATAAATCCGATGTCGGAGTGAATAACGGGAATTGCTTTGCCATTCTTATCCAAAGACACAGCATAAAAACCAACCCCCTCCCCTGTCAGCGAAGACAAAGCCGGGTCAGCGGGTACCCCGAGTCGTTCCGCATAAGCCGTTATTTTGTTTCTGGCCTCGGTGGCTGAATAAGAAACCCGGAAAAAGGCAGGGGCTTTTTCCTGCCAAATTTGTGCGAATGATTCCGCTTGTGCAAAAACCGCATCCCCAGGTACATAGCTATCAAGGACACCACTTTCCTTCAGGCTCGCGATCGCCTGCAGGGCCGCCGGAACAAAAACAGCATTAACATTAAAGGCATATTTTCCGCCGCCCAATCCTTCGTTACTGTCGCGCCATTCGCCCACCTGCATGCCGTCCTTGATGCCAACCAGGTTGGTCGCGATCGGCACCTTGACGAACGGCTCCGCCATCCTCAGGACAAATCTCATGTTATCGACCAGGGCTGCACCATAAGTCTGGCCTTGGGGGGGTCTTGCGGGAAAGGAATGCGTCCGTCCTGACACGGGAAGGCGACTGGTCGAGGAAATAATGCGCAGCAACGGTCGGCAACATGTAATCGTCATCGATCATTTTGTAATCGAAAATCGGCGAGTCGATCGCTTCACCATTTTCCTGCATGTGACGAAGGATCGCGTACTCACCAATGTCTTCTTCATGAGCCACTTCGCCATTTTTGTCCAGACGCTCGATTACCGATCCCAGGCCGGCCTCGATGGCCTCGGATTTCAACACCGGCATCAACATACGCAAGGACAGCAAGGTATCCCGGCCGAAGTAGGTTAAAAAGCGCCAGGATCCGGCGAGCATTTTTTCCTGGTAACTCAAAAACGACAATATCTGCCGGGACAATAGATCAGGCGCTGCCTCGTGATTGAGAAATTCGTTGCTGCCGATCGGCGTTAAAGGCTCGTCTCCGGTCAATGCGACGATGCGCAGTCGTAGTTTCTTGTCTTCAATTGCTTTGAAAGTGATGGCTGACGCCCCATTGCTTATCACCTCGCCGTCAATAACCTCAACGGAGAGCTTGTACCCTCCTCGTTGGTCAAGGCGGCTACGTGACCATGTCACGTTGTTGTTGCCAATGGAGAAATTGCTTTCAACGACGCCCGGAACCTTGGCGCCATGCATATAATTTCGGATCGTGCGAATGCTCCCCAACACCGCCTTTTCCAGCACCAATTGCGATGCCGTGACCGTTATCTCCACCTGAATACCAAAGAGTGGTTCGCCATTGGCATTATATTGGCGAACGCCTGTCATATTCTCCATGCTCTGCCACTCAACCAGTTCATCCTGCTGCTTGAACCACAAACTGACCCCACTGTTTCCGGCCGGAAACGCAACAATCAGCCTGGGCTTCAAACCGGATGTGAGTAGCATGTGTGCTGCTACTGACCCTTGACGATAGAATTCGTTATAAATTTTGCCTTCCTGCACGACAAAATGTAATTTCTCGCCCTCTTTTATTTGCTCCACAGGACCTTTTGTGGACAGGGCATATTGGTCAATTCCTTGACCACCTTGAAAAACACCGGAATCCCTGTCCTCAGTACAGGCACACAAAAAAGAGTACACCACGAACACAGCAACGATTTTCATATTCTTTGTAGCCAGCGTAAAAAAATCAAAGATCATCAGCTTGCTTCACGGTGAGCCATCGCCAGGCCGGTCGATGCATCCTGACCGGCGAGTCCGACGATGTGCTCGGAGCCGATATTGGAGGCAAAAATCGAGGCGCCGATTGCAATAAACCCCATGTTCCTGCCGGCAAGAAAATAGTCAGTCGAGGTGTTTTGATGGCGTGTTGCGGCAATGACTATGCCAATCAGGATGGCGAAATAAAGGCCGATGACCAGCCAGTCCAGTGTTGTCAATGCGTTCATGAAGCTCTCATCCCCGGGACAATTCGTTTAGGATTGGCTTGGGATTGTGTTGCTTATCCAATCTGCGTGTTTCTCTTTTTCTCATGATACCGAATGAACAGTGACGAATCGCACGGCCGTCCATGTTACTGGTAAAATCGGCGTCAGTGGCTGTTCTTTATTTGCCAGAGAACGGAACAAAGCCGTGCTTCCATTAGACTAAAACCAGGGAGGACCCCGTCAGATAACATGCTTAGGCCATCAGCATCCATACGCGGCATCGTGGCGACGTTAATCGTGGCTGCAGGCCCAATTGCGTTGGCCGATGACTCGCTGAACGTGGTTCGATCCGCTTCCCTGCATCAACAACTGCAGGCGGCGCTCGCGGCGAAGGGCCCGGACTACCAGCCGCGCACCGAACACCTCCATTCCGATGGCTCGCCGCTGTATACCAATCGCCTGATACTCGAAGACTCGCCTTACCTGTTGCAGCATGCGCATAACCCGGTGGACTGGTATCCTTGGGGACCGGCCGCCTTTGCCAGGGCGCGCGCGGACAACAAACCCATTTTTTTGTCGATCGGTTATTCCACCTGCCACTGGTGCCACGTTATGGAACGCGAGAGTTTCGAGGACCCGGAGGTTGCCCGGTTCATGAACGCGCATTTTGTGGCCATCAAACTCGATCGGGAACGGCGGCCCGACATCGACACCATTTACATGACCGCAGTACAACTGATGACCGGACACGGTGGCTGGCCGATGTCCAGCTTTCTCAACCTGGAGGGCCAGAGCTTTTTCGGCGGCACCTATTTCCCCCGGGCGCAGTTCCTGGATCTGTTGCAACAAGTCGAAGTCGCCTGGCGCGAGGACCGCCAGGTCCTGGACCAACAGGCGAGCCGGGTTGCCGCCCAGGTGCGCGCCATCACCCGCAGCGCCGAGGCCGCGGGTACCGTGAATGATCATGTCGTGCAAACGGCGGTCGGGATTTTCCATCGACGACACGACTCGCGACTCGGCGGTTTCGGCGCCGCTCCGAAGTTTCCCAATGAACCGCGCTATCTGTTTCTGCTCGACGAGGCTTTGCGTAATACCGACGACGATACCCGCGACCTGATCCGCTTTGATCTCAAAGCGATGGCGCGCGGCGGCATTTACGACCAGGTGGGTGGCGGCTTTCACCGCTACTCCACCGATGCCTGGTGGCGAGTCCCGCATTTTGAAAAGATGCTGTATAACCAGGCGCAGCTAGCGCGCATTTACGCGCAGGGCTGGCAGCTGACCGGTGACGCCGGTCTGGCGCGCGTGGCCCGCCAGACACTGGATTATGTGCTGCGTGACATGACCGCACCCAACGGTACCTTCTATTCGGCCACCGACGCCGACAGTTCCGGTGGCGAGGGTTTGTTTTTTCTGTGGACTCCTCAGCAGTTGCGCGCAGCGCTGACCCCGGCCGATGCCGACCTGGCCATCGATTTATACGGCGTGACCGAAGACGGCAACTTCGAAGACTCCAATATCCTCCACCTGCCCCTGCCATTGACCGAATTCGCTACCCAGCGAGACGTGCCCCTGGCGAAGCTGCTTGCCCAAGTCGACGATATCCGTGCAGTTCTCTATGCCAGCCGGGAACAGCGCGTGCATCCGGACCGGGACGAGAAGATCGTGACGGCCTGGAACGGCATGATGATTGTGGCGCTGGCCGAGGCCGCCCAGATTCTGGACGAACCGCGTTACCGGTCGGCGGCGCTACGCGCCGGCGAGTCCCTGTGGGAGCACAGTCGCCAGGATAAAGATAAATTGTGGCGCACCCTCCTCGATGGGCGTTCCTCGGTACCCGCGGTCCAGGAAGATTACGCCTGGCTCGCCGATGGGTTTATTCATCTCTATGATTTGACTAATGATGCGCGCTGGCTGGATCGGGCAAAGGTGCTGGCCGCGACCATGAACCGGTTGTTCTGGGATGATAAAGCGGGTGGCTATTTTATGAATACCGAAGCCACGGACGTCGCCACCATGGCGCGACCCAAGGATAGCACCGATGGCGCCGTGCCCTCCGGTAATGCGGTGGCGCTGCATGTCCTGGCGAAACTGGCGCAACGCACGGGCGAGGAAGCTTATCGCAGGACCGCCAATACCCTGCTTGCGGCCTTTGCAAACTCCATCAACCAAAGCCCGACCGCCTACAGCTATCTGCTGCGCGGAGCGCAACAGCTCGCCGACGGCGCGGCCGGTCCGCAACAATATGCGGCACGCGGAGCGATCAAGGTGAACGCCGAGCTGCGGTCAAACACGCTGGTGGTGGATCTCGATATCCGCCCGGGTTGGCACGTCAATGCGCACAAGATCCTGCAGGAGAAATTGATACCCACGGTTCTCAGCCTCGAAAAACCCGTCCCGGGGTGGCGTTCCGGTGCGGTGTCCTACCCGACACCCATCCTCAAGACCCTCGGGTTCCTGCGCGAAGAGCTGGCCTTGTACGAAGGAAAAGTGCGCATCACGATGGATTTGCAACAGACCGATCCGGCCCTTGCCGGGCCCTTGATCCCGGTTGCGCTGCGCCTGCAAGCCTGCGATGACAGCGTGTGTCTGCCTCCGGAACGACGGATCCTGCAGGTGCCGGCGTCCCGTCCACCATCTACGGCGCCCGCAGTTTCCAAATAAATAACGCAACGCTCGTCCAACGGCCAAACGGGGATATTCACAATCTCCCGAAGACATTGATGTCTTAACGACTGTTGGCGAATATACCAACATCTGCTTATGCGAAGGGAATCTAGGGCAATTTCATGGATAAAACCCGCGCATAAGGACTTTGGTAAATTTCCACAAAGGGGCACGCACAATCTTGCTTCGTGCTTTGACCATCGCGGCCGAAGGCAGCAAGTCGGATATTGCGAAGCCAATGAAAGGTTTCGGCCCTGGCGTTTATGAAATAGCGCTCGCTTATCGGTCTGACGCCTACCGGACGATTTACGCCGTGAAACTGGGCGAGGACATATGGGTGGTTCATGCATTCCAAAAGAAATCAACCAAGGGCACCAAGACCCCAAAGAGAGAAATCGATCTAATTAGGTCGCGGATCGGTCAGTTGAAGAGGCAATTACGATGAAAGATAAACTGGAAATCGTCAAGGGCAGCGGTAATGTCTTTCGGGATTTTGGTTATCAGAATGCCGATGTTGAACAACTCAAATCCCAACTGGCTGCCGATATAATCCGTATTCTTGACGCGCAAAAACTTTCTGTTCGTAAGGCTGCGACAAAAACCGGCTTCGATTATGCTGATTTTTCACGGATCAGGAACGCAGATCTCGGGCGTTTTACGATTGACCGGCTGGTAACCATATTGAATCGTCTAAACCAGCAAGTAGAGATCAAAGTCACGCCTGTTCATGACCGACCCCTTCAAACGACCTGAAAACAGGCACTTCTCGGATTTCTGTGTCAAAGAGCGTCAGTTCTCGACACCGAATCACAACGATGCCATTAGCCCAGTGCTTGCAATCCTTTTTTCATCACCAGGTGTAGCTGTTCCTTGCGACACCAAAAGCGAAACGAGGACATCCGCAATCTCCCGACAGCATCGTTAGCAATCTTTTTCGCGCAACATCCGCATGATCGTGTAGCTGGCAATCACACCCACCGCGGCGAAAGCTGCCAGAAACATGAAAAAATGCTGGTGGCCGGCAAGCCCGGGTGACTGATCGAGTAAGACGCCGCCGAAATAGGAAACGAAGATATCCGGTGTGAAACCCAATACGGACACCAGGCCCACGGCTGTTCCGGTGACAGCGACCGGCACTTTTGCTTCCTGGAACAGCGCAAAATAGAGCCCGCGCAGACCAAACATTGCCAAGGCCCCAAGCAGCATATTGCAAAAGAGCACCCAACCGGTACCCGGTAGCGGCGTGGTGAGGGCGAAGAAAAGATCCGACATCAGCAATAGGATGAAGGCAATCACGGTCATGCGCGAGATCGTGAATCGATCGCCGAGGAAACCGGCGCCCAAAGCTGCGATCGGCCTCATCCAGGCGCCAATTGCGACCAGGCGCGCGGCGTCTACTTCGTTCATGCCATATCCCTCGACGGCATAAAGCGCGTAATTGTCAAACCCCTTGAAGCCGACATAGGCACAAACCACGATCAGGGCTTGGAGCCACACCGCCGGTATGCGCATGACGCGCATGATGTGTACCCAGACAGTCTCGGTATGGGACGCCCATTTTTCGGAAGTCTCCTTGCCCGCGGGGTGTCCGTCCGATATCACGAACCATACGAACAAACCCGCCAGGACCGTGGCCGCCGTGTACCCATGGATAACGATGCGCAGCGCCTGCTTTTTTTCCTCGAAGGTCGCCGAGGAATAACCTTCTGGAAAGAAAAAACCGAAGCCCACCACGGCGATGGATGCCAGGGCCGCGGCGAGCAGGCCGCGACCGCTATCCAATAGCCCGAAGGCGCGCCCCTGGTCATCGCTGCCACCCCAGTCCCGTGTCGCACGGATCAGCGCCGCCCAAAAAAGCAGGATGGTGCTGACACCGAAGAAGCCCCACAAAATGAGTGCACCACGGTAGCCTGGGAAAGTGGCCATGTAGAGTCCGCCGGCCGCCGTCGTCCACAGTGAGAAAGCGAGCAGCTTTCGCGCCGGAAACCGATCTGCCAGGGGGCCGCCGGGAAAGTACGCGAGCATCGCGAGTATTCCATAGATACCCTGTGCGGCACCTAGCTCAGTATTGGTGAGAGCGAATACCTCGAGCACCGTAGGACGAAAGAAGCGCGCGACGTGGAAGGGCAATGCAAAGACGGCCTCCCCTGCCACGACAAGGCCGATCATGAACAGTAATCGATGCACCGCGCGGGATTTATCGAACATCCGATATCCAATGGCCGTGCGATAGCCGAATCCTCCACCAAGTGTCAATCATGCTATTTATCACAACAACCAGGGCATTCACAATCCAAGGAAAACCTAGAAGGAAAACCTAGGACATCCACACCTTTTCGCAGGAAGAAGGAAAACCTAGGACATCCACACCTTTTCGCAGGAAAAAACCTAGGACATCCACACCTTTTCGTGAAAATCATCCTACTGCTGATCGGCCAAACAATCAGCTAGGGGGATATTTGTAGGGTTTGCTCAGAAAGTCTGTGGGTGTCCTTTGTTGTTGTTCCCGTGGGTTGCCATCGAAGGGTTCGAACATCAGTTCGCTTGCCCCGCAATGATGAATGCCGTTTTTGGTTCAGCAATCGAGCCGGATATCGGCGGCCGCAGCGACGAGGAGCCAACTGCGGATTTTGTCGAGTAATGATCGACAGGCTGCTAGAATTACGCCCGGCCAGATTTCGGCCGACCGTACAAAATTGGAAATATGTCTGCCAACAAAAAAATTCCTGCCACGCTGATTCGCGGCGATGGCATCGGGCCCGAGATTTCGGCGGCCGCCATTGCGATCCTGGATGCGCTGGATGCGCCCTTCGACTGGGACGAGCAACAAGCGGGAATGGCCGCGTTCGACGCTTTGGGCACACCCTTGCCGGAGGCGACGCTGGACAGCATCCGCAAGACCAGGCTGGCGTTGAAAGGCCCGCTGACCACCCCGGTCGGGGAGGGTTTCCGCTCGATCAGCGTCGAGCTGCGCAAGCTGTTCAAGCTGTATGCCAACGTGCGACCGGCGCGCACTTATGTGCCCGGCGGGCGTTTCGAGGATGTCGATATCGTGCTGATCCGGGAGAACACCGAGGGCCTGTATGTCGGTGTCGAGCATTTTATCCCGATCGATGACGACCCGCACGCGGTCGCCGAGGCTTCGGGCATCATTACGCGTTCGGGCTCGCGGCGGATCGCCGAATACGCGTTCGAATACGCAATTGCCCACGGCCGCAGGAAAATCACGATCGTGCACAAGGCCAACATCCTCAAATGCCTGTCCGGGCTGTTCCTGGAAACCGCCAACCAGGTCGCTGAAAAGTACCGGGACCGGATCGAGGTCGAGACCCGTATCGTCGATGCCTGCGCCATGCACCTCGTGCAGGACCCGTCGCAGTTCGACATGATCCTGACCACCAATATGTTCGGCGATATTCTGTCCGACCTGATGGCCGGGCTGGTCGGCGGCCTGGGCCTGACGCCAGGCGCCAACATCGGCAAGGACGCAGCTATTTTCGAAGCCGTGCACGGTTCGGCGCCGGATATCGCAGGCCAGGGGATCGCCAACCCAACCGCCCTGCTGCTGGCGGCGGCCATGATGCTCGACCACGTCGGTGAGAACGGCAAAGCGACGCGTCTGCGTGACGCCATCCAGGCCACGATCAACGATGGCGGGTGCCTGACCGGAGATTTGGGCGGCAAGGCGGGAACCGACGAATATGCGCAAGCCGTGATAGCGCAGCTAGCCTAGATCGCGGTTTTCTGTACCAGCACTATCAGGATTTTTCTTTAGCCCAGGCCGCGAGTACCTCCGCTTCTTTTTCGACGCTGAGGCCCGCACGCATCGGGTTACGCCGTTCCTCCGGCAGCGTCTGCCACCATGCCAATACGTCGGCGATGGTTTCAGTAGCAGCCCGCGCGCGCAGCCCTTTGGTAAATGCGGCGGCGCTGCTGATCGCAAACATATGTGAGAAGTCGCCAGGCGGCGATAGTGGCATGTAGGCCGGTAGATCGTCCCAGGGCTCGACCCCGTGCTGTTGCAGAAATTCAAGCGGTATCCATTCCACTTCCAGGTCCTTGACGCCGCTGATTACGCGGCTGTCTTCGATCATGTCACCCATTGTGTAAGCGGCGGCTGGCCGAACTGCATTGTAAATGCCGGTAATATTTCGCTCCAGGCAACGCATGACGAATTGGGCCAGATCGCGTACATCCACCCATTGCATGAAATCGCTGCCGTTTCCCGGGGCCAGCATATGCCCGCCTCTCGAAACCCTGACCGGCCAGTAGTTGAATCTGTCGGTATGATCGCCCGGACCGGCGATTATCCCGGGTCGGAGTATCGTGTTTCGTCCGGACAGCGTCTCTTGGACCACCTGCTCACAAAGGACTTTGAGTGCTCCGTAGTACTCATTGACTTCCTCGCTCTCCGTATCCGGCATGATCCTCAGCGGACCGGATTCGTCCATAAATCGCGTCGTAAAGGATGAATACACGGCCATCGACGAGATAAACAAATAATGCTCAACGGCATTGGTCAGCAAGCGAGCCGAGTCACCAACCAGTCGCGGCAGATAACCGGAAGTATCGATGACTACATCCCAGCGCCTGCCCTCAAGCGCCTGCAGATTGCCGTCACGATCACCGATCAGCGTTTCGATATCGCTAAATAAATCCGGGTTGGTCTTGCCACGATTAAACAAGGTTACTGTGTGACCGCGGCTTTGCGCCTCCCTGACCATGTGCGGTCCGATAAAACGCGTACCGCCAAGAATCAAAATGTCCAACGGCCGTGAGGGTATTTCGCCATACAGCCTGGCCGCCGCAGCAACGGGCCCGTTATTTGCCGTCAACACACCAGCGAGACCCAGCTGTACAAAATCACGTCTGCCGATGCCCATATTTATCCTTAATTATTAAAGAGTTGCCGACTTATTATGAAGTAACTTCACCCTAAACCATCTTTCGGTGCCAGGCCCGGGTTGAAGCTTTGTTTGAGCGCCTCATCCCATTCTTCGGGGCCGACCTGGCGCACCGGCTCCGAGTAGCGTTTATGCCAGTGGACGAAACAGTCCATGGCCACGGTGACCCGCCATTTGTCCGCGCTCGGGCACGGCGCGGGCCGGTGCATCAGGTAGGACGGAAATATCACGAACTGCCCTTCGGCCGGTACCACGCCGGATTGATGGTTGACGAAAATATCGGTCGGCGGTTGCGAGCGCTGGAACATCAACAGGCCTTCGTTGGCTTCCTTGTACCTGGGAATCTGCAAGTAATAACAACCGCTCAGCGTCGCCGGATGATGGTTGTGCCAGGGCCCGTCGACCCACTCTTCGGCGGTCTGGATCAGGTACCAGCCCTGCACCGCGTAAATGTCGAACGGCATTTGTTTGGCGATGCCATGACGAGCCACCAGGATCTGCCGGCAGGCCGCGATAAACTTGTCCCTGATCAGTTTGAGATAGGGCTGGTCTGTCATGCCCTGCGGGGAAAACAACTCGTTCTTGCTCTGGTAGCCATAACCGTGGCCATGTTTTTCGAAGTCGCCGGCGGCCCATTTCTGCTCCAGGTCGGCGAGCATGGTTTTCTTGTGCCGGGCAATCTCCGGCGCGGCAACTCGCCAGATCGGCGTGCTGAACAGCTCCTGTTGGGTCATTTGCAAGGGTTTTATTGGCATGCGGTTTCCGGTTCAGTCGCGGGTCTGGGCGGCCATGCGCCGGTCATTCGGATTCGGGCATCTCGAATTCGACCACGTCCCAGCGCTGGGTTTCCTCGTGCCTGGCCTGGCGGCGAATGGCATCCACCATCGAGCGTTCGTTCCATGCCACCACTTCATCGGCAATCTCGGCAATTTCCGGCGCAATCTCCTGGGTGCTCCCGAAGTGCTCGATGGCAATGACCGGCTTGTCTGAAGACTTCGCAACCAACAGCGTAAAATCTATCCATTCTTGGAATTCCTCGTACAGTCCCGCCAGAATAATAACGACCTCGGCAGGTTCGATTTGCTCGCGGAGTTCGTCCTTGAGCGCCTCTTCCGTGTCTTCCTCGGGAACCGTGTCCGGTACGGCGCTGTTGGCGTAAAAAAAATTGGTCGTGCTTTCGAGATATTCGAATAAACGATTATAGTCGTCGTGTTCCTGAAAGGCGTGGCTGGCAAAAACACGGATCGGGTTGTCCTGTGACACGATGCTCACCTCTCTGTTTGCGCTAGTGTACCGAACCAGCCGCCACAACGGCCAGTTTTGCGTTGTGGCCCTGACACGGCTGGGCTAGAGTGGCCCCGCAACTGCCAGAACATAGCTGCCTGGAGCGCCCCGAAAACCGATGCGATTGCTGTTATACAATATGCGTTATGCCGTTGGTGTGGGTCCCCGGTTCAATTTGCCGGTGCCGGGCGCCGGGTATATCAAGGGCAGTCCCGAGACGCTGCGGCAGATCACCGAATTCATAAAATCGGAAGATCCCGATATCGTCGGGCTCGTGGAAGTCGATTCGGGATCGATACGCTCACGCCTGGTCAACCAGGCCGAACAAATCGCCGAGGCAATCGGCCATTACTCGGTCTACCAGTGCAAGTACGGGGAAGAGTCCATCCAGAAAAGCCTGCCGATCATCCGCAAACAGGTTAACGCCTTCCTCGCCGCGCCACGCTTGCATGGTGAGCGGTTTCACTACATGAATACCGGCGTCAAGCGCCTGATTATCGAACTTGAACTCGAAAACGTGGCCGTGTTCCTGGTCCATTTGTCGCTCAAATACCGCCATCGGCATTCGCAACTGCGCCATCTGTACGATCTGGTTCGCAAGTGCCCGAAACCGGTAATCGTCGCCGGCGATTTCAACACATTCTGGGGTGAGGACGAGATATACCTGTTTATGCAGGCTGCCGGGCTGCGCAGCGCCAATGTCGAGGGTTTGCCCTCTTACCCCAGCCGGGCGCCGCGCAAGGAACTCGATTTCATCCTCTACGGCGAGGGAATCGAAGTCACCAAATTCAGGATTCCCGATGTTCGCCTGTCCGATCATTTGCCACTGATTTGTGATTTCCAGTTAGCTCGCTAACTCAAATGTTGCGGTGCGGTCAGTAACTGGTAGGATTCGGGGATTCAGCAATATCCGTGGAATACCGGTCGCACACAGTCCGGCCAGTTGCCACCGATTTTCGGAGAAAAATCAATGACGGAAGAAAACGAGATCACAAACTGGACGCTGGAGCGTGACGGCAACGACATCGCCTGGCTGTGCCTGGATATGGCCAATGCCGGCGCCAACGTTTTGTCGACGCCGGTCATGCGTGAACTGGCCGAGCATTTGTCCGCGCTGGAATCCAGCCCTCCCACCGGGCTGGTCATCTGGTCGGGCAAAAAAAGCGGTTTCATATTCGGCGCCGATATCAAGGAGTTCACCAAGCTCGCGACCGAAGCGATGGTTTTCGAGATGACCCGCCTCGGTCAGCAGATCATGGCTCGTATCGAAGCGCTGCCCTGCCCCAGCGTCGCGCTGCTCAATGGTTTCGCTCTTGGCGGCGGCTTCGAGCTGGCGCTGGCTTGTGATTATCGCATCGCTGCGGACAATGGCCGGGTCAGCGTCGGCCTGCCCGAAGTCAAACTGGGGATCAACCCCGGCTTTGGCGGCACGGTACGGACCGTGCGTCTCGTCGGTGTCAGCGCGGCGATGAACCTGATGCTCAGCGGCCGGTTTTTGCGCGCCGAAAAGGCGCTAAAAATGGGTTTGCTTGACCGCCTGGTCCCCGCTGACGAGATGCGCACGGCCGCCGAGAAGCTGATTCGCGACAAGCCGCCGCGGCAGCAAGCCCCGTTAAAAGAAAAACTGATGAACCTGCCGCTGATCCGCAACCTGGTCGCCGCGGCAATCAAGAAGCAGGTTGCCTCCCGCGCCAACCCCAAACACTACCCGAGCCCGTTCGCGATGATTGAACTGTGGCGGAAGTATGGCGCGTCCGATGCCCAATACGAGGCGGAGGCCAAACTGATCTCGCGGCAGATGGTCGGCGCTACCGGGCAGAACCTGATCCGCGTGTTCATGCTCCAGGACCGGATGAAATCCCTCGGCGGCAAGGTGAAAAGCAAGGTGCAGCGCCTCCATGTCATTGGCGCCGGCACCATGGGCGGAGGCATCGCCGCGTGGTCTGCGTTACGCGGTATCGAGGTGACCTTGCAGGACCGCGAGGAAAAATACGTGGAACCCGCGCTGAAAACGGCCAACAAGCTGTTCGAGAAAAAGACCCGCACACCGGAGGATTACGAGGCTGCGGTCGCGCGGCTCAAGATGGACGTGGAAGGTAATGGCATCGCGGATGCGGATCTTGTCATCGAAGCGATTTATGAAAACGTCGAGGCCAAGAAATCACTGTATGACGACCTGGTCGCGCGGATGAAACCCGACGCCTTGCTGGCGACCAACACCTCCAGCCTGATGCTCGAAATCTTGTCGGCCGATCTACCCGATCCAAGGCGCTTGTTCGGGCTGCATTTTTTCAACCCGGTCGACAAAATGCCGCTGCTCGAAGTCATCGGCAAACCCGATACGCCGCAGGAGATAATCGACCAGGGCATCGCCTTTGCCCAGCGCATCGACCGCCTGCCGCTGCCCTGTCGCAGTGCACCGGGCTTTGTCGTCAACCGTGTCTTGATGCCCTATATGAGCGAAGCTTCGCTGATCGCCGAAGAAGGCGTTGCCGGCCCGCTGATCGACCAGGCCGCGCTGGACTTTGGCATGCCGATGGGGCCGGTCCACCTGTCCGACATAGTCGGCCTGGATGTGGCGCTCAGCGTCTCGCAGATTCTCGGTGAAGCTTTTGATTCCCCGGTACCCGCGATCCTGGAGAAACTGGTCGCCGAGAAAAAACTGGGCATGAAGACCGGCGAAGGTTTTTACCGGTGGGTGGATGGCAAACCCGTGAAACCGAAAACCGATGGCGAGAAAGCGCCGGACGATATCACCGACCGCCTGTTCATGCCGCTGCTCAACGCGGCGGTCGCGTTATGGAGCGAAGGGGTCATCGACGATCTGGATTTGCTCGACGCCGGCGTGATTTTCGGCACCGGTTTCGCCCCGTTCCGTGGCGGGCCTATTCATTATGCACGCGACCGCGGCATCAGCGATATCGTCGCAACCATGAATAGACTGGCTGACAAGCATGGCGACCGGTTCAGGCCGCACGAGGCCTGGAGCCGCATCGAGGCTGACAAATGACCATCGACAAAGACCAGAAACCCCGCGGACAGTCGATAATCAGGATGCTGGCCATGCCCAAGGATACCAACTGGCTGGGCGATATATTCGGTGGCTGGCTGATGTCACATGCGGATATCGCGGGGGGTAACCAGGCGTACCAGCGAGCCGGTGGCAACGTGGTCACCATCGCGGTGGCCGATTTCGAGTTCATCCAGCCGGTTTATGTCGGCGATGTAGTGACTTTTTATTGCCGAATCTGCAAAACCGGCACCACCTCGATTACCATCGGTATTGAAATGTTCGTCGATCGGCCCGGCGAGCCGCCCGACCGCCATTTCATTGTCGCCAGCGCCAGGATGATTTATGTTCATATCGGCGATGACCGCCGACCCAGACCCATACCGGAAGAATTAACCGAAACCCAGTAGGGATGGGTTTCCCAGCATGTTATTATCAAGGCTGTACCGCAGTGTGACGTATATCAACGCGGTTGTTTGCGAACACGAATAAGCTATTGATGTTTCAGTGAGTGAATTCGCCTGAGAGAGGCTTGAAGCGAGCGACGATGAAAGAAAAACATGTCACTACGACGATACTGAGACGGCTGTCTCCGCTGGATGGTCTGCAAAAAGAAAACCTGGACTCCCTGGTCAAGAAAACCGCAATCCACGCGCTCGAGGCCGGTCGGATCCTGTTCAAGGAAGGCGATCAGAAGAAAAGAACGATCTACGTCATCAGTGGAGAACTGTTGCTGTTATCGGGTGGCGAAGAAGTCGCGGTCATCAAAGGCGGCACCAAGGAAGCCAGCCACCCGGTCGCCCACGTGATTCCTCGCAAAGTGACGGCCAAGGCAAGAAGCAGGGTCGAGTACCTGGCAATCGACAGCGATCTGCTGGATGTGATGCTGACCTGGGACCAGACCGGTTCATACGAGGTTAGCGAGCTGGGTCTGAATACCGGCGACAAAGCCACTTCCGATGACTGGATGCTCACGCTTCTGCAGACCAAGGCTTTCCACAAGATTCCGCCGGCCAATATCCAGGCTATATTCATGCGCATGCAGCAGGTCAATCACAAGGCCGGCGACGTGGTCATCAAACAAGGTGACGAAGGCGATTATTTTTACGTCGTGATCAGTGGCAGCTGCAGCGTCACGCGGGAAACGCCGCTGAACAAGGATGGCATCAAACTGGCGGATCTTACGATCGGCGACACCTTTGGCGAGGAAGCGCTGATTTCGGATGCCAGACGAAACGCAACCATCGTCATGTCTTCGGATGGTTCATTGATGCGCCTTGCCAAGGAAGACTTCAAGTCCCTGCTCAACGAACCCATGCTGAAATGGGTAGACAAGGAACAAGCGAATGAGATCGTCGGCAACGGCGGGATCTGGCTGGATGTGCGTCTGCCCAGCGAATTCGAAAATTTTCATGAACCCGATGCCATCAATATCCCCCTGTATTTTATCCGGTTGAAACTCAGCACACTGGACAAAGACAAGCAGTACGTTGTGTGTTGCGACACCGGCAGGCGCAGCTCGGCAGGCGCCTATATTCTCAACGAGCGCGGCTTCGAAGCATTTGTGCTCCGCGACGGCCTGGAGATGTTGGCAGAAAACGACTGAGCCCGACACCCGGCTGGCAGGTCACATTCCGCGGCTGACATTGGGGAAGCTCTTCGCGAGAGCCGTTTTCACATGGTGTGGGTTGCTTTGTCGCCACCCAGCGCACCGGCCAGGTACTCTTCGATTTTTCTCTGGGTCTGACCGCGGTCCTGATCGCTGAATTGCACGCCGATACCGGCAGTCCGGCGGCTTTGCGCACCCTTGGGCGTAATCCAGATGACCCGGCCGGCGACCGGGATGCGGTCGGATTCACCCATCAGATTGAGCAGCATGAACACTTCATCGCCCAGGCGGTAACTACTGGCCGTAGGGATGAACAAACCGCCGTTATTGATAAACGGCATATAGGCAAGGTACAGGGCGCTCTTGTCTTTGATGGTCAGGGTCAACAGCCCGGGTTTGCTCATACTAGTCTTCCTGATATATCGATCGGTAATTCAGGCCGCAGGCCCAGGGTATCAACATGGCTGCCGTCATCAAATCGGCGCGCAGTACACCGCGTTCCGACCGCTGCCGGGCCGCTACCAGGTCATCCAGGTAGTGATACAACCTGCCCAAGTTTATGTTAACTGCTCCCTGAATCAAGTGTACTGGTTCACATTCCTTGCTTTTGGCCACCCCGGCCGCACGCGCCCGAATCAACCCCAGGACCACTGTTTGCAACCATTCCAGCCAGACAACCGGTGGCTGTTTGGCCCACGCCGCAGACGCTGCGACCGGGTCTGTCGAGCCGTCGATTATGCCGGCAAGATCGGCGCTGAACTGCCGGTCCGTGTCGGCAAATCCGTCGCGGTACATGGTCAAAGCCCGCAACGGCGCTCCGTTGGCGAGGAACAGCAACCGCGGCCAGTCCGCGCTGCTATCCTGCGTTCCCAACCATTGCAAGGCGGCTTCGTGCCCGGGCCGGGTAAACCTGAGCAGCTGGCAGCGGCTGCGGATCGTCGCCAGCAAGCCATGCGGGCGCTTCGATATCAGCATCAGCAAAGAGGCACCGGCAGGTTCCTCCAGCGTCTTGAGCAGACTGTTGGCCGCCTCGCGTGTCATCAGGTCGGCGTCATCGATGACCACGACCTTGTAACCCCCCAGGTAACTCGTCAAGTGCATCCAGGCGACGATTTCGCGGGCTTGCCCGATACCAATGGTCTTGCGATCTTCGGGCACCGATTCCCAGCGAAAATCGGGATGACTGCCGGCCGCCATCAAGGTACAGCCTTTGCACTGTCCGCAACGCTGTTGCGCAGGGCTTGGTTCCCGGCACATCACGAAACCGGCCAATTCGCGCGCAAACCGGGGCTTGCCCAGCCCGGCCGGACCCGCCAGCAACAGCCCGTGCGGCATGCGTTGTTGCTCCCAGGCGCCGGTCAACTGTGCCCAGATCGACTCCTGCCAGAAGTAGATATTATTCTTTTCTTTATCTTTCAATGCTTTAACCGAAGATTGTTAGAAATTACTTAAATATAATTCGATCACTTTTGCGAGGTCATCCTGGACCTGCGCAAGCGGTCGGCTGGCGTCCACGACCACGTATCTTTCGGGTTCTTGTTGTGCGCGCGACAAATAAACCTCGCGCGCCCGTTGAAAGAATTCCAGTCGCTGGCTTTCAAAGCGATCGGTGCCGCCACGCTCACGAATCCTTTGCAGCCCGATTTCAACCGGCGTATCCAGCAAAATCGTCAGGTCCGGTCGCAGACCCGACTGAATCCAATCCTCCAGGCTGGCGATTATCTCGAGGGGCAGCCCCCGTCCACCGCCCTGGTAGGCGTAAGTGGCATCGGTAAAGCGGTCGCACAGTACCCAGCGACCATGATCCAGCGCCGGTCTGATGCGATTTTCCAGGTGCGCCGAGCGCGCGGCAAATATCAGCAGCAACTCGCAAAGATCAGGCAGCGGTTCATCCGCTGTATCCAGGACCAGTTGCCGAATTTTCTCGGCCAGCGGCGTGCCGCCGGGTTCGCGCGTAACATCCACATCGATGCCCGCATCCTGCAATTTGCGCCGGATGAAATCCATGTTGGTGGATTTACCGACGCCTTCGAGCCCTTCCAGTGTAATCAACCGGCCAATCATGGTGTCTTCCTGTTGTGTCTGAGCTGCCGCAGGTAATCCTGCACAGCCTGGTTATGCTCTGCAAGCGTGGCGGAAAAGCGGTGACTGCCGTCACCTGCGCCGGTCGCGACAAAATACAAGGCAACGCCCGGTTGCGGGTGCATCACGGCGGCGATCGCTTCAGCGCCAGGCAATGCGATCGGGGTCGGTGGCAAACCGGCGCGGGTATAGGTGTTGTAGGACGTGTCAGTGGCGAGATGCCGACGGGTCAGGTTGCCATCGAAGTTCGCGCCAAGCCCGTAGATAACAGTTGGGTCGGTCTGCAGCCGCATACGCTGTTGCAGGCGCCGCACGAACACGCCGGCGATGACCGGACGCTCGCTGGCCAGCGCGGTTTCTTTTTCGACGATGGATGCCAGCACCAGCGCCTCATAGGCGGTATCGAATGGCAACCCCGACTCGCGCCCCTGCCATGCCTGCTCCAGTCGCTCCCGCAATGAGACATGGGCACGGCGCAGAATATCGCTGGCGCGCTCTCCACGCACGAAATGATAGGTCTCGGGCAGAAACTGCCCTTCCGGGTGCAATCCGGTCCGGCCGAACCTGTCCATCAGCGATGCCATCGCGCTGGCGAGATTTTCCTCGATGTCCTGCTCCAGTGCTTCCTCGGCGGACAGCGCGGTCAGCAGTTCCATAACCGTCCAGCCTTCGATAATGGTGAAACTGCGCATCATTACGTCACCCTGAACGAGTGCTCTGAGGAGGTCATCGGCCGTCATCCCTGGCGCAAGCAAGTATTCACCAGCCTTGATCCGGGTCGCAGCGCCGGAGACGCGTGCAGACAGCTTGAAGGCCAGCGGGCAACAAAGTATTTCTCTTTGCTCCAGTTCCCGAACCAGGCCGGCCAGGCTCAAGCCGGGGCTGACCCATAGCACCTCACCGTCTTCATCGACGCTCAGGCTTGTGTGCATGGCTCGGTCGATCAGGTACAGCGTGGATAACAGGCCCAAAGCGGCGAGCAAAATAGCAATCGACAGGCCTCGCTGCAGACGACTCATGACGCGGCGCCCATCGCCGACAAGCTGGATTTCAGCGCATGCCGGAGCCGGGTCGTCAGCGGGCCGGTGGCGCAGACGCGCCCGTCCAGTTGCCGGACGGGCCAGATCATGATCAATGAATTGCTGACGAATATTTCGTCCGCCCGCGACAGATCGTCGAGGCTCACTGCCCGTTCCTGAATTTCCATATCCATATGCGCGGCAATTTTCAGGATTTGTTTTCGCATCACACCGGCCACGCCTGAACGCTCGAGATCCGGTGTCACCAGGGCGCCGGACCGCACCAAGAACAGATTGCTCATAGTGCCACAAACGACCTGGTCATCGGCATCCATCATCAGGCCTTCCGCGATATTCGGGTCGTCCCATTCTGCCCTGGCCAGTACCTGGTGCAATCTGTTCAAGGTTTTCAAGCCGGCAAGAACCGGGTCGCTTGCGAGGCGCGTTTCGCAAAGCCGCACCGCAATGCCATCGCGCGCCCAGCTGGCCGGATAATCCGGCCACGGATGCAGACTGACGATGCGCCGGGTTTTTATTTTTGCCGGTTGACGATAGCCGCGCCCACCGCTCCCGCGGGTCAGGATCAGCTTGATCACCGCCCTGCCCTGACCCGGCAGCAAGCCAAGGATTTCACCGCGCAACACAGCCATATCGGGTATCGGCAAACCCAGCCTGGCGGCGCCCTGGCTGAGTCGTTCGAGGTGCTCTTCCAGCAAGGCGATGCGCCCGTCCGCGGCGGCCATGGTTTCAAACAGACCGTCGCCATATTGCAGACCGCGGTCGCTGGCGGGAACCGCTTCACCGTCGCGACCGTCGACAATGCAACGGATGGCCACTCAGATGGCTCCCAGCGCCAGGATCAGGCCCTTGGCCTTCGCCCGGGTTTCCGCAAGCTCTTCGCGGGCGATCGAATCCGCGACGATGCCGCTGCCGGCCCGCAGGCTGATGCGATCGCCATCCTGCACCAGGGTTCGGATCAGGATATTGAGGTCGGCGCTGCCATCGCGATTCAGATAACCCATCGAGCCGGTATATGCGCCACGCGGCGCTCCTTCCAGTTGCGAGATAATCTCCATGCAGCGCACCTTCGGGCAACCGGTGATCGTGCCGCCTGGAAACATCGCCCGGATCACCTGCCCCGGCGAGACGTCCTCGCGCAATCGACCGCGCACGTTGGAAACGATGTGATGCACATGCGCATAGCTCTCCAGGCTCATCATCTCGTCGACTTCGACCGAGCCCGGACGACACACGCGGCCCAGGTCGTTGCGCTCGAGATCGATCAGCATGATGTGCTCCGCCCTTTCCTTGGGATGAGCCAGCAATTCCTCGCGCATCGCGGCATCGTTCATCCGCCGATGATCGCGCGGACGGGTCCCGGCGATTGGCCGTGTCTCGGCATAGCCGTTGGCGATTCTCAGCAGGCGTTCGGGCGATGAGCTGATGACGGTGTGGTTCTGCCAGCGAGCCAGCCCCGCAAACGGCGCCGGGTTGGCTTTGCACAAACGCCGGTATACCTGCGCCGGGTTGGTGCCCGGCAGCAGTTCACCGCGCCACTGGCGTGACAAGTTGGCCTGAAAAATATCGCCCTCGTAGATCAATCGCCTGGCGGTCTCTACCGCATCGAGATAATTCTGCTCAGGATCCTCTTGCAGTACACCGGACAGCAGCGGCCCGGAGGATTCCTCCGGGAAGCCGCCGGCAAGATCCTCGGAAAGTTGGTCGAGACAGTGTTCGTGGCCTGTCTCCGCGACCAGGTACATCCGACCGAGTTTTCGATCGCTGATGGCCGCCACCGGAATTCGGGTCGCGATGGCCACCGGCATACCCGGGTCTGTCCGCAGGTGCAGGCCCGGCTCCACCTGGGCCGCCAGTTCATAGGCCAGATACAGAAACCAGCCGCCGGTAAAAGGCAGGCCAGGCGCTTGTTCGGCCACCCGTTCCCTGCGCCAGGCCGTGTCGAGGGCATCAAGGAAATCGCCTTTGCGGCCATCATTCAGCCTGAACTTCGCATCGAGAACAATCGACTCGCGCGGGAACCCAAACAGAATATCGAAGCGACCTTGCGCGGTTCCGGATGCGGCGCTTTGCAACAGATAGGGATAGCGTTCGGGTTTTTTTTGCTGCAGCCACGCCAGGTCGATGCCGGCCGATATCGTTTCAACATGGAAATGACGCTTGCCATCGCCACCGCCGTATACAGACTGACTGGTACTTCGGGAAATCAACTGAACTGTGCGAACACCAGCGTACCGTTCGTGCCACCGAATCCGAATGAGTTAGATACTGCGACCCGCAGGTGCATCTCTCGCGCCTCGTTGGGAACATAGTCCAGATCGCATTCGGGATCGGCGTGTTCCAGGTTGATGGTGGGCGGTGCGACCTGGTCGCGTATCGCCAATATGCTGAATATCGCTTCGACGCCACCCGCGGCGCCGAGCAAATGACCGGTCATCGACTTCGTCGAACTGACTGCCAGGCGGTAGGCATGGTCGCCAAACGCCTGTTTGATCGCCTTGGTCTCGGCGATGTCGCCGAGCGGCGTCGATGTGCCGTGCGCATTGATGTAATCGACTTCATCGGGGTTCAACCGGGCATCCGCCAGCGCATTTTCCATGCACAGGCTCGCGCCCTCACCCGACTCCAGCGGCGCCGTCATGTGGAAGGCATCGGCGCTCATGCCAAAACCGATTAATTCGGCAAGGATATTGGCGCCGCGCTTCTGCGCATGCTCCAGTTCTTCAAGCACCAGGCAACCGGCGCCATCGGACAAGACAAATCCATCGCGCTCGGCATCCCATGGCCGGCTGGCCCTTTCCGGATCGTCATTCCGGCAGGACAATGCGCGGGCCGAGCAAAACCCGCCCAGACCCAACACGGTTGCGGCCATTTCGCAGCCACCGGCAACCATCACGTCCGCATCGCCATACTGAATCATCCGCATCCCGATACCAATGCAGTGGGTCGCGGTCGTACACGCGGTAACCAGGGAAACGTTTGGCCCGGTCAGTTTGTTGCGAATGGAAACATGCCCGGCCACCATATTGATGATGCTGGAGGGAATGAAAAACGGCGATATTTTTCTCGGCTTGCCCGATTCGATGTACTTGCCATAGCTGGCCTCGATCGTCTCCAGGCCGCCGATGCCGGCGCCAACCGCAACGCCGATTCGATGCCGGTTTTCGTCCGTGATTTCCAGCCCGGAATCGATCAGCGCCTGTTCCGATGCCGCGATACCGTAATGGATGAACGGGTCCATTTTCCTGGCGTCTTTCGGCTCGATGTACTCGCCAATATCGAAGTCCCGCACCGGACCGCCGATTTGCGTCGTAAACAGGCTGGTATCCATGCGCGTGATCAGGCCGATACCGCTTTTGCCGGACACGATGGTCTGCCACGCGTCGCTCACCGTATTGCCCACGGGAGAAACGATGCCCAAACCGGTGACTACTACTCGACGCTTGGCCAATTCTTCACCTGCACAAAACAGAAGTTCTTATGACGAGCCACAGCCTGTCCATGGCCGCGGCATGGCGCACCGATCAGGAGTCAGTATTTTTCTCTTTGACGTAATCGATAGCCAACTGAACGGTGGTGATTTTCTCGGCCTCTTCATCCGGAATTTCGCAATCGAATTCCTCTTCCAGCGCCATCACCAATTCGACGGTATCCAGAGAATCCGCACCAAGGTCGTCAACGAAAGACGCTTCGTTGGTAACTTCTTCAACCTTGACGCCCAATTGCTCGGCGACAATCTGTTTTACCTGTTCTTGAATATTGCTCATTGTGTGCTCGTCCTCATCAGAAAATCGGTGCCGCGGGCTACCAGGCCCACTGCGGCTGCTTATTGTAAGTAAATGTCCTGGGGCAATCTAGCTTGACAAGCCGCTAATTTTACATGGATTTCACGGCGTTTCTATAGTCTTTACCCGCGATCAGGCTCAGGCCATGTACATCCCGCCATTGATATTCAGCGTTTCACCGGTGATATAGCCCGCCGCCGGCGAAGCCAGGAAGCCGACCGCGGCGGCAATATCCTCCACGCTTCCCAGCCGGGTCAATGGCACCTGATCGATCAGCGCCTGGCGTTGCTGGTCGGTCATTGCGCGGATCATGTCGGTTTCAATAACCCCGGGGGCGACTGCGTTGACGGTGATGTTGCGAGATCCGATCTCCCGAGCCAGCGCCTTGGTAAAGCCGATCATACCCGCCTTCGCAGCCGCATAGTTGCTCTGCCCGGCGTTGCCCATCAAACCGACCACCGAAGAAATATTGATGATCCTGCCATCCCGCGCTTTCATCATGCCCCGCAGACAGGCCTTGCTCATTCGGTAAACGGAGCTGAGGTTGGTATTGATAATCTCATCCCATTCATCGCTTTTCATGCGCAGCAACAGGTTGTCACGGGTAATGCCGGCATTATTGACCAGGATCGCCGGCGCGCCTTCGTGGTTGCCGATATCGGAGATCAAGCGATCGACGGAATCCTGGTCGGCCACATCGAGCACCGCTCCGCGCCCGCCGATACCCGCTTGCTCCAGCATGGCGCTGATTGCATCTGCGCCTTGCTGCGTAGTTGCCGTGCCGACAACGACAGCGCCAAGCTCGCCAAGCCGCAACGCGATAGCCTGCCCGATACCGCGCGACGCACCGCTGACCAGGGCGGTTTTTCCTTGCAGGATTTTTTCACTCATTGCCGTTTCCCGTTGCTGTCTTTTCCAATGCCGCCTGCAGACTGCCCGAATCATAAACCGGATACATCCCCATCCCGCGATCGATCCTGCGATTCAGACCCGTAAGCACCTTGCCGGGGCCGCATTCCAGCAGGCTGTCCACGCCATGACTCGCCATGTATTGTACGCACTCGACCCAGCGTACCGGCAAGTAAAGTTGCCGGACCAGTGCGCTGCGTATATCCGCTGCCGAGCCGCAGACCTGCGCCTCGACATTTTGCACGACCGGCATCGTGGCGGGCTTGAACTCGATCTCTTCCAGCCGCACAGCCAGTTTGCCGGCCGCACCCTGCATCAGGGCGCAATGCGACGGCACGCTGACCGGTAACGGGATGGCCTTGCGCGCCCCCATTTGTTTCGCTATCTCGATCGCCCGCTCGACCGCCGCCGCCTGGCCCGCGATAACCACCTGGCCCGGCGAGTTGAAGTTCACCGCGGATACGACTTCGTCACCGGCGGCCTGGCCACAGGCCCGGATCACCTGTTCGTCATCGAGGCCCAGGATCGCGGCCATCGCGCCGGCGCCTTTGGGCGCCGCCTCCTGCATCGCCTGACCCCGGTACTCGACCAGTTTCACGGCAACGGCAAAATCGATCACGCCGGCGCATACCAGCGCCGTGTACTCACCGAGGCTGTGACCCGCCATCATGCTCGCCTGCTGGCCACCAAGCTGCTGCCAGAGACGATATACGCTCACCCCGGCCGCCAGCAGCGCCGGCTGCGTCACCTGTGTCTGGTTGAGCTTTTCCGCCGGACCTTGCTGGCTGACCTGCCACAAATCGTAGCCCAGCGCCGCGGAAGCTTCGGCGAATGATTCCTTCACGATGGGGTGCGCGTCGGCAAGATCGGCGAGCATGCCAACCGCCTGCGAGCCTTGCCCCGGAAATACATATGCCAGCGCCATGCTTCAATTCTCCTTAAATTTGTTACGCCATCCCGGTCCAGCGCGTTAACGCGCCGCAATTAAAAGCGCACGATCATACAGCAGTCGAACGATTGCGCAGCCCCAGGCTCCACACGCCGATCAGCCCGCCGACTGTCCCGAACCAATGCGCATCCACGACCACCGCTCCCCCGCTTGCCAGTTCGCTGCCTGGCAAAGGTCCCGCCAGTTGTTCATAAAACCCCTTGAGCAGCACCGCGCCTAGCAGGATCAATCCGTCCTTGTTGCCACGACGGAGCCTTTGGGTCGCCCCGGCCGCCAGCCAGCCATGCATCACGCCGGACAAACCCACATACCACTGCAACTCCGGTCGCAGCCAGACGAAGCCCAGCGCGATCATCGCGACCGCGAAACCACTGACCCAGGCCCATTGGCCCAGCGTGAACTCCCGTCCGAGCA
Organism: Pseudomonadota bacterium; assembly: GCA_022560735.1. Lineage (GTDB taxonomy): Bacteria > Pseudomonadota > Gammaproteobacteria > Steroidobacterales > MnTg04 > MnTg04. The sequence continues at coordinate 40,750 of JADFSO010000015.1, forward strand.
GCCAGAACACGAGAATCAGCGCGACCAGGTTCAACGCGGTGTGGCTCGCGCCCAGGTGCACCAGGTGAGCCGTCAGCAGGCGCCATATTTCGCCCGCCAACACCGCTTCACGGTCGTATTGAAGCAACTCCCGCGCGGGATCGCCAATGGCCATGAAAAGCAAGCCAAAACCGGCGATTATCAGGGTCGCTATCGCAACCGGCTGTCTGGCAATATCGGCCAATTTGATCATGAAATTTCCTGCGCTCTGCTATCATGTAGGCGTTTAGGCTAACGGTGTCTGACCTATGAACGCAATAAAATCCACGCCCGGCAGTGCCGGTTTTACGCTGATCGAGATCATGGTGGTCGTGGTAATCCTCGGTATTCTTGCTGCGATTGTCGCACCCAACATCATCGGCCGGGTCGAACAGGCTCGGGTTACCCGGGCCAGGACCGATATCCAGACCATTGAAGCTGCGCTAAAAATGTATCGAATCGACAACTCGAGGTACCCAAGCACCGAGCAGGGCCTCGAAGCGCTGGTGCAAAAACCCGCCGGCGCCAATCTGCCCAAGTACACACCGGACGGTTATCTGGAAAGACTGAGAAAGGATCCGTGGAGCTCGCCGTACCAGTATCTTTATCCGGGACAACACGGGCGCCTCGATATCTACTCGTTTGGTGCGGACGGCCTGCCGGGCGGCTCAGACAATGACGCCGACATTGGCAACTGGAATCTCGACGAGTAACGCGCAAGGCAGCCTCGTCTCCTTGCTCTGTTCGCATGGTGAATATTCCAGCACGCTTCCGCCGGATTCAGAGGGGCTTTACCCTGCTCGAAATCCTGGTCGTGCTCGTTATCATGGCGATCGGTACGGCGATGGCGGTCTTCTCCAGCGGTATACTCGACCCCGACAGGGATGTTGCGAGAGAGACCAGGCGGCTGCATGCCTTGCTGGAGATGGCGCAGGAACAAGCGGTATTCCAGGGACGCACGATCGGTCTCGAGATCGAAGAGCGCAGTTACCGGTTTTTTCTTTATGACCGCCGCCCCGACGATGACGGCAACATGATCAGCCTCTGGGTGCCGATGGATGACGATGAAATATTTCGACGCCGATCCTTGCCTGACGACATCGTCGTTGAACTGTTCGTTGACGAGCGCAATTTGCAGTTACCCGTAGCCGATGACGACGAAGCGCCGGTGCCGCAAATTCTTCTGCTGAGCAGCGGTGATATCAGTACCTTTGAAATTCACCTGTTTCGCGAAAACAGCGCCTCCCGCTACCGGCTGGCCGGCGACAACCAGGACGGCCTCGTTGTCACGGCCCCTGGCGAGGAATAAGCATGACCAGGCAGCGCGGCTTTACCCTGATCGAGGTCATGGTCGCCATGGCGATCACCGCGCTGGGTCTGAGCGCCACCTACTACGCCGTCATGCAATCGATCGGTGCGATCGATCGTTTGCAGGAAAAAACCTTCGCCCACTGGATCGCGCTCAACCAACTGACCGAAATGCGGCTGCTACCACAGGTCGTGGAGACCGGCGAAAATAATGGCGACCTGGAGTACGCCGATCAACGGTGGGTCTGGCGATCCAGGGTATCGGAAACGGGCGTCGACAACCTGTATCGGGTGGATATCGCGGTCAGCAAGGAAAATTCACCGGACGATGTCGTGTCGGATATCGTGGGTTTTATCGGCCCTCCCATAGTCGGTAACGGTCGCATTCTTCCCTGGTCTTCCGAGCCTGCCGGGGAAAGCGGATGACCAGCATTGCAAAAACCCGAATGCGGGGCTTTACGCTGATCGAAATTCTTGTGGCGCTGGCGATTTTTGCGCTGATGGCGGTCATGTTGTTTGGCGGCTTTATCGCGGTCAGCAACCAGGTGGACTGGTCCCGCGCGCGCGCGGCCCGCTTGCAGCAGATCCAGACTGCGATGCTTTACCTGGCCCGCGACTTTTCACAGTTACAACCCAGGCCGGTACGCTCGGAACTGGGCGATTTCAAGGAAGCGGCATTGTCCGCGGACGCCCGCAGCATCTATCTGGCCACGCTGACCCGTGGCGGCTGGAGCAACCCGGCCGGGATTCCGCGCAGCACGCTGCAACGGGTCGCGTATCAACTGGAGGACAGACAACTCGTGCGCCTCGATTGGCCGGTGCTGGACCGGGTATCCGGTACCCAACCACGACGGACAGAAATTCTCGACGATGTCGACGAAGTGATCATCCGTTATCTGGACGCGCAACTCGAATGGCACGAGAATTGGCCGCCGCTGGGCAGTGACGACGCGGTAGCGGCGTGGCTGCGCCCGCTCGCAGTTGAAATCAGCCTCGATTTGTCGGACCACGGGCGGATTACCCGTTTGCTGGAGATCCGGGGTGGATAAGCATCCGGCAATCAGCGGCAAAACCAGGCAAAAAGGCGTGGCTTTGCTGACTGCCCTGTTGCTGGTCGCGCTGGTGACCATACTCACCATCAACCTGCAATGGGATACCAGCCTGGATATCCGGCGCAGCCAAAACCTGTTCGAGGCCGATCAGGCTCTGCTCTATGCGCTTGGCGCCGAAGCCTGGGCCAGCGAAATTCTCCAGACCGACGCCAGGGATTCGGATACCGACCACACCGGCGAAGACTGGGCGACGCCGGTTCCGACCTTGCCGATCGAAGGCGGCGCCATCCGGGGATTTCTCGAGGACATGCAGGGCCGCTTCAACCTGAACAACCTGGTCGGCAGACGCGGGCAGGTCGATGAAGTCGCGCTGGAACAGTTCGAACGTCTGCTTACCGTACTCGAACTGGACCCTGCGCTGGCGCGAATTACCGTCGACTGGCTCGACCACGACCTGGAACCCGGGTTCCCCAGTGGCGCCGAAGACAGTTTCTACACGGCACGGATTCCACCCTACCGTACCGCGAATCTTGCGCTCACCTCGGCCAGCGAACTGCTGGCGATCGGCGAAATGAATGCAGCCAGTTACCTTATCCTGGCTCCGTATGTGACGGCTTTGCCAAACGGAACGGCGCTCAACGTCAACACCGCCAGCGCACCGGTCCTGCGTTCGCTGTCCGACCAGATCAGCGACACCGTCGCCGAGAACCTGATCGGCGAACGTGGCGATCAGGGCTTCGATGGCCTGGCCGCTTTCGCCGACCTGGTCGAGCCCGAAATTCTGCAATCGCTGGAATTATCCAGCAGTTTCTTCAGACTGACCGCCGATGTATCTATTGGCTCAACCCGGTTCACCCTGTACAGTTTACTTGAGCGTAACAATGGCCGATTGATACCGGTCATGCGCACATTCAACAGCGAGTAAGAACAGGTCCTGATGAGCGAAACCCTGGTATGCAGACTGCTTGAACAAGGCGCGCAGTGGGTTGTCATGGACGCCAATGGCGGACAACTCGGCGAGGTCAGAACGGGCGAACTGAATGCGCTGTCGGTAGCGGCTATGCAAAAACACCTGATTTTGCTGGTGCCAGGCGCCGATGTCCTGGTTACCAGCACAACGGTACCCATCAAAAGCGCCGCGAAAACGCTGAAAGCGATCCCTTTCGCACTCGAAGAGAATTTGATTGCCGATGTGGAAACGCAACATTTCGCGATCAGCAGGAAAGACAAGAACGGCAGTGTCGGTGTTGCCGTCATCGATAAATCCAGGCTCGAGCAACTGTTGGAAACCCTCGAAGAAGCAGGCATCGAGCCCGATGAAGTCATCGCGGAATCTCTCGGGTTGCCGTGGAGCGATGGCCGCTCGACGATCCTCGTTCGCGGCGACAACACGATTGGCTTGCGCACCGGTCGCTGGGCAACGACATTCCTGTTCGGCTTGCAACCGGCGGAAGTCTTTGAATTTCTGCCAAAAGATTTGCCGAGCGAACAGGCGACGGTCTATTGCGAAAAAGCAGTCCTGGCATCGCTCGAGGACCATGCCGATCGTGCCGCCGTCCAATTGCTCGAAGAATCCGATTTGCCGTTGCTTGCCAGCCAGGTTATTTCGGGGCCATCGATCAATTTTCTACAGGGAAGCTTTGCGCCCAAAACGCAGCTCCTGGAAAAAATCAAACCCTGGAGACTGGCTGCATCCTTGTTGCTGGCAATGTTGTTGACGGTATTCGCCAGGGATGTCCTGCGCCTGCAGCAGATCAAATCGGTGCGCCAGTCGCTCGATCGACAGATGGCTGGTATTCTGACGACGACCTGCCCGGGCCTGACCAGGATCGTCAGCCCGCTGAACCAGCTTCTGAGCTGCACCGGCGGCAACGCCACCGCGGCTTCGACATATTTCCTGGAGACGCTGTCCGTGGTCAGCGCGGCGTTACCCCGTGAACTCGACATCAGGATCCTGTCGATCAGTTTCGCCGACCAGAGCATGGAGTTACGTCTGAATGTGCCTGATGTCGCCACGCTGGACAATATTCAGCGCAAGGTCAACGAAGCGGAGGATTTCTCCGCGGAAATACAAAGCACCTCCCAGGAAGAAGACCGGGTCGAAGGCCGGATCCAGATCCACCGCAGCGAGGCCCAGGCATGACCCTGATGCAATGGTTCAACGAACGATCGGAGAACGAACGCAACCTATTGCTCGGCGCTGCCGCCGTGCTCCTGGTTCTGTTCATCAGCATGGCGCTGGGTCCGATGTACAAGAGTCTGCAACAAAACGAACGGCGCGTGGCCCGTCAATTTGTTGAGCTGGATCAGATGAAAACCATCGCCGGACAATCCAGCATGAACCCCGCACCGGGAGTAACGGCTCCAGGCGGGTCGCTGGTCATCCTGTTGCAAAGCAGCGCTCGGCAGGAAGGCGTTGCCATCGCAACGATGCAGCCTATCGGCGAGGACTCGATCAATACGCGGCTCGACGATGTATCTTTCAACGCGATGATAAGCTGGCTTGCGGCGCTCGAATCGCGGGGCATCAGCGTGCAAACGGCCTCCTTGCGAGTCGGCCAGGAAAGCGGCACGGTCGATTCCAGCCTGCTGCTCAGAAGAAACTGACCGCCGCGTCTTCGAGCAGGACATGACCCGCTCAAGCAAAAAGTTACTGGGCATCGCGGTTGCCTTTTTTGTTTTCTTCCTGGTGCTCAATATCCCTGCCCAGGTCATTCCATCGTTTCTTGTCGGGACTCCGGCAAACATGAGCGGCCTGTCCGGAACCTTGTGGAATGGAGCCGCACAAGATTTTTCTGTCGATCAGCTACGGTTCGGAGCGGCCAGATGGCGCTGGAAACCCGGCGGCCTGCTGGCCGGGCGAATGGATTTCGATTTTCATGCCGGTCACCCGGGTCAGCAATTGTCCGGCCGGTTTGGCTGGTCGGTCAATGGCAAGATCCACGCCAGCGACGCCCGTCTCGAATTGCCGCTGACCCAGCTGGGCGCCATGCCATTCGGGACACAGGCCAGCATATCTGTGGCCATCGAATCGCTGTCCATGGCCGGCGACTGGCCTGAGCACGCGACCGGAACAATTCACCTGGCCGATACCAGCATGCAGGTGCCCGAAAAGCTGGCGCTTGGTGATTTCGAAGGCTTTTTCAGAATCGAAAACGGCGGCAAGCTGCATGCCGATTTTTTCGATCTCGATGGTGCACTGGAGATCGACGGCACGCTGGAGCTGGATGCCAGCGGTAATTATCAAGTCACCGGCCTGATCAGACCCCGCGGCCGGATAAACCAGCGCCTGAAAAATATCCTGAATTTCATGCCACGCGAAAATGGCGTGTACGAGCTGAGCTTCAGCGGTTCCTTATAAATCCGGCTGCCATTCGCGCCAGCCTTTTAGCAACGGAAAATAAAGCCCGACGCGAACGGGACGTTCCTCCAGGTTATTCATCAACCTGGCGTAACGCACGAGTTGCCCCTGGTATCGTTGTTGCTGCATATCCATGAACGCGTCCAGGTCGCCGCCTTCATGAGAGCTGGTCTTGTAATCGATAATCCAGCGCGTGCCTTTCTCATCGATGAATGTCCGGTCGAGCACGACGTTGACCAACTCGCCACCGAGAAATCCGCTCAGCGCCTGTTCACAACCTGCCTCGCGATGGGCGCCCAGGATCCATCGGCCCTTTTTATCGTCGAGGATGTTGCCGATCGATTCCTGCACGCTCCCGGTCGCGCCATCCAGATCGGTTGCCGGCATTCCCAGGGCCAGCAACTGCGCTTTGTAGTGCGATTTTTTCTTGCCGACCCGGGCCCGGCTCCATCGATCCAGTCCTTCGCGGCCAATGAGTTCGAGTTCGGCGTGCACGACCAGGCCGATCAGGCGCAGCGCCTCCTTGGCCCAGTCAAACTTGATCGCGACGGCGTTTTCCTCGCCGCCTTCGGGCAATGGCGAAACCGTGTCAACCACCGGCAGGACCGGTAATTGCCAGTCGGCCGGCAGGCGTACCAGTGGCAACTGGGTGTACGGCGGTCTGCCATCGGACCCGGCGGCCGGCTCCCTCGGCAACTGCTCATAAACATCTTTCAGCACCGGCCACATCCGTCGCAACAGCGATTTATTGGCTGCCCTGGCCTGCGGGTTTTTTTCCGTGACAGTCGCGTGTCCCAGCAGGTGCAGGCGTTTCTTTGCCCGGGTGCACGCGACATACAACAAACGATCCGTTTCATACAGATCGCGCTGCTCATCGAGCCTTTTTAGCAGTTTGAAAAACGGGTCGCCGTCGTCGCCGGTCGCGCTCAGCGGCGCCATCAGCAATTCTTCCTCGCCGCCCTGCTCCGCTACGACGCTGAGCCACCGCAACAGCGGCCGGTTCATGTCGGCAGGTTGTTTGCCGATGCCGGGAATGATCACGGTATCGAATTCCAGCCCTTTCGATTTGTGGATAGTCATGATCTGCAAACGGCCATCGGCCGCCGGATCCGGCGCTGCGTATAGCTGGCCCAGTTTCTCCTCGATACGCGACAGGTCCGCCGGCTCGCCGGAATGGTCGAGTTTCTCGAGCAGGCGAAAATAACTGTCCGCGTTTTCAATATCGGCAGGCTCGTTCAGAACGGCGGGCCCGCCCAACGCCAGCCAGAGGTTCTCGACGCTCGCCCTGAGCCTGTAACAGCCCCGTTCGGCCAGCGACAACAGCAGCGGGCCACGAACGCGCTGCAGCCGCACTCTTCCATCTGCACTGAGCTCATCCGGATCGATCGACTCCATCAGTTCGGCGACCGGTGTGCGGCGATCGTCGCCCATCAACACAAGCAAGTCAGCCAGCGACAGCCCGCACCACGGCGCCCGCAGAACCGCCAGCCACGCGCCGCGGTCGGCAGGGTGCAGCATGGCCTGGGTCAGCGCCAGCAAATCCTGGATCACCGGCCGGCCTGCCAGTGTTTCCGTATCGACGGTCCGGAATGCGAGGTCTGCCCGCCGCAACGCCGGAAGAATACAGCGCAGGTGGGAGCGGCCGCGCACGAGTATTGCAACGCTGCCATCGGGGTCTGCCGCCAGGGCGGCCGCTGCCAATCGGGCAACGGTCGTCGCCTCCGCTTGTTCATCATTCCCCAGGCTGGGGTGTACCGACACCGCATCGCCATTCAGCGCCGGCTTATCGGCCACGGAAGCGGAGAACCTGACCTTGGCCTCGGCGAGGTCTTCCACTCGCGGCATGATTTTTTCAAAAGCGTCGTTAAACCATTCCACCAGGCCCTGTTGCGAGCGAAAATTGGTGCTGAGAACCAGCGCTTCCAGCGGTATCCGGCCAGCATCCAGCCCGTTACGCGTGCACTCCATGAACAAGCCAACTTCCGCTTCGCGAAAACGGTATATCGATTGCATGGGATCGCCGACCAGGAACAAGGTGCGACCGTCATCCGCCTGCCACCCGGCGGTCAGCAGTTTGAGCATCTGCACCTGCTCGAATGAAGTGTCCTGAAACTCATCGACCAGGATATGCCGAATCCTGTAGTCCAGAAACAAGGCAAGATCGGTCGGCTCCCCGGGCTCTCCCAGGGAGTTCAACGCCGCGATCGCGACTTCCGGGTAATCCACTTCGCCATGCTCGGCAAAAACCAGTTTTAGCTGGGCCGCGCATTCAGGCAATACGGTCAGCAGGCTTTCGAGTACCTCCCATTGCTCATCCGGATAAGCCTTGCGCGGCAAGGGCCTGATCTCATCGAGCCGAATCGCGAGTCCATCGTCATCGCGCAGCGCATCCAGGAAATCCTCCATATCGGTCTTGCGACTTTCGTCGGTAGGAAAACCGATAGCTTTATTGACCTTTTTGCGCCATTGCGGACCGCTCTTGGTGAGCAACAAAAAGGCCGCCAATTGCCAGAACTCCAGCGTCTCGCCGTCACCGATCCTTTGCTCGGAACAACCGAAGCCATCGGCCAGCTCCGGCGAATTGTGCAAAGCCACGCTGATCAGTTCGGCCAGGGTCTTGCGCGAAGCGTCCGTGAACGCCTGGCGCAGCTGTCCCACCTGGCGATAAACCTGGCGTTCCAGCGCGCTTTCAAGCCCCTCGCGCAAGCCGCTCGCAGGCCCCATCGGCATGATCCTGCGCAACCAGTGAACGCGCGCCTTCAGCATGTTGGCCAGCAAAGTCACTGCGCTCGCATAGCGATTGTCCAGGTGCGCCAGCAGGCGCGCTTCCGGCGAGTTCGCATCCTGCCCGGCCCCCTCCATCTGCCGCCTGGCGGCCTCCAGATAAAGGGCATCGGGATCATCGGCAACGTTCAGCGACAAGTCCGCCCCGGCCAACATGGGTATCTGCCTGGCGATGGCCGCGTTAAAGCCGTCGATGGTGGTCAACCGCAGCCTGGCGGGATGTTCAAGCAGCCGCCAACCCATTTCCTCATCGCGCCGCAAAACCTCCTGCGCCAGTTGCCGCCTGCGGATCTCGTAATCCCTGGTGACATCCTTCTGCTCACGCGCATCCTGTAATGCCTCGAGTATCCGGTTGCGCATTTCACCGGCGGCTTTCCGGGTGAAGGTCATGGCCAGGATTTCTTCGGGTTTTTCGACCAGCGCGAGCAACCGCAGAAACCGCTGGGTCAGCAACTCTGTTTTTCCCGAGCCTGCCGGCGCCTGCACGATAAACGAGCCGTCGGGCGAGAGTGCGCGCCGGCGTTGTTCGGAATCGGCGATGGGGCTTGCGCTGGAGTCTGCCTGGCTCATGAGCGCTCACCGGGATCGGGGTACTCGAGGATTCGACAGGCGGCGCTCAGATGGCAGTAATTGCAGGCGCCGCGCATTGGATCCGTACGGGCATCGCCGGCCCTGAATGCCTCGCCCAGTACGGCCAGCCGCCGCTTCCACGCGGTCAGCAGTTCATCCCAACTCCTGGTTTCCTCTCCGGGGCGTCGACTGCCGCTGTATTTTTTTGCAGCGGGAGCCAGCACCACATCGGCCAGTATGCCGTCATAAACGCAACTCTCGGCATTCAATCGGGCGATACAAACCCCGGCCAGAGCGTCTTTGGACCCGACTGCATAAACGGCCAGCTGCGGTTTGAACGGCCGCTCACCCAGCGAATCGAGCGCACGGTCCTTGCCGGTCTTGTAGTCGATGATCAGGCGGCGGCCATCATCGAGCAACTCATCGACACGATCGATTTTAATGCCGATGGCCAGACCGCCGACTTCAGCCAGGACCAGCTCCTCGGTTTGCAACACGCGAAAATCCGCGACCCGCGTTTTCTCGTAGTCGAGCAGGCGCAAGATCAATTTTCGCTGGCGGTCTTTTTCAAGTTGCCTGACACCGTCACCGAACAGCATGGTTTCTGACTTCCTGAGTTCCCATGCCCGATCGAAGCCGTCACCGATCAGTGTTTCCAGTTTGCCACCGGGGCATGCCAGCAGACTTTGCAGGTCTTTCAGTTCGCGCCACAAGAATTCCAGCGCCTGGTGGGCAAGATGGCCTTTGAGTTGCGGAGAAATACCAGGTTCGGGAGTTTCCAGGTTCTCCGCACCCAGGCGAATCATTGCGAAGGCCCTGAACGGGCATTGGGACTGGTCGGTGAAAATTCCGCTGCCGCCCTGCTGCTTGTCGGAGCCGCTAATCGGCGGACCCGTGAAATCATCCAGCGACTCGGTTTCCGACGCCAGCAAGTCCCGCGCAAGCGGATTGGCCGCCAGGCTTTGCTGTACCATGACAACGAGCGGCTTGCCGGTCTCGCCGGACAATTTGTTGAGCAACGGGCTTACCCGGCGCGGCTCATCCTCAACGGTCTTGGCCCAGGACATCACGACATCGGGTGCGCTGCGGCCGAGATCGCCGATTTGCCGATCGGCAAACTCTATTGCGCGCTCGGCCGTCGCATCGGGCAGACCATACTTTTTCTGCAACTTTACCGGGATCAGCGGCGCCGGTTCCGGTGCTGCCGGAAACGATGCGTCGTCCAGGGCGCATATCCAGACCGCGTCGAAATTCGAACCGGCCGCCTCGAGCATGCCCATGACCTGCACCGGCGCGGCAACTGCCTTCGGTTGGAACAAGGTAGTCGCGGCGAGCACGCGCAACCGCTCCAGCGTCTGCAGTGCCGAGAGAGCGCCGGTTATGGCGCCAACTTTGCCCAATTCATTGAGCAGCTTGTTCCAGTGCGCGGTGGCCTGGTACTCGTGGCTGCTGAGACTGCGCTCACCCGGCCAGCCAAGCCGGCCCAGCCAGCTGGAAAATTCCCCGACCCAGGCCGCCGGTTCTGCGTGGCGGTCGCCCGGCCGTAGTTTTTGCAGGGCCTGCATTTGCTCCCGCAGAATTTTCAGATTTTCCTTGTCGCCGCATTGCCACGCGATATTGGCCGGGCTGGCAGCCTCCATCCAGCGTGAACGGAATGCGACATCGAGCCTCGACCGTTGCCACAGGCTGGCGCCTGTTTGAAAATATGGTGAGCGCAGGAAGCGGCTCAGTTCATGACTGTCCAGCCCACGGATGACCAGTTGCAATGCAAGCAGGGCATCTTTGAGCAGGGGTTGTTCCAGCGATGGCCGCCCGGCCGACAGATGAAAAACCATCCGCTTCGCGTCGGCGCCCGGCAAATTTTCACCGGGTTGCAGCAGGCGGGCAAAAATTCTTTCGACCACATCCTGTTGTTGCGCAAGCCGGGGAACAATTATCCCCAGCGATTGATCGGCGTGCTTACGCAAGCGATCGACTGCCCAGGTTGCCGCCGCGATCAGTTCCTGTTCCGGATCGGCACAAACTCGCAACTCGCAGGCGGACCTGGCAACCGCGCGCGACAATGTCGAGACATTGACTCCGGCCGCGCGAAACTTGTCGAGCAAAAACTTCTGGCGGGGGTTCAGCTCGAAAAATCCAGCCAGCCAAATATCGCCGGCCGCCGGATCGCAATCGATGCGCCGGTCGAGCGTCAGCGGATCGACCCAACTCCGCTCCGCCAGGTATTTCTCATAACTGCTAATCCAGCCAGCGAGGCTTTGCGAGTCCGGGTTTGCATAGTCCTTCAACTCTGCGTACGGAATCCGCCATTCGTGCATCAGTCGCCAGGCCTTGCGCGCGCTCCTGGCCAGCCTTCTGCCACCCTGGATGTTCGCATCGGCGGCGATTATCTGCTCCCAGATACTGGCTGCCTGTGCTTCGCTGAGCAAAACTTCGGCAGGCGCATCGCCGCGGGTCTTCGACCAGCAACTGTTAATCCAGTTATGCCACTCAAGAATACGGGGCGTATGCCACGCGCTTACCCCTCTTTCCCGCATTGCCAGCGCGTATTCGTTGCGCAAGGTTCGCGCCAGCCGATGGTTGGCGGTGACGACCAGGCAACCGGCATCCAGCGCTGCAACCAGTTTTGGATCCGGTGACATCATTTGTCGAACAACTCCAGCATGTACTGCGGAGAGTAACCAATCCCGGCTCGCAGATCAGCATATGGCGCGCATTGGAAATATCCGGCAATACCGCTACGCCGCACCGCACGGCTTGCCCGTTCTGGGCAATCGTGTTTCTATAGGCGGCGCCATTCTGACGGGAAATTAGCTGTTTAATGGATAGAATCCTGGTCTGCCTCAAACGGGCGGTCGACTATAATGTACGCATTCGCGTCAAGACCGATGGCAGCGGCGTCGTCACCGATGGCGTCAAGATGAGCGTCAACCCGTTCGATGAAATTGCCCTGGAAGAAGCGTTGAGAATCCGCGAAAAAGGCGAAACCGACGAGGTCGTCGTCGTCAGTATCGGAACGGACGCTTGTCAGCAGCAATTGAGAGTCGGTCTTGCAATGGGCGCCGATCGCGCGATACACGTGCGTACTGAACAGGCGCTTGAACCGCTGGATATTGCCCGTATCCTGGTCCGCATCGCCGAGACGGAGCAACCGGGGCTGATCATGCTCGGCAAACAGGCGATCGATGGCGACAATAACCAGACCGGCCAGATGCTGGCGGCGCTATGGCAACGGCCGCAAGCAACCTTTGTCTCGAAACTGACGCTTTCAGGGACGACCGCGACCGCGGTCAGGGAGGTAGACGCGGGTCTCGAGACCATCGAGTTTGACCTGCCTGCCGTCGTCACCAGCGACCTGCGGCTGAACGAGCCCCGCTATGTGAAAATGCCGGATATCATGAAGGCGAAGCGCAAGCCGCTGGCAACGATCGAACTTGAAGAGTTAGGGATCACGCCGCAAACCCGGGTTACCGTTTTACAAACCGCCGCGCCGCCGGTGCGGCAAAAAGGAAAAATGGTTGCCGACGCGGCCGAACTGGTTGCAGAACTGAAACGAATGGATCTGCCCTGATGGGCAGAATCCTGATTATCGCCGAACATGACGGCAGCGAGCTGAACCCGAGCACCGCCCGTTGCCTGAGCTGTGCCGGCGAATTCTCCGGGCTGGACTGTGACATTGCCGTGCTGGCCAAAGATGGCCAGCGGGTTTGCGAACAAGCGGCCGCCCTGTTCGGTGTCAGCACTGTCATCCGCGTTGACAACGACGCGAATGAACACGCCCTGGCCGCAGTTCACGCACCGCAAATTGCAAAGCTGGCCGAACAATACAGCCATGTGCTGGGACCATCGACGACATTTGGCAAGGACCTGATGCCCCGCGTCGCCGCCTTGCTCGGTGTTGCCCAGATCAGCGATATCATGTCGGTGATCTCACAGCATAGTTTTGCAAGACCTATTTTTGCCGGCAACGCGATCGTCAGCGTCGAAATTCGGGCACAGGACAAGGTAGTCGCGACCGTGCGCACCGCTTCCTACCAGGCCGCCGCCAGCGGTGGCAACGCCACCATCGAATCACGGGCGCTCGATGTCGAATTGCCAACCCATACAAGATATCGCGGCACCAGCAGCTCGGATGGCGTCGGCCGCCCCGACCTACAAAGCGCTGCCATTGTCATCTCCGGTGGACGCGGCGTGGGCAGCGAGAAAAATTTTGCGCTGATTTACCAGCTCGCCGATCGCATTGGCGCTGCCGTCGGCGCATCGAGGGCCGCAGTCGACGCCGGTTATATCGCCAACGACCACCAGGTCGGTCAGACCGGGAAAATCATTTCCCCCGAGTTGTACATCGCGATCGGCATATCGGGTGCGATTCAGCACATTACCGGCATCAAGGACGCCGGTACGATCGTTGCCATCAACAAGGATGCGGATGCGCCGATCTTCGAGATTGCCGATATCGGCCTGGTTGGCGACCTGTTCACGATCATCCCCGAGCTTGAAAAATTACTTTGACGCGCCTCCAGTCACGGAAATAACAAAAAGCATGGAAAAAAATATGCATAAACGAATCTGGAGTTTCCTCGCGGTACTGGCCATGCTGGCGATGCCGCTGACGGCGATGGCCGCACCTGCGTCCACGCCGGACAACCCGGTGTTTTTCAGTTTGCTGCCGCCCCTGTTCACGATCGGACTGGCACTGGCGACGCGCAGTGTCATCCCGGCATTGTTTCTCGGCGTTGTGCTCGGTAGCTGGGGACTGCACGGGCTGGATATTGCGGGATTGTGGAGCGGGACGCTGGACAGCGTCGCCGTTCACGTCACCGGCGCCGTGGCAAACGCGGATCACGCGGCAGTCATGGTTTTCTCTTTCATGATCGGCGGGATGGTCGGCATCATTTCGCGGAACGGCGGCATGCAGGGCATCGTTGCTGCCCTGGTCAAAAAAGCGGACAACCGCCGTCACGGGCAACTGGCCACGGCCGGCCTGGGCGTCGCGATATTCATCGATGATTACGCCAATACACTGGTGGTCGGCAACACGATGCGGCCGGTTACCGACAAATTGAGAATCTCACGAGAAAAACTGGCCTATATCGTGGATTCGACCGCGGCGCCGGTTTCCTGCATCGCGCTGATTACCACCTGGATCGGCTACGAAGTCGGTCTGATCGGTGACTCGCTGCGGCAACTCGGAGCGGTCGACGTATCCGCCTATGAAGTCTTCCTGACATCCATTTTGTACAGCTTCTATCCTTTCCTGGCGTTATTGATGGTTTTTGTCATCGCGTATACAGGGCGCGATTACGGGCCGATGTACGTCGCGGAACACAGAGCGTTGACCACCGGCCAGTTGCTTGCCCCGGGTGCGACCGTGGATGACTCGGCCGAGAAAGACAACAGCTTTACACCGGCGGCCGATTGCCCGAAACGAGCCATTAATGCCATTTTGCCGATCAGCGTCCTGGTAGTCGGCGTAATCGGGAGTATGTACATGACAGGCGCTGCAGAAGTCGGCCATGATGCCGGGCTGCGCGATATCCTGGGCGCCGCCGATGCCTATCTCGCCCTGGTCTGGGGCTCTTTGCTGGGCGTCCTGACGGCCACGATCCTGAGCCTGGTCCAGAAATTGATGACCCTGGAGCAGGTTGTCGAAGCCTGGTACAAAGGCGCGCGCGGGATGTTCCTGGCCATGATCATCCTGATCCTGGCCTGGTCCCTGGCCGACGTTACCACTTTGCTCGGCACCGGGCCCTACCTGGTCGGCATGCTCGGTGACAGCTTGCCTATCGGTTTGCTGCCTGCGGTTACCTTTGTCGTCGCCGCTTTTACCGCCTTCGCGACCGGCAGCAGCTGGGGTGCGATGGGCATCCTGATGCCTTTGGTGATTCCGCTGGCATGGTCGATGCTGGGCAGTCCCGACCCGACCCAGTCGGCAATTTTCCTCTCAACCATTGCCTGCGTGCTGAGCGGTTCGGTCTGGGGCGATCATTGCTCGCCGATTTCGGACACGACCGTATTGTCTTCCCTCGCTTCCTCCTGTGACCACGTCGACCACGTACGGACGCAGTTACCATACGCGATGACCGCGGGCACGGCGGCGCTGCTCCTCGGCACAGTGCCAGCAGGTTACGGTTTCCCCTGGTGGGCCAGCTTGTTGCTGGGAGCAGGCGCCATTGTTGCCGTCATTCGTTTCGTCGGGCGAAAACCGGAGGATCAACCCGCGACGCCGCTGGTAGAAAACCACGTTCGATAGAACAACGTCACGGACCCAAAAGCGCCGGAATTTGCGGAGTTCTGGTTTATTGTTCCCAATTTCCATGCCTCAATGCAAAAAAGCATGAATCAGACACGCAATGACATCGGCAAAATCCGTATACTGCACAGTCCTGAGAACAAGGATTGTGATCATGACCCGCTCGGACAAACGCGTTGCCGCAACGCTCAAGAACTGGTTGACCAGCATCGACCAGCACCTCAAGTTTTCCAAGCTCGACGATGATGCATACCAGGCAAAACGAAACTGGCCGAAGCATCGACGACCCACCGCGGAATTGCTCGAACTCGCAAGGAAGCGCGTAGTCACGCTGGCCAAAAAACTGGAAAGCGAAGTCAATGCCGGTAACGCTTCGTTTTCCCAGAGTCTCGAGTTGATGCGGGTACTTGCCAACATGGTCGGCAGAGAAAGTGGTGAGCGATTCATTCCATTGGTCGAAACCGACGAATCCATCGATGAAGCTGCCAAGGAAGGACAAAAAAGGCATCCGGAAAGACGCGATTTTGTGATGCGCCAGGAGTTGATCCGCCTGGTCGTGTCCGATTCCATTCGCTTCCTGAGCTGGGGCCGTGACTGGCATGAATTGCCCGAAGTGATTTGCCGGCTCGATGGCCGCCCGAACGAAACGATTACCCGGCGCATCCTCAAGGCCAATCGAGACGTCATCGAAAAAGAAGCGATGGGTGGGGTTTGAGGCTTTAGACTGCCGGCAAATTTATGATCGTGTCTTCATGTCCTTTCGCGGAAATGCTACCGCGGAAATATTTCTGGTCCTGGCTGGTCAAGGCGGCACTGCGGAGTCGGCTTTCGCCAAAAGCGGTCATTCAAACAGTTCGAAATGTACCGGCATGACAGGCAGAAAACGGCCGAGGCTGTGTGAAAACCCGAATTTGAAAAAGGTGGTGGTAAAACCGTGCCGAATACACTCACTTCAAGCCCCAATGCGGGCTATCAGATCGTTGTTTGATCGCTACGCACTGTCAAAGTGAAGCGTTGTCCCATCGGTCGCGAAAACTGATGAGTTTTCACACAGCCTCGGTCGCATGCCGACCTTTGAATATTGGGGGGGGACAGGTCGAAATGGCAAAGAAAAAATCGCGTAGATCTTTTCCCGCTTAACGCCCCCACAATAAAAATTATAAATTTGGTCGGGGCGAGAGGATTTGAACCTCCGACCCCCTGCACCCCATGCAGGTGCGCTACCAGGCTGCGCCACGCCCCGACCGGTCTTCTATAGCAGACTTTGTGCGAAGGCCCGGCATGATACCGAATCCTCAGTTTGGAAGGAAGAAAGAGCGGAAAGAGAGAGCTTTAGCGTCTTAGAATCTTGAGAATTTCTTCGAGTTCGATCCGCATCTGCTTGACGATTTGCTGGCTCTGATTGACATCGAACTTGGCGGCATCGCCGGTCAGTTGCTGACGGGCACCACCGATCGTGAACCCCTGGTCATACAGGAGATTGCGAATCTGGCGGATGATCAACACATCCTGGCGCTGGTAATAACGGCGGTTTCCACGCCGCTTCACCGGTTTTAGCTGCGGGAATTCCTGTTCCCAATAGCGCAGCACGTGTGGCTTGACGCCGCACAACTCGCTGACTTCACCGATTGTAAAGTAGCGCTTTCCCGGAATCGGAGGCAGTTCGTTGTTATTCCCCGGTTCCAGCATACGCCTCTACTCGTGATTTCAATTTCTGACCTGGCCTGAAGGTCACCACACGGCGAGCGGTAATCGGAATCTCCTCGCCGGTTTTCGGGTTTCTGCCCGGTCTTTCGCTTTTGTCGCGCAGGTCAAAATTGCCAAAACCCGACAATTTGACTGCCTCGCCACTGGATAACGACGCACGAAGCTCTTCAAAAAAAAGATCCACCAACTCGCGTGCCTCTCTTTTGTTCAGGCCCAGCTCGTCGAACAGTGCCTCCGCCATTTGTGCTTTTGTGAGCGCCATTTCGATTCTCTTTTTATCTATTCTCGTAATTTGGCTTGGTGAGATTTTTGCAGTTTTCCCACAACCGCCTGTATGACGGCATCCCCATCGATGTCTGTAAGGGTGCGAGAATATTCCTGTAAAATCAAGCCTAAAGCCACGCTTTTTAGACCAGAATCTACTCCCGTACCGCGATATATGTCGAAAATCAGGAGCTCCGATAGCAGCTCACCGGCGGCTAGTCTTACGGTCTCCCGTATTTCAGCAATGCTGACCGATTCTGGGACCAGGATGGAAATGTCCCGTCTTATCGACGGATAGCGCGAAATCCCTTTGAATTCGGGTATTTTCGCCGTAAATGCGGCATCGATATCCACCTCGAAAAGCCACGCGTCACGGTCGATTCCCATCTGCTGAACGATCTGCGGGTGCAAAGCGCCAAGCCAACCGATCGGCTCGTCATCCAGCAAGACCCGGGCGCTTTGGCCGGGGCAAAGCACCGGATTTTCCTCGGCACGGTAGTTCAAGGACGATAAATTACCCGTCGGGCGCAAAACCGCTTCCAAATCGCTCTTTATGTCAAATAGGTCAACGGGCTCGGCCACCGACCCCCACTGCTCCGGCAAGCGACTACCGGAGATGGCTATGGACAAAGTATTAATCTCTTTAAAATCAGTCTTTTGAGAGTAATACCTCATGCCAATTTCAAATAACCTTACGCGCTCCTGTTGCCGGCTCAGGTTGTTTCTCAGCGCTTCCAGCAATCCGGGCCATAAAGAACGTCGCATCACGGCCAGCTCTTCCGAGATGGGATTGATCAACTCGGCCTGGTCGCCATCCCCGGCGAACTGCCGATCCAGGTCTGCCGATATGAAACTGTAGGTCATGGCTTCCTGGTAGCCCCTTTCAACCAGCGCCGAGCGAATGCGTGACTCCGCCACCTTGCCCTCGGTGACTTTCGGCATATGCATGACCGTCGTGGGCGGCGTCTCGGGTATCCGGTCGTAGCCGTAAATTCGGGCGACTTCTTCGATCAGGTCTTCTTCGATGCTTATGTCAAAGCGGTGACCGGGTGGCGTCACCATCCAGCCGCCCTCTGTCTCATCGAGCGACATGCCGAGCGCAC
The DNA here is from genome assembly GCA_022560735.1 of Pseudomonadota bacterium. Taxonomy (GTDB): domain Bacteria; phylum Pseudomonadota; class Gammaproteobacteria; order Steroidobacterales; family MnTg04; genus MnTg04. Next base: position 59,170 of record JADFSO010000015.1, read on the forward strand.
GCAAAATATCGGCCACTTCATCCGGTGCCATTTCCATCCCAAGCACGCGATCGATGCGTTGCACCCGCAGCCTGACCGGCTCACGTGCCGGCATGTGTTTGTCCGAGCGCTCTGTTGACAACGGACCAGCCTCGCCACCGGCAATATCGATGAGCAATGCGGTCGCGCGCTGGATCGCTTTCTGCTGCAGCCATGGATCGACGCCACGTTCGAATCTCAGCGAAGCATCGGTGTGCAAACCAAAACGCCGCGCCCGCCCGGCCAACGCCATCGGTGACCAGTATGCGGCTTCAAACAGGACGTTGCGGGTCTGCTCCGTTACCCCGGAATTTTCGCCGCCCATGATGCCGGCGATCGCCAGCGGCCGTTGGTGATCGGCGACCAGGACCACGTCCGTATCGAGACTAACTATACGACCATCCAGCAAGGTCAGTTTTTCGTTCTTTTCCGCGTAGCGAACGCGGATACCGCCTTGCACGATATCCAGATCGAAGGCATGCAGCGGCTGACCCAGTTCGAGCATGACGAAGTTCGTGACATCGACGACCGGGTGGATTGGCCGCAACCCCGAGCGGCGCAGCTTTTCGCACATCCACATCGGCGTCCGCGCATCCGGCCGAATGCCGCTGACCACCCGCGAGGAGAAACTCGGGCAGGCATCCTTGGCTATCACATCGACTGGAAATACGATTTTGCTCTGTGCCGGAACATCGTTGATTTCCGGCTCGTTAAGCGGCAGGCGATTGATCGCGGCCACATCCCTCGCAACGCCGGCCACGCAGAAGCAATCACCGCGATTCGGCGTCAGATCGAACTTGATGACGTGGTCGTCCAGCTTCATCCATTCGCGGAAACACTCGCCCACCGGGGCGGACGGATCGAGGTCCAGGACGCCTTCATGTTCGTCGCCAAGCCCAAGCTCGCGAGCCGAGCAGAGCATGCCCTGCGATCGTACGCCGCGAATTTTCGCGGCCCCGATTTTCACCCCTCCGGGCAGGCGTGCACCGACCAGGGCAACTGCCGCCTTCATGTCCTTGCGCGCGTTGGCAGCGCCACAAATGATCTGCAACGTATCGCCGGTGCCGGCATCGACCTGGCACAGCGTCAGTTTGTCGGCATCCGGGTGGGGTTCCGCCGATAGCACCTTGCCGATCACGACCTTGCTGAACTCGCCGGCAACCGGCTCGATACTGTCGACCTCGAGCCCAGCCATCGTAAGCTGATGGGCCAGGCCCTCGGTATCCGTGTCCGGGTTTACCCACTCGCGCAGCCATTGCTCGGATATGTTCATCCGTGTTACCTAGTTAAACTGGCGCAAAAAACGCAAATCGTTTTCAAAAAACATGCGCAGGTCGTCGACGCCGTAGCGCAGCATCGCCAGGCGCTCGACACCCATGCCAAAGGCATAGCCCGTGTACTCCTCCGGGTCCACGCCGACATTTTTCAGCACCTGCGGATGCACCATCCCGCAACCAAGGATTTCCAGCCAACCGCCGTTTTGCCACTCGATATCGACCTCCGCCGATGGCTCGGTGAACGGAAAATAGGATGGCCGAAAACGCAGGCGGACCTTGCGCTCGAAAAACCGTTCGACGAAGTCATGGAGCACCGCTTTCAGGTTGGCAAAACTGATCCCCCGATCGACCAACAAGCCCTCGACCTGGTGGAACATCGGCGTATGCGTCTGATCGGAATCGCAACGATAAACACGCCCGGGCGCGATCAGCTTGATCGGGGTCCCGTGCGCCTGCATCGCCCGGATCTGCACCGGCGAGGTATGGGTACGCAACAACATGCCGCCTTCAAGGTAAAAGGTATCGTGCATGGCTCGCGCCGGGTGGTCATCCGGGAAATTCAGCGCGCCGAAATTGTATTCGTCATTCTCGATCTCGGGGCCGGTATGCACCGCGAAACCGGCGCCGCTGAATATGGCTTCGATCCGTTGCATGGTCCGGGTCACCGGGTGCAGGCCGCCCGGTTGCTCCCCTCTTGCCGGTTGGGTCACATCCACGGCTTCCGCTATCAACCGGGAGTGCAGATCGGCCGATTCGAGTTGCTCTCGGCGCGTATCGATCAGATCGGCGAGGATTTTTTTGGCCAGGTTGATCTGCTGGCCTGCCGCCGGCCGCTGATCCGCCGGCAGCTGTCCGAGCTGCTTGAGTTGCCGGGTCAGTTCGCCCTTTTTCCCCAACAGGCGAACCCGGACCTCATCCAGCGCACGGACACTGTCGCTGGCAGCGATTTCCTGTTCCGCCGTGGTTTTCAACTGTTCGAGATCCGTCACCTACCCTCTCCCCTAAAAAAAAGGAGGACGCCCGCAAGGCCTCCTCCTTTCGATCAAACGCATCAGCCCGGCGCGACTGAAACCAGCGTTTATTCTGGCAGGCTGGCCCTGGCCTGCTCGGCGAGCACCGCAAAACCATCGGCGTCACGTACCGCCATGTCGGCGAGAACCTTCCGGTCCAGCTCGATACCGGCAAGACTCAGACCGTTGATCATCCGGCTATACGACAAGCCGTTCAGCCTGGCCGCCGCATTGATCCGGGTAATCCACAGAGCGCGGAACTGCCGCTTGCGCTGCCGCCTGTCGCGATAGGCATACTGGCCGGCCTTGGTTACCGCCTGCTTGGCCACCCGGAAAATCTTGCTCCGGGCGCCGTAATAGCCCTTGGCTTTCTTTAGTACTTTGTTGTGGCGAGCACGGGCCACAACACCACGTTTTACTCGTGCCATTGTTCTTCCCTCCTCGCTTAACTGTACGGAAGCATCTGACGAACCGACTTCGCGTCGGCATCGGCAATCCGCGCGGTGGAACGTAAGTGTCTTTTCCGCTTGGTGCTTTTCTTGGTCAGAATGTGACTGCGAAAGGACTGGCCTCGCTTAAAGCCTCCCTTCGCGGTACGGCGGAAGCGCTTGGCCGCCCCGCGGTTGGTTTTCAACTTCGGCATTTTTTACTCCTTTATAGCCTGTTCGCGCCTATTCGCTGCAGGCGGAATACCGGCCGTGGCCAGTATTCACTTTTTCTTTGGCGCCAGAACCATCACCATCTGGCGGCCTTCCAGCTGAGGCATCTGCTCGACGACCATGATTTCCTCAAGATCGTTGCGCACGCGCTCCAGCAATTTTCTTCCCAGGTCCTTATGCGCCATTTCACGGCCGCGAAATCTCAGCGTGACCTTGGTCTTATCCCCCTGGGTCAGGAACTTGACCAGGTTTTTCATCTTCACCTGGTAGTCGCCTTCATCCGTACCCGGCCTGAATTTGATTTCCTTGATATGGACCGTCCGCTGGTTTTTGCGCGCCGAATGAGCCTTCTTGTTCTGCTCAAACAAGTATTTGCCAAAATCCATGATCCGGCAGACTGGTGGTTCCGCATTTGGCGATACTTCAACCAGGTCCAGGCCCAGGTCATAGGCTTTTTGTTTTGCATCTTCCAGGTCAAGTATTCCTGCCTGTTCTCCGTCCGCGTCGATGACCCGGACCTGTGACGCACTGATTTCGTCGTTACGTCTGACGCGTTTTATTTTGGCGATTCGCTAGTCCTCCAAACCAGCGCGGCCGCGGCTCGCTATGTCATCGGTCAGAATCTGCGCAAAAGCCTCAAGACTCATGCTACCGAGATCCTCACCGCCACGCGTGCGCACGGCCACGGTTCCTGCTGTTTGCTCGCGATCCCCGATAACAATCATATAAGGGATACGCTGGATCGTGTGTTGGCGAATTTTATAGCCGATTTTCTCGTTTCTCAAGTCCTCATCGACCCGATACCCCTGATTTCTCAATGTTTCTGCAACTTTAGTGACATATTCGCAGTTTCTGTCGGTAATCCCCATCACAACGGCCTGTTTTGGCGCCAGCCAGGTCGGCAGGTTTCCCGCGTAATGCTCGAGCAAAACCCCGATAAATCGCTCCAGCGACCCCAGGATTGCCCGGTGCAACATGACCGGTGTCTGCCGGCTGCTGTCTTCGGCGATATAGACCGCTCCCAGGCGACCGGGTTGCGCATAATCGAGCTGCATGGTGCCCAGCTGCCACACCCTGCCGATGCTGTCGCGCAGGGAAAAATCGATTTTCGGACCGTAGAACGCGCCGCCGCCTTCGTCCATTTCATAATCCAGCCGCTTGCTCTCGAGCACGTCTTTTAGCGTTTGCTCGGCACGGTCCCACAGCGCGTCCTCGCCGACCCGTTTTTCCGGGCGGGTCGACAGGCTGATCAGCACATCGTCGAAACCGAAATCCCGGTAGACCTCGAACAACAGATCGATGAAATCCGAGACCTCCGCCTGGACCTGGTCCTCGGTGCAGAAAATATGCGCATCGTCCTGGACGAAACTGCGTAACCGCATCAAACCGTGCAGCGTCCCGCTGGCCTCGTTCCGATGGCAGGAACCGAATTCAGCGAGCCGCAAGGGCAGCTCGCGATAGCTGTGCAAACCCTGCTTGTAAACCTCGATATGGCAGGGACAGTTCATCGGTTTGATCACGAACTCCCGGTCCTCCGACCCGGTGGTAAACATATCGTCGCGAAACTTATCCCAGTGACCGGATTTCTCCCACAGCGATCGAGCGAGTATCTCGGGTGTCCGGATTTCCTCGTAACCGTGCCTGGAGAGTTGCTCGCGAATATAGTTCTTGATGGTGCGATACAACTGCCAGCCTTTGGGATGCCAGAATATCATGCCGGGCGCCTCTTCCTGGGTGTGGAACAGGTCCATGAGCTTGCCAAAGCGGCGGTGGTCTCTTTTTTCGGCCTCCTCGAGTTGGTACAGGTGGGCCTTCAAATCATCCTTGGTTGCCCATGCGGTGCCATAAATCCTCTGCAACATCTCGTTTTGTGAATCGCCTTCCCAGTAGGCGCCGGCGACTTTCATCAGCTTGAACGCCTTCAGCCGGCCGGTGCTGGGCACATGCGGGCCACGGCAAAGATCCTTCCAGTCGCCCTGCCGGTAGACCCCGATTTCCTCGTCTGCCGGGATGCGCTCGATGATCTTCGCCTTGTACTCCTCGCCAATGCCGCGGAAATACGCAACCGCGTCGTCACGGCTAAACACCTCGCGGCTGACTTTGAGGTCTGCCTTGACCAGCTCGCTCATTTTTTTCTCGATGGCAACCAGGTCTTCCGGTGTAAACGCCCGCTCGAACGCAAAATCATAGAAAAATCCATTCTCGATGACCGGCCCGATCGTCACCTGCGCTTCCGGAAACAGATCCTTGACCGCCTGGGCCAGCAAATGCGCGGTCGAATGGCGAATGATCTCGAGACCATCCGGGTCTTTGCCGGTAACGATTTCCAGGCCGGCGTCCTCGGCGATGACATGGTCGGTGTCGACCAGGCGGCCATCGACACGACCGGCCAGCGCGGCCCTCGCCAGGCCCGCCCCGATATCGGCCGCAACGGCGGCTACGCTGACCGGTTCGGCGTATTCCTTTTTACTTCCATCTGGCAGCGTAATGACCGGCATGATCGTTTCCGTTAAAACACAAAAAGGGGCGCTCTCTGTCGCTGAGAACACCCCGGGTATCTGGTAGGCGCGAGTGGGATCGAACCACCGACCACTACCATGTCAAGGTAGTGCTCTACCACTGAGCTACGCGCCTGTCGTTCCCTTGTCCGCAAACCCCGCCCGCACATCTTCCTGTCTGCGTGGGCCAATCTGGGGGCGCTAAAAGATACCGGATGTACCCCCGCCCGGCAAGCTGATTCCGGACCCGTTTCGACTTTGTCCGCAATATTGAAATGTTCTGCCATGGCGCGCTCGATCAGCTGGCTTTGCGTTCGGGCAGCCCGAACCCGACCCGCCGCATCTCGGCAACCTGGTCCCTGATCCGCGCGGCCTCCTCGAACTCCAGGTCCCTGGCGTGTCTGAGCATCTGCTGTTCCAGTTTCTTGATCTTGCGCATCATTTGCGCGGGCGTTAAGTTCGCATAGCGGGCTCGTTCCTCCGCCACTTTTTGCAACCGGGCCCGGTCCTTGGCCGGTCCCCCGGAACGGGCGCCTTCCATGATATCGGCGACCGACTTTTGAATGCTTTTGGGGGTAATGCCATGCTCTTTGTTGAAAGCCAGTTGCCGGTCCCGCCGCCGGTCGGTTTCGTCGATGGCCCTGCGCATCGAGCCGGTGATCTTGTCCGCATACAGGATCGCCCGGCCATTGATGTTCCGCGCAGCCCGGCCGATGGTCTGCACCAGCGCGCTTTCGGAACGCAGAAAGCCTTCCTTGTCGGCATCGAGAATGGCGACCAGTGAAACCTCCGGCATATCCAGGCCTTCGCGCAACAGGTTGATACCGACCAGCACATCGAATTCACCCAGTCTCAGGTCGCGAATAATTTCCGTGCGCTCGACGGTTTCGATGTCCGAGTGCAGATAACGCACGCGGACCCCATGTTCGTGCAGATACTCGGTCAGGTCCTCCGCCATGCGCTTGGTCAGGGTCGTGATCAGGATGCGCTCGTTGCGCTTGACGCAGTGGCCGATCTCGGACAACACGTCGTCCACCTGGCTGGCGACTGGCCGGACTTCGACCTCGGGGTCCACCAGGCCCGTGGGCCGGACCAGTTGTTCGACCAGCTGATCCGAATGTTCATGCTCAAAAGGCCGCGGTGTCGCCGATACATAGATCGTCTGCGGTGAAGCCGCCTCGAATTCATCGAAGCGCAGCGGCCGGTTATCCAGCGCCGATGGCAGGCGAAACCCGTATTCGACCAAAGTTTCCTTGCGTGAACGGTCGCCACGCGACATGCCGCCGAGCTGAGGGATGGTCACATGGCTTTCATCGATCACCAGCAAGGCGTCGGCGGGCAGGTAATCGAACAGGCACGGCGGCGGCTCGCCCGGTGCGCGACCCGACAGATAGCGCGAGTAATTCTCGATGCCCCCGCAATAACCCAGTTCCCTGATCATCTCCAGATCGAACATCGTTCTTTGTTCGAGCCGCTGAGCCTCCACCAGCTTGTCCGCCTTGCGCAACTCCTCGAGGCGATCCTTCAGCTCGAGCATGATCTCATCGACCGCCTTGAGCAAAACATCGCGTTCCGTCACATAATGGCTTTTGGGATAGATGGTCATCCGCGGCACAGCGCGCAAGACCTCGCCGGTCAGCGGGTCAAACCACGACAAGGTCTCTATCTCATCATCGAAAAGCTGTATCCGGATTGCCTCACGCTCGCTTTCCGCCGGGAACACATCGATGACTTCGCCGCGAACCCGGTAGGTTCCCTGGCTCAACTCCACATCGTTGCGCTTGTATTGCAGCTCGGCCAGCCGGCGCAGCACGGTTCGCTGATCGATGCGATCGCCACGCACCATGTGCAAGATCATGCTGAAATAGGTCTTCGGGTCGCCGAGACCGTAAATCGCCGACACCGTCGCCACGATAATTACGTCACGACGCTCGAGCAGCGCCTTGGTCGCCGACAAACGCATTTGCTCGATGTGCACATTGACCGAGGCGTCTTTCTCGATATAGGTGTCGGAAGACGGCACATAGGCTTCCGGCTGAAAATAATCGTAGTAAGAGACGAAGTATTCCACGGCGTTTTTCGGGAAGAAATCGCGAAACTCGCCATAAAGTTGCGCGGCAAGGGTCTTGTTGTGCGCGAGAATCAGGGTGGGCCTTTGCAACTCCTGGATCACTTTGGCCACCGTGAATGTCTTTCCCGAACCGGTGACGCCGAGTAAAATCTGCCGGGCCAGCCCATCGCTGAGGCCTTGCACCAGGCTGGCAATCGCCGAGGGTTGGTCGCCGGCGGGCTCAAAATCAGCGTGCAGGACAAATTTTCGGTCTTCTTGGTTCATCGATGCCGGCAGGCTCTCTGGTTGCTCGTAAGGACGCCTGAAAAGTGTTGGTTGCCTTTAAACGCGATGCCACTAAAATATGCTGACCCTGCATTATGCCACCTGGAAAGAACGAATGAGCCTGCCCCTCTCCGCCCGCGTGAAAAAAGTCAAACCCTCGGCGACCATGGCGGTCACCGCCCGGGCCAGGGAACTCAAGGCACAGGGCAAGGATGTCATCGGGCTGGGAGTCGGCGAGCCCGATTTCGATACGCCGGAGCACATCAAACAGGCGGCAATCCGGGCGATCGAAGACGGTTTTACCAAGTACACCGCGGTCGATGGCATCGATGAACTCAAAGACGCGATCATCGACAAGTTTGAGCGCGATAATCGGCTGGTCTACGAGCGCGACCAGATCCTGGTTTCGGCCGGCGCCAAGCAAAGCATTTTTAATCTCTGCCAGGCCGTTCTGAACACGGGCGACGAAGTCATTATCCCGGCCCCGTGCTGGGTCTCCTATCCCGATATAGCCCTGATGGCCGATGCCGAGCCGGTCATCGTCTATGCCGGGCCCGACCAGGGCTACAAGATCACACCGGAGCAACTCGAGGCTGCCATTACCCCAAAAACCCGCATGCTGATTCTGAACAGCCCCAGCAACCCGACCGGCGCCGCCTACAACCGTGCGGAATTGCAGGAACTGGGTGCGGTGATGGCCCGCCACCCGGGCATCGTGATCGCCACCGATGATATGTATGAGCATATTTACTGGGCGGACGAACCATTTTGCAGCCTGGTGAGCGCTTGCCCCGAGCTGTATGGCCAGACCATGACGATCAATGGCGTATCCAAGTGTTATGCGATGACCGGCTGGCGCATCGGCTACGCGGGCGGGCGGCGTGAGATCATCGCCGCGATGAAAAAAATCCAGGGGCAAAGCACCTCGAATCCATCGTCGATTTCACAAAAAGCGGCGGTTGAAGCATTGAACGGCGATCAATCGTGTATCGCCGAAATGAACCGGGCCTTCCGCGAACGCCACGATTTCGTGGTCGCAGCGCTCAACGATATGGACGGAATCTCCTGCCTGGCCGGTGCGGGTACCTTTTATGCCTTTGCCGATGTTTCCGGTGCGATCGAGAGCATCGACGGCATCGAAGACGATACCGGTTTTGCCACCCACCTGCTCGAACAGGCTGGCGTCGCCGTCGTGCCCGGATCGGCGTTTTTTGCGCCCGGCCACATCCGCATTTCATTCGCCACCAG
>JADFSO010000037.1 GCA_022560735.1 Pseudomonadota bacterium
TCTTTTGCGGCAACGATTACGACCTGCAGCGCGTATCGCTGACCCATGTGAATTATGATTTTGTTTACCAGGGCGATGGGCAGTACCGGGGCTTGTTAACCGAAAACGATGTTTCCGAGCAAGTCGCAGCCACGGTTTCCTCGGTAGCAGGCTGGGTAGACCAGGCGCAGGATATTCTCAGCCAGTCGGAACCGGACATCGCGATCGGCACCCATTGTGGGAAGCCTTATCAGTGTTCGTTTTTTGGCTATTGTTCCAAGACCAATGGCAAATACCCGGTCGCGGGGCTGCGTGGCAGTCGCGCCAAGCTCGGCCAGTTTATTGCCGAAGGCTACCAGGACTTGTGCGAGGTGCCGGAGGACCGATTGGCCCGGGGGCAAAAACGGATTCAGGAAGTGACGCGAACCGGTGAGCCTGAACTCAAGCCGGGGGCGCGGGAATTCGCCGAAGGCCTTGCTTATCCGCGCTACTACCTGGATTTTGAAACGATTGGATTTACGGTGCCGATCTGGGCAGGGTGTACGCCGCGCGATCAGGCGCCGTTCCAGTTTTCCTGCCATGTCGAATCTGCGCCTGGACAGATCATGCATGTCGAGTTCCTCGACCTGAGCGGAAAAAACCCGGAACGCGCCTGCGCCGAAGCCCTGATCGCCAGTCTCGGGACGGATGGGCCGATTTTGCAGTACACGACTTATGAGGCGAGTGTGCTAAGAAGCCTGGCCAAACAGTTTCCCGATCTGCGGGAACCATTAAATGCACTGATCGAGCGCCTGGTCGATCTGCACCCGGTCACCAAAGAAAACTACTACCACCCCGACATGCTCGGTTCATGGTCAATCAAGGCAGTGATACCCACCGTTGCGCCGGATCTCGATTACAAGGCGCTGGACGAGGTCAGCGAAGGGTTGGGCGCACAGAAGGCCTATGTGGAGGCGATCGATCCCAAGACGACGGCTGAAAGAAAAGAGCAGCTGCGCAAGAGGCTGCTGGAGTATTGCAAGTACGATTCTTTGTCGATGGTGAGGCTGGTGGAGTATTTTTCGACAGCTAATGAATCTAACTGATTGAAAATGTGATTCTGGAGGTGAAAATCAGGTAGGTTTTGGGCTATAATGAAACAGTAAAGCGCCGATTTGAACTCAGCTTGCGGGCGCTAAATAAATTCAGCTAAAGAGGGGTTTGGAAATTCCGAAAACCCGCTTTGGCTTAAGCTGAGCGGGTTTTTTAATGCCGCCGATTTAATTGATCAACTTGCGGGCGGGATAAAAATGCAGCTAAAGCGTCGGGCTTTCCTCTATTCCCCCGAGGATCTCACCGGCGATCAATGCCGTTGGGGGCGAGGAAACCATTATGTCCGATAAAAAAACCAGTCCCGCCGTTTCGATCATGCCGGCGTCCCGGGGCGACAGCTGCCGGCCTGCCATGTCGGCGTTTCTGGATCGGGTTCTCGACTGTATATACGCCGAGGGTTTGAACGGAACACGATCTCCTGATCGCGTGTGTGTTGACGGTTATTGCGGGACCACCTATGTCGTGGTGACGCCGCAGGATCTGCAGACAGTGGATGGAAATCACGTCCTCGAGACTGTATCGGTACGGAATGGGTTGCCAGTGACGGCCGAACAAACACCATTTTCAGATCGTGACATCGATTTCGTCAATAGATTCGCCACGACCGGCGCACTGATCCGCGACCAACAAACCGGTGGCCTGGTGTTCGTCAGTCAGCTGTGCAATTACCAGGGTTTCGATGAGGCGCTGGGCTTGTATGGCCAACTGGTCGCCGGCAGTGCACTCGCCCAATCGTATGGCTCGATGGCAGCGCTGGGCGTTCCGGACATGCCGGTCGCAGACTCTGCCGGGGCTGGTACGGCAACGGGTTGCCCAGGCGGGCAAAGCAGGTGGGGCGAAGGCGACTTCAGCGCGGCGGCTAAACTACTCAACCGGCTGGGCTGTTTGAGCAACGCGAGTGGGAACGGGTTGACCTCGGAATTTCCCTGGGCCCACGGTGCGGTGTCGGCGGTGATCGGCGATGAGACCTGCCTGTTTACCATGCAATCGGATTTGCGGCGCCCGCCGCTGGGCAAGGGGTTGTCCTTCAGACTCGAGCTGCCGCGTTCGTTTCCGGAGACGGAACTTATCCAGATCGTCAGCAAGTTGAACTGGCTCGAAACAGGGGCCTTGGACATGCCGCCCTTCTTCGGTGCGTGGTCGACCAGGATTGCCTGCAGCGCCGCTGCCGAGTTGACCGGCCGAATCTGCTTTGCCGGTTTTTGGCCGGATTTGATGTTTCATCCTGGCAGTGCACAGAATCTGGCGGTCTGGATGCGTCAACGGGCGGTCTTCGCCAGGGAGGTGATCGAAAACCAACGCTATTAGATGGGCATTTAACCCGCGGTGGCTCAATCTGTGAGCTACCCGGCGTGTTATCGTTATATCTACATCAAGAGTGAGCTGTTGCTCCACCAACCTGCCCGCCCGGGCAAGGTGGTTGCCCTCGAAAGAGGGGATGTGGCCGGCCCGGCAAAAAAACGGGTGATCCACAATTCGGTATCAGCGTCCTTGGTGACTTTTTAAGCACAGGAGGCTGCATCATGTCATCAACAATAGATTTATCTTATCGTCCGGAAACCTATTGGCCCGAAGAACTGGACCAAGAGCAGTTATTGTCCAAAATCCAGGGACAGGAGCGGCGGAAAATTGCGAGAAAATTGCTGGCAGAAGGCAGAGTGGAGGAGGAGGAGGTCAGCGAGTTTCTCTTTCAGGATGTGCTTTCCGACTCCGACAAGCAACAGTGGGGTTTGTTTCACCCGACGTGCATGGGCGGCGAATACTTGCCTGCACCGGGGCCGAATGAAGTTGAAATTGCCAGGGTCAGCCTGAAATCCACGACGGCGGACCAGATTAGCATCCGGGCACAGAGAAAAGGCTCTCAGATCAGCTATTCTGTGGTTGACGAATACGGGACGGTCTTTGAATTGCAACGCGAGCGCAGTAAGGCGCCGTTAACCCTTCAGCAGCTTATCCAGTTTGTGGACGGTTCCGGGGATCCTGAGAATCCGGTGACCGGACTGTTGCTCAGTCATTGGGAATTCGCCACGGAGAGCAGCGGCGTACGTGAAGCAGTTGCGTTCGCACAGATCGAGTCCGCATTCTACCAGCAGCTTGCCGATCACTATAGTGAGGTCGCACGGGAATGGTGTCTCGAAAAGCTCAGGAAGGAACGCGACGAACTGCGTGAGGAAAGGCGTCAACGGAAAGCCCTGAGTACAAGCTCTGCATCTCCCGCTAACCATCAGGATACGAGGGTGCAATGAGTGATGTAACTTCTCAGGATGCGATGGGAATTGCCGCGATGACTTGCTCAAGCGTCTGATAGATGATTTAACGCGAAAGGAGCTGAAAGCCATCGATGGCGACAAATGGCCTGAGGACCTGCGGGTGCCCGTGATTTATGGTGCCCCTGGCGACATGAGGGAAAGATATTGACGCCATTAAGAGATGCTAAATGAAACTGATTCAGAACCTGCCGGTTACGCCGATGGATATCATTGGTGATGTTCATGGAGAGTTGGAGGCACTGGAAATGCTTTTGGAAAAGCTGGGCTACCAGGAGTCTGGCTACCATCCTGAAGGGCGAAAGCTGGTCTTTTTAGGAGATTTGGTGGATCGGGGGCCGGACAGCCCAGGCGTAATGGAAAAAGTAATCGAACTCGTGAACTCTGGTCATGCGCAATGTGTGCTCGGCAACCATGAATTAAATCTGTTACGTGATGACCCAAAACCTGGCAACGAATGGTTTGTCAGTCCAGATCAAGAGACAGAATATCCAGCAACAAAAGTTACGCCGGAGCAAAAACCTGTTTTTGAAAGGTTCCTGGCGTCTCTACCGCTTGTGCTTGAGCGGAGTGATTTACGAATCGTGCATGCATGCTGGAATGCTGCGGCGATCGACTCTGCAAGGGAAATTCATGAGTCAGAACTTGGTGTAATAGATTTCTTTGACCAAAATATGCAGAGTATTAGCAGGCAATTGGAGCGCGATGGTGTGGTTGACCGAAGGGATGAGGAAACGCAGCGGTTGGCAGTCGATTTGAAGGACAAAAAAACGACGCCTGAATATCTGCCGGCGCGGGCAGAGTATGACGCGGCATGGCAAATGAACAATCCGGTCAGAGTTCTGACCTCAGGTGAGGAGGAGCCAGCGGGTAAGCCATTTTGGGCGGGTGGCAAATGGAGAATGGTAAGCCGTGTGCCGTGGTGGGACCATTACGTTGAGTCGGCACCAGTTATTATCGGCCATTACTGGCGAAAATTTGGTGATGCAGGCAAGTATATGGACGACAAACACGGCCCCGACATTTTTGTGGGCATAGAACCGCATCACTGGATGGGAAAGCAGTGTAATGTTTACTGCGTGGATTTCAGTGTTGGCGCTCGGTACAAAGAAAGAGGAAAGAATACTCCGCCGTTCCAGGGGCAGCTGTCTGCATTAAGAGTTCCCGAATGGGAGGTCGTCCACGACACCAGAGAAGGTTTTGACATTGGCCCGCCGGGACGAAACTGCTGATTGGGCAAGGCGATGGCAGAATCTATAAAAAATTGGGAAGCCACCGGCCAGTTCCGCGATTTCAACGGCCACCGATTATTCTGGCAACAGGCAGGGACGGAGACCAATCCAGTCCTGGTGCTAATCCACGGTTTCCCGACTTCATCATGGGACTGGCATCTGCTGTGGGACGACCTGGCCCGGGATTTTCATGTCATTACGCTCGACATGCTTGGTTTCGGCCTGAGCGACAAACCACGCAATCATCAATATCGTCTGGCCGAGCAGGCGGATATTTTTGAAAGTCTTTTAACGCAATTGAGTATCAGTGAATACCACATTCTGGCGCATGACTACGGCGACACCGTGGCGCAGGAGTTGCTGGCGCGTTTTGATGCGGGTACGTCGAAGCAAACCTTGAAAAGTGTGTGTCTGCTGAATGGCGGTATTTTCCCGGAAACCATTCAGCCGCTGTTGATTCAGAAACTGTTGCTCAGCCCGATCGGCGCTTTGATTGGCTTACTGACGAGTTACCGGGCCTTTGCCGCGAACCTCAGAAAGATTTGCGCGCGCCCGCTTCCCGAAGACGAACTGCAAAAGTTCTGGGAGCTTATGCAGCACAACAATGGCCGGCGGGTCATCCACAAAATCATTCATTACATGGTCGAACGGGTGGAGAACCGGGAACGCTGGGTCGGCGCTTTGCAAAACAGCAGTGTGCCGTTGCGTCTTATCGTTGGCCTGGAAGACTCGATATCGGGGGCACATATGGCGCACCGTTATCGTGAGTTGATTCCCGATCCTGATATCGTTGAATTGCCCGGAGTAGGGCATTACCCGCAGGTCGAAGCGCCGGATGAGGTCTTAAAATCGGTACAGCAGTTTCTAGGGAACGCTGCACGCGCTACAACGGTTGCCTCGCTTACTTAAAGTCTTAAACCTTCATGAGCACACACATCATTGACAGTCCATGCTGTTACACCTAAATAATTCGGGGGTATAGTCGGGTTTTGTCAAATATACCGCTTGTCAATTCACGCCGTTGCCCCTAGCAAACTCTGGGGTTTAAGCAAGAATCGTTCATTGAGTAACAGACCGAAGAGACGAGAACCCACAGACTTTCCGAGAGAGACGAGGACACCCGCAGACTTTCTGAGCCGGCGTCCCGGAGACTGTAAATGTCCTTTTTGTCCCGCGCCAACGCCCGCGGCCCGGAACCGGGTGAACAGAGCGATTTGCAATCGCCCTTGATCCTGGTGTTAAGGTTATTCGATTGGGGGCGAATGGCCGAACATGAAGCTTCACGTACTTAGCGACCTGCATACTGAGTTCGCCGACTTTTCACCGCCTGAAACCGACGCCGATGTTGTGATTCTCGCTGGCGACATTGGCGTTGGGTTGGGCGGCATTGAATGGACGGCGCGCCAGTTTCCGAAAGCGCCGGTAATCTATGTACCGGGAAACCATGAGTTTTATGGTAACGACATCGAGCTGACCGACGAACTGAAGGCAGCCGCGACAGCCAATATCCACGTCCTGAATAACGACAAGCTCGAACTCCACGGTATTCGGTTCTTGGGGAGTACGCTTTGGACCGACTTCAATCTTCACGGTGACGGGGAGGCCTGGTTCGCTCGGCAATGCGCAAAGCAGTTGATGAATGATTTCGCCTCGATCCATAATGGTTCGCGACGATTTTCGCCGGAGGATTCCGTTGAGCTTCATGAAGCGAGCAAGACGTGGCTCGTGGGCGAGCTGGAAAGGAAATTCGAAGGACCGACGGTCGTCGTGACGCATCACCTGCCAGCCTCGACCTCGGTAGCAAAACGATACGCGAACGACCCCTTGAACCCGGCATTCGCTAGCAGTCTGGAAGACGTCATCGAGAAACATCGGCCCGAACTGTGGATTCACGGACACACCCACGCGCCTTGTGATTACCAGCTATTTGATACTCGGATTATTTGTAATCCTCTTGGATATCCTGGGGAGAATCACCGTTCCGAATTCAGGGATGATCTGGTTGTCAGCATTGGCTGAAGCTCGAATGCGACAAAATCTTGCGGCTCCTGATCGGGTGGTGTCGTGGTGGCGAAGATTTTCTCTCGGTTAAGTTGCCAGGTGCGTTCTAATAAAGTAGTAAACTGGCAGGAATATGGTTGCCCGATGACGGGTCGATCAATTGAAGGAGCAGCAAATGACAACATTCACCCGATTAGCCGTCGCCACAATCGTTCTGATTATCGCGGCTTGCACTGGCGCCGACGAAGGCGCAACAACTCCGGGGTCGATCGAAAACGCTAATCGCGCAGAGGCGAACCGGGAAAAGGATGAGGCGCGAAGGCCGGCCGACGTGCTCGCTTTTATCTCGCTTGGATCGGGCGATGTCGTGCTCGATTATGGATCAGGGGGCGGTTATTGGGCTGAGCTGTTTAGTCTCGACGTAGGGGCTGAAGGCAGGATTTATGCGCATCACCGGTCAGGAGATAGGTTTGAATCACGCAAGGAAGCGCTGACTGCGCAGTTGGCGCCTTTCGGCAACATCGAGCTCCTGGTGCTTGATTCCGGTGCGCCTTTGCCGCTTGAGGATCACTCCGTTGACGTCGTCATGCTCTCTTATATCTATCATCATCTTCACTATGCAGAGGACTCCGGTGAAGACTTTCCGGCAAGCTCTGCTGCGTTGCTCGCGGAATTCTTGCGCGTGCTCAGGCCTGGCGGGACGTTCGTAGTCATCGAGCACGTGGCGATTGACGGCTCCACCCGTGCGGAAAGCGCCGGCTGGCACCGGACACCACCGGACACTGCGCAAGCAGATATTACCGGCGTTGGCTTCGAATTTGCTGATGAAGCGCCCGATCTTTTCAAGAATCCGGATGATGATCTTATGAATATCTGGTTCGAAACGGGCCTGTCCGGCAAGACAACGACCTTCGTCCACAAGTATCGAAAGCCGAATTGACCATTCAGTCATTTCAATAGAGACGAGCAAAGAGACGAGGACACCCACAGACTTTCTGAATCGACATCCCGGAGACTGTGGATGTCCTTGTTGTTGCCGAGTTTTATGTCGAATCAGGCTGTTTAGTTGATCCGCAGGGTCTATAATAGATGTGTGCTTTTGTGCACATGGCATGATGAGTGGTGATAGCTCCCCATCAATCATCCGAATACGAGGATAGGTTGATGAAAAATCGAAGAATCCAGCTAACCGGCTTTTTGCTGACAGCTTTTTCGTTCTCAATACTCTTGTTGCCAGGCAGTTCAGTCGCTCAGCAAGCCGGGCCAGCTGCCAACCGATCCATGGACTCCAATAAAGCCAGGGTGGTTGAGCACTGGACAAACGAGCGCAGAGCCAACGCGATTCCCCGTGACCTGGTTATTGACGCACGCGGCCTGGGTTACCTGCGGAGACCGGACGGTTCCCTGGAACCTTATGGTCACCAGATTTCTGCTGAGGCGGCCGTAAAAAGCCCCAAGCCGTTCGCTAAACCCACAGGCGGTCAAAACAACGAAACTACGCCGCCGTTGATTGCAAATATGGACCCCGGTGGACCAGACCCTGCAATAATAGGCGCGTCTTACACCTTCTCCGCGACAGTCACCGACGACAGTGGCGTAAAATCCGTTTCCTTCACAATCCGATACCCCGACGGTGTAACCACGCAGACATTCAATGCGACAGCCGGAGCCAATGACACCTGGAGCGTCGCTCTTCAGGGTTTTACCTATGGCAACTGGAGTTGGTGGGTGGTGGCGAAAGACACCGCGAAAAAAGGCGGCAATACCGCCACCTCTGATGTCGTCAATTTCTTGGTCGATACCGGCGGCGGTGGCGGTTCGACCGGTACCGATACGGTCAGCAATGCCGAATGGACAGTGGGCGACGCAGTGCAAAAGGCTGCGGGCCGCATTTATTTTGAAATGCCGAAGAATGCCAGGTGGAAGGGACCCTGGGGTGGCTTTGTATGCTCCGGCACGGTTGTCGCTGACGGTACGAGCGAACGCTCGGTAATCCTGACCGCGGCACACTGTGTTTATGATGACCTAAACAAGGCCTATGCGCGGAACGTCCTGTTCATTCCCGATCAGGCCGGCACCAATGGATCGGGCACGGATCTGAACTGCAGCAACGACCCGATCGGTTGCTGGGTTCCCTCCTTTGGTGTGGTCGATGTCAAATGGACGACGGCTACTTTTCCCGACAACATCCCCTGGGACTATGCCTACTACGTTGTTGATGATACTGGCGCGCATTTTGCAGGTTTCACTGCGTCTGCAGAGAGCCTGGATGCAGCTGCCGGCGCTCTGGCAATCAGTTTCGCGACACCGTACATCAACGATGGAGATCCGGGCGCACACAGCGTCGATTTCACCCATGCCCTGGGTTACTCCTACAGCGAGGACCCCAACTTTATGTACTGCGCCGAGGACATGACCGCCGAGGGCACAGACAACTGGTGGTTACCGAGCTGTGGACTTTCAGGCGGTTCATCCGGGGGACCATGGGTTCAGCCCATGGATTTGGACGCAGGCAGTGGCCCGGTAATCTCGCTGAACTCCTGGGGTTACACGAATTCTCCGGGCATGGCCGGACCGATGTTCGCTGGTACCTCTACGGAATGTGTTTTCACAATGGCGAAAACACTGGTCTGGTCCGCGGTATCAGATGTCGACGGTAAAGCGGGCAGTGCAGCGGATTGCAGCACGTAGCGAGACCAGTACGCCAAGACTCGGTTGATGATACTGGTGCCGGTGATTTTGGCGCCGGTCGCGCTGGTCATCATGCGTTGAAAAAAAATTGGAAGCTGGGAGAATTCGCACTGGAAGAGTAGAATCAACCGTCAGGGAAAAACATGCGGATTTTCTCGGTTATTCTGGCCCTCGTCTTCGCTCTCGGTTCCGGCGTCGCCCTCGCTCAAACCAAATCCGATAAATGGCAGTTTCGGCTCACGCCCTATCCCTATGTCTGGCTGCCGGTCGTCGACGGCATCGTGAATTACAATTTGTCGCCCGGCAGCGGTAGTCCTGATGTGAGAATTGGGCCGACGGACTTGCTGGATTTCCTGAACTTCGGCGGGCTGGTCAGCGGCAGCGCGAAGAAGGGCCGCTTTGCCATTTTTGCTGATTTTATCTACCTGGGCGTGAGATCAAGAAACAGTGGCAGGGTCGTTTCGGTCGAAGATACCGTTACCGTCCCCGGCACGCGAATACCCATCCCGGTAAGCGCCGATCTCAACCTGAATACGCAGACCGACCTGGATGGCCTTGTCTGGATGGTTGCGGGTGGCTATACGATAAAAGAAACGGATATGACAACCCTCGATGTTTTCGCCGGGCTACGCTTCTTTAGCGCCGATGTTGACTCGACCTGGATTCTGAGCTCCGCAATTACGACACCCGGGGGCGCGATGTTGCTACCGGCGCAGGGCAGCATCAGGAACGACACCGACTTGCGGGATGGCATCGTCGGCATACGTGGCCATTTTGGAATCGGGGAAGGCAGATGGTCCGTGCCGTTTTATTTCGACATCGGCAGCGGATCGTCCGAACTGACATGGCAGGCGATGGCCGGGCTGGCATACGCGGTCAGATGGGGCGACGTGTTTGTCGTGTATCGTCACCTTGAGTATGATCAGGATTCTGACGGTCTCCTGCAAAACTTCAGTTTCAGCGGGCCTTCATTGGGTGTGGGTTTTGACTTCTGAAAGAGCGATAATCACTAGCGATACGAGGCGACTTTGTACGCGAATTACTTTGATTTAGAACTTCGACCTTGATTGCCACCAGGCTAAATTAATAATCTTTGCCAACGCTTACCGGTATAATTTCAGGATGGCCCAAACCGCAAAGAGTGTGCTTAACGATGTATTCGGCTATCCCGAGTTTCGGGGGCATCAACAGGAGATAATCGCGGCCGCGATGGCCGGCCGGGATACGCTGGTGCTGCAGCCTACCGGTGGCGGCAAGTCTCTGTGCTACCAGATTCCGGCGTTGCTCGGCGATGGCGTTGCGCTCGTGGTTTCACCGCTGATCGCGTTGATGCAGGACCAGGTGGCTGCGCTCGAGCAACTCGGCGTCGATGCGGCTTTTCTCAACTCCACTTTGACCAGCGCTCAGCAACGGCACGTGTTTGAGGGGCTGCAAAACCGCCGCTTAAAGCTGTTGTACATCGCGCCCGAAAGGCTGATGCAGGAACGGACGCTCGAACAGCTAAAGGCCTGCCGGGTAACGCTCATCGCCATCGATGAAGCGCACTGCGTTTCGCAATGGGGGCACGATTTTCGCGAGGACTACCTGTCGCTCGGCGAACTGGCGCGCCATTTTCCCGCTGTGCCGCGGATGGCGCTGACCGCGACCGCGACGAAAAAAGCGCGGGTCGATATTGTCGAGCGGCTCGAACTTGCGGACCCTGCGCAGTTCATTGCCGGCTTCGACCGGCCCAACATCCGCTACCTGGTGCAAAACAAGCTCGATGCGAAGCGTCAATTGCTGGCTTTCCTGTCGGCCTACAACGGCGATGCGGGTATCGTTTACTGCATGTCGCGCAAGAAAACGGAAGCCACGGCGGCCTGGCTGGTTGGCGAAGGTTTCGACGCGCTTCCGTATCACGCGGGTCTCGATGCGACGACCCGGGCCGAGAACCAGCATCGGTTCTTGAATGACGATGGCGTGGTCATCGTCGCCACCATCGCCTTCGGCCTGGGCATCGACAAGCCGGACGTGCGCTTCATCGCCCATCTGGACCTGCCAAAGAGCCTGGAATCGTACTACCAGGAAACCGGTCGCGCGGGTCGCGATGGTGAACCTGCCACTGCATGGATGGTATACGGACTGCAAGACGTTGTGCGTCTGCGGCAAATGATCGATGCATCCCCCGCCAATGAAGCGCATAAACGCAGCGAACGAGTAAAACTCGATACCTTCCTGGGTTGGTGCGAGATCACCGGCTGCCGGCGCCGGGCCCTGCTGGCGTACTTTGACGACGTACTGGACGAGGACTGCGGTAATTGCGATGTGTGCCTGACGCCGCCGGAAGTGTTCGACGGCACCGAGGCTGCGCAGAAGATTCTGTCGACGGTATACCGCACCGGTCAGCGCTTTGGCGCCGTGCATGTCATCGACGTGCTGATCGGCAAAAGCACCGACAAGGTTCATCAGCACCGCCATGATGCGTTAAGTGTTTTTGGCATCGGCAGTGAATATGGAAATCAACAGTGGCGTTCCATTCTGCGCCAGCTCGTCGTGTCGGGGTTTTTGTCGGTCGACACCGGCGGTTATGGAGCGCTGAAACTCACTGAAAAGAGCCGGCCGCTGTTGCGCGGCGAAGTCGAGCTGTCATTGCGCCGTGACCTGCTGGTCGCGGCCAAGGCGAAGAAACCGAAACGAAAAGGCGCCGTTGTCGCCGAGGAAGACCAGGATTTGTGGGAGGCGTTGCGCGATTGCCGCAAGCGCCTGGCCGATGAGAATAATGTGCCGCCTTACGTGATTTTTCACGATGCCACGTTGGCCCAGATGGTCGCCGACAAGCCCAAAACGCCGGCGGCGCTGCTGGAGATATCCGGCGTTGGCGTAACCAAGCTCGAACGTTACGGGCCTGCGTTTTTGGAGGTCGTTAGTTTGGCCGAGGTAGAGCCTGGAATAACTGCATAACTTAACGACCGGCACCATTCAGATCACATAACTTAACGACCGGCACCATCAGATCAGCCCGACGATCTGACCATTCGCATCGATATCGATGCCCTCGGCGGCGGGATGTCGAGGCAGCCCCGGCATGGTCATGACCTCGCCGGTCAGCACCACCAGGAACCCGGCGCCATTGGCAAGATAGACGTCGCGCACGTGGAATACGTGGCCGTTGATCGCGCCCCTGAGCTTCGGGTCCGTTGAAAAAGAGTACTGGGTCTTGACGATGCAGATGGGGTAGGCGCCGTGGCCGTCGTCCTGCAGGCGTCGGACCTTGTCCCGGACGCGTTTGTCGCCCGTGACTTCGGAAGCGCCATAGACTTTTTTGGCGACCTGGTCGATCTTGCTCCAGAACGGATCCGAGTCCTCGTAGGTGAAGCGGAGCTCGGCCGGGGATGAACCGTCGGTCAGGCTCAGCAGCGCATTCGCCAGCTCGGTTGCGCCATCGCCTCCCCGGGCCCAGTGGTCGGCCACGTGGATCGGGGCTTCTCCTTTGATGGCATCCTCGACCAGCGTCAGTTCTTCGGCGGTGTCGGTGGCGAAGCGATTAAGCGCCACGACCAGGGGTAAACCGTAGACGTCGCGGACGATGCGAACATGGCGCCGCAGATTCTGCAAACCTGCGTTTAGTGCAGCCAGATCGTCGCCGGCGTCCTGCGCACCGCCGACGTGCTTGAGCGCCCGGATGGTCGCGACCAGCACGACGGCAGCGGGCCGCAGGCCGGCCTTGCGGCACTTGATGTTGATGAATTTCTCCGCCCCGAGATCGGCGCCAAAGCCCGCCTCTGTGACGACGTAGTCGGCGAGTTTCAGCGCGAGTTTCGTGGCGATGACCGAATTGCAGCCATGGGCGATGTTCGCAAAGGGCCCGCCGTGAATTAACGCCGGTGTGCCCTCGAGGCTTTGCACCAGGTTTGGCTTGATGGCGTCCTTCATGAGCACGGTCATCGCGCCGTGAGCATTCAGGTCGCGGGCGAACACGGGTGCGCGGTCGAAGTCATAGCCGATGATGATTTTCCCGAAACGCTCCCGCAACTCGTGCAGCGATTCGGCCAGGCAAAGAATGGCCATGACTTCCGAGGCTGCCGCGATAGCGAAGCCGTCTTCGCGCGGTTGCCCGTGCGCCGGGCCCCCCAGCCCGATGGTGATATTGCGCAGCGCCCGATCGTTCAGGTCGATGACGCGTTTCCAGGTCACCCGGCGAGGATCGATGCCCAGTTTGTTGCCGTGATGAATGTGGTTGTCCACCAGCGCGGCGAGCAGGTTGTTCGCCGCGCAGAC
Source organism: Pseudomonadota bacterium (assembly GCA_022560735.1). GTDB lineage: Bacteria > Pseudomonadota > Gammaproteobacteria > Steroidobacterales > MnTg04 > MnTg04. The sequence continues at coordinate 13,520 of JADFSO010000037.1, forward strand.
GGCGTGGAAGTCGCCGGTGAAGTGGAGATTGATGTCCTCCATCGGGATGATCTGCGCACGGCCGCCGCCCGTTGCGCCGCCCTTGACCCCGAAGGAGGGACCCATGGATGGCTGGCGGAGGCAGATTATGGTTTTCTTTCCCAGGCCGGCGAGCGCGTCGGCCAGGCCGATGGTGGTCGTGGTCTTGCCTTCACCCGCCGGTGTCGGCGTCATGGCGGACACCAGGATCAGCTTTCCGTCCTCGGCATCGGCGAGTTCCAGCGCGAGTTTCTCCGAGAGCTTGGCTTTGTGATGGCCCCACGGTTCGATGAACTGCGGGGCGATTCCCAGGCGTTGCCGCGCGAGATCGACGATGTCTTCGGGCGTGACCGCCCGCGCTATGTCCAGATCCGTCATTGGCCTCTATCCGTTGAGCGTGATGCTTCGGCGGCCAGGGTCGATGTCGAACTGACCCGCCGACACTGACCGCAGCCAGCGAGCCGTACGCTCGGCTCCTCCGAAAGCAAAGAAATGTGCGCGCGCGAACCTGCAGTCCGGGTGCGCGAGTCGATGACCGGCAAATGCGACGATCAGCTCGTCCATGGATTTTAATTTGATCTTCTGCGCAAGACCACCCGGCGTGTTGAGCAGCATGCGCATCGATGCGCCGATGCCGCAGAGCACTGCGTAGCGCAGCAAATCCTTCATGGGCACCGATCCGGCCATCCCCACGTGGACCGGCAGATCGATGGCTTCCGCGGTCGTTGCCGCTTCCCAATCGGCGACGGCGTTTGCGTCGAAGCCGAATTGGCTGACGATATACATCTTCAATCCGCTGTCCGCGGCAAACTGCGCCTTTTCCTGCAACGCTTTGCGCAGGATCGTCGAATCCACGTCGCGGCTGCCTTGTGGATGCCCGGCAATGGCGACGGTGTTAAAACCGTGGTCAGGCAGCAGACCCGTCGCCAGCAACTGCAGGGTGTTGTGGTAGGGCCCGACCGGCCGGTCCAGATCGCCGGCGATCACCAGTGCCTGGTCGATGCCGGCCTTGCGCAGCGTGGTCAACGCGCGAGTGAGCTGGGCCTCGCTCTCGAAACGGCGCACCGCCAGGTGAGGGACCGTTCGATAACCCATGCCCTGGAGGCGCACGGCCAGGTCGACGACATCGTCGAGGGATGATTTCGGTGGGTGGGCGGCATAGACGGTGGTGCCAGGCGCCAGGAACTGTGGATAGGAATCGAGTTCGCTGAGCGCATGCGGCGTGGCTTCGATCGAGAAATCTTCGATAAACGAGCGCACCGCTCCTTTGAGCTGCTCGATCGGCCAGTCTGACTCGGTCGAGTCGATCTGCTCTGCGCTGAGTTCTTTCATGCGTGGTTTCCCCTGCGCGAGACGACGAAGCTCTCGCCGTTAAACCATAAGCCGTTGTGCTTGTGGAGAATGCGGGCCGTCGCTTCCAGGTACTCCCGCGAGTCCAGGACGACTTCGAGCCTCTGGTCTTCGATCTGGGCGACGTAAATAGCCGCATTCCAGGCAGCGAACAACGTCGATGTGCCTATGCTTTCCGCGATCTCGTCAGGCAGCGTATGCATCTGGTACTGAAAAATCGCTTTCGCATCCGAGTACGCGTTGAAGTTGTAGTTGCGGGCTTCGTGCCCGAGCATGTCTTTCAAGGTCTTCAGCAGTTCGTGGCGATCGACTTTGAACGGGTCCTCGCCGGGCCAGATCTCGCGAATGATCTCGAGGCCCGGGTCACGCCCGAACGATTGCGCCGCCAGCAACCGCCCCCCTGGCGCCAGGCTGCGTACCAGGGGCGCGAGCACGTACTTGACCTTGAAATGGGCGTCCATGCGGGCCCGCCAGGGTTGGATGGCCAGTACGAAATCGTAGTTGGCGCCGGCCTGGCCTGGCCGAGGGATGACCGAATTCAACAGGAACTTATGGTCTTTGCGGTAGATGATCAGCACCGAGGGACGGACGTACAGCGGGTTGCCGGTCTTCGGGCTGGCCGTGACCTGCCAGGCGTCGACCAGGAATTCGTTCAATGCACCCAACTGCTGGCCGTACTCGTACGCGGAGGTACCGTCGAGTTCCACCTCCTGCCAGTTCAAGGCGGCCGCTTTTTTGACGTCGCGCGGCATCAGCCACGGCGCCTCGCGATAATACAGATTGGTAAAGACGATGACGCTCGCGGGGTGCTCGACGAAACGGTCGGGTAATTTTTCGAGGCTGAGCCTGATATCCTCGAGGCTGATCTCCTTGCCGACGACGTAGAACGGCAGGGTGGGAAAGCGTTGGTGCATGGCCCGCATCACGTGGCTGAGCACGGTCCCGTCTCCCATCCCGGCATCGAACACGCGCAGGGCAGGGGGATTGGGTCGCAGATGCGCCAGCTCTTTGGCGGCGCGCTGGGCGACCTTCCATTTCTCGTTACAAGTATTGACGAAGGCGAGGTATTTTTGCCGGTTGTCGTAGAACCGGAACGGCCGGTTCGGTAGCGAAGGGGTGGCTTCGTCTGCGCCGGGCTCTGCGCCCGGGATCGGTGCCGCGGGAGTTTCCGGGTGGCCGGCCGAGCCATCGGACCGCTGATGCTCACGAATAAAGGCCTGCACGCGTTCGGCGGTTGCCAGGGTAATGCCTTTACCGCTACGCAGCCGCGCGCACAACTTGCCGTCATTGATGGCCTGGCGGCCGAAGGTCGATTCCGCGATTCCGGCTTGCTGGCAGTAGTCTTGAATCTCCTGCATCAAGGAGCTGGTGGAACTCTGCATGGGTGACACTCGCGCCTCGCCAAGGGTGGCGCCTGTCTTTCTATCAGCTCAGCCACAGGATTTCAACAAATTTGCCCAATTTGACGATAAAAACAATAAATGGGAAAAATCCCACTACTGGGTGCAGAGCCATCGGCAGCCTGGACTTCAGAAAAACGTATGGTTGGGATATTTCCCACTTTAATGAGGAAGAAAGAGCGATTTCGAAGCGTTAGTGGGCAGGTACCCATCGTGGGAATGGGCTCAGCGACGGCTGGGTTAGACTGGTTCTTCAGCCGGGTTCCGATCGCCAGGGCAGGTTGGAAAAAGGGGCTGGATAACCATGCGAAAAAGACTTTCTCAAGCAATTCTTGTTCTGGCGTTTTTCACCCTTGCCTCGTGCACCGGCCCGCTGCGACCGGATGTGCAACCCGAGGAATTCGGTGCGCAAGTGCTCGCGACGGTAAGCGCGCGGTCCGAGGGCCGCTGGCGGGTTAAATACATCTTCGATCGCCCGCATACCGCGTTGTTTTTCTCGCGTTCTTCTGGCGATTACCGGAGATTGACCTGGAAACCCGTTACGCGTGGCGTGTCGCTGGTGCGGCTCGATGGTTTCGATGCGGTGCTGATGAAAACGCCAATGATTGCGATTGAATTTTTGTTTACTCCCTATACCCAGACCGTGCCGAAAGACTACACGCCGTTCATCCCGTTTTCCGATGGTGGTCTGGCGCTTTATACGGGTCAGTTCGAGTTGCTACCGGAAACCGATCGGGCCGCGATCGCGGCATTGCATGGCGATATCGACCGGTGGCAGGGAGAGCAGCCGATGTTTGCGGTACGCGTCCTGTCCGACCAGCCCATGGTGCATAACGGCGAGCTGCGCAAGCGGGAAGCGGTCCATGTCAGCCGCGGCGACGGGACCTACATATACATTGGAGAGGCTTCTCTGTTACAGGGCGCGGACCTGACCGGCGTCATCGACCCGGGCTTGCCCGGTTGGTTAAAAGAGCGGGTTGAACCGGAGCTCGCCGTGATCTTCGATGCCAACCGGGCGCTCTGGGGCGAGGGGCTCGGACTAAAGGCAACGGTGTTGTTTGCGTTTCGCGGTTTCGAAGGCGAAGGAATGTCGAACAAGGGCAGCGCGGTCAACTCGTTGCTTGCACTCGAATCGAGCGGGGAGAACCTGCGCACTTTCCATGCAGACATCCTGATTTTCTTCCGCTGGTTCTTCGCTCACGAAGTGGTCCATCTTTTCCAAAACCGTCATGGCGTTAGCATCGATGCAAGAAGCGCCGCCTGGATGACCGAAGGCGCTGCCAATGCAATGGCGATTTCGGTTCTGAGAGAAATTGGTGTAACCGACGATGAGTTCATCTTGGATCAGTACGGTGACGCGGTCGACGACTGTAGCGAATATCTGGGTGATGGCGCGTTGATTAATGCAGCGCGACGCAGCCAGTTCGATGCGTTCTACACTTGTGGCGATCTGATCGCCCAAATGACGGCCGCTGTGTTGCCCAATGATAATCTCTTTTCCTTCTGGAATGCCTTGCTTGCCCGGGGCGCTGAGGCTGAGGAGATCGCGCCGAAGCTGATGCGCTCCGGCGACGTGGAGTGCCAGCAGAGACTCCCCTCTACGGCCGCCAGCGCCTGGTCCGAGCAGAAAAAATCGCCCTCCAGGTAGACCGCCTTCAACTGCTCCCCGGCGGTAGTGACCCGGGCGGAAATGAGGCCGTAGGGCGACTTGACTCGGGCAAAGCCATCGCTATCGCTAACCCGCGCCTGCTGGAATATCCACTCGTCCCGGGAGTATTTGGACTGCACCAGGGCCTGCACATCGCGCTGCTCGTCATCGTCCAGGCGGCCCGGAGACAATTGAGCGCCAAAGGCGGCGGCGAAGCCTTCCGCAACCGCCTCTCGCACGCCAGCCAGCGCCACCTGTTCCCCCAGCTCCCGGCGCACCGTTGTGATGCGCGCCGAAACGCTGCGAATCTGCTTGTCTGAAATCTTTTCAAAAGGGGTATTGAGCACCTGCAGCATGAAAGGGATGTCCAGGTCCACCAGCAGCGAGCAGTGAAACAGCAATCCCCCCGTGGCCGTGCGGTGGATACCCAACCCGGCTATTTTCCGGCCCCCCACCTCCAGGTCATTCTTCCGGGCGAAGACCCCCTGGATGCCATAGGTCTCCAGCCCCCGGACAACTCCTTTGGAGAAATGGGCCATGAGGCTCCGGGCCCGGCCGTAGCCTGCCATGGTCCCGCCAACGGCGGCGAACCCCTGTCCAGGTACACACAGGGCGATGCCCAGTTGCTGCTCCCCCATGATAATCGCCCCGCCACCTGTGGGCCGCCGGTTCACGGGCACTCCCAGGGATCGGCAGGCATCCAGGTGCAGCTCGTGGCCGGCATTCTGGAAGCGGCCCACCAGGGCTGCGTGGGAGCGGTAGGTGTAGAGCCTGAGGGTGGGAAGCGACCGGCCCTCTCCGGTCCGCAGGGCCAGCACCTCGTCGCACGCCAGCCCCAGTCGATCGCTGACGCCGTCCTCTGTGAGCAGCCGGAGGTTCTCGGTCATACGGGGCCGTCGAACTGCTCTTTTAGGCGCAGCTCTTCGGCCGCGACCCAGCCATCGATGCCGTCGCCGCCGATGAGCCCCGGCCACTCCTCCTGCCACTGAGAGGGGGCCAACTCCACTAGCCAGCCCCCGGCGTAGGGCTCCTCATTCACCAGCAGCGGCCGGGTCAGGGCGGCCTCGTTCACCTGCACAATGGTGCCCGATAGGGGGGCGAAAATTTCCGCCGTCATCTTGGCCGCCTCCAGGGTGCCGAACGAGTCACCGGCCTGCACCACCGTACCGGCAGGCTTCAGGTCCACGTAGGCCAACTCACCAAGGTTATCCAGCTGCAGCTCATCCATGCCGATCAACACGGACTCCGGTTCCCCGGCTCCCTCCGGCTTGACCCATAGATGCTCCCGGGGATGATACCGGCGGTCCCTGGGCAGGTGATAACGATGGGCACTACTCATCAGCGGCTCCATTCATTTACGTCATCCGGTTGGTCTGCTTTGCGGCCGGGAGTAACAACTGCCCCCCATGGACTTGTCCCCATTAACCAAGCTGGACGTCCCTTGGGCGGCACCCATCCGCCGCAACTATCGCCTGCGACCCGCGGCTGCGAAAAAGGGTTGACACAGAGCGCACAGTTAATTATTGTCCATCAAGCGATACGTATCATTATTAGTATATAAGGTATCTCATACGAAGATGGGCGCGCAACCGGGAAGTAAGATCATGGATCGTCCGTATAATAATTGGCCTCCCCCTTTCATCTGGGAGACAGCCGGAATGACGGCTTTGGAAAAGGCCGCCCGGCCTATACACATTGCTCCTTTGGAGACCGGTAACGGCCTGCTGCCACCTGCCCCGGCCATAGATTTCGACCTCTTGACCCACGTGGGTACCATCCTGAAGACCCTGGGACACCCCGTGCGGCTTCAAATCATTCAGTACCTGGCCCTGGGAAAGCAACGGGTCTCCCATATTCAGGCCCACATCGGCCTTTCCCAGCCGGCGACCTCCCAGCAGCTGCGCATTATGGCCGACAGTTCCATCCTGGACCGTCGCCGGGAAGGAAACGTGGTCCATTACCGGGTGGCCAACGATTTTATCTGGAAGATTCTGGATTGTATGGAAACCTTGAGCGCCAGGCAGAGTTCTAGCCAATGGAGTCTCAAACAGATCGGCGTAAAATCGGAGGGAGATTTACCATGACCGAAGTGGCCTTTGACCAGGAGCTGGATTGCCAGGGCATGCTGTGCCCGCTACCTATCCTGAAGACGAAAAAAGTGATCGACACCATGCAAGTAGGCCAGGTGTTGAAAATGCTGTCCACCGATGCCGGCTCGGTCAATGACATGAATGCCTGGACCAGGCAGACCGGCCATGAGCTGGTTTACTCGGAGCGCAATGACAAACTATACACCTACTTCGTCAGAAAAACATAGCCGCTGCAACTAAAGAAGGATATACATCATGGAAGCAAAACCTAAACCCAAACGACTTGCCCTGGTGGCATCTAAGGGAACCCTGGACTGGGCCTACCCCCCGTTCATCCTGGCATCCACCGCCGCCGCCATGGGCTGGGAAGTGGCCGTATTTTTCACTTTCTACGGCCTCACGCTGCTGAAAAAGGAGCTGACGGCCACGATCTCCCCCGCCTCCAATCCGGCCATGCCCATGAAGCTGCCCTTCGGCCCGGAGGCATTGCAGAACTTCAACATCCCCCTGCCCAATATGCTCATGACCAACCTTCCCGGTTTTGAATTGGCGGCCACGGCCCTGATGAAGCAGTCGTTCAAGAACAAGGGTGTGGCTACGATTGAGCAGCTCCGCGAAATGTGCCTCGAGGCCGGCGTCACGCTGATCAGCTGCCAGATGACCCAGGAGGTGTTCGGCTTCAAGGACGAGGATTTCATCGACGGCATCGATCATGGCGGCGCAGCCACGTTCCTGGACTTCGCGTCCGAGTCCGATGTATCCCTCTTCATCTGAGAGCGGCCAGCCGGTCCTCCCAGCGTAGCTGCATCCCGGGCAATTGTCAATGCCGGTGCGGGTAAGGTTGTTGGATATGGGGGTCGTCAGGCCGTTGCGCTCCCAGAGCATCTATCATGGGATCGCCGCTGCCATGACCCCCGGTAGCGATCCCGCCCTGATCCTGTGCCGGTCGAGCAAGTCATTCCTGTCGCTGCGTCGGAGCGGCGCCCAAGCCCAGGACATCAACTAGGACTTCTGCCGCAGCAAGGGCATCCCGGTCATATCCCGCGAGCTGGCCGCTGGCGCCGCAGCAACGATGCCGGTAACCGCTGGATGTCCAACACCGTGGCCGGCGTGGAGCCGTTAGACAGCAACGACAAGGACTCTACCAGGATCTGGTGGCGCGACGGAGGGGTCCATCAGAACATCACCCACGCCGTCCATCCGGACCCCATCTCCGGCGCCCACTGCTGGCACCAAAAGGTGCGCCTCACCAAGCCCGGCCCCGGCGAGCGCTACGGGGACATCGTGGTGGATACCAACAAGTCCTTCGCCATATTCAAGGAGTGGAATAAACTGGCCAAGGACCGGGAGACCCACCCCGGCGGCCTGCGGCGGCCCCTCTGGATGAACCGCCCCCTGGCGCCGAGGTAAGTTATCGCAAGAACACCCAAGCAAAGGGCTACCAGTTCGGTGATGTCTGGTCCGCGAACCTCGCCATGGGTTATAGAATTTATCCCAGGGTGTATAAAACCTATCCATCTCCTTATTCATCCGTATTTGTGGAGTTGTTATCGGAGTTTAGCGGAAAAGATCGAAAGGGGGGAATAGAACAGGAACATACAGGGAAGCAGATCCTCGTACTTTCTCCAGGCGTCCAATTTGTCTTATCACGCACGTTCCTTTTGGAAACCTCATTACAGGTGCCTCTCTACCAATATTATAATGGCGAGCAGCTCGGAGTGGACTATGCGTACACTTTCGGTCTGCGATGGCTGATTTTTTAGGTTCCCTTTTCCGTGCCACTAAATGGTAGACGTGAAAGAAACGAGCATGACAAGTTCAATCGCTGAAACACGAACAATTGAAAAAAGGAAGGGAATAACCGTGCAGACATCGGCTAGGAAACATAGTATTGGCGCCATCATGACCGCTACCCTGGGTTCTATTCCCTGGTGTTGTATTGTGCCGGCTTCCCTGTCAATCATTGTTAAGATGAAGGAAGTTAAGAGATGCAGATTCGAAACGTTCAATCAGCAGGCGCCGGGCTATTATCCGCTCTTTTTGCAGCGTCCTGTTGCCTGATTCCACTGGGTTTGATTGCAGTAGGCCTTGGTAGTGTCGGCTGGATGATGACCATGATGAGCTATCAGTGGTTGACTATTCCTGGTGGGATATTATTTTTAGTTCTGGCTTACTACTCCTACTTTCTGGAGAGGCGCCGCTGCACCCAAGCAGGATGTCGGTTCGTTGGTCAACACTTCACCATGGGGATACTGATTTTTGCCACCGGCATCGTATCGCTGGCCCTGGGGGCGATTCTATTCCCATCTCTGATAAATGGCTTGTTGCACGTGATCTAACGAAAGTTGTCAATGAAGCGGCCCTGGCGGCCGCCATTGCACAGGAATAACAGAAAAACAGAAAAGAGGAGATTCATCATGAAACACCAAAACCATGGAACCTGGCTAGCAACCGCGGTCATCCTGGCTGCGCTGTTGATTTCACCCTCTTTCCTGGCCGCACAAACGGCCGGGAAGAATGAATTGAAGCCCAAAGTGACCGTTCAAGTTGATGGCTTGACCTGCCCGTTCTGCGCTTACGGCCTGGAGAAGCGAATTAAAGAGATTCCCGCTGTTCAGGAATCCATCATCAGCCTCGAGGACGGAATCGTGGAGCTTATTCCGCGGGCGGGCCGGCATATCGACATCGATGAAGTGAAAGCTGCGGTCATCGCGGGGGGATTCACACCACGCGGGGTCCAGGTGGCCTTGGCTGGACAACTGATCGAATGGAACGGCATGACGGCGCTTTCAATCAACGCAACAAACGGGGAAGGCCAGACAGTTGAGACAATCTACATGCTGAAGGAGAATAAGGAGCTGCAGCGACTGAAAGCAGCGGTGAAATCCTCTGGACAGGAGGTCTTTATCACGGGCAAAGCGGCCGAATCGCCTCCCCTGGGACATCCCGAGCACCACCCTTACACCGTAATCATCGAAACGTTTCAGCTACTCTAAATAAGGAACGGGTGACAGGATGGGCCAGTCACCGTGGAGTAAAAATGATTGACTTATTCATTATATGAGCATACGTTCAAATATAAAATTGGAGGAAGTTATGCGAAATTCATTCT
>JADFSO010000038.1 GCA_022560735.1 Pseudomonadota bacterium
CCACGGCCTTTGCAGAATCCCGGCGTCAGCCCCATGATTTCAGCCATCGTACGATAGAGCAGGTCATTGACCGCTTCCGGAACCGCTTGCGTGCGCGGGTCGTAGCTCGTTGTGTCAACGTAGTTCAGCGTCTTCGCCAGAAACAAATGATGTCCGCGATGCGGCCCATTGATCTGATCCCCGCTGTTGAGATGAGACATGGCGGCGACCACCGCGCCTTCCTGACCAACGCTGCTATGCATTGGGCCGTGCGCCAAACCGTCCCGGTCAAGGCTCAGTATTTCTTCTTCGAACGCGCGAATCAGATGCATATGATTGAGCATCTTGAGCAACGTTTTTGGGTCAGCGTCGTCCCAGTCGGAGGACGTGGCGGATATTTCCTGCCAGGCAACGCCGAGTTCCATTGGGCTTATGTCGGGCACTAAGTGACTCCTGATTTATCGTCTGCAGGGCAGATACCATATCGTTATGCATTTACCAGTTCAAAGCGACGTATTGGGTCTCCAGGAACTCGTGCATGCCGTCTTGTGATCCTTCTCTGCCTATGCCGCTTTGCTTGATGCCACCGAAGGGCGCTGCCGGATCGGAAATGAAGCCGCGGTTAACACCGACTACTCCCGAATCGATTCGGCTGGCAACGGACATGGCACGTCCAACGTCGCCACCGAAGACATAGGCGGCGAGACCGAAGATGGTTCGATTGGCTTGCGCAACCACTTCGTCCACTTCGCTGAAAGTCATGATCGGTGCGACCGGGCCGAAGATTTCGGTATTCAGAATCTCGGCGCGCGGATCAATGTTGGTAACGACCGTTGGCTCGTAGAAAAACCCCGCTCGATCCGGGCGTTTGCCGCCGGTTAGCACGGTGGCGCCCAGATTCACCGCCTCATCAACCAGTCTCGCTACTTTTTCGACGGCGCTTGCGTTGACGAGCGGCCCGACGTCTACGTCGTCTTCGAGGCCAGGCCCTAATTTTAATGCGGCCATCGCTGCAGCGAACTTTGCCGAGAATTCTTCAGCAATGGAGGTGTGAACGTAGAAACGATTTGCGCCAATGCAGGATTCACCCGCATTGCGCATTTTCGCGATCATGGCACCATCAACTGCTACCTCCAGATCCGCATCGTCCAATACGATGAACGGTGCGTTACCGCCGAGTTCCATCGAGCAGTTAACCACGCGTTCGGCGGCTTTGGCGAGCAGGATGCGCCCCACCTCTGTTGAGCCGGTAAACGAAATTTTTCGAACACGCTCATCGCTCAACATCGCGTTGGCAATCGATGCCGATTGTCTTGACGGCAACACGTTGACGACGCCGGCCGGCACACCGGCTTCTGTCAGCAATTCGGTCAGTGCCAATGCGGTCAGCGGTGTTGCGGACGCAGGCTTCAGAATGACGGTGCAGCCCGCAGCCAGTGCCGGAGCAATCTTGCGCGTTGCCATCGCGGCCGGAAAGTTCCATGGTGTTATCAGGAGTGAGACACCAACCGGGTGATACTGCACCAGAATGTTGTTTTGGCCAGCGGGGGATCGTCCGAATCGGCCTGAATTACGTGGCGCCTCTTCCGCATACCACCTGAAAAACTCGGCGGCGTATGAGACTTCGGCCAAGCCTTCCGCCAGTGTCTTGCCTTCTTCACGGGAAATAATGGTGGCGAAGTCATCGCGCCGCGCAATCATCAGCTCAAATGATTTGCGCAATATTTCGGCGCGCGCTCTCGGTGCGCGCGCGGCCCAGTCCGCTGCTGCGTTGTCGGCGGCCTCGACCGCCAGTATCGCATCATCAACAGATGCGCTGGCGACAGTTGCGATTTCTTGCTCCGTCGCAGGATCGACAACGGAGATTTCATCACCACCTGATGCCGGAACCCATGCGCCGCCAATGAATAATTCGCGGGGGATACTCTTGATCAAATCGCTCGACATTCTGCTTGCTGATTCTCGTTCAATATTTGTTAGCGATGAAGAGTTCCTGTGCCGGGAACAAGGTAATCACCTTGCAGCCGTCATTGGTCACCACAACTTCTTCTTCAATGCGTGCGGCGCCGTTGCCGTCGGCAGCGGGGCAGTATGTTTCGACCGCGAACACCATGCCTTCCTGCAGTTCGAACGGATTATCGAATGACACCAGGCGGCTGATAATGGGCCGTTCATGCAGCGCGAGGCCGAGGCCGTGGCCGAACTGCAGTCCAAACGCTTCCATTTCGCTGGAGAAGCCAAATTCTTCTGCTTTTGGCCAAAGCGCTGCGATTTTGTCCGTTGTCGTGCCCGGGCGGACCAATGCAATCGCATCGTCAATCCATTCGCGTGCTTGCTTGTACGCGTCTTCCTGTGCAGGCGTCGAAAACCCTACGTTCAAGGTTCTGTAATAGCAGGTCCGGTAGCCCATATAAGATTGAATAATGTCGAAGAACGCCTGGTCACCCGGTCGATAGATTCGATCCGTAAAATTATGCGGGTGTGGTGCGCAGCGTTCACCGGAAACGGCATTAATTGCTTCCACATCATCCGAACCGGCTTCGTAAAGGACTTTATTGGCCAGCGCCACCATCTCGTTTTCACGCGCTCCGGGCTTCAGGTTTTCTGCAATCTGGTGATAGGCGCCGTCGACCATGGCCGCGGACATATTGAGCAGGGTAATTTCGTCCATGCTCTTGATTTGCCGCGCTTCGAGGAATATCTGCTGGCAATCGCGCACTTCGATGCCTTCTGCCTGCAGCGCGAACAGCATGGGCGGTTCAACGATGTCGACGCCGAGCGGCATGTCCGCCACGCCCTCGATCTTCAATAAATCGTGGATTTCTTTTGCCGCTTTGCTGAACAGATTGGCTTCAACCGGCACCGAACCCCGCAGACCCAGCATGCCCGCCTTGCAATGATTCTTTTTTAGCCAAGGGGCGTAAAGTCTGTGATGTGCCGCGGCCGAGCCGAAGTCCCACAAATACGGATTTGCATTGCCGGTAAACAACGCATAGCGACAAATCTTGTCCCTGGACCACTCACCGATTACGCTGCTGGTCAGGTAACGAATATTGTTGTTGTCGAAACACAGCAGCGCACCGAGATCCGAATTTTGCAGCGCTTGTTGTGCCCGCGCCACGCGGTACCTGTGCAGGCGTCGAAAGTCGACTCGCTCTTCGAAATCGACATTGGAATGCCCCGGTGCGGGCAACGGGCGCTTCCAGTTCCAACCCGGATCAAGGTCATCCAGGGAAATAATGACGGGATCAGTTTTGTCTAATTTACCCATGCTAATTCAACCATGTGATGATACCGGCTTGCGGCGGCGAGCGAGTGGTGCAAACGATTGCAGTGATGTTAGTAGAACCCGCTGGAGGAAGCAACAACAGGGCTGGATGCCGGTTTCCCGGATGCCTGCCGCTGTTGCGAAGCGTGCAGACCTGTCACAATCATTCGGCATGCATCGCCCCCCAAGCATTCTGCTCAACCGCAGGTGCTAATAATTTGGAAGCCTGACCAACAATGCCGACCTATACCTATGAGTCCGTGCCTGTCGATTCGAGCCAGTCGCCACGGCGCTTTGAGATATTCCAGCGGATGAGTGATGCACCGCTGCAGTTCGATCCGCTTAACGGCGATCCGGTGCGCAAGATCGTTACCGGCCGTGTTGGTCTCAGGATCTCGGGTTTGCGAAGAAGCACGGTTATCGACAAGAAAAGCCCTGCAGCAACTGCATGCGGTTGCGCAACAGGGCGACCCCACCGGCATTGATTCACTGAGCCAGTATTGGGCTCAAACGACCGTCCGATTGACCAGTCGGCCGGCAGCCATAGCCGTTAAACCGCAGACCTGGAAAAATCTATGCAATCCTTTGCACGATTTGCCGGGGCAAGCTATACTTCATCCGCGGCACCGTTCATTTTTTCTGTAACGCGTTCATTTTATTGGGGGAAACGCCATGAAGGTCATAACAATGCAATCGATTGCAGGCGCCTGTCAGCGGTACGGCTGGAGGCTTTTGTTGGTGTTATTCATTGCACCTGCTCAATATGCTCTGGCTCAGGACGATGCTTTGGCTCAGGACGATAGCGATGAGCAAAGTTCCGGGGTGCTCGAAGAAGTGGTGGTTACTGCCCGCCGTTACGAGGAGAACATCGGCGATGTGCCGGTTTCGATCAACGTCATGACGGCGGACTATCTCGAAGCGGGTGGGCTGACCAATGTCAGGGACATCATCGATTTCTCACCCGGTGGCGTCACGACATCGTTCAATAAAATGCAGGACGAATACAGCATGCGAGGCGTCTCTTCGCAGACCGAAGGTCCTTCCGGCGACTCGTCGGTGGCAACCGTTATCGACAACGTTCCCATCACCCGGGAATTCATGAAAAGTCAGACTTTTTTCGATATGGAGAGCGTGGAGATATTGCGCGGCCCGCAAGGCACATCGTTTGGCCGCAACGCGTCATCGGGGCTGATCCACCTGAAAACGGCAAGGCCGCAAAGAGCATCGAGTAGCAGTGTCACCGCCGAGTTTGGCAGTGACGAGCAATACAGTGTCCGGGGCTTTGTCACCGGCGCAATCGGCGAAACGGCCGCGGGCCGGCTGGCGGTCAGTTTTGATTCTCTTGACGGTTTCACCACAGATACTCGCACCGGTGACGGCCTGGGCGGGGCAGAGAATTTCTCGGTGCGCGGTTCCCTGTTGTTCAATCCAAGCGATAATCTGGAAATTTTCTTGAAGGCACAATTTAGCTCGGACGACGACGAGAACCCCACACCGCGGAAAGGCAAGGATTGTACGATCCCTTACCAGGCTGATTTCCCGGTACCCTCTGTTGTTGGTGCGCCGCAACCCGGCTGGACCCAGTTTCCCAACTTTTTTGATTCCTGTGATCCTTGGAAAACCACAATTTCAACGCCAACTGCTTTGGGCGAGTTTTTCCTGGAACGTGATATTATGACGCTGACCGCAGAAGTTACCTGGGGACTCGATAACGGGCTAACCCTGACTTCGGTTACCGGGTATCTGGATGGTGACAGTGATTACCTGATCGATGCCCACGGTGGCCCAAATAACTCAATGTTTCAGAGTACGCAGAATGATGGTTCCCAGTTTAGCCAGGAAATTCGGTTGGACAACCAGGGCTCGGACAGTGGTACTCACTGGCTAACCGGAGTCTATTTCCTAGACGACGAACAGATTCGCGACGACCAAAACATCTTTTATGTTGGCGATTCTGTCGGCGATCCACAGGGTGCAAACGGCTTCCGGCCTGAGGGCAGAGATGTCAAGCAACAAATCAATGATACGACTTCGTTCGGTATCTTTGGTGAGCTGTCTTTCGAGCTGTCTGATCGGGCTAACCTGACTTTCGGTGGCCGATATTCAAAAGATGATAAGGACTACGGTGTTGCCCATTACGGTTGGGGATGGGGTGGCCCCATTGCGGGCCTGACCGATGGTATCGACCTGAATGGGGATGGTGTTCTCGGCATAGATATCAACGGGGATGGTGTGATTGGTTTAGACACCAATGGCGACGGTGATGTCGATACTCTCGAGCCTGGCGGACCAGGTGACGCCTCAGAGAAGTGTTTCTTTAGTCCAGGCGGTCCTAATCCTGCGGTTCAGGCCCTTGCTGATGCTCAGGCCCTTGCTACTGGCACTACTCCTGTTCAGTATCACTTTGGGCAACGTTTTTGCGGTAGTCCGCAGAATCCGGTGGGATTCCAGACACCGGTGCGGACCAGTAACGATTGGGACAATTTTAGTGGCAAGGTTTCATTGTCCTATGCTGTCAATGATGATCAGATGGTCTATGGCCTGATCTCGCAGGGTTACAAGACTGGCGGCTTCCAGACCGAACCCTTCAATCCATCCGACGCGGTTATTCCGTATGACGAAGAGACCGTCATCAACTATGAGGTCGGTTTCAAAGGCACGTTCAATGATGTTTTCAGGCTCTATGCCAGCGCATTTATCACTCAGTATGATGACTTGCAGATGTTCTTGTTCATAAATTCGGCCACCGGTGATTTCAACCAGGTCACCAGAAATGCGGCCGATGTGGACATCAAGGGTCTCGAGCTGGATTATGCGTGGCAAGCGAGCGAAAGTTTCAGTATCAGCGGCACTTTTGCGTTCATCGATTCTTCATTGGAGAATGCTTTAATCGATACGGATGGTGATGGCATTCCGG
Source organism: Pseudomonadota bacterium (assembly GCA_022560735.1). GTDB lineage: Bacteria > Pseudomonadota > Gammaproteobacteria > Steroidobacterales > MnTg04 > MnTg04. The sequence goes on from JADFSO010000038.1 coordinate 6,165, forward strand.
AGGATTTCAGTGGAACGCGTCCGGATAACACGCCGGACTTCACCGCGACCGCGATTGCAGAATATGTTATGCCGCTAAGCAGGGGCGCAACGCTTGTCCTGCGCGCAGACTGGCGTAGCCTCAGTGATGTCTTCGATGATATCGGTGAACAGGCCGCTCGCAGACATGATTCCTACAATGTCTGGGGTGCAAGAGCGACTTGGATTTCCGCGGACAATGGCTGGGCCGTTGCTCTCTGGGGTCGGAACCTGGGCGATGAGGCATACACGATAAATGTCGGGCCAGGTCAGCCCAATATCAACCAGTTGAATTTCATGTACGGTGAGCCGCGTTCCTATGGCATAGCGGTAACCCGTAACTTCAACTAAGTCGGCTTGCAATGCGCGCGATAGCTGTCACCGAAGGTGGCATGCTATCGCGCGTTCGCGTTCGGGTCTAAAGCCACCGAGGGCACTTACCTAAACCCCTTGCGGATCTAATCAAACCCCAATACCTGGTCCGTTGGCCAAGCGTGACAGGTTACGCATTTCGTGCTGGTTGCAACTGCCTGGTGGCAGCCAATACAGGTCGCCATCGCCACGATCGCCTTGGTTTCGGCCACGGTTTCAATTTGTTTCATATCGCCATGGCAGGTTTCACATTGCATGCCCGCATCCAGGTGCACCCGGTGGCTCCAGCTCACGCCGGGCGTAATTGCATAAACGCGCAGCCACGGGATCCGCTGGCCTGACTTCGAAAACTCCTGCAAGTCCATGATGGCAGGCTTGTCTTTTGCCGCCATACGGTGACAAGACAGGCATATTTCAGTGGCTGGAAAGGTCATTTGGATTCCGGGATCGGGGCCAAGGTGACAAGTCTGGCATGTTGGCCCTATAGCCAGATGTGTCTTGTGGCTGAACGGCAGCGGCTGAGCAGGCGCAGGGTGCGGCGCGATATTATCCGGCACCGCTGGCACCACGTCTGCCGGGGATGGTAATACGGTGACCGGCATGGCCGCCATGAATCCAAGGAGCAGCGTGCGTTGCAAAGTTCTCCGGTAAATGGCGGGCAACGCCATTGTATTGGCGCAAGGTAATCTCTTCATGGTTGCATTTTCGTCGCGGTTGGTCTGCCGATCGCTTGCTCTATGCTGCTGCCGTGGTCTGCAAGGATTACGATGGCTGCATTGCGACCGGGCCGCCCGGTCACAGACCCGCCCGGGGCAGTGCACGAGCCCGTCTGGTAAAGTCCCGGAATCGGCATGCGGTAATCCGCCCAGCCCGGTACCGGGCGCATATCTCCCGATTGCGCAGCGCCGTATGCCGCGGCATGCACGCTGCCACGCCACATGGCCGGGTTCATGCGCTCAATATCGATCGGGCTTTGGATGAACCTGGCGAGGATTTTGTCTTCGGTCAGGTTGGGGCAGAACTTGCGGAAATAATCGAACACATTTGCGGCAACCTGATCCTTGATGTTATCCCAGTGCCGCGGGCCTTCCTTGAGCGCGTAGGGCAAATTGCCCTCGAGCTTTAACGTATGGTAGCCAGCCGGGGCCCGGGTGCTATCCGCAATGCTCGGGCAGACAACTTGCAGCGGCAGGTTGTCCAGGTTGATCTCGCCGGTCGCGTGTTCGTAATCAGAGCGCAGAATCCGCTCCGGATTGGCCATCAGCGCCGCTTCGGTGGGTGAGATAGTGCCGCCATCGGCAAGCTCAAATTTGGGTGGCTCCGAAACGGCGTAATGAAAAACAAACATGGCGTGTTCCGGCTGCAGCAGCCTTACATTTTCAATAAAGCCATCACCCCAGAGGTGTTTTGGCGCCATATCCACCAGGTGCTTGATATGGATCGTCGAAACCACACTTTTGCGAGCGCGATAACGGGTGCCATCCATGCATTCAACCCCCCGGCACCTGCCGTTCTCAATGATCAGTTGTACCACGGGCATATTCGTTCGAATCACTCCGCCATGCGCCTCGATTGCCCTGCCCAGTGCAACTGCCAGCATGCCTGAGCCGCCCTTGGGTATGGGGCGACCATGTATTTGCTGTTTGATCGCCGAAAACAGCTGCTTTCCGGTGTTGGGGTGCCCTGCCGGTATGCTGCTGAAGCGGCCTACGGCAAGGTGGAATGTGCGGATATAGTGGTTCTCGAATGTTTCGTTGACGAGGTCATAGCCGGACATGGCAAACCTGCGCCGCCAGACGCTCGCCGGGATGTCAGATCCGGTCTGACGGGCGGGGTTGTATGCCTGTATTTCAGCGACCAGCCGCCTGAAGGTATCCGCATCCTTCGTGGAATGTTTCTTGTATTCTGCGTAGGTCCGTTCGATGTCTTTCCATATCGTGATCGAAGCCTTGTCCGGAAACGAGATATGCATGATCGGATCCGGGTCAATGTACTCCAGCCCATACTCAAACAGGTTGAGTTCGTTGTCGCGCAGCACCGGGTTGGATTGAATGAAACCGTGTACGGACGAGCAGAGGTCTGTCTTGAACCCGGGCAGGCAGACTTCAGCCGTCTTGCAGCCACCACCAATGGTGGGCCGGCCTTCGAGCACCAGAACACTGAATCCTGCCCTGGTGAGGAAGGCGGCGGTGATGAGACTGTTGTGCCCGGCACCCGCTACCACGAAATCAAAAATGGCGTCGTCCCGGGATACTTTCCGGAAGGCCATTGCGCCCAGAGAAAGGGTAGCCAGCGTGACTCCTTTGAGAAAATCTCTCCGCGATACAGTCTTCATCGAACCGTCCCAAGCGAAGTCACCATCCTGATGGTGCCCTATCTTTTGTTGATGCTGTCCAGAACCCATTCCTTGATCGCCAGTGGGCTGAAAATGGGTTTGCCCAATGCTGGATGCGATAGCAGGTAAATCCCCGAGTCTGCCATTGCCCAGATCAGGCGCCGGTCCCACTCCACGAACATGCCGTCACCGATTCTGGTGTAGCTGCCGTCACGCAGCAGGTCGCCGCCGCTTGGCGGAATAAAGTAGCCATCGGGTTTCGGCTGTGCCGGGTTGGAAAAATCCATGAACTGAAAACCGGCGTTGAATGCGGCGTATGCGCCAAAGCTGGCGTGGCGTTTCCCCGGTGCCTTCAGATGCGGCGGGTTGTGCGTGCCATAGCGGCCACGTTTATTGCAAAAGTCATCATAGGGCGCATCATCCGGCGGAACCCAGCGTCCAAACTTCGCGATCTGCTTCGGATGTTTGATATCACTGACGTCCAGCACGTAATTGTCGTGGAACGCTTCATTGCAATCCGGATTCAGCGTTTCCGCCGAGGCGATCACAATTCCCCGATCCAGCATGCTGATGTCCGCGGTATGGCACGGGATGGCCCCGGACAGATACGCGGGGCGCCATTGACTCACGAGTCTTGGCTTAGCCGGGTTGGAAATATCGTGTACGGTGACGCCAAATGAGCCATAGGCGCCAATCGCATACTGGCCGCCGTCTTCCACTCTTTTGGGTACGTAGAATGGACCATGGGAGGAGGTGAAAGACGAGCGGTCGCCATATTCGCGCCACTTTCGGTAAGCCGCCAGTTCACCGGCGCGTTGTCCTGGGAACCACCAGTTGGAGACAAATTTCGCTTGGCCCGGGTCTGACAGATCGATGATCTGCATGCAATTCGTGTACAAGCGCACACCGCTTTCCATATTGATAAAACTGTTGTCCGGGGCGGTATCCAGATAGGCATAACGCCCGCCGTCGTAGTAGCAACGGTGAGTGCCGCCGCCGGTTTGAATCTCACGGCCCGGATCTCCCTGATCGCAACTCCACTCGGATAACAATTTGATAGCGGTCGGATCGGTGGCGTCATAAACCCGTATGCCGCGCAGCCCCGCGTAGTAACGGCTATTGTCGATCAAGCGTTGGTCGTCGTACTTGCCGTTGGGCGCTTGTGGCGTCGATGAGGTTGGCGGTGGTGAGCCACCGGTGATTAAAATCCATTTCTTGATGTTGTTGTTCCAGGCCAGCTGTACCTGAACGCTGGAATAGGCATGATCATTGACCAGTTCGGGACGCAGGGCATCCGTGACGTCCCAGACTCGGCCCCCATTAAACAGGAATCGCTGCTTGCCGTGGGCCATCATCTGTGTCTTGCCACCGTAACCCCAGTGGGTATCCATGTGGTTGTGCACCTCGGCCCGGCTGATATAGGTTTTCGGGTCCAGGTAATTTAGGCTGTGTTCGTGCGGGTGGGGGTGATTGTTGCCGTAAGCCAAGCGGCTGGCTACGCCGCCAAATAGTGCGGTTAGCAATACACCGGCACCGCCTTGAAGGACTGTCCTGCGGCTAATTCTTTTTTTGGGATCGCTCATTTGTTTTTCGCCGCCTGCTCGTGCTTTGTTTTATTGCTGCTTGAACTTGCCGTGTTTCGCATAATAATCGTCAACCAGCTGGTGACGTTTAGCCAGCTTCGGTAACGCAATGACAAAATCCCAAAGGGCGAGGAAGCCACCCGTCCACATGGTCCTGACGGCAATCCAAAGGCCCCGCGATGCGTGCAGTTTGTCCAGGTCGGCGTTTTCGTTGGTATTGATGTGCTCGCGGTCAGCAAGCGCCTGCGCCAGGTCGTCAGTAGTAGCCCAGTTGCAGCGGTAGTGGACAATCCCTTCGGGATTTATGACATAAACAATATTCGGCATCGCGCCGTAGGTGATGTGGAACTTACCGGAAAGCTGGTCAACCAGTATGGTCCGGTCTTCGTCGTATTTTGGCGCCAGAGTCTTGGCGGCGCTCATCTTCTCATCGAATGTCCGGTGCTGATGCAAGCGCTCACCCGGGTGTGCTTCCCGTACATACACCACGACAAATTCAACATCCGGATGCTGCGCCCTGAGCGCCTTCATGCCGGGTATGTTCTTCGTGTACATCGAGCACGTCGAAGACCCGGTTTCTATAACCAGCCATTTGCCCCGATAGTCTGAAATACATACTTCGTTGCCATGGGTGTCAGTCAGCGAAAAATCGATCATCGGCTCACCGGCCCTGGGGCCCTTGAAAACATCCCAGTCATACTGCATGACGGTAAAACGCGGTCGGTTATAGATCGGTTTCGGTTTTTGTTCCGTTGTGTTCATCTGCATGCCCTGCCTATTTGTCGGAGGTTTTGTCTGTTGCCCAGTATTTTTCGTCCCGCATGCTTTTCCCGGAGGCGGCGGCATCTTCGAAACCGGGCGCCATAGATGCTGCAGTGCCGGCGAGTACCTCGTGGTGCTGGATGTTTAGCGTTCGCAGCCAGCGCTGCTGGCCCATGGTCAGGGCGATGAAGAAGCCGAGCTCTACCAGCTCCGGTTCACTGAAATGTTCGTGCAGCCTGGCCCATAATGCATCGTCGGTCTGCACGTCCCAGGTTATGGCCTCGGTGTAGGCTAGCGCCGCTTTTTGGCGGGCATCGTATTTGTCTGATTTCTCGAAATTGAGCAGGTCCATGTAATCGGCTTCGATCACACCGGCAGACTTGGATTTTTCAGAACGCTGATTGCCGCAGTACTCGCATTTGACGGAGCGGGACACATACACTCTGCACAATTCCTTGATGTTGTGGTCGCAGACGCCCTCATGGAACGCATCCTTCCAGACGGTGGCAAACGCCATCATGATGGGTGGCCGGTGCGCTCGTATAGCCTGGCTTTCCGGGCGCGGCGTGCCAAATTTTGCACAACGCTCAAACTCGGCAATCATCGCCGGGTCGGTGATGCTGGCAGGATCGATAAAACTGATTCTTTGCTTGTCCATGACTTCCTCTTCCTCTTAAGCTTGCTCTGTACTCACAGTACGCTTGCCGCCCAGCCGTGCGAGCACGATATACAACGCGCCCAGGATGAGCAGAAACATGCCCATCGTCGCCCAGACTGCGGATGGATCAGCCGGGTCTATGAACGGTTGTACCACGATCGCGGCCGAAAACTGGCCCAGGAACATCGCCGTGGTAACCAGACCGACACCAAAACCGCGTCGTTTTGGCGATACGATCGAAAGAATCCAGCTGCTGTGGTTGGGCACATATAGTCCAAAGCCAAGTCCCGCAATCGCCATGCCAAGCAAGGCGATGCCGTAGGTGTTTGCCGCGGCCACTACAAAGTAGCCCGCGCTCATCGAAAAATAAATAAATGCATAGATGGCGACAAAGCTCATTTGCCGTTTAAAGCGGTGATAGACCAGCGATATCAGAGCGCCTACTGTGTTGCCCAATGCGATTGCGGCACCGATTTCAAGTGGTGAGGCGGTGAACGCGTTGCGCAGGTAGAACGGTAGCTGCACCGGCGTAATAAAGAACAAGCCCGAGGCCAGGGTGGCCGAGACAAACACGTAAGCTGCGGGCCAAAACGGAATATCCGGTAGCCTGACGCCCGCTTGCTGCGCTTGATCTGCCCCGGTTCCGGGCAGGCTTTCGCTGAGGGCGATCAGTCCGCTGGGCAGAATCACAAATGCGAGCAGGTAGCCAAGAAACGGCACCTGCCAGCTGTAATTGGCGAGGAGTCCCCCGAGTAGCATGAAAAATACGCCGCCGGCTTTCATGGCTGAACCCTGCCAGCCGATGATCTTGTTTCGCTCCGCACCCTCATAGTAGTCGCCGACCATGGCCACGGTAGCGGTCTTGATGCCCGCGATTGACAAGCCGAGAATGGCACGCCCCACAAACATGAAAAAGAAACTATCGGCGAAGTAGCCGGAAGCGCCGCTGATGCCGAAGATTAGCAACGAGATGTTTAAAAGCTTTTTCCTGCCAACGTTATCACTTAACCAGCCAACCAACGGCGCGCCCAGGATGATAAAAAGAGCGGGAATCGATAGCAGGATAAACTTGACCAGGAAAATGACACTGGCGTCACCGGGCAGAATGCTGATCGCGCCCAGGATCATCCGCGCGAACGGCTCGTTTTGAGCATTATCGGCAAACACGCGGGCGATTTCGGGCATTGCCGGTGATGCCAGCGGCGTCCCCAGCAGCGCAATCGCGGTTGCCGCCAGGATAACGAACAAACCGTGTTTGCTGAGTTTAACGTCGGTGGACAGTTCAATCGCTGCTGGTGGCATGGGTTATCCCGTCTGACAGAAGGTCTCTAGCCCGCTGGTATGAATGATGCAATCGATTGCACAGTGTGCCGCAGTTGTGGCCAGCGGTCAAGCGGCGGCGGTGGACCCGCGAACCACCAGTTTTGGATCCAGGCGTTTTGTCACGCGTGGCACATGGTAGTCGCGAATCTCCGCGAGCAACAGATTCGCTGCCTGGACACCTAACTCATCCAGCGGGATATGCACAGAGGTCAACGGTGGCGACAGCCTGTCAGCGTATGGCATGTCATTAAATCCGGTAACCGACACATCGCCGGGGCACGACAGATCGTGCTCATCCAGGGCGTCGTAACAACCCAGCGCCAGCAGGTCATTGGCCGCAACCACGGCAGAAAACGGTTTGTTTTGAGCAAGAATCCCAAGCATGCCGATGTGGCCGGCCGCTTCGGTAAATGCAGCGCAGTTAACGCACAACTCAGGGTCCAGTTGAAACTGGCCGGTCCTCGCGATTTCAAGGAACGCCTGGTAACGGTCCCGTCCGGTAGAGGTATTCTGTGGCCCGCCAAGGAATGCGATCTGTGTATGACCCAGTTCAACCAAGTGTGTTATGGCCATTTGGATACCCAGTTCGTCGTTGTTGATAACTTCGGTGACATCGTGCGTGTCGGTCGTGCGATTGACCAGAACCAACGGCAGTTGCTCGTCGATGCAGTCCATGACGACCGGGTCCTGGAGACGCGCAGTTGCCAGAATCAGACCGTCGATATGGCGTGATTTCATTGAATCGAAAATCGCCCGTTCGCCTTTCTGGCTGTTATCCGAATCCGCCAGTATCGCAATGTAACCTTCTGCGCTCAGTGTGCGTTCGATGCCGCGCACGATCGGCGGAAATATGGGGTTGCTGAGGTCGGGAATGATGACCCCGATGGTGAATGTTCTGCCGGTACGCAGGCCCGACGCCAGTGGGCTGCGCGCATAACCCATTTCACTGGCAATCTGAGCGACTCGATCGGCAACACGTTCCGACACCATGGAGCGGGTTTCCGGATTCATCACCCGGGACACCGTTGACGGGTGCACCTTCGCCCGCGCCGCAACGTCCTTGATATTGACTTTTCGTTTCACTGTTTTCCCTTGCGCGTAGCGGGAGAGCGCCTCCGGCTTGCTAAATGGTGCCAGGCTGCAATTTACACGCTGCACCCGGTCGCTGCAAAAATTCGCCCTTACGCCCTCAGATCAGATCCATTATCAGCGTAATTTCCATAACAACGAAGATGGCCAGCAGAATCTTGTTGAAAAAGGTAGGCGAAATTATTCGGGAAAGGCTGATGCCGAGTTGAGTAAATATCAGCGTGGGTATCAGAGCCAGCAGGCTTAGCTGGAAGCGGGCAGGTGTTAACAGTTCCATATTGGCCATCGCGGCTGCCTGAGCCAGCGCAAAAAACAGAAACGTGAATGCCACCGTGAAAGCATAGGTTGCCGGTGCCAGTCTGCATGCGTGAAAGTATGGCACCACTATCTGCGCAGATATTCCAGTTGCACCTTGTATCGTGCCAGCCGCCAGCCCCAGCGCATACGCCATTTTCCCACCGCCGCCAAAAAACCGCAGCGATTTGTTGTTGGCGAAGTAATTCACCAGGTACAGGCCGAGCCAGATCACCAGCAGCAATTTCAAGCCGCGTTCACTGATTACCAGCAATATCCCGGTACCCATGAGCGCGCCGGCAAAGCCCGTGAGCAGAAATGGCAGATGCTCGCGCAACGACTGGGCGTGCTTTCTGTGGCTCACGACCAACCACAGGTTTGCGCTGATCGACGGCAACAGCATCAAAACGACGGCTTCCTCGACTGAGGTAATCGTCGCTAGCGCCGGCACGCCGAATATCGGCAAACCCACGCCGGTGATACCCTTGATTAATCCGCCGCAGGCAATTGCCACCAGGACTGCCAGCAGCAGGCTACTGTCAACGGCAGCTAGGTCCATGCTGGATCCTGCCGGCAATCGATGCTTTCATTATTGTTTTGCATGGTATTCGTGGCTTCGATCAGATTCTCCGGGCTGCCTGCAGGCTGGCCAGATTAGCGGACTTGCGTCTGCAGCGATTCGAATTATAATCAGTATGCAAACGTTTGCATTATCTTAAAAGGCACCCCGAAACGTCAACCCATGAATGCTCAATCAGACATAGAAAAAATCGATGCGAAACACAGAATTGGCTGGATCGGCACCGGGCGCATGGGTTTTGCAATGGCCACCCGATTGCTTGGCGCTGGTTGTGATGTCGCGGTGTATAACCGGACCCGGAGCAAAGCGGAACCCCTGGCGGAGCTGGGCGCCGCTATTGTGGACAGTCCTGCCGAGCTTGCAGGCCGGGATATCGTTTTCACCATGGTTTCCGGATCCGCTGACTTAAAGGCAGTGATTTGCGGTGCCGACGGGCTGCTGAGTGGTGACGCAACACCGCGATTACTGGTGGATTGTTCCAGCGTTTCCGAGGATGGTTCAAACGAAGTTCGCCAGGCCCTGGCTGAACGGGGAGCGGCCATGCTTTCATCGCCGGTCAGCGGCAATGCCAAAGTCGTCGCGGCTGGCAAGCTCACGCTGGTCGTATCCGGCCCGACAGAGTCATTCGATCTCGCTGAACCCTATCTGAAAGCGGTGGGCAAAGGGGTTACCTATGTGGGCGAAGGCGAACTGGCTCGCATGGTCAAGATCTGCCACAACCTGTTACTCGGCGTGGTGACGCAGAGTCTTGCTGAAATCATGGTGCTGGCAGAGAAAGGCGGCGTACCACGGCATGCGCTGCTGGACTTTATCAATAACAGCGTCATGGGTTCGATGTTTACCCGTTATAAGTCGCCAGCTTTTGTCAAGCTGGACTGGACACCGACATTCACGCCGCTGTTGTTGCAGAAGGACCTGGATTTTGGTCTCGCAGCCGCAAAAGAGCTCGGTGTACCGATGCCGGTTACGCAGGTAACCCGTGACTTGGTCGAGCGAGTCATAGAAACAGGCAACACAGATTGTGATTTTGGTATCCTGCTGAAACAACAGGCGGAGGACTCGGGGATTGACTTGCAGCCGGAAAACGTCGAGGTAGACGACGGCCTGCACTAAAGAACCAAGCAAGCAGGCACCAACAGCGAAAAGCAAATATGAAACGCCGGCAATTTATTCAACAAGCCGCATCGGTGGCAGGGCTATCATTCCTGGGTTGCGGGCTCGGCAATATTGCGGGCGCAGAAGAGTACTTGCACGATGGCAAACGCCGCCAGGTCATGGTCAACGGCAAACGCATGCTGACTGTCGATATCCATTGCCACAGTTATGTGCATGATGTCTGGCCGTTGATTGCAGACCATGACGAAATCGATTATCTGCGCCCGCTGATCGACAACGAGCGGCTGAAGAACAAAATCGATCTGAACAATGTCGATTTCCGGCTGCAGCAAATGGATCAGCAAGGCATCGATGTGCAAGCCGTCAGCCTGCATGTCGGCCAGTATCATCACTGGGCTGATCGTGATCTGGCTGCCAAGATTGTCAGCATACAAAACGACAAAATTGCCGAGTTATGCGCCCGGCACCCAGACCGTTTTGTGGGGATGGGCGCAGTTGCGCTACAGCACCCCGAACTGGCAGTGCAGCAAATGAAGCACGCGATCAAGCATCTGGACATGCGTGGTTTCATGATTACCGCCAGCGTCAATGGCATGGAGCTTTCAGACCCTCGGCTTAACCCGTTCTGGGCTGCGGCTGAAGAACTGGGTAGCGTGATTTTCATTCACCCGCGCAATTTCCCGGCCGGCCAGTCCCGCCTGAACGGCAACGGACGGCTGGACAACGTGATTGGTAACCCGCTGGAAACCACGATCGCGCTATCGCACCTGATATTTGACGGTACTTTGGATCGTTATCCGGGGCTTAGAATCTGCGCAGCTCACGGCGGGGGCTATTTGCCATCCTATTCTGGCCGCTCCGACCATTGCGTCGAGTTTGCGTCCCGCTTCTGCAAGGCAGTCGGCAAGCTGCCCAGCCAGTATCTCAAGGAGAATTTTTACTTCGATTCGCTGGTCTACACCACGGACATACTGGATCACCTGATCAGCCAGGTGGGCGCCGATCGTATTGTGATGGGTACTGATTTTCCCTTTGCAATGGGCAGTACGCGTTCAGTTGATCATGTCCTGTCAGTTCCCGGACTCACCGACGAACAGCACGCAGCGATACTGGGTGGAACCGCAGCCGGTCTGCTTGGCATCGAGCAAACTGCCTGAACCCGTAAGGTACGATGGGCGTTAATTTCACACTGAATGGAAAACCAGTCAGCCTGGATGTGGATCCGCAGACGCCCCTGCTGGAGGTGCTGAGAAACGATCTGCAGCTTAACGGCCCCAAGTTCGGTTGCGGGCTCGCTCAATGCGGCGCCTGCGCGGTGCTGATCGATGGCAATTCAAGTCGCTCATGCGTGATTCCGGTGTCCGCGGTCAATGGACGCGAGGTCATCAGCCTGGAGGGTTTGGGGACAGCGAAAAATCCACACCCCCTGCAGCTGGCATTTATCGAAGAGCAGGCCCTGCAATGCGGCTATTGTACGAATGGGATGATCATTACGGCGGCCGAGCTGCTGGCGAAAAACCCGCACCCGGATTCGGCTGATATCAAGCGGGCACTGGCCGGTCACCAGTGCCGTTGTGGCGCGCATCCGCGTATTGTAAAAGCCGTTGAACGCGCTGCCGGCGATATGCCATGACGACGACCCGGCGCGAATTTTTACGCAACAGTGGTGCACTGGTGGTGTATTTCTCGTTGCCCGCTTCTGCAGTCCTGTCTGTGGCCAGTGCGCTGGCGCAGGATCCAGGGCTGTCCGGTAATGCTGCATTGGATACGTGGATCAGTATCGAAGCAGGCGGGACGGTTCGAATTTCTTCAGGAAAGGTTGAATTGGGGCAGGGCATCCGCACTGCACTGGCCCAGATTGCCGCTGAAGAACTGGATATCGATTTGTCCAGGATAAGCATGGCGACGGTAGACACCGTGCGCTCCCCGGATGAGTCCTACACCTTCAGCAGCATTTCGATCATGCAAAGTGGCACGGCGATACGCAAAGCGGCAGCCGAAGCGCGTCGAATCCTGCTCGAATTGGCCGCCGAATCGCTGGGCAGCCCAGTAGAATCGTTGACCGTTCAGGACGGTCGAATCTACCGGGCAGCTAAAGTGACGCAGGTTGACTACTGGTCGCTGCTTGCAGGGCAGAGTTTCAATACCGCCGTGCCGCAAGACATCAAAACCAAGCCGGTCGGCGAATACACGATCGTCGGAAAATCTGTAAAAAGGCTGGATATACCGGGCAAGGTTTATGGGGATGCCGCATTCTTGCAGGACTTGCGCCTGGACGGCATGGTACACGCGCGGGTAGTGCGCCCGCCCGCAGACCGCGCCCGCCTGGTCGCAGCCGATATAGCCTCGATCGAAGCCATGGATGGCGTATTGAAAGTCATTTGTGATGGCTCATTCATGGCGATAATCGCCAAACGTGAGTTTCAGGCCGTCAAAGCAGCCGAACAGCTGCGCGCAAAAAGCCGTTGGCTGCTGCCTGAAGACCTGCCCGATGAGGCCGGTCTTCCAGCCTGGTTGAGATCAGAGAAGGCGAAGACTTATCCCATCGTCCATAAAGAGGCGTCCACCACGCGGCAGGCGGTGACCAGCTTGAGCGCCAGTTATAGCAAGCCCTATATTGCACATGCCGCCATCTCACCTTCCGCCGCCGTGGCATTGAAGAGTGACGATGGGCTGACAGTCTGGACTCATGCGCAGGGTATGTACCCGTTACGCGGTGCGATTGCCCGAGTCGTAGGTTTGGCAGAAAGCCAGGTGCGCTGCATCCACATGGAAGCAGCGGGTTGTTTCGGCCATAACGGGGGCGATGACGCGGCCTGCGACGCTGCCGCTATCGCCATGCAGTTTCCCGGGCGACCGGTCAGGCTGCAGTGGTCCAGGGCAGATGAATTTCAATGGGAACCTTACGGGTCTGCGATGTCGATCGAGGTCAAAGCCGGCCTGGATCAGAAAGGACATATCGTCGAATGGGACTACGACCTTTGGAGCTGCACCCATTCATCGCGTCCACGGGGTGCGCCCGGGGCAGGGAACCTGCTGTACGCACAGCATCGAAAAAACCCGATTGAGCAACCACCACCCGCCTCAATTCCCCAGCCGGCAGGCGGTGCAGACCGCAATGCGGTTCCTTTGTACGTTTTTTCGCGGACACGGGTAGACAAGCACCTGGTTCAGAGAATGCCGTTGAAGGTTTCTGCGCTGCGCGGTCTGGGGGCCTATGGCAACGTGTTTGCCATCGAGTCCTTCATGGACGAGGCGGCGCTTTCGGTGAATGCAGATCCTTTTGCGTATCGCCTTGCGCACCTCAAGGACGTGAGGGCAATTGATGTGCTGAACAAACTCCGTGAACTATCGAATTGGTCAGACCGTCCTAAAACAGGAAGTGGAGATGGATGGGGTGTCGGCTTTGCACGGTTCAAGAACCTCACCGCATGGGTCGGTATCGTGATGAAGTTGAGAGTCGACCCAGAGACCGGCAAGGTCCGCCTGGACAAAGTAATAGCGGTGGTCGATTCCGGTTTGATCGTCAATCCCGATGGCACCAGGGCCCAGCTTGAAGGGGGCATCATTCAGTCCGCCAGCTGGACACTGAAAGAGCAGGTTAGATTTACCAACTCCGCAATCCAGTCTGGTGACTGGATTTCATACCCGATACTGGGTTTTGCGGAAGTTCCGGACATTCAGATTGAAATCATCGACCGGCCGGACCAGCCTCCGCTGGGTCTCGGCGAAGCAGCGCAGGGGCCAACCGCGGCAGCGATCGCCAACGCAGTTTTCCATGCCACCGGCCGTCGTATCAGGGATTTACCTCTGACGCCTGAAAGGGTCACAATGACCGGATGAATCTCGGGCTTCGTGAACTGGCCACCTTTCTGGCCGAGCACAAAAACGATCGATCACTGGTACTGGCCGTGGTCACGGCGACCGAGGGGTCGACTTATCGTAAGCCCGGCGGCATGATGCTGATCCGCAAAAATGGCGAGTTTGCTGGTTTGATCTCCGGAGGCTGTCTCGAAGGTGACCTGGTAGAGCAAGCATCGGTGGTGTTCAAGGACGGCAATCCACGCGCCGTCTGTTACGACCTGTCTACAGATAACCAGGCGATTTGGGGTCTTGGCCTCGGCTGCGGCGGAACTGTGCACCTGTTGCTATTGAGGCTGGATCAAGACCGCAACTTCGGTTTTTTTCCACCCATGCTTAAAGCCCTGGGTCGGCGATCCCGCTGCGTTCTGGCGCTTGCCCACCGGGCTTCAGCGGAAATTCCAGCAGGGGCATATGCCCTGGCCAGTGATAAAGGTCAAATGACTGGAGACCCGCTTCTTTATCGCAGCCTCGAAGGGCGGCTCGAGGCGTGGGGGAGCCCTCATCGGTACCAATATACGAGTCCTTCGGCAACCGATGCCGACGAATCTATATTGCTGATCAGGATTGAGCCATCTCCTTGCGTACTGGTGTGTGGCGCAGGGCCGGACGCGGTACCCGTTGCCCGGCAGGTGGATGCCCTTGGCTGGGACTGTGTGGTCGTTGATCACCGCGGTGCTTATGCAAGACCCGAGCGTTTTCCCGCCTCGGCAAAGGTCGTTCAGTTGCAGCCAGGACAGATGCACGAGCGGATAGATCTCGAAGCAATAGATGCAGCTATCGTCATGAGCCATAACCTCGAACATGACGCGGCATATCTTGAGCAATTATCGGGTCTGAACCTGGCCTACCTTGGCCTGCTGGGTCCCCGTGCCCGGCGCAAGCAGCTACAGGCGCAACTGGCCATTGAAAACCAACTGATCCACGGCCCGGCAGGCTTCGATATCGGTGCTGAATTACCGGAGTCGATAGCGCTTGCGGTGATGGCCGAGATTCATGCAGTACTCAGTAGTGGAGTGCAGGATGCGGGAGGGGACTGATCCTGTTCTGGGCGGCCTGCTGCTGGCGGCAGGGGGTTCAGACAGGCTGGGGCAACCCAAACAGTTAATTCAACTGGCTGGCGAATCGCTTTTGAGCCGGACCGTGAACCTGTTGCTGGCTCAATTTTCAGACCTGGTCGTGGTGACGGGCGCCTTTGCCCCGGCAGTCCGGCAGCAACTGCAAAGCCCGGCTGTGCGGATCGAACATAACGAGCAATGGCAGGCGGGTATGGGTGGCTCAATAGCTGTTGGTATGCGGGTCGTCAGCGATGACCTGGATGGCGTGCTGATCATGTTGTGCGACCAGTGGCGAATTGACGGCAACGATCTGCGGGCGCTTGTCCAGGCCTGGGAAAAAGAGCCGAAAACCATCGCCACGGCAAGTTGGGGCGAAATCCTTGGTCCGCCGGTGATTTTTCCAGGCCATTTGTTCGGCAGATTAAGGCAGTTGCGCGGACCGCAAGGCGCAAAAAGCCTGGTTGAACAGCAGTCCGGGATCTGCCAGGTGGAAATTCCAAACGCACAATTTGACCTCGATACCGATGCAGACCTGCAAATCATGCGTGAATGGAACTCACGTCACCAGGAAAACCGTGCCGGTTGAGCTGGCTACGGTTTTGCGAACACCCCCTTGAGTAACTAGAGTATTGCAAAGAGGTGTGCCTAAAGTTTTGACGAGTTCGAAAGTAAACGAACTGCTGACCTTTCTTGTATATGGAGCAACTGACAGTGATCGATCCAAGACGAAACAGCATGACGGTCTGCATTGCCTTGATGTCCCTGATCGCACCCGACGCATTGGCGCAAGTCGACGACAATTACAGTGTCGACCCGGCATGGATGTGGATATCCGAACCAGCCAGCGTGGAAGCGATTACTGTAACCGAACCGGTGCCGGGCTCGGACATTCCCGTCCAGCTGATGTATGTTGAACTCAGGGATGGTGTGTATGCACCCATCGGTCTCAGAAAACCCGAGGGAGCGGGTCCGTTTCCAACCATCGTATTCGCCCATATGAACGGGGGCCTGGGCCTGAGGTGGATTCGCGAATGGACACGAAATGGCAGTTGGACCCTGGAGCAGTTCCTCGCGGCAGGTTATGCGGTTGTGTGGATGCGCTATCGTGCCGAAGTGGACAACAGTTACGGCTCACCACTGATCGAGGGTGAATGGCAGGGGCGGCAGATATTCAGCCGCGGGCCTTTCGAGTACGAGGATGCGATATCCATCATCGAGTACCTCAAGACGCTGTCTTATGTGGACCGTGAGCGGGTTGGTTATCTGGGGGTCAGCCATGGTGGCGAAATGCTGATGAAAATCGCTACGGAATACCATGGGCTACGCGCCGGCATCGCCAGCGAACCGGCTTCGATCGAATACCTGGCACGGCGGCCCCGCGACCCGGGTGATGTCCCAGCGCAACCCGAAGCAGAAACCAGCGAGCATTATTCCCCGCAATTGGAGGTCAGGAAAACCTTTGCGATGCGCCAGCGGCTCGACTTGGAGACCGCCATGAAACGCATCAATGCCGTCAACACGCCAATCCTGGTACAAGGCCGCCACCGCGATCACAACCAGGCCATTTTTCGGCTGAACTATGAGTTGTTAAAGGAAGCGAACAAGGATGTGGAATGGAAGTCCTATGACCATGAC
>JADFSO010000016.1 GCA_022560735.1 Pseudomonadota bacterium
AGGCGCTGGCAACGTCGTGCCTGCCGTGATCAGTTTCATCTGGCGAGCCGTGTCGGCATCCATATCGGCGCCGGCGTATTTTTTGGATTCGGCGACAATTCGGCTCTGAAATTCCAGCCCTTTCTCCCTGGCCTTTGCGGCCAGCAGACTGGTATCGTGAGTTATGTAGGTCGCGTTCACCCAGTAAGCGGCGCCGCTTTCCGTGTTCAGCTCGGCCGTTTCGCGGTTGACCTTGTCGATGAATTCTGCTGCCGTCAGGGTCGTTTCTGCGGTTTGGTTTGCACCCTGGCTCGACTGCCCGCCGGAACAGGCGGCCAGCGCCACGGCTGCAAGAAAGATTGAAATTCGCTTGATTGAGTTTGTCATGAAAATCCTCTTGGTGTCTTATCCGGTTTCAGCGGCCGCCAAGTTTAGGCGAAAGGTGACTGGCTTGCCACACGCGCTTGGTGCGGCGCAAAAAAATCCTGAACCCGAATCCGCCGATCCGGCAAAAAGTGGAACGAATGGCCTTTTCCCCCATTCATAACTGAAGGAATTGGCTCTGGAAGCCAAAAATCCCGGCATAAACCGAAAATTATGGTTATCTGTAGCCGAAAAAGCGCTTTCGGTGGCTATAATGACCGCTTTGTGGCCGGTAGACAGTGTCCGTACAGGCAGCAGGCTACCGGCATCGTTTTGACAGAAACGGAAAGAATAACGGTGCGTAATCAAAGCGCCTGATACAGGGGTTGTCCCTGTCTCACGGATTGATGCTTTGATGGTGAACTGGTAAACGCGCAAGGTGCGCAAAAATAAAAAATCGATTTTATCGAGTCTTGGAGGAAAACCGTGAGCAATGAACTCGGCAAACCTGACATTCCAGCAGGAGAAATTCTTGGGCATCCGAAGGCCCTTTGGCAGTTGTTCAACATCGAGCTTTGGGAACGATTTGCTTATTACGGTATGCGTGCAGTACTGGCTCCTTATGTCGCAATTGTTTTTTTTAGTCATCTGAATTCGGGTGAAGCGAATGCTCAGGCCAGTCTGGTCTATGGCGGCTATACCGCTTTAGTTTATGCCACCGGTATAGTGGGCGGATATATTGCCGATCGTGTTCTGGGATACCAGCGATCAATATTGTTGGGCGCATTGATCATGGCGTCGGGTCTGTTCATGCTCTTGATACCCGAAATGAAGATGTTTCTAGTCGGTCTGGCATTGATCGTTGCCGGTAATGGCCTGTTCAAGCCAAATATTTCAACGATGGTCGGTCAGTTGTACGCGCCGGACGACATTCGAAGAGACAGTGGATTTACCATTTTTTATATGGGCATCAACCTGGGCGCGCTGGCCGCGCCACTGGTAACCGCGACCTGGATAGGTGCCAAGTACGGGTACCAATGGGGCTTCTTCGCGGCCGGCATCGGTATGCTTCTCAGCACACTTTTTCTTGAGTTCGCCAAAAAATCGCTGGGACGCGTTGGGCTTCCGCCGGAAGGCGATGAAGGCTGGGGAAAATTCTTCGCGGTCGGGGCTGGTGCGCTCGTTGCCGTGCCAGTCATCTATTTCCTTCTTAGTGAGAGCGTGATCCTGGGGTACATTCTGGTAATCATCATGATCGGTCTGGTGATCTATTTTGTGGCTTCTGGCATCAAGAGCCGCGACAAGGTTCAGTTACATCGCTATATTGCCATGCTGATTCTTTTTCTTGCCAACGCGATTTTCTGGTCGTTGTTTGAACAAGCTGGCAGTTCCATGAACTTCCTGGCCAAGGATTTTGTCGATCTCGATACGGGTCTGTTTACCATCCATTTTGCGGCATTCCAGAGTGTGAATCCTTTGTTCATTCTGTTGCTGGCCCCATTATTTGCGATGCTCTGGCCTTGGCTCGAAAAAAGGAAACTGAATCCTTCGATTCCACGCAAGTTTGGACTGGGGCTGGTACAGGTCGGTTTCGGCTTCTTCATCCTTGTTTTTGCGATCAATAATATGCAAAACACGGCGGGTTTAATTCCATGGTTTATGCTCATGTTGTGTTACTTTTTTCATACGACGGGAGAACTTTGTCTCTCGCCGATCGGTCTGTCGATGGTGACCAAGCTGGCTGCACCGAAAGAAGTCGGGTTGGCAATGGGGGGCTGGTTTCTGTCCATTGCGATGGCACAATACATTGCAGGCATCATCGCGGCGGTGGCAAGTGGTGGTGAGGGCGGTCATGCTGAAGCCGCATCGAGCATCAGCCAGTACGCCACAGTCTACTGGCAGTTATTCATACTGGGCTTGGTATTCGGCGGCGCCTACCTACTGTTAGCGCCTAAATTTGATAAATTGATGCATGGCGTGAAGTAAACAATTGGGAAAACGGGGGCCAGCCGGCCCCCGTTTCCGCTGTTGACCTAGCAACAGCCAGGCTATTTAATATGCTTTGCCAGGAATTTATCGATCATGTCATACAGGTCGGCCTGGTTGGCCGGCGTGCGAAAACCATGTGCTTCGTAGCGTTTTTCGTGGTACTCGAATTCCTTGCCCGCTGATTTCAGTTTGCCGACCAGGCGCCGGGAGTGCTCTACCGGTACGATCGGATCGAACACGCCATGTATGATCAGCAATGGAGCCTGAATTTTTTCCACATGGTTGATCGGCGATGTTTCGTAGAATCGCTCCTTGTCCTTGCCCGGGTCTCCGATCGCCCAGTGGAACCAGTTCAAGTCCTGGTCCTGACCGCTGACCGAATTTTTTGTTTTTATGTCCACGTAAAAGGTATTGATGTCGGATACACCGACGTAATCGATCCCACAACTAAAAAGCTCCGGCGTCTTGACCAGGCCCATCAGCGTCGCGTAACCGCCGTAACTGGCGCCGTAAATGCAGACCTTGCCGTGTTTGGTATAGCCTTGGTCGATCGCCCACAATACCGCATCCGTCAGATCGTCCTGCATCTCCAGCCCCCAGCGCTTGTGGGCGTCGTGTTCGAAGCTGGCGCCATAACCGCCGGAGCCGCGATAATTGACCTGCAGCACGGCATAGCCTCGGTTGGCCAGGAACTGGACCTCCCGGTTAAAGTCCCAGCCGTCGCGAACGCCGTATGGGCCGCCATGCGGATTCAGGACCAGCGGGAAAGGCCCGTCCCCGGAATTGACCGGCAAGGTCAGGTAACCGTGTATGTTCAGTCCGTCGCGCGCGGCAAAAGATATGGGCAGCATCGGCGCCATGTCGTCTTTGTCCAGCCAGGCAGCGCTCGACAGGATAAAACTAAGCTTGCCGGCTTTCTCATCGAGCAAGTAATAATCGCCGACCTGCCGGTCGCTCCAGGAGTAGATCAGGAAACGGATCTCCTTATCGTCCCAGTCATAAATATAATTGACCGCATCCGGCAAGGCGCCATCGATTACCGCCTGGCGATCGGCCCAGTCCTGTTCGAAAAACAGCGTCCTGGGTTTGTCGGTCTGGTAGCGAAAGAACAGCGGTTTCCCGGCGCGGGTGCTGATCAACTGGCCATCCACGTCATAAACGGGATCGCTGACCAGGGGTTTCCCCAGTTCACCGGTTTCACCATCGACACGGTATAACTTCAGCCGGTCCCCGCCATTTCTCGATGACACGAAAATATGCCGGTTGTCCTGATCGAAGCCATGGAGGCTGAAATCGCCATAGGTGCCGGTTACGATACTTTTCCATTCTTCGCCGTTTTCCGGCCTGTATACGACGTCGAAAATCAGGTCATCGCGATCGGACCCGGTGCTGTAACCGACTCGCGGCCGTCCTTGGTAATCGACATACCAGTTCATGATGTCGTTGTCGTTGATGGTCAGCTTCCTCATGTGACCGGTATTCACATTGACTTTGTATACATCGGGAAAACGAAAGCGCTGGCTGATTTTCTGGACCAAAATATATTCCGGGTTTGACCACCAGATATCCAGGATTCGAAAATCCTCCCGGATGCCGCCGATACGGCCCGTGCCGGCACCGCCGATACTGCGGCCGCCACGTCGGTCGCCTTCGAACGGTTCATGAATCTGCCTGCCACGAGACCCATCACGATTGATCGCATAGGTTCCAAGATATTCCGCGCTCTTGGTGCGCGATTCGTAGTCCCGGTTGATCATGAATACCAACCGTTCGTCGGTGACCCACCAGAACCGGGTGACCTCATCCTCCGGGTAACCAGTCAGCACCTTGACGGAACGATCGCTGAGATCCATGACGATCAGATTTTGGCCGCCAGGCTGCGCGGGGGTTCGGGCGATGGCGGCGATGAACATCCCGTCCGGTGACATGCGCACATTACTGAACTCGCTGGGTTTGAACAGATCTTCGGTGGGGATAAGATTCGCCGAAGCTGCCGTGGCGGTTGCCAGTACCGCAACAAGGAAAAAACCGGCAAGCAACTTGATTGCAGGAATCATACGAATCATGGTCTGCGCCCCCTTTGTCAGGCGTTTATTTTATGGGCCCGACGATACTAACCAAAGCGGTCATATCTGGTGATATTTCCTTGATTATCGCGAAACTCGCAACGGCTGTCCATGCGCGACAGCGGTTGCAATGGCTGGAAAAACCGCCGGTTGGGCTCAGTCGTCGGATTGCTCCGCTTGTTGCGCCTCGACCTCCTTGTGACCCGGCACCAGGATTCTCGACATGACGATTCCCACTTCAAAAAGCAGGTACATCGGGACGGCGAGCAAAGTCTGCGAGACGATATCGGGCGGGGTCAGAAACATGCCGAACACAAAACACGACAGAAAAACATAGGTGCGCTTGCCGCGCAGGCTAGCGGGCGTGACGAAACCGCTCCAGACCAGCAATACGGTGGCGATCGGTACCTCGAACGCCATCCCGAAGGCGAAAAACAGGACCAGGATGAAATCCAGGTAATGCGAAATATCGGTCATCACGGTGACGCCTTCCGGCGCCACGGCATTAAAGAAAGCGAACATCAGCGGGAATACCACCGCATAGGCAAAGGCGACACCCAGGTAAAAAAGCAGAATGCTCGATATCAGCAGTGGCACGGTAAAGCGCTTCTCTCGCTGATACAGCCCGGGAGAGACAAAGGCCCAGATCTGGTAAAGGATTACCGGCATGGCCAGGAAAACCGCGGCCACCATGCTGAGTTTGAACGGGGTCAGGAACGGCGATGCCACCTGGGTGGCGATCATCGTCGAATCCTCGGGCATTTGCGCGATCAGCGGCGCCGCGGCGAGCGAAAACAGTTGATCGCTAAACGGCCATAAACAGAAAAACAGGACGATGATGGCGATACCCGCGTACATCAGCCGGGTACGCAGTTCCAGCAAATGCGAAATCAGGCTGGCCTCGCCGGCTGGGTTGCCGGCCGGTTGCTCGTCAACCTGGGTCACGGTCGGTCGACTCCGCTGTCTGGTCCTTCTTTTCCTTGTCTTTCTTTGCGGCGGCCTCATTCGCCCGTTCGATCGCCAGTTCGGTATCGATCTGGGTCTTCAGGGATCTCGCCATGAAACGGGCACGGCCAAGCCAGCGACCCAGGGTCGCGGCCAGTTCCGGTAATCGTTTTGGCCCCAGCACCACCAGCGCCAGGGCAAACAGGATGACCAGCTCCCAAAAGCCGATATCAAACATCAGTCTTGTTCGGTCTTGTCTGCGCCTTCCGCTTGCCGGCTCTCGCCGGATTTCTGGTCATCGCCTGACTCTGGATGCGCACTGATCTGGTGAGCCGCCTGTTCTTTTTCACCGTCATCGACGGCCTTGCGGAAGCCTTTCACGGCGCCACCGAGATCCTTGCCGATCGTAGCCAGTCGTTTGGTGCCAAACAGCACGACGACAATCAGCAGGATGATCAGCAGTTGCCAGACACTGATACCACCGAGACCCATACGCCTCTCCTGTTAGAGTTTGGAGTTGAAATCATACGCCACTGGGCCAGAAAATACTCAGTTGCCAGCGTATTTCATGGCCCGGTCTGCAGCCAGAACGTGACCGGCCCGTCGTTGACCAGCGAGACCTGCATATCGGCGCCGAATTCGCCGGTCTCGACCGGTTGGTGCAGTCGGCTGGCATGGCGTACCAGTTCGTCAAACAGCCGCCGGCCGAGCGCCGGGTCCGCCGCCCCGCTAAAACTCGCGCGCAGTCCTTTACGGGTATCGGCCGCCAGCGTGAACTGCGGTACCAGCAACAATCCGCCACCGGCATCCCTGAGCCCCAGGTTCATGCGCTGGCCGGCGTCGGCAAACACCCGGTAATCGAGCAGCCGTTCCGCCAGCTTTTCAGCTGTCCGCTGCGTGTCGTCTTTTTCGACGCCGACCAGCACCAGCAAGCCGCGGTCGATTTTGCCGATCGTTCGATCATCGACGATCACGGCGGCGCGGCTGACCCTTTGCAACAATCCGATCATCGACGGTTCCTCCGTGCCGATATTGTGGGCATGCGCCTACACATACTGTCAAAGAATCCTGACAGACAGATGCCGGTCGACGGCGCACACTGCCGCTGCGGCGAGTGGAAAAGCTCTGTCAGGGAAGAAAGCCGCCGGGGCAGGGATGCCCCGCTTTCCGTGTTATTCGCAAAATACGACTATCACATCTCCACTAGAACGTTAATTTATCGCAATTAACGATAATTAAAGACACAATATGAAAAGAATTCCAAAAGTGGGAAAATAGAGGTTATTTTTCGGTCGAATACAAAGATTGGTGGGCAAATAGACATAGCTGGCGAATCCTCCCGGCATTTATCCCCCGGATCGGATTCGATATGGTACCGGGCGGTTGCTTGATGCATTATTTGTTTTTCGCAAAAACACTGGATAAGGCATGCAACGAAGGCATCTGATCAAGGGGCTGGGCGCGGGTGCGCTGGTGGCCGGGCTGGCCGCTTGCGGGAAGGAGCAGGTCTCCCCGGCGGCCAGCCAAAACCGCAAGGTCCATCGATGGAAAATGGTCACCACCTGGCCGCCGAATTTTCCCGGTGCGGGAGTCGGCGCCAATCGGTTGGCAAAGCGTATAGAAAAGGCCAGCAACGGCCGGATTCAAATCAAGGTATATGGCGGTGGCGAGCTGGTGCCGGCCTACGAGGCCTTCGATGCGGTGTCCTCCGGCGCGGTGCAGATGGCGCATGGGGCGGCTTATTACTGGAAGGGCAAGGCGCCGGCCGCACAATTTTTCACGGCCGTTCCGTTTGGCATGAACGCCCAGGAAATGAACGCCTGGCTTTACTACGGGGGTGGCTGGGAGTTGTGGAAGGAACTGTACGCGCCGTTCAACCTGATGCCGGCGCCGGCCGGCAATACCGGCACCCAGATGGCGGGCTGGTTCAATAAAGAAATAAACAGCCTCGATGACTTGCAAGGGCTGAAAATGAGAATTCCGGGCCTGGGAGCCGAGGTACTCAAACGTGCGGGGGGCACGCCGGTCAACGTCCCCGGCGCCGAAGTCTTTACCGCCTTGCAGACCGGCACCATCGATGCGGCCGAATGGATCGGACCCTATAACGACCTGGCTTTTGGCTTGCACAAAGCGGCGAAACATTATTACTACCCCGGGTGGCACGAGCCATGCGCCACGCTGGAGGCAATTTTTAACAAGCGGGAGTTCGACTCCCTGCCCGAGGATTTGCAGGAGATTGTGCTGCTGTCCTGTCAGGCGGCGAACGACGACATGCTGGCCGATTACACGGCGCAGAATCAACGCGCATTGCGCGTGCTGGCAACCGAACACGGCATTATCCCAAAGCCCCTGCCGGAAAGCGTCCTGCGGCGGCTGAAACAATTGTCGCTGGAAGTATTGGAGGAACTGGCGGCCAGGGACGAGATGGTGGCCCGGGTGTATGCCTCCTACCGGGAGTTCCAGCGCAATACCTCGCAGTGGCTGGGGATATCCGAAAAAGCTTATTTCGACGCGCGCCTGCTGGATGGCGCGGACTCCTAGCCCGGGGCTAGTCGCCGTATATTCTTGCCGGCAACCAGGTGGCCAGTTCGGGCCACAAAGCCAGCAGCAGCAAGGCGATCAGCTGTATGCAGACGAACGGAATGACGCCACGGTAGATCGCCGAGGTGCTAACCGTGTCGGGCGCCACGCCGCGCAGGTAAAACAGCGCAAAACCAAATGGCGGCGTCAGGAACGAGGTCTGCAGGTTGATCGCAAACATCACTCCCAGCCAGACCGGATCCAGACCCATGGCCAACAGGATCGGGGCGACTATCGGTACAACGACAAAAGTAATCTCGATAAAGTCGAGGACAAAACCGAGCAGGAACATCAACGCCATGACCACCAGCATGGAGCCGACCACGCCGCCGGGCAGGTTTTCCAGCACCGCGCGAACCGCATCATCGCCCTCAAAGCCTCTGAATACCAGCGAGAAAAATGAAGCGCCCAGCAGGATCATGAATACCATGCTGCTGACCCGGGTGGTCGTGCGCATGACCTCGCGCAGGCGGCCCCAACCCAGTTGCCTGCGCTGCAATGCCATCAGCGTCGCGCCGGTGGCGCCGACAGCCGCGGCCTCGGTCGGCGTTGCCAGTCCGGCCAGGATCGATCCCAGCACCGCCAGGATAAGCAGCAACGGCGGCAACAGCACCAGGACCACCTGGCGCAACAGGCTTTTGCCGCGCATCGCCTTGCGCTCGCTGGCGGAAATCGCGGGCATGGCCTGTGGCCGGAAAAAAGCGACCAGCATCAGCCAGAACAGATACAAGCCGACCAGCATCAGACCGGGTAACAGAGCCCCGGCGAACAGATCGCCCACCGAGACGGTTTTCGGCGAGAATATCCCCTGCGCCAGTTGGGCCTGCTGGTACGACGATGACAATACGTCGCCCAGCATGACCAGGATGATCGAGGGCGGGATGATCTGGCCCAGGGTTCCCGAGGCGCAGATCGTGCCGGCGGCGACCGCGGGGTCATAGCCTCGCCGCAGCATCGTCGGCAACGACAGCAGCCCCATCGTGACGACCGTGGCGCCGACGATACCGGTGCTGGCCGCCAGCAACATCCCGACCAGCGTGACCGAGAATCCCAGGCCGCCGCGCAACGGCCCGAAAAGCAGGCTCAGCGTATCCAGCAGGCTTTCCGCGATTCGTGATCGCTCGAGCATCACGCCCATGAAAACAAACAACGGAACCGCGATCAGCGTCTGGTTGCCCATGATGCCGAAAATACGGCTCGGCATGACGCTGAGAAATTCAGGATCGAAGACGCCCAAAATGGCGCCGCCCAGGGCGAACAGCAAAGCGACGCCGGACAGGGTAAAAGCAACCGGGTAGCCTGCCAGCAGCACCAGCACCACAGCAATGAACATCAGCCCGGCGATCCAGCCCATGCCTACAGTCCTGTGCCCCGGGTGACCTGGTCTGTGCCCGGCGTTGCCTGCTGCGAGGGGCTTCTCGTTGCGAGAAAGCCGCTCAACGCCTGGGACAGGCCCTGCAAAAGCAGCAGCACAGCGGTCAGCGGGATAACGCTTTTCAACAAAAACAAAGCGGGCAACCCGCCGGCTTCGCGGGAGCTTTCATAAACGGACCAGGAAGCGGCCACATAATCCCAGCTGACGATAATCAGCAACAGCCAGGTTGGCGTCAGCAGAAACAGCGCGCCCAGCAAATTGACCAGCGCCTTTTTTCGCGCATCCATGCGCTGGTAGAAAATATCGACCCTGACGTGCTCATCGCGCCCCAGCGTGTACGCCGCGGCCAGCATGAACACCAGTGCATGCATCCAGGTGACGCTTTCCTGCAACCAGATCCAGCCGGTGTCGAACGCATAACGAAGAACCACGATCACAAAGGTCACCAGGACCATCAAACTGGTCAGCCAGGCCAGGGCTTCGCCCAGGATCCTGTTGGCCGTGTCGATTCGTTCGCTGAGCCGCTTCATTTCCCGAGGTCTTTTTGCAGTCGTCGCAGGAAAACCTGCATTTCCTTCATTGCCTGCTTATCGCCTTTTTTCTCCGCGGCGGCAATGCCCGCGCGATAGGCGTCGCCTGCCGCAGCTTCATCGCCCGCTGCCAATTGCGCTTTGCCCAGGAGTTTCCACGCGGCCGAATATCCCGGATCATGAGCGACCGCCGCTTGCAGGTGGACCCGCGCCTCGTCGGCCCGGTGTGCGGAAAGCAGTGCGCTACCCAGGGAAAATCTCAGCAGCGCATCGTCGCGGCCGCCATCGAGCATTGCCTCAAGACTGGCGATCAATCCCACAGGTTAGCGATCCCAGAACGATGGCGTGAACAGGACCAGCAGCGTGAATATTTCGAGGCGCCCGAGCAACATGGCAAAAATCGATACCCACTTGGCCGGGTCCGGGATGGAGATGAAATTGTCGGCGACATCGGCCAGCCCCGGGCCGAGATTGTTCAAGGTCGCGGCGATCGCTGAGAAAGCGGTATCCTGATCCAGCCCGGTCGCCATCAGGACCAGCATCATGACGCCGAACATGACGATATAAATCGAGAAAAACCCCCAGACTGCCTCGATTACCCGGGTCGGTACCGCGGTGTTGCCCAGTTTGACCGGGATCTCCGCGTTCGGATGGACCAGGCGCAAGACTTCGCGCGCCCCTTGTTTATAGATCAGCAGCCAGCGGATCACCTTCATGCCGCCGCCGGTAGAGCCCGCGCAACCGCCGATGAAACTGACCAGCAACAGCATGACCGGTAGCGAGCCAGGCCACATAGAGTACTTCGCGGTGGTAAAGCCGGTGGTCGTGCCGATCGATACCGCCTGAAACAGCCCCTTCCTCATCGATTCGGCAAAACCCTCGTAATAATCGCTGGCGAAAAGGTAAAAAACGGTGATTACCGTAACCGTCAGCAAAATGGTGATCATCGCTTTGAATTCCGGGTCCTGCAGGTAGCCCTTGATACTGCGGTTTTTCCAGGCCAGGAAATGCAGCGAGAAATTCGCGGCGCCGATCAGCATAAAAACCACGGCGATCATTTCGATCGCCAACGCGTTTGGATGCCCGGTCTGCGCGTAGTACCCGATACTGGCGTCGTGGGTCGAGAAGCCACCGATCGCCACGGTACTGAAGGCGTGACCCAGCGCATCGAACCATTCCATCCCGGCTATCCAGTAGGCGGCAAAACAGGCGACCGTGATGCCCGCATAAATGAAATAGAGCGCCTTGGCCGTTTGGGTGATACGCGGCGTCAGCTTGTGGTCCTTGACCGGGCCGGGGGTCTCGGCGCGGTACAATTGCATGCCGCCGACACCCAGCATCGGCAGCACGGCGACCGCCAGCACGATGATCCCCATGCCGCCCAGCCACTGCAGCATCTGGCGGTAAAAAAGGATACTGCGCGGCAGCTCATCCAGCCCGGTCAGGATGGTCGCGCCCGTTGTCGTCAGGCCGGAAATCGACTCGAAAACCGCGTCCGTAATCGAAATATCCAGACTTTCAGAAATGATAAACGGCACGGATCCGGCGACGCCGAGCACAACCCAGAAAAGTGCGACGATCAGGAAGCCGTCGCGCAGGCGCAAATCCATGCCACTGCCCGCGGGTTTGCCCGCGAGCCAGAAAACCATGGCGGCTATCAGGATCACGCCCATGCCATCGAGAAAGGTCAGCCAACTGCCGTCGTCGAAAAGCCAGGAGATGATCATCGGCGGGATCATCGTCAGGCTGAACATGGCCAACAGCATGCCGAGGATTCGGGAAACGACGGGCAGGTTCATACGAAGGTTGCGTCGACCTGGAAAAGCTTCTCGACCGTCTCGATTTGTTTGCGGTCGGTCAGGAACATAATGACGTGGTCGTTCTCTTCGATAATCGTGTCGTGATGAGCCATCAGGACCTGATCGCCACGCACGATAGCGCCAATCGTGACACTGTCCGGCAATTCAATTTCTTCAATCGACCGGCCAACCACGGCCGAGTTGTCACGGTTGCCGTGGGCGACTGCCTCCAGGGCCTCTGCGGCGCCCTTGCGCAGGGAGTGGACCCGGGTAACATCGCCGCGGCGTACGTTGGCGAGCAAAGTACCGATGGTAATCTGCTGCGGGGAAATCGCGATGTCTATGGTGCCGGTGTCTTCGGCAAGCTCGGCGAAGGACTGGCGGTTGATCAACGCCATGACCTTGCGGGCGCCGCATCTTTTCGCCAGCATCGCGGCCATGATGTTGGCTTCCTCGGAGTTGGTCAGCGCGCAGAAAACGTCTGCGTTATCGACATTTTCCTCCATCAGCAGATCTTGATCGGTTGCATCTCCATGCAGCACGATCGTCCGTTCGAGCTTCTCGGAGATTGCCCGCGCCCGTTCCTGGTTGCGCTCGATCAGCTTGACCTGGTTGGTTTGCTCCATGCGTTTCGCAAGCCGGAAACCGATGTGGCCGCCACCGGCGATAATAATTCGTCTGACCGGCTCATCGAGCTTGCGCATCTCGCTCATCACCGCACGGATGTCCGCGCGCGCGGCGATAAAAAACACTTCGTCATTCTCGCGAATGACCGTATCGCCGGTCGGTTTGATCGCCTGGCCGTCGCGGTATATGGCGGCAACCCGGGCGTCCACATTGGGTATGTGTTCGCGCAAAGCGGATAAGCGCTGACCCACCAGCAAACCGTCTTTGTCGGCGCGCGCGCCGACCAGGAGGATTTCACCGTTGGCGAATTCCAGGACCTGCAGGGCACCCGGATAATGAATCAGTTTTTCGATGTAATCGGTGACCAGTTCTTCCGGGCTGATACGCACGTCAATCGGCAAGGCATCATCGCCAAACAACCGCTCGTGGCTCAGGTACTCCGCATCGCGGATTCTTGCGATCTTGGTCGGCGTTTGAAAGAGGGTGCTGGCGACCTGGCAGGCCACCATGTTGGTCTCGTCGCTGTTGGTCAGCGCGATAATCATGTCGGCATCCTTGATGCCGGCCCGCTCCAGTACATCGGGGTGCGAACCGTGCCCGATCACGGTCCGGATATCGAGGCGATCGCGCAGATCGCGCAGAATATCCTCACGAAGATCCACGACCGTGACTTCGTTCGCCTCTTCCTTGGCCAAGTGGTAGGCCGCCGTGCGCCCTACCTGTCCCGCGCCGAGAATAATGATTTTCATGTCAGCGCCTTTTGTTGCTTTTCGCGCTTACCCGCGGCGCATTCTACATCAGTTCCAGGCCGGCATAAGCAAGAACCAGCCATTTTGTGCCGGTAGATTCAAAATTTACCTGGACCCGTGCGTGCGCACCCTGCCCCTCGCAGGCCATGACCACGCCGGTACCAAAACGATCGTGCCGTACTTGCTGGCCGAGTCGCATGCCATCCGTTTCTTTCGGCGCCGGGAAACGGGCTCCCATGAGCGGACGCCGGACCGAAAAACCGCTGCGAACCTGCTCGGTGTATTCGTGCGGGATCTCGCTGAGAAATCTCGAGGGGTGGCGGTAATTATCCATTCCATGCAGGCGTCGCTGGCCTGCATAAGTCAGATACAGGTGCCGCATCGCACGCGTCATCCCGACATAACAAAGCCGCCGCTCCTCCTCGAGACCGCCTGCATCGCCGAGCGATCGCTGGTGCGGGAACAACCCGTCTTCGAGCCCACACAGGAAAACCACTGGAAATTCCAGGCCCTTGGCGCTGTGCAGGGTCATCAGTTGCACGCAGTCTTCCCAGGCGTTGCCCTGGTTTTCTCCGGACTCCAGCGCCGCGTGAGCGAGAAAGGCGTCCATCGGCGCCATGTCCATTTCATCGATTGGCTCATATCCGCGGGCCGCCGAAACCAGTTCTTCGAGGTTTTCGATCCGGGCTTCGCCACGCTCGCCCTTTTCCTTGCGATAGTGTTCGATCAGACCGCTGCGCTGGATCACGGCGTCGACTCGCTCATACAGTTCCAGGTTCGAAGTCTCGCCAGCCAGGTCTTCGATCAGGGCCAGAAATTTCCGTACCGCGGACGCCGCCCGGTTGCTCAACTGGCCGCCCGCCTGGTTTGACGCCGATTGCCACAGCGACGTGGCGTTGGCGCGTGCATGCTGCCTGATCGTTTCCATGCTCCTCGCGCCGATGCCGCGTGGCGGCAGATTCACGACCCGTTCAAATGAGCCATCGTCGTCGCGGTTCGCGATCAACCGCAGGTAAGCCAGCGCATCCTTGATCTCCTGGCGCTCGAAGAAGCGCAAGCCGCCATAAACCCGGTACGGGATACCGGCATTCATGAAAGCTTCTTCGAAAATTCTTGACTGGGCATTGGAGCGGTAAAGTATGGCCAGCTCCGAACGCAGATTGCCTTTGTCCATCCAGTCTTTGACCCGGCCCAGCACAAAATCCGCTTCGTCGCGTTCGTTAAAACCTTCATAGACCCTGATGGCATCGCCATCCGCACCTTCAGTCCACAGGTTTTTCCCCAGCCGGCCGCTGTTGTTGGCAATCAGCGCATTGGCGGCTTTGAGTATGGTGCCGGTAGAGCGGTAATTCTGCTCCAGGCGCACCAGCAGGGCGTTCGGGTAATGCTTTTGAAACTGGAACAGGTTTTCGACCTTTGCGCCGCGCCAGCCATAAATCGACTGATCGTCGTCGCCGACCGCAAACGGGATACCGGTTTCGCCAGCCAGCAACCTGAGCCAGGCATACTGGATCGTGTTGGTATCCTGAAATTCGTCAACCAGCAGGTGCGAGAAACGATTCCGGTAGTGCGCCAGCAGCTCGGCATTTTTTAACCACAACTCGTGGGCGCGCAACAAAAGTTCCGCGAAATCGACGACCCCGCTGTTATCGCAAATCTCCTGGTAGGCGGCATAATGCCTGATCATCTGACGGCGGTTGCCGTCGTCACGGTCTTCCATGTGAGCCGGCCGGATGCCTTCGTCTTTTTGCGCGTTGATAAACCATTGCAATTCGCGGGGTATCCAGCGCGTCTCATCGATACCCATGTTTTTGAACATGCGGCGGATCAGCCGCAGTTGATCGTCGGAATCCAGTATCTGGAACGTCTGCGGCAGTTCGGCCTCCCGCCAGTGTTGCCGGAGAATCCGGTGAGCCAGACCATGGAAAGTGCCGACCCACATGGCCGTCGCGGGTCGACCGAGCAATGCCTCGATCCGGCCGCGCATTTCACTGGCCGCCTTGTTGGTAAATGTGACCGCCAGGATGCTGCGCGGCGCGATTTTCTCGACCTCGACCAGCCAGGCGATCCGATGGACCAGTACCCGGGTTTTCCCGCTACCGGCGCCGGCCAATACCAGCATCGCCTGTTGCTCGGTGCTAACCGCCTCGCGCTGGGCTTCATTCAGGGGATCGAGTATCGGGGAAACATCCATCGTCGCGAATTGTAACAACAGGAAAGCTACAGGTAATGATCAACCAGGAGAAAGGCGAACAAAGCCACCAGGTAATTGACCGAGTAGGCAAAAGTCTGCATGGGCAGTTCCGGTTTATCCTGGGTCATCATCGCGATGGCATAGTACAGGAATCCACCGCCGAGCATGACCGCGCCAAACAGATAAAACAGGCCGGACATGCCGGTGAAATAAGGCAGCAGGCAAACGATGAACAGCAGGATCGTATACAGCAGAATTTGCAGCCGGGTAAATTTCACGCCGTAGATCACCGGCATCATCGGGATATTTACCTTGGCGTAGTCATCCTTGCGCGCAATGGCAAGAGCCCAGAAATGCGGGGGTGTCCAGGTGAAAATAATCAGGAACAGCAACAGGGCATTCGGGTCGATCGTATTGGTCACCGCCATCCATCCGAGCACCGGCGGAGCCGCGCCGGCCGCGCCGCCGATGACAATGTTTTGCGGAGTCGCGCGCTTCAGGTAAACGGTATAGACAAATGCGTAACCGATCAGCGAAATGAAAGTCATCAGCGCGGTCAGGGGGTTTACCGCGAGCACCAGGATCAGCATCGAGAGCAGGCCCAGCAGCATGGCGAAAACGGTCGCCTGTTTTTGGCTGAGCTGGCCGGTCGGCAAGGGGCGATGTCGCGTGCGTTTCATCCCGGCATCGATACGCGCGTCAAGCACATGGTTGATCGCCGCCGCCGAGGCCGCCGCGAGCCCGATGCCCAGCGTACCGAATACGATGGCTTGCCACGGTGGCATGCCGGGGACCGCCAGGAACATGCCGACGATCGCCGTGAACACGATCAGACCGACGACCTTCGGTTTGGTCAGCTCGAAGTATTCGGTCAGCCGGGTCATATTTTCAGCCTGAGCAACCGGTTGGTGGTCAGCAAGCTGAGCAGCAACAAGGCAGCCATGCCGTTATGCGCCGTTGCGAGCAGCAGCGGCAGGCCAAAACTGACGATGGCAATCCCGACAGCTACCTGGATCGCGGTTATGCTTATCAATGCGATACCCGACTGTGCGACTGCATTATTTTCGCTACGGCTGAACAACAAAAAACCCAGCATCAGATTAACGGCCACGACGACCAATGCGCCGATGCGGTGGCTCAGGTGTATGGCAACGCGGGCCGGATGTTCGAGCACGCCGCCGGCATAGTCGTTGCCCGGCTCCGCATCGAGCGGGTGGTGCAAATCGAAACCATTCCCGAAATCCGTCTCCGGCCACCAGGCGTCCTGGCAAGTCGGGAAATCGGGACAGGCCAATGCAGCATAATTGCTGCTGGTCCAGCCACCCAGGGTGACCTGCGCGCTCAACACCAGCAGCGCCAGCAGCGACGCTTTCGCCAGCAGGGAATTGCCGGCTTCGGTCTGCTCGCGCGCCGGCGTCATCGCCAGCCACCACAGCAACGCCAGGGTCGCCATGCCCCCCAGCAGGTGAGCCACGACGATGACCGGTTTGAGCAACAAGGTGACCGTCCACATACCCAGCAAGGCCTGGGAAACAATCAGCGGCACCAGCAGAACCGGCAACAGCACGGGCTGTTTTTTCTCCTTGCGATTGAGCAATGCCAGTAGCGCGAGCGCCGCCACCAACAGGCCCAGGGTGCCGGCCAGATACCGATGAACCATTTCAATCCAGGCCTTGGCCTGCTCGAGCGGCCGCTCGGGAAAAGCCTGCTGTGCGCTCGATATATCGGAGGCCGTGGCCGGTACACTGATCCGGCCATAACATCCAGGCCAGTCAGGGCAACCGAGACCGGCGTCCGACAAGCGCGTGTAGGCGCCCAGCACGACGACGACCAAGGCCAGGAATGTTGCCAACAGGGCCAGCTTTTTGAAACGAATCAGCTCGGTGCTGGGTCCACGGTACCGGTAATATTTTTTCGCTGGCGGTCGTTTCGCCATATCCATTGATCTCCGGGTGACGGGCAGGTTAACCGATGCTCGACAGGCGCAACAGGCGGCGCAAATCTTTTAGCAGGCCCTTTGCGTCAAAACCTGACTCGTAGGCCATCACCAGGTTTCCCAGCGGGTCCACGATGTAAACGCGGTCCAGCCGCAGGATATCTTCGTCACCCAGACCCTGCCGGTCCCGGGCAAAGGCCTGGATAAGATCACTGCCGGCGCTCGCTGCGGTCGCGACCGCCAGGTCGGGATGATACTCGCTGAGATAGGCGGGATCAGGCAGCGGCGCCCCGGCGATCAGGAGGCGGCGGACGCGCTGGTCCTTTTGCCCCAGCAACACCCGTACCTGGCGGGTGTCATACAGGCTTTTCCGGCATTCGATTTCGCAAGGACCCCGGCTCAGATAAACCAGTATCCAGAGGCCATCCAGCGCCTCTTTGCCAAGGCTGCTTCCATCGAAGCCCCGCAGCGCGCTGTCCGGCAGTTTTTCCACCGGGTCGAACAGCATTCCCTGGGCGACGTTGCCGGCCGGCCGCCAGCCTGCACCGCCGTAGTAGACCAGCGCAGCGACCAGCAACGGGCCGAGGAAGAGCATGCCGACCAGCGGCACGGTCCTGCGTTTTATCCGCCCGGTGCGTCGCGGAATTGCTGCATTCATTGTTGCGGTCTCCGGGTCCAGTATTTCCAGGACAGCACCGTGAAGAGAATCAGTATTGTCGCGGCCATGGCGAACCACTGCAAAGCGTAGCCACGGTGCCGGTTGGCGTTCATTACCGTTGGCCTCCATTGCCGCAGGTAGCCATCGGGCTCGCCCTGGTTCAGCAACAAAACAAAATCGAACAAGGGGTAATCGAGCACATCCTCGAGCTCGCCCGCCGTCGGGAACAGGGCCAGCCGCGGCCAGTCACGCTGGTCCATGGTGACCCCGGGTCCCGGTCGAAATCCGGCCCTGGGCAGCCGGTTGATGCGGCCCGTCAGCTGCCGCAAGCCAGTCTCGACTGCCACCGATGGCAGATCCTGTCGCGTGCCGGCGAGCGGAATCCAGCCACGGTTGATCAGCAGGGCCCGGCGCTGGTCGGGCAGGATCAGCGGCGTCAGCACCTGGAAACCCACGCGCCCTTCATGGACCATGTTATCGAGCAGGAATTGATGGGCGCTATCGTAATGGCCGTAAACCTTTCTATGCTGGTAGCGGTTTTTCTCCGCGTTGTCATGGCTGGTCAGGCCCGGCGCCGCCGCCATCGGCTGCTGTTGCTCGAAACTGGCAAACAAAGCGTCTTTTTCCTGTGCGCGTTCCAACTGCCATCGTCCCAGGTTGGCGAACAGCGCGAAGCATACGACTGCCGCGGCTGAAGGAATCAACCAGACGGTATATTCAGCCCTGCTTTTTTTCGGGGTCACGATATACTGTAGTTTCACACTTGTCCGGCCGGAAGCTCGCCGTAAATCATCATGCGCCTGTTAGCCCTGTTAATCCTGCTGGCCATCATCATCAGCCTGGGCTCAGCGCTGCGTTACCTGGTCAGCGACGATGGAAAAACAGATCGGGTCCTCCGGATGCTGACCTGGCGGATCGGAATGTCGGTCGGATTGTTTGTCTTGCTCATGGTCGCCTGGTATTTCGGTCTGATCCAGCCACACGGCATCGTTCCTCAATAAGACCGGCGCCCGGAGCGTACGGCGATCAAATAAAAAGGGGCGCCGTGCGGCCACGGCGCCCCGGTCTTTTGTCCGTCGCCTACAGCCAGTAGACGAAAAAGTACAGGCACAGCCAAACGACATCGACGAAATGCCAGTACCAGGCAGCCGCCTCGAAGGCAAAATGCTTCTGCGGGGTGAAATGGCCGCGCAGTACGCGAAACCAGATCACGGTCAGGAATATTGCACCAATCGTGACATGCAGGCCGTGGAAGCCGGTCAGCACAAAAAACGTCGAGCCGTAGATTCCGGTGCTGAGTTTCAGGTTGAGTTCGCTATAGGCGTGCATGTACTCCGTGGCTTGTAGAAAAATAAAGCTAAAACCCAGGATTACCGTCACCAGCACACCGAGATTCAGCAGCAGGCGGTTGCCGTTCTTCAACGCGTGATGGGCGATGGTAATGGTGACGCTGCTGCTCAGGAGTATTGCGGTGTTGATTGCCGGCAGGCCCGCCGCGGCCATCGTTTCGAATTCACCGCCTGCATGTGCCGGCCCGTTGCTCGGCCACAGCGCCTCGAAGCCCGGCCAGAGCATCAGGTTGGTCATGAACTTGGTTCCTTCGCCACCGAGCCAGGGGATCACCAGTTGCCGGGCATAGAACAAGGCGCCGAAAAATGCGGCGAAGAACATGACTTCGGAAAAAATGAACCACATCATTCCCATGCGGAAGGACTTGTCCACCTGGGAGTTGTAACAATCGGACATGCTTTCGGCAATTACGGTGCCAAACCAGCCGGCCAACATCACAACCAGCAACGCCAGGCCAATCAGCGACACCGTGCCGCCGATTGCAGCGCCGTTCAGGTAGACGGCAAAGCCGCCCAGCATCATAAACAGCGCGCAACTGCCGACGACCGGCCAATGGCTGCCGTGAGGGATGTAATACTTATCGTGTGTGTGATCCATAAACGCTAATCCCCGTTTCAAATCCCGGGCGGATTGCCGGTGACTGTGCCCGCCAGGTTTTCTATGGCAAAAAATGTATAAGACAAGGTGATCCGGTCTATGTGTCGTGGAATTTCCGGATCCAGGATAAATACTACCGGCATGTCGCGGCCTTCATTGGCGAAAAAACTCTGTTGCTCGAAACAAAAGCACTCCGTCTTTCTGAAGTACTTCGCCACCTGGCCAGGCGCGACGCTCGGCACTGCCTGGCCGACCAGGGGCTGGCCGGTCAGATTACGGGCAAAGAAAGTCGCCTGGTAAAGCTTGCCCGGGTGAACCCGCATTTCCGCAACTTCGGCGCGAAACTCCCAGGGAGCGCCCTCGTTGACGGTGGTAACAAATTCAACGACGATTTCGCGGCTCAAATCAGGCGCTTCCACGACTGCGGTGGCTTGTGCCGCGGTTTTTCCGCCGATGCCGAGAAGCTGGCAAAAAACGTCGTACAGTGGGACCAGCGCAAAGCCAAAACCGAACATGGCCACGACTAGCGCAAACAACTGCGTGGTCAGGCTGAAATTCGCGAGGTGTTTTCGCTTGCTCATCCCGCCGACCTAAGCCCGGTTGCAACAATAATCAAGACATAAAATCCCGCCGCTACCAGGCCCAGTATTATCGCCGCCACGCGAAGCTTTTTTTTTGCAACAGGGAAATCCATTTTGCGTCAGGCTCACCTCAGCTCGGGTGCGGTTTCGAATGTGTGATGCGGTGCTGGTGAGGGCACGGTCCATTCCAGGCCCTTTGGGTTGTCCCAGACCTCGCTACTCGCCTTTTCACCGCCCTTGACGGTGCGGTAGACGATGTAAACGAACAGCAGTTGCGACAGCCCGAACCCGAACGCGCCGAGCGAAGACATCATGTTGAAATCGGCAAACTGGGTCGAATAGTCGGGGATTCGTCTCGGCATCCCGGCAAGACCCAGGAAATGCTGCGGGAAGAAGGTGATGTTGACGAAGATCGCCGACAACCAGAAATGCGTCTTGGCGAGCTTTTCGTCAACGACATGACCGGTCCACTTGGGCAGCCAGTAGTAGACTCCCGCCATGATGCCGAACAACGAGCCCGGTACCAGCACGTAATGGAAGTGGGCCACGACGAAATAGGTGTCGTGATACTGGAAATCGACCGGCGTAATGGCCAGCATCAGGCCGGAAAAGCCGCCAATCGTAAACAGGAACACGAACGCCAGCGAAAACAGCATCGGCGTTTCAAAGGTCATCGAACCCCGCCACATGGTTGCTATCCAGTTAAAGACTTTGACGCCGGTAGGCACCGCAATCAGCATCGTGGAGAACATGAAAAACAGTTCGGCGGCCAGCGGCATGCCCACCGTGAACATGTGATGCGCCCAGACGATAAACGACAGGACGGCGATGCTGGCGGTAGCGTAGACCATCGAGTTATAGCCAAACAGCGGTTTGCGGGCAAAGGTCGGAATGATTTCCGAGACGATGCCGAAGGCCGGCAGGATCATGATGTAGACCTCGGGATGTCCGAAGAACCAGAAAATATGCTGGAACATCACCGGGTCGCCGCCACCCGCGGCATTGAAGAAATGGGTGCCGAAGTACTGGTCGAACAGCAGCATGGTTACCGCGCCCGCAAAAACCGGCATCGCGGCCAGCAACAGGAAAGCGGTAATAAACCAGGTCCAGACGAACAAGGGCATCTTCAGCAGCGTCATCTTCGGCGCCCGCATGTTCATGATGGTCACGATAATGTTGATTGCGCCCATGATCGAGGACGCACCGAGTATGTGAACGGCAAATACCAGGAACGGAAACGCGTCACCGGTCTGCAAGACCAGCGGCGGGTACATGGTCCAGCCAGCCGCGGGCGCACCACCGGGCATAAACAACGTCGCGACCAGGAAGGTAAAGCCGACCGGGAGCAGCCAGAAACTCCAGTTGTTCATTCTCGGCAGCGCCATGTCGGGGGCGCCGACCATCATCGGTATCATCCAGTTGGCCAGGCCCACGAAGGCCGGCATTATCGCGCCAAAAACCATGACCAGCCCATGCATGGTGGTCATCTGGTTAAAGAACGCGGGATCGACAAACTGCAGGCCAGGCTGGAACAGTTCGGCCCGGACGATCATGATCATGGTTCCGCCGACAAAAAACATCAGCAGGGAAAACACCAGGTACATGGTCCCGATGTCTTTGTGGTTGGTCGAAAAAAGCCAGCGCTTGATCCCGCTCGGTGCACCGTGGTGATCGTGATCGTCTGCTTGATACTGATCGGCCGTGGCCTCGTACTCAGGGCCCATACTGTTCTCCATTTATTTTATCTTGCTGCTGCGATATCCGAGGCTTGTACGGTATCACCGCTGTTCAGCCCCCAGGCGTTGCGTTCATAGCTAATGATGGCGGCCAGCTCTGCATCGCTGAGCTGGGTCGAAAATCCGACCATGGCTGTGCCGACGCGACCGTTCATCACGATATCGATATGTTCCGCGACCGGGCCATCGACCACCGCGCTGTCGACCAGGCCCGGGAATGCCGGCGGCAGACCCTGGCCATTGGCCTGATGACAGGCGCCGCAACTGATGTTGTACAGTTCTTCACCGCTCAATTCCCGGGCTGCCGCCGGCGCTTCCGCTGTCGTGTCAGCCGTCGAATCAACCATGGCAACGGTCTCGCCTCTGTCTTTCGCATCGATCCAGGCTGCGTAATCCTGCTGGCTCAATACATCGACAACGATCGGCATGAAACCATGACCCCTTCCGCAAAGCTCGGCGCATTGCCCTCTAAAGGTGCCGGTTTCATTGGCCTTGAACCAGACCTCGTTGATGAATCCCGGGATGGCGTCTTTTTTGACGGCGAAGCTCGGCATCCACCAGGAATGAATCACATCGCTAGATGTGATCAGCAATCGAATCTTGGTATCGACAGGAACAACCAGCGGCTTGTCTACGTCCAGCAAATAGTTTTCAACCGAGAAAGGATCGACGCCCGAGCGGAGCTGGCGGGCTATGTTGCTCGATCTGGCCAGCGTGCTGAAGAAATCGACTTCCGTTCCCAGGTACGAGTAATGCCATCTCCACTGGTAGCCGGTAATCTTGATGGTCATTTCGGAGTCGCGAAGATCTTCCATGACCACCAGGGTTTTTGCGGCCGGCACGGCCATCCAGACCAGGATAATGACCGGGATTATCGTCCAGATCAGCTCCGCCTTGGTACTGTGTGAGAAGCTGGCCGCCTCGGCTCCGCGCGAACGCCGGTGCAGGACAATGGATACGATCATCACGCCAAACACGACGATGGCGATAACCACGCACACCCAGAGGATCAGCATGTGCAGCTCATAGACGGTCTGACTGATGTCGGTAACGCCGCGTCTGAGGTTGAGCACCATGTCGGCAAAAGCGCTCGGGGCGATAATCATCAGACCAAGAAGCGTCGTAATTTTTCCGACCAGGCGGAATCCAGAACTGTTGGTCATCAATCCCAACTCCCTATGTTTCTGATTTTTATGCCGAGGTATTCACCGGGACTGATTCCCGCTTTGGATTATCAGTACCCGCGCCGCGGATTTTCTTGGTTTATAGGTCAGGAGCGGCTCATGACCAAGGCGCGCTTATGCTACTTGATGCCTATTTTGGGTGCAAGAAAACCGTGCCGGCGGCACACGTGCCCACACCCGGTCGGACGCATTACAGGTTTCAGGCGAAACCATCAGTTTCTTTTTATCAACGGCTGATTTTTCTTGCCGCCGGGTGCAGTTGCCTGGCCAGTCGTTGCCGGTCCAGGCGGGGTTGCCAGCGTATGATCGCGAGGCAATCCGCTGGTATTTGTTTCTCCAGCGTGTGTACGGTGGGTTCGAGTTCGGCCATTGCACCGTCATGCTCGTTGCCGATCCAGCCGGCGATCCGCAGCCCCTTCTGTTGCAGCGATTCAACGCTCAAAGTGGCGTGATTGAGGCAGCCGACCCGCAGACCGACGATCAGCACGACCGGAAAACCGATCGCGAGAGCCAGATCCGCCGTCGTGTCCTTGCCGGTGATCGGGGTCTGTACGCCCCCGGGTCCTTCGATCAGCAGCCAGTCGGCCCTCCTGGCAAGGCTGACCGCCTGGGCCGCTAATTCGTCGGTCGTGAAATCGAACCGGTTCTGTATGGCCGAGACGATCGGTTCGGCGGTCGTTTCAAGCGCCACCGGGTTCACTTCCCGGTAGCTCGCATCCTGGTTCATCGCCGCAATCAAGTCTTCCGCGTCTTCGCTCCGCAGACCGTCCGGCGTCTGCCAGCAACCCGTCGCAACCGGTTTCATCGCCAGCGTGGTGTGCCCTTCGGCCCCCAATGCCTGGAGCAGGCCGCTGGTGATCAGGGTCTTGCCGACACCGATATCCGTCCCGGTAATGAACAGTCCTCGACTCATTGAATTCAGTCCTTTTTGCGCAGACCGATGCCACTGGCGGGAATGCGGAACTCACCCGGACCTGCCGGCCGCGCTCTTTTCTCGATCGGCCCCCAGGCGTGGCCATAGACCACTTCATAAGTGGCGGGAAGTTTTCCCTGGTGCCGAAAACACTCGTAGGCATTCGCCAATGCACCGACATTTTGCCCGCTAGCCAGTTTCGGCATTGTGCCCTGGGTCACGTTTTGCGCACCGGTGTCGATCAGGTCATCGAGCAATTTTCGTACGCTGTCGTAAGTGAGCGTAAAATGTTCCGCGTCCATGACGGGCTCCGCCAGCCCGCTGTGGACCAGTGCGTCTCCGATATTGTGCATATCGGGAAATTCCAGGAAGCGCCGCTCAGGCTCTGTCTCCGACCAGGCCTGGAACAGTTCATACAGGGTATCCGGACCATAACTGCTGAAGCTGACCAGGCCATGTGGCTTCAGCACCCGGTAGAATTCGCCGAACACCC
Organism: Pseudomonadota bacterium; assembly: GCA_022560735.1. GTDB lineage: Bacteria > Pseudomonadota > Gammaproteobacteria > Steroidobacterales > MnTg04 > MnTg04. Next base: position 24,645 of record JADFSO010000016.1, read on the forward strand.
GGTCTGTATCGGCTATCCAGGGCAAAGCCAGGCTGCAAAACACCAGGTCGACGCTGTCATCGGGCAACGGCAGCCGCGCCAGGTCGGCGCAGATTGCGTGCTGGCCATCGATCGACGGCGGCGCGGCAGCGACCATTTGCTCGGCGAAATCGACCGCGAGGATGCGACTCGCAGGATAGCGGCGCCTGAGACTCGGGATTGCCCTGCCAGTGCCGGCGCCGGCGTCCAGGATCAGTTCCGGCTCCAGGCGCACCAGGTCCAGCCTTTGCAGCAGGCGTTCCATGACCTCGAGTTCGAGAACCGCCGACTGGTCATAGCTGTTGGCAGACCGATTGAAAGCCTGCCTGACCCGGCTGGCGTCCGGATGGAAAAACCGGTCCTGGCGGCCGTTCATTATTCCTGGTAAGCGTCGTTTGGCATGGTCTGTCTATTATTCACCGTTCGCGGCCCGTGTTTCTACACTTGCTCGGGTCGCTCCGGCAAGCGGCAGCGCAGATTGCCGGCGGCGTGGTGCCCGCCTTCGGGTTTTCAGACCCGGTTGCCGAATTATCTGCCGAGTCGGCGTGGATATGACCCTGTCGGCGCCCGTGCGCGAACCACATACTCATCGTGGTCATTGGAGATCGGTTGAGCGGGTGCATCGAATGTCAGCAATATCGCGCAAGCTGCTGCGCATGCAGGCGGTTTTATTGAAGCCCAGGTGCGTCCTTTGCGATGGCCCCGGCCTGGCGGCAGCGGCGCTGGATTTGTGCGCCGGATGCTATCGCGATTTACCGCGCTTGACCGATGCCTGTGCAGTTTGCGCCCGGCCGGCGGCTGGCGATGGGGTGATTTGCGGGGCCTGCCAGAAAACCCCGCCGCCATTCGAACGGGTCATCGCCCCGTATCGCTACGCCTGGCCGATCGACAAAATGATTCAACAATTCAAATTCGGCGGAAACCTGGCCATGGGCCGTGTCCTCGGGAGGTTGCTGGCACACCATCTCACCGGCATCCGGCGGCTGACCTCGATGCCGGGCGCCGCCCTGACTGCACCGCCGATCGTCGTGCCGGTTCCATTGCATCGACGGCGATTGTGGCAACGCGGCTTCAACCAGGCCACCGAGCTGGCGCGCACGATTGGCCTGATCCATCCGCTGGCCATTCGCAGCGGGTTGTGCGGCCGGGTTCGCGATACCCCGGCGCAAAGCGCAATGCGCGCCGCAGAGCGGCATAAAAATGTGCAAAAAGCATTTGCGCTGCGCAGCAAAACGGTTCCGGAGCGCATCGTTATCATCGACGATGTCATGACGACCGGCAGCACCTGCGCGGAACTTGCCCGTACTTTCAAAAGCCAGGGCACCAGGCAGGTGCTGGTGTGGTGCCTGGCCCGGGCCTGAGGCTTGCCGCCGCAACCGGTCGGCGTTATTTTGCGCTGATGAAATGGGCTATCAGCGAGCAGGATGCGCGGGAAATCCGATCCTTCGATCCGCAACGAAGACGGTTTCTGGGCGGGCTGGCCGGCGCCGCGTGGCTGGCGGGAACCGGTGGTGTCGTATCCGGTTGCAGTTCGGCCAACGTCCTGAGAGTTCCTTTGGCCGCCGCCGAAACCCGAGTGCTGCGTATGCTGGCGCCGGCCATCCTGCATGGACTGTTGCCGGCGCAGCCAGCCGCGAGAAAAGACAGCCTGGACGAGCTGTTGGCGGCGGTGTCAACCAGCGTTTCCAGTTTGAGCAGCGCCAGCCGCGAGCAGTTGGCGCGCCTGCTGGCCGCGCTGGATTATCGGATCACGCGCTGGCTGCTGACCGGTCTTTGGAAACCGTTGCACGAGGCTACTGTTGCCGAGATCGATGCCTTTTTGCATAACTGGAGACAATCGTCGGTCGGCCGCTTCAACCTGGCATACCGCACGCTGACCCGGCTGCTGGCGACCAACTGGTTTGCATTGCCGGCGAATTACCGGCAGTCCGGTTATCCCGGGCCGCCTTCGTGGCCGGCCGGGAAAAGCGCCATGCGCGAGGCCTGATCGATGATCGCCGCACATCATCATGTGGTCGATGGCACGCGGTTGCAGACCGATCAACGGCTCGAGGCGGATGTGCTCATCGTGGGCACCGGTGCGGGCGGTGGCGTGGCCGCCGAGTTACTGGCCAAATCCGGCCTGCGGGTCATCATGCTCGAGACCGGCCCGCTGCAGCTCGGCCGGGACTTCAATATGCAGGAGCAGCGGGCATATAACCGTCTTTATGCCGAAGGCGCGAACCTGGCAACCGCCGACCACGGCATCGCAATCCTCCGCGGGCGGGCGGTCGGCGGCGGCACCACCGTCAACTGGACCACCAGCCTGCGTACCCCCGACCAGACCCTCGGGTACTGGGTAAATCGTTTCGGTTTGGCGGAAGTATCGGCAGAAAAGCTGGCGCCGTGGTTCGACTGGGCGGAGCGCAGATTCAATATCAAACCCTGGGGCATTGCGCCCAATGCCAATAACGATGTGCTCAGATCGGGGTGTGCAAGGCTCGGTCTGCAATGGGCTGTCATTCCCCGTAATGTCAGCGGCTGCGCCAATCTCGGCTATTGCGGCATGGGTTGCCCGCTGGACGCCAAGCAGTCGATGCTGGTGACGACGATCCCCGGCGCGCTCGAATATGGCGCCAGCCTCTATGTCCGAACGCGCGCTTGGAAGCTGGAAATCCGGCGCGACCGGGTCGAGGCGCTGATCGCCCAGGCGCTGGATGCGAAAAGCATCAATCCCACCGGCGTGACGCTGCGGATCCGTGCGACACATTATTTGCTCGCCGGTGGAGCGATCCACAGCCCGGCGCTGCTGATGCGCTCCCACGCACCCGATCCTTACCGGGTGCTGGGCAAGCGCAGCTTTTTGCATCCGACCAGCACCAGCCTTGCCCGCATGCCGACGGCCGTGGATGGGTACTATGGTGCGCCGCAAAGCATATACAGCGATCACTATCAGTGGCCTGACGGCGCCGAGGGTCCGGCCGGGTTCAAACTCGAGGTGCCGCCGATCCACCCGGGACTGGCTGCCGGCATCTTCGGCTGGCACGGCCGGAAGCTGGCGGCGGGCATGCAGGATTTACCGAGGCTCAACATATTGCTTGCGCTGCAACGCGATGGCTTCGATGAACAAAGTCCCGGTGGCGAGGTACAGCTCCAGGGCGATGGCCGGGGTATCCTCGATTACCCGCTCAACGACCACCTGTGGGATGGTGTCCGCCGGGCCTGGCACGCGATGGCCGAGATTCAGTTTGCCGCCGGCGCGTGCGCAGTGATGCCCGGTCATCTCGGCGGCGAATTCGATACCAGCCTCGCTGGCATCAGGGCACAGATTGACCGTTTGCCGCTGGCGCCTTACCAGGCAGCCTTGTTTAGCGCACACCTGATGGGCGGGTGCGGCATGGGAGCGAATCCGCGCGCATCGGTGATTGCGGCCAGCGGCAGGCACCATCAACTCGAGAACCTGACGGTTGTCGATGGTTCCGTTTTCCCAACCAGCGTCGGCGCCAATCCACAGCTATCGATATTCGCTCACTCGGCCCGCATCACGACCGGGCTCGTACGCGAGCTGAAGTCCGGTGCGTTGCCGGACATGCCGTGAGGTGGAAAATAGAGTAATAATGATCGCCCCCGTTCCCTCGTCTTTAATTGGGACATTCGATGCCGAGCAAAAATAACTGTCTTGCCCTGTTGTGTTGCGGTTTCCTGGCCGGCTGCACCGCGTATCGGCCGTACACCGAGACCTGCCCGGAAGAGCTGTCCCGCGGCTGGGCGGAACTGGACCTGGCCGAGGCGGTCGGTGTCGGTGGCACCCTCAGCCTTGCCAAGGCAGTCGGCTTGCTAAGCGCGGCAAAAGCCATGCAGTTGGCCGATGAACATGAGCGCTGTTATGAGTTGGCCAAAGAAGCGCGCGCCGCAATAAAAAAATCCCGGGGTTAAGGAAGGAACCCACAAGAAACCGGGGTCAGATGGGTATGAAGGTGTAGTGCAGGATGAGCCCACCGAAGACGGCGGCGCCGACATAACGGTTGTGTAGAAATGCCTGGAAACAGGCGTCGGGCTTGCGGTGCCGGGTCAGATATTGTTGCCAGCCGAACATCAGCCCGGCGGCAACGAGGCCAAGATTGAACCAGCCCCCCAGGCCTGTGCCGTGGCCAACCAGGTACAAAGTGAGCAGACACAAGCCCTGGAATACGCCGATCCAGAGCCGGTCGAGATCGCCAAAAGCGATCGCCGTCGATTTGATGCCGATGCGCAGGTCGTCTTGCTTGTCCACCATCGCGTATTGCGTGTCGTATGCGACGACCCAGGAAAGGTTGGCGATAAACAGCAACCAGGTGATCCGCGTTACCCCACCGGTCTGTGCGGCGTACGCCATCGGTATGCTCCACGAAAAAGCGATTCCGAGATAGAATTGCGGAAAATTGGTATAGCGCTTCAGGAACGGATAGGCGCCGGCAATGACCGCAGCCGGCACCGCCCACATCAATGCCTGCTGGTCGAGCATCAGCACCAGGCCGAGCGCCACCAGTGCGAGGCCGCCCGCGAGCATCAGCGCTTCCTGCGGGCTGACCCGGCCCGCCGCCAGTGGGCGGTTCTTGGTTCTCGCAACGTGCGGGTCCACTTTTCGATCCGCGAAATCGTTGATGACGCAACCCGCCGAGCGCATCAGGAAAACGCCGCCTACGAAAATGACGAAAATCCGTGGATCGGGCCGGCCTTCACCTGCGAGCCATAACGCCCACATGGCGGGCCACAGCAAAAGTAAGGTGCCGATGGGCTTGTCGAGCCGCATCAGCAATGCGTACTCCCTCAGTTGGGCCAGCCACCATCGCCACTGGATCTGCTTCAGCCTCGTCAGCGGCGTACTCATCAGCCGCGGCTTTCCTGGCAAAGGCAGATCGCCGGTAGGAACACTTCACACACCCACAGCGGGTTGTCGTCCAGGCGAAATTCGGAGCGCCGCGTATACAGGACCGGCGGGGTTTCCGCACCGGGTGGCAACGCGGCCGCATACAGCGGCTGACCCGGGCTGACGATCGCGTAACTGAATCCACTGCGTTTCATGTTGGGTTTTTCCGCCAGTGTCTCGCCGAGCGGGTTCTCCGCGAGTTGCTCCAGCCAGGGATGAGCCGTCAAGGTGACCGAGGGAATCAGGCTGCGGGCGAAAATCGTGCGCAATGGTCCGCATTCGAGCGAAACCTCGCGGCACAGGCCGCCGCCGTTTAGCTCGTTTGCCGTCGCCGCTCTTTGCTCGAGCAGGCGCAGGCGAAAGCTCGGCCCGCAACATTTTTTCATCCGCCGCGTCAGCATGCCGCCGGAATCGAGCCAGCGCCGCAGCCCCGTCGGTACCTGGTCCATGGGAAATTCCCCGGCCTGGAACCATTGCGAGGCTGCGTAATCAGGTACCGAGATTTTGTTTGCCAGATCCCTGTCCATTGTTAGTCCGTTTCGACTGCCGGTTCCGCATTGTAAGTCTTGCGGCCATCCTGAGCATACCGCCTTTGCCAATATCCGTTGCTGCTTCAGACCTTGCCAAAGCGATCGGCTTCGCCAACCCAGCGGCGAATCAGGCCATCGACCGCAACCGGGTGTTCCTTCAGCATGAAAGTCGCGGTCTTGTGTACCTCGGGCAACAGGTCGGCATCGCGCATCAGATCGGCGATGCGCATTTGCATCAACCCGGTCTGCCGCGTGCCCAGTAATTCGCCCGGTCCGCGCAGATCGAGATCGGCCTGGGCGACTTTGAACCCGTCACTGGTTTGCCGTAGTACCGCGAGGCGCTGTTTTGCCAAAGCGGTCAGCGGGGGTTTGTACAGCAGCAGGCAACTGCTTTGCTCGCTGCCCCGGCCGACCCTGCCGCGCAGCTGATGCAGTTGCGCCAGCCCCATGCGCTCCGCATTTTCGATGATCATCAGGCTGGCGTTCGGGACATCGACCCCGACTTCGATGACCGTCGTCGCAACCAGCAGTTGAATCTCGCCTTTTTTGAAAGCCTGCATCACCCGATGCTTGTCCTGCGATTTCATGCGCCCGTGAACCAGGCCGAGCGACAATTCAGGCAACGCCTCCGCCAGCATCGTGGCCGTTTTTTCCGCCGCCTCGTAGTCCAGCACATCGGATTCCTCGATCAGGGGGCACACCCAGTACGCCTGGCGGCCGGACAAACACGCGTCCCGGATACTGCTTAACAACTCGTGCCGCCTCGACTCGGGCATGGCAACCGTGGTCACCGGTTTGCGCCCGGGCGGTAATTCGTCGATCACCGATACATCGAGATCGGCATAGGCCGTCATCGCCAGGGTCCTGGGTATGGGGGTGGCGGTCATGATCAACTGGTGTGGGCAATGGCCCTCGCGGCCGCCTTTTTCCCTGAGCGCCAGCCGTTGATGCACGCCGAAGCGATGCTGTTCATCGACCACGATCAGCGCAAGGCGATCGAAGGTGACGCTTTCCTGAAAAAGGGCGTGGGTGCCGACGACGATTCGCACCTGGCCGTCCGCTATTCTTGCCAGCAATCGTTGCCGTGTTTTGCCCTTGACCCTGCCGGTCAGCAGCCCGGTTTCCAGCCCCATGGGCTCGAGCCACTGGCGGAAGTTTTCGGCGTGCTGTTCGGCGAGCAGTTCGGTTGGCGCCATGATCGCGGACTGCCTGCCACAGGCAGCGGCACAGACGGTCGCCACCGCGGCGACCACGGTCTTGCCCGATCCGACATCGCCCTGCACCAGGCGCATCATCGGCTTTTCTTTTGCCAGGTCCTCGAGCAGTTCCGCAATGACCCGTCGCTGTGCGCCCGTGAGCGTATAGGACAAGGAGGCAATGAAATCGGCAACCGCCGTTCCCGGGTCCGCCAGCGCCGCCGCCGGTTCGCTGCGGATTCTACGGCGCAATCTGCGCAGGCTCAGGTGTTGAGCCAGTAGTTCTTCAAACGCCATCCTCCGCTGCGCCGGGTGTTTCCCCTGCTGCATCGCCTGCAAATCGGTATCGGCCGGCGGTTGATGAAGCTGGGTTAGCGCCGCCAGCAAGCCGGGAAATTTCATCGCCTCCAGGATTCGGGCGGGCAGCAATTCCTCGAGTTCACCGGCGGCAACCAGGCCCAGTGCCTGCTTGGCCAGGTTTCTCAACCTGCCCTGCTGCAGCCCTTCGGTGCTCGGATAAATCGGGGTCAGCGTGTCATCGATCGCCAGATCGGTGTCACCGAGCAGGCGATACTCGGGGTGGATCATCTGCAGGCCGCCCGTGCCTGGCCGGGTCTCGCCAAAACAGCGGATGCGCTGGCCACGGGCGAGGCCATGCTGCTGGGCTCTCGAAAAGTGGAAAAACCGCAGGGTCAGGCCACCGGTGCCATCGCTGATTCGGCAAAGCAGGTTCCTGCGGCCGCGATAGACCACCTCGGTCAGCTGGATTTCACCTTCCACAACGGCGCGCTGGCCCGGGCGCAAACCGCCAATCGGAACGATCTGCGTGCGATCCTCATAGCGCAGCGGCAGCAGAAACAGCAAATCCTGCACCGAGCGGATGCCCAGTTTTTCCAGGCGGGCGGCGAGATGCGGGCCAACGCCATGCAGCCGTTGCACGGAGGTCAGTTCAATGGATTTACTGGCCACGTTCCCTGCGGTTCACAGTACCAGGATAGCGTCCATTTCGACTTCTGCGCCTTTTGGCAGCGCGGCGACACCGATGGCGGCGCGGGCCGGGTACGGTTCGCTGAAATAGGTGGCCATGATCTTGTTGACGCTGTCAAAACAGCCAAGATCGGTCAGAAACACATTGAGTTTCACGATATCGTCCAGTGAGCCGCCCGCGGCCTCACACACGGCTTCGAGGTTTTTGAATACCTGGTGTATACATGCCTCGATATCGCCATCCAGCATTTTCATGGTTGCCGGCACCAGGGGCACCTGTCCGGACAGGTAAACCGTGTCGCCGCTGCGGATAGCCTGTGAGTAGGTGCCTATGGCTGCCGGTGCATTGCCCGTACTGATAGATTTGCGTTCCATGCGTCTTCCTTAGCATTGGTGTGGGCCGGCCGCTCGGCCGTGGGGTCTCAGGCGCAGCTACGGCTGACGCTGATTACATCGGGCATGCCGCGGATACTGCGCATCACCTGGGCCAGTTGAACACGGTCGCGTACCTGCAAATGAAAAATCAGGGTCACTGTTTTTTCGTCTCTTTCGACAACCGATACCGAGTCTATATTACTGTGCGTTTCCGCGATATTCGCCGCGACAGCGGCCAGCACACCGGTCTTGTTGTTCACATCGGCGCGCAGTTCGACCATTGACTGTCGCTGGACGTTTTCTTTCCAGTTCACCGAGATCCACTTGTCCGGCTGTTTCCGGTATTCGGTCAGGTTGCCGCAGGTGTCGCGGTGAATGACGATACCCTTGCCCGAACTGAGAAAGCCGATGATCGAATCGCCCGGCACCGGGTAGCAGCAACGCGCGTAACTGACCACCACGCCCTCGGTGCCTTCGATGGCCAGCGGCGCAGGGTCTTTTTTCGCGGTTCCTTCCGCGTGGCCGACCAGCCGCCTGGCAATGAGTGGCGCCAGGTGCTTGCCGAGGCCGATTTCCTCATACAGGGACTTCTGGTCAGGCAGGTTCAGTTCGCCGAGCAACACCTTCATTTCCCGGGTCGATGCGTTGCGAATTTTTTTATCGAACTCACCCATGGCATGGCCCAGCAGACGCTTGCCCAGATCGATCGCTTCACCGCGTTTCAGGTTTTTCAAATATTGCCGGATTGCACTGCGAGCTTTTGCGGTCGCAACGAAATTGACCCAGGCCGGGTTGGGCCGGGCACCCTTGGCCGTGATGATTTCGACCGTCTGACCGTTTAACAGTGGCGTGCGCAACGGCACCATCCGGCGGTCGACTTTCGCGGCCACGCAACGATTGCCGACATCGGTATGCACGGCGTAGGCGAAATCGACAGATGTAGAGCCCATCGGCAAACGCATGATATCGCCGCGCGGGGTAAAGACATAAACCTTGTCGGGGAACAAATCGACCCTGACGTTTTCCAGAAACTCCTCGGAATCGGCGCCGTGGTCCAGTTCCACCAGCCGTGCCAGCCACTCGCGGGCGCTCGCATTCGCGGATTCATTGCTGGAATCGTCTGATTTGTATAGCCAATGGGCGGCGATCCCCGACTCAGCCACCCGGTCCATGTCTATGGTTCGAATCTGGACTTCCAAAGGGATGCCGTCCGGGCCGAACAGAGTCGTGTGCAGGGACTGGTATCCGTTGATTCTTGGAATCGCAATGTAGTCCTTGAAACGACCCGGCATAGGTTTGTACAGCCGATGCACCATCCCGAGTACCCGGTAGCAGGTATCGACATCGTCCACAATAATTCGGAATCCGAACATGTCGACAATTTCACTCAGCGGCCGCCCCTTGTGCCGCATCTTGCGATAAATGCTGTACATGTGTTTTTCGCGGCCGCCGACATCGGCAATTATTTTCAGCTCGTCCAGCGCATCCGATAAGCGCTGCGATATTTTCTTGACCAGCTGTTTGTGATGGCTCAGCGCTTTCTTGAGCGTCTTCTCGATGACGCGATAGCGGTACGGGTACAGGCTGCGAAACCCGAGATCCTCGAGTTCCAGCCTGATGCTGTTGATGCCAAGGCGATTGGCAATCGGCGCGTAGATATCGAGGGTTTCCCGGGCGATCCGCCGCCGCTTCACCGGCGGCATGGAGCCCAGCGTACGCATGTTGTGAGTGCGATCCGCCAGCTTGATCATGATGACCCGGATATCCTCGGCCATCGCCAGCAGCATTTTTCGGAAACTTTCGGCCTGGGCCTGTTGCCTGCTGTGAAACTGAAGCTGATCCAGCTTGCTGACACCATCGACCAGGTCGGCGACCTCCTCGCCAAACTGCTCCTCGAGCTGAGCTTTTTCCGTGGCAGTGTCTTCGATAACGTCATGCAAAATCGCCGCGATTATCGTCTGCGCGTCCATACGCTGCTCTGCGAGTATGGTGGCAACTGCGACCGGGTGACTGATATAGGGTGCGCCGGACACCCGCTTCTGCCCTTCGTGGGCAGAAGCCCCAAACCGGTACGCTTCCATGATGTTATCGATAGCCGCGGGGCTCATATACCCCTCGAGCCTGGTCAGGAGTTGGTTAACCCCTGTCGCACGCTTTCCCTTGGGTAGTCGGCCAAGAATAGAAGCGGCGTAATCCATGTCAGCGGCTTAACGCCCGGGTTCAGGTCCCCATGATGGTCGGGGGCGGGGCAGATTCGTCGGCGGTAATTTCCGCGAGCAGTTCTTCATCCTGCTGATCCAGCTCATCCAGGATTTCGGGGCCTACGTAACCAGCCGCGATTTCGCGCAGGGCCATCACCGTGGGCTTGTCGTTTTCCCATTCCAGGAAGGCTTCCGCACCATTGGCCAGCCGCCTGGCCCTGGCGGATGCAATCAGTACCAGATCAAATATGTTGTCTACATTCTTGAGACAATCCTCAACCGTAATCCTTGCCATCAGGGTCCTCTAAAAACGTTGCGTCGCTAAAAAGCGGCCTTTCAGTCTACTAGAAAACGCAAGGGCTGCGCTAGCCTGTGAGCAATTTGTCGATAAGTGCCTTGATCTCGGGCCGGTTCTTGCGAAACTGACTGCCATTACCCGAAATTATTTTCCGCAGGTCTTTTACCCCGGCATCGAAATCGTCATTGATGACCAGGTAATCGAATTCATCCCAATGGCCCATGTCTGCAACGGAATCGGCCAGCCGTCTCTCGATCACCTCATCGCTGTCTGTGCCGCGACCCCGCAAGCGGGATTCCAGCGCCCGGCGAGTTGGCGGGAGTATGAAAATACTCTCACTGTCAGGTATTTTCTCCCTGACCTGCCTTGCGCCCTGCCAGTCGATTTCGAGTATCACGTCGAGTTTCTGCAGGCGCAGCGAAGCCACCTCCTTGCCGGCCGTTCCATAGTAATGGTCGAAAACCCTGGCGTACTCCAGGAAGCAACCATCGCCGATCATCTGCTGAAACTCGCTGTGCGAGACGAAGCGATAATCGACGCCATCCTGCTCTTGCTCGCGTTTTTCCCGGGTCGTATAGGAAATCGAAAATACCGTGTTCGGAACCTGTTTCAATATCGCGCACAGCAGGCTTGTTTTGCCGGCGCCCGACGGAGCCGCAACGACAAACAAGCGGCCGATATTTTCAGTATTCATTCTATGTTCTGGATTTGTTCGCGCATCTGCTCGATCAGGACCTTGAGCTCGACGGCTGCGCGCGTGACCTCCGTGTCCTGTGATTTGGAGCTCAGGGTGTTTGCTTCCCGGTTTAGCTCCTGCATCAGGAAATCCAGCCGGCGCCCGATCGGGTCATTGCGGTCGATGGTACTGCGCACTTCGGTCAAATGACTGCTGAGCCGATCCATTTCCTCGTCTACATCAAACTTTTGCGCGAGCATCGCCAGCTCTATTTCGATGCGCTCGTTATCGACTTCCTCGCAAAGCTGCGCAATGCGGTCACGCAGCCGTTGACGCAGATTACTCATGACATCAGGCATTTTCTCGCGCACGAAGCGAACGATTTCATCCATGGTTTCGCACCGCGTAATCAGCATCTCGCGAATGCGCTCGCCTTCCGACGCCCGGTTCTGCGAGAGTTGGGCCAGCGTCTCGCCGAGGAGCTCGGTTGCCGCTTTTTGCGCGGGCTCGGGATCTTTTTTCGGCTCACCGAGCAATCCGGGCCAGCGCAAGACTTCCAGCGGGTTCGGCGCGGCCGCCGCGGGCAGTTTTTCCGCGATTTCGCGGGTGTGGGCCAGCAACTGGTCCAGTACCTGCATATTGATGGTCAACGGGCTCGCCGTCCCGGGCAAGGCAGTCAGCCTGAGCCCGCATTCTATCTTGCCGCGCTTGAGCACTGCCGAGACCTGGGTCCTGAACGCCGGTTCCATGCTGCGAAACTCATCGGGCATGCGAAATCCCAGGTCGAGATAACGATGATTGACCGAACGCAATTCCCAGCTCAGGGTCCCGTATTCTGTGGTGCGCTCAAGCCGGGCATAGCCGGTCATGCTGCGTATCATTGCCTGATTTTCCTTGTATCAGGTTTTTCCCGATCTTACCTTTGTCTGGCCAGCCGTTTACAATGCCTGATCGTTTTTCAGTTTTCTCCCGATCGGAAACGGGAGCAGCAAACGACGCAAGTTTATCAGATGAAGAAATCGCCAGCTTGGCGAAGCACAATACAGGCGCCGGCTGCCTGGAGACAGGCAGGCGGCTGATCGAAAAATCCAGTTGGGAGCCCATGGAAACTGTTGAAATAAGCCTGATCGGAGACCGGGACGATAATCAGGACAGGGGAGCCATCGCGAAATCGGGTGAGGCTATCTTGCTGGTCGTTGTGGATGGCATGGGTGGGCACGCGCAAGGGGAGCTGGCTGCGCAGACCGCGGTCGATACCATCGTCCGTGAGTTCGAGGAGCAATCTTTTCCGATGGAGAATGGCAGCGAGTTTTTGGGTCGATGCATATCGAAGGCCCATGCTGCCGTGTTTGACCTTGGTGAAAGCATGCAGGCGGAGGATCGGCCGCGGGCGACCTGTGCGCTCTGTTTGATCCAGCAGGACAGCGCCTTGTGGGCGCATGTAGGCGACAGCCGTGTTTATCATCTGCGGGAAGGCCGGGTTCTGGCGCGCACGCGCGACCATAGCCATGTCGAAGTGCTGCTGCAGGACGGTCTGATAACGGAAGAAGAAATTCTGAGTCATCCCTTGCGTAATTTTGTCGAGTGTTGCCTGGGCGGCGATTCTGCACTACCGGAGGTCGGCATGTCCGTTCCGGCCGTGCTGGAAAACGGCGACATAATCCTGGCTTGTTCGGATGGATTGTGGGGCGGGGCCAGCGATGAGGAGATCGCTGCGTTTTACCAGCCCGATGAGGGTAGCCTCGCGGCCTGCCTGGAAGCTTTGTCTTATGCCGCTATCGATGCCTGTGCTCCCTGGAGTGACAACACCACGGTGGCTGTCCTGCGCGTCGGACCGAACGGCGATTCGGGATAGCCCGGCTTATTCATGAATCGTCGTGATGATTGCGCAGAGCATTCATGAATAATCCGGGCTAGGAGCAAAACGATGCGACCGAGTGGTCGAGCCAACGATGAAATGCGTGAGTTCAGGTTTACCCGCAGCTTTACCTGCCACGCGGAAGGTTCGGTGCTGGCCGAGTGTGGCGCTACGAAAGTTCTTTGCACGGTCAGCATCGATAACCGGATTCCGCCCTGGCTGCGGGGATCGGGTAAGGGTTGGCTGACCGCTGAGTATGGTTTGTTGCCCAGGGCAACCCATACCCGCAATGCCAGGGAAGCCGTCCGCGGGAAACAGAGCGGCCGGACCCTGGAGATTCAGCGGTTGATCGGGCGATCACTGCGCGCGGTCATGGATCTGGGCGCGATCGGTGAAAGGACGATCACGATCGACTGCGATGTGCTGCAGGCGGATGGCGGGACCCGCACCACGGCGATCAGTGGCGCGTACGTGGCGCTGGCAGACGCGATTGACTGGCTGATGAAAAATGAAAACCTTGAGCGCAACCCGCTGCATAGCCAGGTGGCTGCGACCTCGGTGGGCATTTATCGGGGCGAACCCATACTGGACCTGGATTATGAAGAAGATTCAGACGCCGAAACCGATATGAATATTGTGATGAACGAAGCCGGCGCGTTCATCGAGGTGCAGGGCACCGCCGAAGGCCACGCTTTTCGGCGCGGCGAGCTGGATAGTTTGCTTGACCTCGCGACCTGCGGCATCGAGACGGTGCTGTCGCTGCAGGCAAAGTCTTTGCGTCAGACGGGGTAGGCCGTGGCAAAAATGGTGCTGGCGACCGGCAACCGGGGCAAACTTGCCGAGATCATGGAAATCGTCAGGCCAATGGGTATCGAGGTCGTGCCCCAGTCCGAGTTTGCGGTGCCCGAGATCGAGGAATCCGGGCTCAGTTTTGTCGAAAACGCTATCCTCAAGGCCAGGAACGCAGCCAGGCACAGTGGTTTGCCGGCCCTGGCCGATGATTCGGGTCTGGAGGTCGACGCGTTGAACGGTGCGCCGGGCATCTATTCGGCGAGGTATGCCGGGGATGAGCGAGACGACCAGGCCAACAACCGCCTGTTATTGTCGAGGCTGGCCGGGATTCCCGATGAAAATCGCACAGCCAGGTTTCAGTGCGTTGTCGTCTTGCTGCGCCACCCGGATGACCCGGTGCCGTTAATTTGCCATGCCGACTGGGAGGGCAGGATAGTTGACCAGCCCAGGGGCGAAAACGGCTTCGGTTACGATCCGCTATTTGCAGTGGCCGGTATGCGATGCACGTCGGCGGAGCTGAGCGCGGAGGAAAAAAACCGCATCGGCCACCGGGGGCGGGCATTGGCGATGCTGGCCAGGCAGCTTCCCGCATGGATGGCGCGCTAGTGGAAACGCTACCGCCGTTATCGCTGTATGTGCATTTGCCCTGGTGTATCAGCAAATGCCCATATTGTGACTTCAATTCCCACGCATTGAAGGGCGGCCTGCCCGAGCAGGCTTACCTGGCCTCGCTGACCAGGGACCTGCAACATAGCGTGGGTGAACTCGGCGGCCGGCCGCTGCAAAGTATATTTTTTGGCGGAGGCACACCCAGCCTGTTTTCCGCCAGCGGGCTTGCGAGCTTCCTGGACCAGGTGAACCGCTTGCTGCCTTTGGAGCCGGATATCGAGATTACGCTGGAGGCGAATCCCGGGACCATAGAGCGTGGTGCGTTTGCAGATTACCGGGCAGCCGGAATCAACCGTGTGTCGCTGGGCGCGCAGAGTTTTGACGACGAAAAACTGCAGGCCCTGGGCCGGATCCATCGTGCGGCCGAGACGATCAGTTCTGTGCGCGAACTGGAAAAGGCAGGGCTGGAGAATTTCAACCTGGACCTGATGTACGGTCTGCCGGGCCAGTCGACGGGTCAGGCCGTGGATGACCTGGCACAGGCGATCAGCCTGGCGCCTGCCCACATTTCTCACTACCAGTTGACGCTGGAACCAAACACCCTGTTCGCCGCCAAACCACCCGAACTTCCCGGCCACGACCTGTGCTGGGAAATGCAGCAACGGTGCCAGGACAAGCTGGCCGAAGCAGCTTATGAGCACTATGAGGTTTCTGCCTTCGCGCAGGATGGCCGGCGCTGCCGTCACAATCTCAATTACTGGACCTTCGCCGATTACCTGGGTCTTGGGGCGGGTGCCCATGGCAAGCTCAGCGGCGGCAGCGGGGTGAGACGGGACTGGCGCTTGCGTCACCCGGCAGACTATATGGCCGCCGCCGATCCGATCGAGGGAACTCGAATCCTGACTGCGGAGGAAAAGCTGTTTGAGTTCATGCTCAACGCACTGCGTCTTGAGCATGGATTTTCGCTGGACTTGCTCTGGGAGAGGACCGGGCTTGCGCGCGCATTTTGCGCACCGAAGTTGAACGAAGCGGTCGACCAGGGTTTGTTGCTGGTTGGCGGATCTCACTGCCGCCCCAGTGAGGCCGGTCTGAATTTTCGCGATAACCTGGTCGCTATTTTCCTGCCCGATGGCCGGGAAAATAGCCGGCAGGCCGGGACCGGAAACGGTGAAAGCCACGGTTTTTTATAGGGTTTCTTGCGCCTGGCTTGGCCAAAAAAGGGGCAGGTTTCATGCTGCACCGCGTAACTTATGCACACTTGTGGAGATTTGTCCCGGCAATGCCCGTTTGTCGTGAATCAGAGAACACGGATTTGCGAGACAAAATTGTAAGTTATTGAATATAAAGAATAAAAAATAAATGGTTAAGAATTCGCCAATTTGATTGAAAAGGCTTTTTTTGGCCCCTAAATCGCCTGCAGCAACAATTCATCCACAAAGTTATGCACAGATTTTGTGGATAAGGCAGAATTCTTTTTAGAATTGCTGAGTAAAGTGAAAAAGTTAAAGATTTCTCTCTGCCGTTATGTCTAAGGCTCTGAATTTCAGAGGAAAAGGTCTACCGGGTCACCGGGCTCCTGGAAACCGGCGCTGAGAACCTTGCCAAGGCGGTCGGCGCTAAGTACACTGCACGGCCCGTTTTTCCGGCGCCAGGCCAGGGCCTGGTGCGTTTGACAGAGGTTTCGCCATGAAGGCCGATATCCATCCTGAATACGATGAAATGAACGTAACCTGCAGTTGCGGCAATACCTTTTCGACCCGTTCTACAATGCCGGGTGAACTGCACATTGAGGTGTGTTCGAAATGCCACCCGTTTTACACGGGCAAACAGAAGATCATCGATACTGGTGGTCGCGTCGATAAATTCCGTCGTAAGTACGGAATGGGCTAAGCCCCCGATCGAGCATTTGCAAGACGGGCGCCACGGCGCCTGTTTTTTCGCTGACTATGTGCCCGGTTTTCATGTTTCCGCGGCCGGGCCCATGCTGGTCACGCAACGCTGCCCTACCCTATAATCATAGTTGGCTGCTGCTGCGGAAACATGGTCAGCGCAAGCAGTTCGCTCGCTGCGCTCGCCGGTCCGCGCTTGCGCGCGGCTGCTGTTGCACTTTTCCCCGTGGCTGCGTTTTACCTGCGGTATTTTTAGCCGGTTCGGGTGGTGACGGCATTCGGGGGGCACTGGCAGCCCCACAATTAGACAGGAGTCCATATGAGTGACAAAGGTTATAGGCTTACCGGCCCCGGCATAGACCAGGATGGTCTGGAGTTGGAGGTCAGGTCGGGAACCATTGGTCCGGATGTCGTCAGTATTGCTTCTTTGTACAAGCAAGCAGGCGTTTTTACTTTTGACCCGGGTTTTGTCGCGACCGCCTCCTGCGAGAGCAAGATTACCTTCATCGATGGCGAAAAAGGCATTTTACTGTATCGCGGCTACCCGGTGGACCAGCTGGCCGCCAATTGCAGTTTCCTGGAGGTTTGCTATCTGCTGCTTTACGGTGACCTGCCCAATCAGCAACAACTCGACGACTTCGTTTATTCCATAAGCCGTCACACGATGGTGCACGAGAGCCTGCTGCGGTTTATCGATGGCTTCCACTATGACGCACATCCGATGGCAATGGTGTCCGGTGTCGTGGGTTCGATGGCGGCTTTTTACCACGACAGCATGGATATCGATAATCCCCGGCACCGGAATATTTTCGCCCACCGGATCATTGCCAAGATTCCGACCATCGCCGCGGCCGCGTATAAACACTCGCGAGGGCAGCCATTCATCTACCCGCGCAATGATCTGAATTATTGCAGCAACCTGGTCAATATGTTTTTTGCGGTTCCTTGCGAGACATACGAGGTTGACCCGGTCATGGCAGAAGCGCTCGATCTGCTGTTCATACTGCATGCGGATCACGAGCAGAACTGCAGCACCGCAACGGTGCGCCTGGCGGGCAGTTCCGGTACCAACCCGTATGCGGCGATTGCCGCGGGGATTTCGGCGCTTTGGGGACCGGCTCATGGCGGCGCCAACGAGTCGGTTCTGAATATGCTCGAGGAAATCGGCAGCGTCGAAAATATCCCCAAATACATCGCCAGGGCCAAGGATCGCGACGACCCCTTCCGGATGATGGGATTCGGTCACCGGGTCTATAAAAACTTCGATCCAAGAGCGACCCTGATCAGGGAAATGGCGCATAAAGTGCTTGGCAACATGGATCGTGTCGATACGCCGTTTTTCGATCTGGCGCTGAAACTCGAAGAGGTGGCATTGCAAGACGAGTACTTTGTCGAGAAGAAACTTTATCCGAACGTAGACTTCTACTCGGGCATTATCTACCGGGCGCTCGGCATTCCCAGGTCGATGTTTACCGTGATGTTTGCGATCGCCCGCACGGTCGGCTGGGTGGCTCACTGGCAGGAGATGATCGCCGATCCTGGCGCGAAGATCGGCCGGCCAAGGCAGCTTTATGTCGGCCCGGACAAACGCGACGTGACGCCACTGGGCAAGCGCACCTGATGCTTCCCGGGCCGGTCGGAATCGGTTGTTCAGGCCTGGCAGGTTTCGATCAGGTTCTGCAGTTCGGTTATACCCGCCCGGCGCATGGATTTTCCGTCCACCGGTGATTTTGGCGCCTGGCGCAACAGGATAGCCGGAAATACTGTCATCTCGATCTGCACCTCGTCTTGTTCAAATCCGTAAACCGGGTATTCCTCGATGCGGTCGGCAAAGCGGATATGACGCTCGCCGATGGCATAGGAAACATGCAGCGCCATCAACCGCATGGCAACCAACTCGGCCGGGTCGGCAAACAGGTGCAGGGTAATATCGGAGTGCGGAGTCGCCGTTCCATTGAGCACGGCGCCGGCAAGCTTAGGCTGGAACTGATCGAAATTCCGCATCGTGCCAAGCGCAAGCTCGCGCAATTGCCGCAGATGATGTACATGAGTCCGGCCGGCAAAGAGTCGCAGGTGTTCGCTCAGCGCGCTCTCTATTTCCTGGTTTCCCGGCAATGCCGCACGTTCCGTTACGCCGAGGCGTTCAGCGGCTTTGCGTTTGGCCAACAGGAAATCATCGATACCGTGCTCCGCCATGATGCGCGCCGATTCCCGGGCCAGTACCAGGCGAAGATTATCGTTGCGAGTTTGGCGCCGGGCCATGGGGGCTTCTCCGGGGTTTGCGGATGCGCTGATTGTTAATCGTGAATGGCAGCCAGCGCAAGTTCGAGCCTTAGAACAGATCCTCCTCGTCGGGTTTTTCCTCGTCATAGTTCGGTTCGATGTTGCCGGGTTCGCAAGCGGGGATTTTTTCGCGTGGCAGAATTTCGAATATCGCAGATGGATCATCGGCCCCGGTAAGGCAGCCGGTTTCCGGAGAAATACGAACGGTAATCAGGCCGTCCGGCACGGGCAGCCTGCTGTCCGGCATCCCCTGCAGTGCGACCCGCATAAAGTCTATCCACATCGGCAAGGCCGTCCTGCTGCCTTCCTCACCGGTTCCCAGCGGTCGTGGATTATCGAAGCCGACCCAGGTGGTGGCGACCAGCCGGGAATTATAACCGCTGAACCAGACGTCGACCCCGTCGTTGGTCGTGCCGGTCTTACCGGACAAATCCCGCCGTCCAAGGGTCAGGGCGCGACGACCGGTTCCGCGCCTGATGACGTCCCTCATCATATCGGCAATCAGGTAGGCATTGCGGGCTTCTACAACCCGGACAGCCGCCAGCGACCGATCCAGGTAAAGCAAAGGATCCTGTGGCAGCTCATCCAGGTCGATCTCCGTTGCCTCGAGATCCGGGTCACCGGCCTGCGGTGACGATGGATCAGACAGTTCAGCAGCCCGCTCGAGGTCCGCCCGTTGCCGATTCCAGCTTTGCTCACACTCGAAACACGCCAGTGGCGGCTCCGCCTGGTAAATCGTTGCCCCGCTCGCATCGTCTATGCGCTGGATGAAATAGGGCTGGGTTGCAAAACCTCCGTTCGCAAAAACCGAGTAGGCGCTCACCATCTGCAACGGGGTCAGCGCGGCGCTGCCCAACGCCAGTGAGAGATCGTGCGACAATGCGTCGCCTGTGAAACCAAAGCGGGCCAGGTAGCGCACCGCGTAGGAAATGCCGATATCGGCCAGTATGCGGATCGAAACCAGGTTGCGTGATCTGACCAGGGCTTCACGCATCCGCGTCGGCCCATAGAATTTGCCGCTGTAGTTTTGTGGCCTCCAGGTTTGCTCCAGCGTGTCGTCGTCAAAAACCACCGGTGCATCGTTGATGATCGTCGCCGGCGTGTAGTCTTTGTCCAGGGCCGCGGAATAAATAAAAGGTTTGAACGAAGAGCCAGGCTGCCGTTTCGCCTGGGTCGCCCGGTTGTATTTGCTGGCGAAAAAATCAAAGCCGCCTGACAGCGCGACGATCGCGCCGTCCTGTGGATCCATGGCGGTAATCGCACCCTGGACCTCCGGAATGCCGGTCAGCCGCCAACCCTCGACTACCCTGACCAGGCGAATCACATCGCCCGGCGCCATGATGTCGGCAGCCGTTTCCGGCGGGTCGCCCCGCTGTTCGTCGTCTATGTAAGGTCTGGCCCATGACATCGCCTGCCACGGCAAGCTAAGCACGCCATGATTTCTGACGAAGACTTCCGCCTGGCGTTCCTCTGTGGCCAGCACCAGCGCGACTGCCAGGTTACCGAATTCGGGGTAGGTCTCCAGCGCCGCAGCCCAGGCCAGTTGCTCGGCTTCCGGTTCCAGCGCCAACCTCGCGTCGTCCTCGATTTGACGCAACGGGACTGTGGCGGCTCCGGGGTCTTCGAGTTGCCCGGTCTGGTCTTCGATGTTCGTATCGTCTAACAGAGTGAGCCGGTCCTCCGGTCCGCGATAACCATGGCGCGCATCGTATTCCAGCAGTGCCTGGCGCAGGGCGATAACAGCCGCCTGTTGCAGCCTGCTGTCAATACTGGTCGTGACCCGATAGCCGGCCGTATATATATCGGGCAGATTGCGGGTCAGCAATTCGCTGCGCACCATCTCCGCGACATAAGGCGCTTCCACTTCGACGGCCGGGCCGTGGATGCGGGACTCGATCGGTATGGCCGCCGCCGCTTCGGCTTCGTCTTGCTCGATGTAACCGACTTCGAGCATGCGCCGCAGTACATAGGCGCGCCTTCTGCCGGCGCGCTCCGGGCTGCTGACCGGGTTATCGGATGAAGGTGCTTTTGGCAGTCCGGCAATGGTCGCGATTTCGGCCAGCCCCAGGTCCTTCAACGCCTTGCCAAAATACACCTCGGACGCGGCACCGACACCATATGCGCGTTGCCCAAGAAAAATCTTATTGAGATAGAGAGTGAGAATTTCCTGTTTGTTGAGTTCGCGTTCGATACGCAGCGCGAGAAATATCTCTTTCAGCTTCCTGATGTACGTTCTTTCACGGGTGAGAAAAAAGTTCCTCGCGAGTTGCATCGTGATCGTGCCGCCGCCCTGTCGTCTTTCGCCGGTCAATGCCAGCATCATCGTTGCGCGCACCAGGCCCTGGTAGTCGACACCGGGGTGTTCGAAAAAACGATCGTCTTCTGCTGCCAGGAACGCGTTGACCATGTCCTGCGGAATGTCTTGAAAGGCTACCGGGATGCGCCGCTGCGCGCCGAGCTGGGATATCAGCCGTCCATCCCGGCTGTAGACCCGCAGCGGCACCTGGAGACGCACATCGCGCAGAGAATTGACGTCCGGAAGACCAGGCGCCAGGTACAGGTAAGCGGAGACCCCGGCCATCAGGAAAACGAAGCTACCGACGAGTGCCGCACTGGTCCCCAGAAAAAGGATTCGTTGGTAAAGTTTCATGCTAGGTAACTGGCTTAAGTCCTTGCTTTATAAAGCGTGATTATGCATATTAAGGTCGCATAATGTAGGCAAACTCACCGAAAGGTGGGGACGCAAAGCCACCGGTCTAAAGGAATCAGCCTAGGACAGCGGGGTTGCCGGTCAGGAATCAGTGAGTTTTCTCCGACTTCTACCAGGCCGCCCGGCATTTTCCAAGGGCTCATTCGTTCCAGGGCAGTAACTAAGCGTATTTTTTTGAACGACGCCGGCCGTTTGTTCGGTGAGCGGTCGACCCTGACCGAGGCGGGAGTATACAGCAGCAGGCGTCGGGGCAGGGACCGGATGGGCGCGATACGGTCTTTGTCATAATGTGAGCAAAGTCACGTTAGAACGGCGACGGATGCACTAGGATACTGCCAGTTGCATAACTTAATGTGCTGGTCTATCTTCGACCTGCAAGTAACGGAGCTAAAAAGGAAAAGCTGTGTTTTTTGGCAGAAAAAACAAGCCCCTACTGGGTCTGGATATCACGACATCCTCGGTCAAGCTGATCGAATTGTCCGGTTCCAGCGGCAACTACAAGGTTGATTCCTATGCCGCCGAACCTACCCCCAACAACGCGGTCAGCGAAAAGGCGATAGTCGACGCCCAGGCGGTCGGCGAGGCCATTCGCCGGGCGGTCAAGCGCTCCGGAACCTCGAACAAGGAATGTGCGATCGCAATTTCAGGCGATG
This sequence comes from Pseudomonadota bacterium, assembly GCA_022560735.1. Lineage (GTDB taxonomy): Bacteria > Pseudomonadota > Gammaproteobacteria > Steroidobacterales > MnTg04 > MnTg04. Next base: position 46,608 of record JADFSO010000016.1, read on the forward strand.
CGGCGGTCACCAAGCTGATCCAGATGCCGCGTTCGCTGAACGACTCAGAGATGGAAGGCCAGGTCGAACTGCAGGCCGATCAGTACATCCCGTTCCCGATGGAAGAGGTTTCATTCGATTTCGAGATTCAGGGCGAATCGGCCAAGGACCCTGAAATGCTGGATGTATTGCTGGTCGCTACGCGCAACGAAAACGTCGAGCAGCGCCAGGCGGCGGTCGAAGCCGCGGGCCTCGTCGCCAGGGTGGTCGATGTCGAGGCGTTCGCTCTGGAAAATTCATGTCAGCTATTGACGCATCAAATGGCGGACGGCGGCATGGATCATACGATCGCCGTCGTCGACTTCGGCGCCAGCAGCACGACCTTCAGTATTTTGCGGGACCTGCGGGTCATTTATACCCGTGACTTCGCCTTCGGTGGTCAGCAACTGACCGAGGAAATCATGAGAACCTACGGCCTGAGCCTGGAAGAAGCGGGGCGGGCCAAGAAGGAAGGCGGCCTGCCATCCAATTTCCAGCCGGAAGTGCTCGATCCTTTCATGGACGAAATGTCTTTGCAGGTCAGTCGCTCCCTGCAGTTTTTCCTTGCTTCCGGCAGCGGCCGCGAGCAGCCTGAATCGATACTGGTTTGCGGCGGTTGCGCCAATATCCCGGGGGTAGCCGACGTGATCGCTTCGCGAGTGGGTATACCCGCCGAAATCGGCGATCCGCTCGGTCAGATGAAACTGTCTTCGCGGGCGAAAGCGCTGGGCGTGGTCAAGGATTCAACCGCGTTGCTTACGGCTTGCGGGCTGGCGTTGAGGAGCTTCGACTAAGATGCCGAGAATTAATCTACTTCCCTGGCGCGAAGATCAGCGTAAAGAACGCCAGCAGAATTTTCTGGTTGCGTCAGCCGGCGCCGTGCTGATCGGCATCGTCACAATCATGCTGGTCAGCTGGACCTTCGATCGCTTTATCCGCTACCAGAATCAGCGAAACGATATCCTGACCCAGGAAATCGCCCTGCTCGACGAGAAAATCGAAGAGATCAAGGGTCTGGAAAGACAAAAAGAGCGTCTGCTCGCACGCATGGAAATTATCGAGCGCCTGCAAAAGAGCAGACCGGAAGTTGTGCACCTGTTTGATGAATTGGTCCGCACATTGCCCGATGGCGTTTATCTGACTTCATTGAAGCAGAGCAACCGGCGCCTGGAAATCAAGGGCGTGGCCGAGTCAACGACCCGGGTTTCCGCTTATATGAGAAATATTGACGCTTCGGAGTGGCTGGAAAATCCCGGTTTGCAGGTTATTGAAACTGTCGAAGTCGGACCGCGGAAGAAAGCCGAATTCGGGCTGACGGCACGGCAGGTTTCGTCTGAAGAAGAGGACGACGGACTGGAGGAGGCTGGTAACTTATGAATATCATAGAACAGCTGCAAAGCCTCGATACCAACGATATTGGTCGTTGGCCGTTATTGTTCAGGGGCATATTGATCGCGATTATTTTTGTCGCAGTCAGTATCGGCGGTTCCTATTATTTTGTATATCGCACCAAAGCGGCATTGCTCAAAGAGGCCGAGGCGAAAGAAGTCGAGCACAAGCTGACCTTCGTGGCCAAACAGCGCCGCGCGGCAAATCTCGATGCCTACAAAGCGCAGCTCAAGGAAATGGAAGTTTCTTTTGGTGCAATGCTGCGGCAGTTACCGAGCCGGACCGAAGTCCCCAGCCTGCTCGTCGATATTTCCCAGACAGGCCTGGCTGCTGGTCTCGAGGAGAGACTTTTCCAGCCGAGCAGCGAAATCAAGAAGGATTTCTATGCGGAATTGCCGATCAAGATCCGCCTGCAAGGCAGCTATCATGATCTCGCGCAGTTTGTCAGCGGTATTGCGGCCTTACCTCGAATCGTCACTTTGCACGACGTATTGATTCAGCCTGAAAAAAATACGGGCGGAAACAAGCTGATACTCGATGTGACCGCCAAGACCTACCGCTACCTGGAAGAGGAGTCCTGATAACCATGAATACAGGTATGCGTACATGGTTCATGCTCGTGGTTATCGCCGCTTTTGGGCTGCTGGCTGGTTGCACCGGTGGTACAGCCGATCTGGACGCCTTTGTCAAAAAGACCCTGGCCCAGCCCGGTGGCCGGATCAAGCCGCTCCCGCAGATCAAGCCTTATGACACTTTTTTGTACGAGGCGGATGACGAGCGATCGCCGTTTACGCCGGATACGCCCGTGGTGCTGGTCCGCAATGCGTCCGGTTCCGCGATCGGTCCGGATACGGACCGCAGCAGAGAATTTTTGGAGCAGTTTCCGCTGGATTCCATGAATATGGTTGGCACGCTCGAATTGGGCGGAACGATGTATGGTCTTTTGCAAACCAGTAACGGCCTTGTTCACCGGGTCGTCGTTGGCGACTACATTGGCCAGAACGATGGGCAAATCAAGATCATTAACGATGTTGAAATCGAATTGCTTGAAATCATTTCAGATGGTCTGGGCGGCTATATCGAAAGGCCCGCCGCCGTGGCACTGAGTGACTGAGAATACAGGGAGAGACAGAAATGAAGTTCATGAATCTGCCAGGACGTGATTTGCACGGTGGCAATGGATTGGGACGCTACGTTGGCAAATGGATAGGCGCCATGCTGGTCTGTTTGTTGGCTCTGCCTGCAGCGGCACAAAGCACTATTCAGCTGGAAGACATCAAGGTTGTTACTTTGCCTGGCCAGCAAGTGCAGATTGAGCTGCGACTGAGTGGCGCCGCGCCCGAGCCGCTGAGCTTTACGATCAACGACCCGGCGCGTATTGCACTGGATCTGCCGGGCACCAGCCTGAATATGGACCGGCGGCGCACCAATGTCGGGATCGGACCGCTCAATTCCGTGGTCACCGCTGAAGCCGGTGGTCGCACCCGGGTCGTCCTGAATATGGATGTACTGGTGCCGTACGAGACACGCGTTTCCGGCAACAGTATTATCATTCTTCTCGGTGTTGCAGGAAGCGCGGACCGGGCCGCAAGTTTTGCCGGTAGTGCAAGACCCGCCAGCCAGTCGCGCAGTTCGACCAGGATTGAAAATATCGATTTTCGTCGCAGCCCGGATGGTGCGGGTCGCATTATGGTGACCCTGAGCGACTCCAGCACAGCCATAGATTTGCGTCAGCAAGGCAACCTGGTCCTGGTCGATTTTCAAGGCGCCAGCCTGCCTGACAGTTTGCTCCGTCGCATGGACGTGATGGATTTCGCAACGCCTGTTTCATCGGTGGATACGCTGAGAGTCCGCAACGGCACGAGGCTGATTATTGCCGCGATGGGTGATTTCGAAGAAGTGGCCTACCAGTCTGACAACGTCTTTACCATCGAGATCAGCAAGGCTCCTGAAAAAGACAGGGCTTTTACTCCCGAACTTGAAAAAGAATATGTCGGCGAGCGTATGTCGCTGAACTTCCAGGATATCGAAACCCGTGCGGTGCTGCAGTTGCTCGCCGATACCAGCGGCCTGAACATGGTGGTCAGCGACACCGTACAAGGCAGCGTTACGCTGCGTTTGCAGAACGTTCCGTGGGACCAGGCGCTGGATATCGTATTGCGCACCAAGGGCCTGGATATGCGCCAACAGGGCAATGTGATCCTGATTGCGCCGGCGGACGAGATCGCCGCGCGCGAACGCCAGGAACTGGAAACCTACGCCCAGCGCCAGGAACTGGAACCGCTGCGTGCGGAATTCGTACAGGTCAACTATGCCAAGGCCAACGATCTTGCTGAACTGATAAGATCCAGTGCCGAGAATTCCCTGCTCTCGGAGCGTGGCAGCGTTGCGGTAGACGCGAGAACCAACACCTTGCTGGTGCAGGATACCGAGGAACGCTTAGCCGACATTCGCAGAATGGTGGCGATACTCGATATTCCGATTCGCCAGGTTCTGATCGAGGCGCGCATCGTCACCGTCAATGACGACTATAGCAGGGAACTGGGCGCACGCTTTGGCGTGACCTATGTCGACGATTTTGGCAGTGGCGGTCTGTTCACGACCACAGGCAGCGCATCGGGTTCCGGAACGATTGTCGATTCCGCGCTGGACAATATCCAGACCACCGGGCAGCCCTTCCCGGTTGAAGCGCCGTCGATCACCGATCGCTTTAACGTCAATCTGCCGGTCATCAACCCGGCTGGCAGGGTGGCGCTGGCAATCCTGGACAACGACTTTATTGTCGATCTCGAGTTATCCGCGTTGCAGGCGGAAGGACGTGGCGAAATCATTTCCACGCCGCGCGTAGTGACGGCCAATCAGAAGCAAGCCAGCATCGAACAAGGTGTCGAGATCCCCTTCCAGGAATCATCGTCCAGTGGCGCCACCACGACCCAGTTCAAGAAAGCCGTACTCAGACTGCTGGTGACACCGCAGATTACGCCGGATGACCGGATTATCATGGATCTCCAGGTTAACCAGGACAGCGTGGGTGAAAGCGTGGCCAGCGCGACCGGCGGATTCGTCCCGAGTATCGATACTCGCGAGGTGATCACGCAGGTCCTGGTCAACGATGGCGAGACCGTGGTTCTTGGTGGTATATACGAGACCGAAAACCGCGAAGTTGTCAACCAGGTGCCGATCCTTGGCGATATCCCGATCATCGGTCGCCTGTTCAAGTCAACGATAATTGAATCCAACAAATCGGAGTTGCTGATATTTATCACGCCGAAGATTCTTCGAGACGGCAGCAGCGCCTACTGATTCCCGGAATCAGCGATCGACAGCAAAAGCCTTCCGCATTGCGGGAGGCTTTTTTTGTGGCCTGGCAGGCCAAAGTCCGACAAACTGGCAAGGTGGGGTAGACTCCTGTGCCAGGGGGAGTCTGTCTGCAGCAGCGGACAAGGACGCAAAGGCGGCGAAAATGCAGATTCAGGTAGCAAGCTTTTTCCACCACGCGACATCGACATTCAGCCATGTGGCGGCCGACCCCGATTCGCGACAGGCCGCAATTATCGATTCAGTGCTCGATTTCGATTGCAAGTCCGGTCGTACCGGTACCGAATCGGCTGATCGCCTCATCGCCTGGCTGGGCGAAAACGAGTACCAGGCAGAGTGGATCCTCGAGACCCACGCGCATGCCGATCACCTGAGCGCCGCTATGTACCTGCGCGGCAAGCTCGGCGCAAAAATAGGAATTGGTGAGGGAATCACGATGGTGCAGAAAACCTTTGCGAAAGTTTTCAACCTTGCAGACCATTTCCGGCCGGATGGGAGCCAGTTTGACCATTTATTCCGTGACCACGAGGAGATCCGGATCGGGAGTATCCGTGGCCGGGTCATGCACACACCCGGACATACCAACGACAGCGTAACCTATGTGTTCGGCGATGCCGCTTTTGTTGGCGACACGCTGTTCATGCCGGACTTCGGCACTGCGCGCTGCGATTTCCCCGGGGGCGATGCCCGCCTCCTCTACCAGTCCATCCAGAAGATTTATGAATTGCCAGACGAAACGCGCTTGTATCTTTGCCATGATTATCCACCGGCCGGTCGTGAAAAGAGTTGCATGACCACGATCGGAGAGCAGAAAAAACACAATATTCATGTCAACGAGTCCAGCAGCGTCGACCAGTTTGTAAAGATGCGCAACACCAGGGACGCCCGGCTCGATATGCCGGCGCTGATTCTTCCATCGATCCAGGTCAATATCCGCGCGGGCGCATTGCCGGAACCTGAAGACGACGGTACCCGTTATCTCAAACTTCCGCTGGACCGGTTCTAGGGCGCTTCCGGCGATGACTCACTGGATAGCCAATCTGGCCACCTCGAGACCCCGGACGATCTATCTGTTTGTCGCCCTTTTGACCCTGGGGCTGGGCTTGCAGATTCCATCGATCAGGATCGATACAGACCCCGAGAACATGCTGCCGCAGGATCAGCCCGATCGCGCATTTCACAACGAAACCAAGAAAAAATTCGGTCTTGCCGACGCGATCGTGGTTGGCGCGGTCAACGACGACGATCCGGAGGGTATTTACAACGTCCGTTCGCTGGCGGCGATCCATCGGGTCAGTCAGGAAATCCTCAAGATCGATGGGGTAGTGCGCCATGACCTGATGTCACTGTCGGTGGTCGATAATGTCAGCCAGGATGGTGCCGGCGCGATCAGTTTCGAATGGCTGATGCACGAGGCGCCGCAGACCGGAAAGCAGGCGCTGGCGATACGTGAGGCGGTAGAGCGTTTGCCCTTGCTGATGAATACACTGGTCTCCGGCGATGGCAAGGCGGCTGCGATTTATGTGCCGATTGTCCGCAAGGACCAAAGCTACCGGATCTCCCGCGAGATCGAGCAGATTATCGCTCGCTCGCTTGCCGGGAGCGGCGCAACCGACAGTTACCACATTACCGGTCTGCCGGTGGCCGAGGACACTTTCGGCCACGAAATGTTTGTCCAGATGGGAATATCGGCGCCACTGGCAGGGCTGGCCATTTTTCTCTTGATGTGGTTTTTCTTCCGCAACGCCGCGCTGGTGGTAGCGCCGATGATCGTTGCGATGGCGACCGTCATCTCCGCCATGGGCCTGATGATCGGCATGGGCTTTACCGTCCACATCATGAGTTCGATGATACCGATTTTCCTGATGCCCATCGCCGTCGTGGATTCCGTCCACATCCTGTCGGAGTTTGCTGACACTTTTCAGGAGGGTGACGATGTCGGGGTGGCGATTCGCCGGGTCGTCAGGCGCTTGTTCAGGCCCATGCTGTTTACCTCGGTGACCTCGACTGTAGGATTCCTGTCACTGGCGATAACGCCGATTCCACCCGTGCAGGTTTTTGGAATATTCGTCGGATTTGGCATCATGCTCGCGTTTCTTCTGACCATCGTTTTTGTCCCTGCCTACATTGTGCGCATGAGCCCGGCCCAGCTCAGAGCGCTGCAAAAATCACACCGGGGGCAGGGCAAACCAGGAATGTTATCGCGCCTGCTGCCGCCGCTTGGCCGGTTTTCGACGGCCAATGCCGTGAAGCTGATGGTCGCCTTTGCAGTTGTTTTCGGGCTGAGCATCCTCGGGCTAAGCCGAATCCAGATCAACGACAACCCGGTAAACTGGTTCAAGTCGGATCACCGCATCCGGGTTGCCGACGCAGCGCTTAACCGCCATTTTGCCGGCACCTACGATGCGTTCCTGGTGCTGCGGCAGCACGGGCAGGATGCCTACCAACAGTTTTCCGGGCAAGCAGAGAAAATTCTCGCTCGCGCACGGCTCGCTGGGGTGGATCTGGATGCCATCGGGTGGGATGCGGCGGCCAGGACCGGTCTGGACGATCCTGGTGAGCAGCTGGATGCCATGGTCACGGGGCTGGACGATGCATTGTTCGATGCTGGCGACGCAGAAATTCCTTATCTTGAAGACTTGCTTGCGTCTGCCGAGGCCGCGCAAAGCCAGGCGAAGTATTTCCAGCAACCCGAGGCCGTGCGGCTGCTCGAAACCCTGCAGCGGGTGCTTGCCGACAGCGCTCATGTAGGCAAGACCAACGCGCTGCCGGATTTGCTCAAGACCGTCAACCGCGAATTGCTCGGCGGCATGGCGGCGGATTTTGCGATCCCGGTCACCACGGCCGGGATAGCCCAGACGCTGCTGGTCTATCAGTCCTCCCATCGCCCCCGCGACCTTTGGCACATGGTCACGCCAGACTACCGCTCCGCGGTTATCTGGCTGCAATTGCGCAGCGGCGACAACCAGGACATGAGCGAGGTGATGGCGCGGCTCGATGCGTACCTGGCAGACCACCCATTGCCAGCGGGGCTGAGCAGCAGGTGGGCCGGCAAGACCTATATCAATGTCGTCTGGCAGGACGCGATGGTGGCGGGCATGGCCAAAAGCCTGCTGGGCGCTTTCGTCGTGGTGCTGATCATGATGATCGTACTGTTTCGATCGTTTTTGTACGGCGTGCTTGCCATGTTGCCGCTGACCATCACGATCACGCTGATTTATGGCCTGATCGGCTGGATCGGCAAGGACTATGACATGCCGATCGCCGTGCTTTCGGCGCTGACCCTTGGCTTGTCGGTGGATTTCGCGATCCACTTCCTCGAGCGCGCACGGGCAATCCACCACGAAACCGGTTCGTTTGCATCGACGATGAAGCAAATGTTCAAGGAGCCGGCCCGGGCGATCACGCGCAACACCGTTGTCGTCGCCATCGGCTTTACGCCGCTGCTGTTCGCGCCGTTGCTGCCGTATGTAACGGTTGGCGCATTCCTGGCAGGAATCATGGCAGTTTCGGCGATCGTTACCCTGATCTTGCTGCCGGCGATGTTAAGCATCCTGCGCGGCCGCCTGTTGCCTGAGACCCAGGGCTTCGTCAGTGCGAGCGAATCGCACACCGGAGGTTGAATATGCAAGCTGGACTCGTTGCAAGCCTGGCGCTGGCGCTGCTGGGCGTACCCGTATTTTCCCTTGCGGCGGATCTCACCGATGCGGCTGAAATTATCCAGCGAGCCAATCTTGCCGCTTATTATGCCGGCGACGACGGGCGCAGCGACGCACGTATGCGAATCAGGGATGGCCAGGGTCGCGAACAACTGCGGCAATTTACGATTCTCCGGCGCGACCGCGAAGACGGCGGCGATCAGGATTTCATGGTGTTCTTCAGCCGCCCTGCCGATGTGCGCGGCATGGTATTCCAGGTGGCAAAGCACATCGACGGCGATGACGATCGCTGGCTGTACCTGCCGGGCCTGGACCTGGTGAAACGTATATCGGCCGGCGACAAGCGGACCAGTTTTGTCGGCTCGCATTTTTTTTACGAAGATATTTCCGGACGTAATCCGAATGACGATCACCACGTGCTGACCGGCAGCGACGCTCAGTCCTACGTGCTGGAGAACACGCCAAAAAATCCGGCCACGGTAGAATTCAAGAGCTACACCGTGTGGGTGGACAAGCAGACCTTTCTGCCAATGAAAATCGAATATATCAACGAGATCGGCGAAATTTACCGGCGTATGGAAGTTCTTGAAGTCAAATCCATCCAGGGGTATCCAACGGCCATTCGTTCGAAAATGAACGATTTGCAAGGCGGTGGCCATACGCTGCTGGAATTTCGCTATACCCGCTTTGACCTGGGACTGCCCCAGGAGGTTTTCAGCGAACGCTCGCTGCGTAATCCGCCACGCCAATGGCTGAAACGGCCATCCGGATAGCCGTAGTACCTGGAGTTAGCAGCATGAAATTGCGCCTGATCGTACTGCTGCTGTTGTTCTCGCCCGCGCTGCTCGCTGAAGACCAGGGCGTCGTCGTCGAAGACGATTGGGATGACGACTGGGGCGAGGAAACAACGGAAGACATGCCATTCCATGGCTTCGTCGAGGCGGGTTTCGGGAGCCGTTTGCAGAGCGATTCTGCCGTTGGACGGCGTACGACACTGGCCGAAACCAGGTTTCGTGGCGAGACGGAGCTTGTCCGTGAGCGGTGGTCGCTGGCGCTAAAAGCCGACCTTTATGCTGACGATGTAGAAGCTGCGCTGGATGCCAATGTTCGTGAGCTGGCGTTGGTGTTTGCGCCAGCCGCCAACGTGGATATCAAGATTGGCCGGCAGGTGCTGACCTGGGGTACCGGCGACTTCCTGTTCCTGAATGACCTGTTTCCAAAGGATTTCGTTTCCTTTTTTACCGGCCGTGACGATGAGTACCTGAAAGCGCCATCAAACACCGTGCGTGCCAGCGTGTTTGGCAAGGCTATCAATATAGATCTGGCCTGGACACCGGTCTTTGCCGACGATAGATTCCTGAACGGCAAGCGATTCTCATTTTTCTCGGCATTCGCAGGCGGCATCGTTGCCCCCGACCCGCCGCTGGTTGCGCAAAAGCCCGGGCGCAGCCTGGGCAATGGCGAGCTTGCCGCGCGTTTGTACAAGACGGCCAACTCTGTCGAATATGCGGCCTATGTCTATATCGGTTTCTGGAAACAGCCGCTGGGCGTCACTGCCCGGCAGACGCTGTTTTTCCCCAGGCTCAGCGTCTATGGTGCGAGCCTGCGCCGGCCGGCATGGGGGGGTATCGCCAACTTCGAATTTGCCTTTTACGATAGCCGGGACGATCGCTCGGGTGACGACCCGCTGGTAGCCAATTCACAACTGCGCCTGTTGCTCGGTTATGAAAGGGAGCTGGTTGCCCGCCTGAGCCTTGGCTTGCAGTTATATGGCGAGTGGACCTCGCACCACGGACGCTTGTTGCAAAACTCGCTCACCCCGCAGTTTGAGGCAGAGCAACTGCGTACTTTGCTGACCACGCGCCTGAACTACCACGATGCACGTGACCGGTGGCAGCATTCGCTGTTTGTGTTCGTCTCCCCGAGTGACAGCGATTACCACCTGCGGCCCCAGGTCCGTTACCGGATGAACGATGCCTGGAGTTTCATCGGCGGCGCCAACCTGTTTGGCGGCAGCAAGCCATACACGTTTTTTGGGCAACTCGAAGACAACAGCAATATTTTTGCGCGTGCTCGCTACAGTTTTTGATTGAGAAATAGCGACGACCAGGCCGATCGCCGGTGAAAATTGCCTGTTATTCGATCGTGTCCGGGTGGCGGGATGCGGCTTTGGCCGGTTAAGCTGTGGCAATGAGTCCAGGCGCCGAAAAAAGCAGTTGCGCGAGCATATTCCTGGTTGGCCCGATGGGCGCCGGAAAAACCGCGGTCGGGCGGCGGCTCGGCAAGGCACTGGGTGTGCCGTTTTACGATACCGATCTCGAGATACAGAAACAGACCGGCGTCGATATTGGATTCATATTCGAAAAAGAAGGAGAAAGCGGTTTTCGCCAGCGCGAGGCAGAGGCGATCGACCGGCTGACGCAACTGCCATCCATCGTACTGGCCACCGGCGGTGGTGCGTTGCTCGATCCGCAGAACAGGAGCAGGCTGTCGCAAAGGGGACGAGTGGTTTATCTGCGCGTGAGCGTCACGCAACAGCTAAGGCGTACCAGGCTGGTTGCCAACAGGCCCTTGCTGGAGGACGACAGCCCCGAAAAAACGCTGGCGAAACTCGCCGGGCAAAGAGAGCCGATGTACGAGAAAATGGCCGACCTGACCATCAATACGAATGGCCGGAAAGTACCGGCGGTTACCGCCGAAATCATAAACTGGGTCAAGGGCGACAGGTGATGCGGCAGTGAAAACAGTGACGGTCAATGTGGCCAGCGGTTCCTACCCCGTCCATATTGGGCGCGGCCTGCTCAGTGACTCGGCTCTGCTCGCGGGCATGGTACCGGGGAAGCAGGTTTTCCTGGTTAGCAACGAAACCGTCGGCCCTCTGCACGCGGCTGCCGTGGAGAAAGCGCTGGGGGCGTTTGAGATCTCTAAATATGAGCTCCCCGATGGTGAGCGATTCAAGAACCTGGAATATTTTTCGCTGCTGCTGGATCGACTGGTTGATTCGGGCATGCATCGGGACGCCACGATTGTATCGCTGGGGGGTGGCGTCGTTTCGGATATCGCGGGTTTTGCCGCTGCCTGTTACCAGCGAGGCATCGCCCATATTATTTGTCCGACCACCTTGCTGGCCCAGGTAGATGCAGCGATCGGCGGCAAGACGGCGATCAACCACGCCGGTGGAAAAAACCTGGTCGGTGCTTTTCACCAGCCGATCGGCGTGGTTGCCGATGTCGCGACGCTGGATACGCTCGATGACCGGCAGATGCGAGCCGGGATGGCCGAGATTGTGAAATCAGCGCTGATCGCGGACGAGGCTTTTTTTGGCTGGCTGGAAAGTCACGCCGGCGAGGTGCTGCTGCGCGATCGGCAGGCGTTGATCCACGCGATAGAAACGACCTGCCGGATCAAGGCTCGAATCGTGGCGGCGGACGAAAAAGAATCCGGATCGCGCGCCTTATTGAATCTCGGTCATAGTTTTGCCCACGCGATCGAGGCCGAGTCGGATTATCGGTATTTGCATGGCGAGGCGGTGGCGGTGGGCTTGCTGCTGGCGGCCGAGGTTGCCGTGCGTGTAGGTCTGGCAGACGCGGAGCTGGTCCAGCGAATCCGAAGTCTCAACGAGCAGTGCGGGCTGCCAACCGGTATTGAAGGTCTGGATCCGGGCAAGCTGGCAAAAAAAATGACCATGGACAAAAAGGTTTTATCCGGAAAGCTGACGCTGGTCTTGCCCGAAGAGCCGGGCAGCGTCGTGCTTTGCGATAGTTTTGATCCCGCCTTACCCGAGTCTGTGATGCGCGAGTATTGTCGCTGATGCCGAGCCTGGCTGCCGGGTCTGCGCTCGCGCCATGGGCTGCCCATGATGACCAGAGCCGCGGCCGATTGTACCCGGAACCGCCAGCTCATCCGCGCTCGGAATTTCAACGTGACCGCGACCGGATAATTCACTGTGGCGCTTTCAGACGCCTGATGTACAAGACCCAGGTGTTCGTCAATCACGAAGGCGATATGTACCGCACGCGGCTGACGCATTCACTGGAAGTGTCCCAGATTGGCCGCTCCGTCGCCGTTGCCCTGGGGCTCAATGAGCATCTGACCGAGGCGATATGCCTGGCGCACGACCTCGGCCACACGCCCTTTGGCCACGCCGGACAAGAGGCGCTGAATGATTGTATGCGGGAGCATGGCGGGTTCGAGCACAACCTGCAGTCGTTGCGCGTCGTGGACAAGCTGGAAGAAAAATACGCCGAGTTTCCCGGGCTGAACCTGTGTTTTGAAACCCGGGAAGGAATACTCAAACACTGCTCGAGGCGCAACGCCCGCGAGCTCGGCGAGCTGGGAGAGCGGTTTCTCGACAGGCAACAGCCGGGGCTGGAAGCGCAATTGGCCAATCTCGCGGACGAAATTGCCTATAACAATCACGATGTCGATGACGGGTTGAGGGCCGGGATGATCAGTATCGAGCAGTTGTGCGAGCTCGAGATTTTCAACACCTGTTACCAGGAAGTGGTGGCGAAGTATCCTGAGCTAATCGAGAGAACGGTCATTCACGAAACCGTTCGCTGCATGATCAACCACGTGGTCTGCGACCTGATCGAAAACACCCGCAGGGAACTCGATCGTGTGTCGCCGGCGTCTATAGACGATGTTCGCCGGCACGGCAAGTCGATGCTGGATATGAGCGCAGGGGTCGGCAAGGCGCATCGCGAATTGAAGCGCTTTTTGCGCCAGACGCTGTACAGCCATGAACGGGTGCGGCGAATGACCGATAAGGCGGATCGCATCATGCGCAGCCTGTTTTCCTGCTACATGTCGCGACCGGATTTGCTGTCTGAACGGCTTGGGTCCGTTGGTGAAGGCGCTGCGGAGGAGACACGGGCGCGAGCGGTCGCGGACTATATCGCCGGGATGACGGACAGGTTTGCGCTCGGTGAGTACCAGCGGCTGATCGAGCCGGGAGATGAACGATGAGGAAGACCTGCGGAATTGTTCTCGCTGCGCTGCTGATTATTGCGTGCCAGGGTCAGCAACCGCCTGATCCCCAGGTGGCGCCGGCGGAGACCCGGGAAATTCAGATCCTTGACCTGGCCATGGAGCGCGCGTTGATCGAGAAGAAAATTCCCGATCACGGCCTGCTTGCGGATCCGCGGAAAGTGATATTGTCCGACCGGAATCTGCCGGCCGAATGGAAGCCGAGGCTCGCCGGGGTCGAAATCGTGGTACTGAGCAAGGCGGAAATCGAGACCCGGGCGAACCGGGATGGCGACTTCCTGTTTATTTATGTTTCTGAACTGAGTTTTCCGGACAGCGACACCGCCAGTATCCGCGTGCACAGCATGTGGGCGAAGGCGAAGGATTCAAATGTCGTGTATCTCAGCGGCGGTGGATTCGTCGTGCTTTACGAGAAGGACGGCGATACCTGGAAGGAGGCCAGCAGCGCGAGCTGGATTTCATGAAACCCGGTAAGCGGGTGAGGTGATACAATGCGCCGGATTTTTAGCAGCAGGAACAGACCTTTTCATGAGTGACGGAATTCCCCCCGAACAGCGGCTGATATTCGCGATGGATGTTCCCGACGCCGAACGGGCACGCTCGCTGGCAATCGAATTGGGTGACTCGGTGAAGTTTTACAAGCTCGGTCTTGAGCTGATGATGGCGGGCGGATATTTCGAGTTGCTGGACTGGCTGGTGGCGCGGGACAAACAGGTTTTCGTCGATCTCAAGTTTTTTGACGTCCCGGCAACGGTGGCCGCAGCCGTTCGGCGCCTGAACAACCGCGGCATCACTTTTACGACGGTACATGGGAACCAGTCGATCATGGAGGCCGCGGCCGAGGCCAAGGGAGATGTCAAAATCCTTGCCGTTACGGTGTTGACCAGCCTCGATCGTGGCGATCTGGATGACCTGGGATTTAGCTGCGATGTTGAGGACCTGGTGCTATCGAGGGCGCGCAGAGCCCTTGAGGCCGGCTGTGATGGCGTGGTTTCATCAGGCCTTGAGGCGCCACGGCTCAGAGAATTCATTGACCATCGGCTGTTGGTTGTCGTTCCAGGCATTCGTCCGCTTGACAATCGCCCGGTGGATGACCAGAAACGGGTGGTCAGTGTAGAACAGGCTTTTGCCAATGGCGCGGACTATATCGTTATCGGTCGCCCCATACGCGACGCGGACAACCCGCGAGCCGCTGCCGAGAGCATCCAGGAAAGCATCGCCAAGAGTTTTGCGGCGGCCTGACAGGGTTTCGTGCGATGAGCCAATTGAAAAATGACTTGTTATTGAGAGCTTTGCTCCGCAAGCCGGTGGAGCGGACCCCGGTCTGGTTTATGCGCCAGGCAGGTCGTTATTTGCCGGAGTACCGGGAAATCAGAAAGGCGGCCGGCGGATTCATGGACTTGTGCCGGAACCCCGAGCTCGCCTGCAAGGTCACCGTGCAGCCGCTGCGACGATTTCCACTGGATGCGGCAATCTTGTTTTCCGATATATTGACGGTACCGGATGCGATGGGCCTGGGTTTGTATTTTGAGGCTGGCGAAGGCCCCAGGTTCGAACGGCCCGTGCACACGGCGGCCGATATCAGGAAACTCGCAAAACCGGACCCGGAACAAGACCTCGGCTACGTGATGCAGGCGATCCGGGTTATTCGCGAAGAGCTCGACGGCCAGGTTCCGTTGATCGGCTTTGCCGGCAGCCCGTGGACGGTCGCGACCTACGCGGTCGAAGGCGGCAGCAGCAAGAACTTTCCCCGCATCAAGGGCATGCTTTACGAGCAACCGGCCATGCTGCACAAATTGATGGAAAAGCTGACCGGCGCCACGATCGATTATCTGAACGCACAAATCGATGCCGGCGTTCAGGCCGTCATGGTCTTCGACACCTGGGGAGGCACATTGAGTCCGGCCGCATACAAGGAGTTTTCTCTGCGCTATATGCAACAGATATGCGCAAGCCTGGTGCGCGAAAAAGACGGCCAGACCATACCGGTAATTCTGTTTACCAAAGGTGCGGGCAGCCGCCTGGCTGACATGGTGGATACCGGCTGTGATGCCCTGGGCGTAGATTGGACTACCGATCTTGCCGATGCCCGTAAACTGACCGGCGACCGGGTCGCCCTGCAAGGCAACCTGGACCCCTCGATTCTTTATGCGGGCCCGGCAGCGATCCGCAAGGAAGTTGAAAAAGTATTGGCCAGCTATGGTCATGGACCGGGCCATGTTTTCAATCTCGGTCATGGGATTCACCCGGAAGTGGACCCGGCCAATGTGGCGGCAATGGTCAGCGCCGTGCATGATCTCAGTCCAACGTGGCACCAGGAGGCCGCTGCCCGGTAACCGGGCCGTGGAGACGGCGAATGCAACTCGCCCAGGTAGAGCAGGAAAAAATACGCAGGCTCAACGAGATGAAACGCCTGGCGACGGGGTTGTTGCTGTTGATGGCGGTTGTATTTGTGGTGGCCCATAAAGCCCAGGAAAGTGTCTCCTGGCTTTCCTATGTCAGCGCGTTTGCCGAGGCGGCGATGATCGGCGCGCTGGCGGACTGGTTCGCGGTAACCGCATTGTTTCGACACCCGATGGGTATTCCTATTCCCCATACCGCGATTATTGCCCGGCGAAAAGACGAAATCGGAGAAAATCTGGCCGCTTTCGTGCGCGATAATTTTCTTGTCGAAGACGCCTTGCAGCCCAGGATCAAGGGCATCGACTTTGCCAGGAGACTCGGCGGCTGGATGAGCCAGGCGGACAATGCGCGGCGGCTCGCCGGCGATGCCGGCGCCTTTGCACGCTGGTTCCTGGATGTATTCGACAGCACGGCGCTAAGACACTTCCTCAGGGAAAACCTCCAGTTGACGATGCGCCAGATCCAGATTACGCCGCTGGTGGGGCGATCGCTGGACTTGCTGACCGCCAGCGATCACCACCAGGAATTAATCAGTGCGCTGACTGCGGTTGCGCGACGGCAACTGGAGCAGAACAAGGACCGGATACGCGCAAGAATCAAGAAGCGCAGTCCGTGGTGGCTGCCCAAATTCGTCGACCAGGAGATCTACGACAAGCTGGTCACCGAGTTCGAGGAGTTGCTCGAACGGGTAGGTGAGGATACTGAAAATGAAGCCAGGCAGAATTTCAACCGTGAGGTGAGCAAGTTTCTGGACGCACTGAAAAATGACCCCGAAGTAATCGCGAGGGGCGAACGGCTGAAGGACGAATTGCTCAACCATCCGGAGATCCAGCAGTACTTTTTCGATATCTGGAATGAAATCAGTGTTTATCTTTCGCGCGAGTCGGCGGATCCGAATTCCCGTATACGAAGAAAAATAGAAGCGGGCATCATGCAGTTTGGCGAGGCGTTATTGCATAGCCAGGACATGCAGGAGCAGGTCAACGACTGGATCAGCGATGTGGTTTTGTATGTAGTTGGCCATTATCGCCACGAGATATCGGCCGTGATCAGCGACACGGTCAAGCGCTGGGATGCCGAGGCGACCTCACAACGGATCGAAATCCAGATTGGCCGTGATCTGCAGTTTATTCGCATCAACGGAACACTGGTCGGTGGCATGGTCGGTCTGCTGATCCACACGGTGATCCAGGTTATCGGCTAAGACGCCGGGCCTACTGTAAAGAAAGCAGCAAGAATTCCGATCGTGGATTCGGCAGCGATATTCTTCGGGTTCGGTTCGTCTGCTTCATCGACTGGTCAGGCGGCGACTTCGACATACTCAACTCGACTCGATGCCTTCGGAATAGGAAGATTATCGGCCCGTAGCCCATCCAAATGGAACATTATTGCGTCTCGCATCGCAGCTTCCGTTTCCTCAAGAGTCGAACCAGTAGCCACGCATCCGGGCAAATCCGGCACATACGCTGAGTAATTGTCACCAGCATCTTCAATAACGATCGCATACCGCATAGCAGACTCACTCATTTCTTAGCCCCGCTTGTTTAAGGATACTGTTGAAAGTGCCGGGCGCCAAGTCATCCGAGGGCTTGCCTGGCACTGTGACACGCCCGGTCTTGGTATGGTGCTTGAGTTGTCGGTGACTTCCGCGTCGGGCAATTTCGGCCCAACCATCGTCTTTCAGCAATCGAAGCACCTTTCGCACTTTCATCCGCCCAGATTGACAGGAGTACCATGGGTGGAGCTATGTGCAAATCCGGGCTATTTGCCGCCTAACGTTTAGCTAAGCGGCGAACCATGACCGGCGATTTTCTTGCGCAAGCAAGAAAAGTGACGGTAGGTTCGTCCGCTTCATTGACTGGTTAGGCGGCATGTACGTCAACCAGTTCAGCCTGAGAAGTCGGTTGAGGCACAGGATCACCAGATTGCCTGAGCCCTTCAATATGAAATTCGATTGCCTCCTGGATCAACGAAACAACTTCCTTTCGACTCTCGGCAGCAGCTACGCATCCCGGCAGGTCGGGTACATACGCTCCGAAACCGTTCTCGCTTTTTTCAACTACGACAAGGTATTTCATATACATTATTTTAGCCCAGCTCTTTTCAAAATGCTGTTGAGTGTCCCTGGAGGGAGATCAATGCTGGGTTTTCCCGATACTGTAACAGTACCCGGCTTGGTGTGATGCTTGAACTGCCGGTGACTTCCTCGGGTCCTTTCCAGCACCCAGCCATCGTTCTTTAATATGCTGAGTACGGCTCGCACTTTCATCTGCCCAGATTGACAGGGATGCCGGGGGTGGAGCTATGTGCATTTCCGGGCTATTTGCCGCCTAACGCTAAGGTCAGCGGCGGCCAGCTTGCTGGCCGTCCGTCAGCACCGCCTGGTTAGGTGGCAGTCGCGACTTAGTTTTGCGAATTCCTTTCAACGTTTTCGCCTCTAAACGCTGGGCATGAAAAAGCTCCCAACGTAACTGGACATTCATCCAAAACCCTGCTGAGTTTCCAAAGAACTTTGCCAATCTAAGAGCAGTACTAGGCGTAATTCCCCGCTTGCGGTTTATTAACTCATTGACTCTTTGATAGGGAACATGAATGCCATTCGCCAATTCTTTTTGCGAAAGCCCCATTGGAGTTAAGAATTCTTCTAATAGCATTTCGCCTGGGTGTGTCGGTTCTCTATGTGTCGGTATTCGTACCATGATCTCATTCCTCATCGGTGGTAATCCAAAATCTCGACATCCCTCGGGCCTTCAGATTCCCAGGTAAAACAGATACGGTACTTCTCATTTATCCGAATACTAAACTGTCCTTTTCGATCTCCTGACAACGCTTCCAAGCGATTACCGGGTGGCACCTTAAGGTCATCTAAAGATTCAACCGAATCGAGCTGGTCAAGTTTTCGAACTGCAACTCGCCAGAGCCCTCTAGGACAAGCTTGCCTCGCAGGACGAGAATTCTTTCCGTTGAATATATCCTCGGTGCCTACGTTAGCGAACCGCCGTATCATGGAAACATGGTATCACGGTGTCCATGCTATGCCAAGGTGTCCCTGCTACCTAACGATTAGATAAGTGGCGAACCGTGGCCGGCGATTTTCTTGCGCAAGCAAGAAAAGTGACGGGTAGGTTTGTCCGCTTCATCGGCTGGTTAGGCACCTTATGCCGCATGCTCACGGAAATCGAGCTCAATTTTGAGTCGGCCGCCAAGAGCTTGCACCGCGCTTTGTAGAGTCTGTAACGTTACAGACGAGTTTTCTGGGTCCAACAATCTATCCAGGGCAGATCGACTGGTTTCCATACGCCGCGCCATTTCGGCTTTGCTAAGATTTAATTTGGACATGTTCTCAGCAAGTTGATAGGCAATAAAGCGTTTGACAGCTACCGCCGTTGCCTCCTCAAGGAGACCTTCCTCCTCGAGAAACTCGTCAAAACTACTGCCTATATTTTTCTTAGCCATATCTACGACCTCAACTTCTTTAATCTACGTTTCGCAATTGCCAATTCTCTCGCCGGAGTTTTCTTGGCTTTTTTTATAAATCCGTGCAAGAGCACAATTTTTTGACCGTACACGGTAAAGAAAGTACGGGCAATTCCAGACAGTAGGTGCGACCGAAGCTCCCACAGATTGTCCGCCATCTTTCGGGCCAACGGCATGCCTACGGGCCAACCATATTGCAGTGTCTTAATGTCCTCGCCAATAGATTTACGATTTTTCCGAACAAGGCCTTTCAACCATTCCCGTACCGGCTCACGGCCCGAATCCAGGCGAAAAAAGACGACGGGAATGGGCCTGTCCATTGGCATCGGTTAAGTGTACCAATAATGGTACACATGTCAAGGGTCGCGAAGGAGGAACAGGCTGCCTAACGTTCAGATCAGGCGCGGCCTGCGAAGCAGGCCGTCGCTTGCATTTGCTGGTTACGTTTCATTGCTCAATAGCTTTGATAACGGCTCTTGGATTGTGATCGACAACCTTTAGCAATACTCGTG
>JADFSO010000055.1 GCA_022560735.1 Pseudomonadota bacterium
CAAGGCGTTGCCGATGGCATAGCGGCCGCGGACAAGGCGCATACGGAGCTGGCGGCAGCGACCGAAAAATCGGCAGCCATCATCGCGGAGGCTCGCGAACGGGCGCTCGAGATCGTGGAGCAGGCGAGCCAGCGGGCCAACCAGGTCATGGCCGATGCGAAAAGCGACGCAATGACCGAGGGCAAACGCCTGGTCGAAGCGGCGCGTTCTGAAATCGAGCGGGAGTCGAACCGGGCAAAAGACACCTTGCGCGGCGAGGTTGCCAGCATCGCCATTGCCGGCGCCAGTAAATTGCTGAACCGCGAAGTGGACCAAAAGACGCATGCCGATTTGCTCGACAAACTGGTTGCAGAGCTCTGAGCTCGGGCGCTTGTAATGGCTGAGAAAGTCACGATTGCGCGTCCCTATGCGAAAGCGGTGTTTGCGCTCGCCTGCGAACGGGAAAAGCTCGCGCAGTGGTCGGAGTTCCTCGGCATTGCCGCCGGCATAGTCAGCGATGGGCGGGTTGCCGATTTGTTGAACAGCCCGCGGGTGACCAGCGCCGAGCTGGCCGATCTGATCATCGACCTTTGCGCCGACCGGGCCGATGAACTGGCCGGCAATTTTATCCGCGTACTGGCGCAGTACCGCAGGCTGAACGTGCTGCCGGAGGTCGTCAGCCTGTTTGAAGCGCTGCGTGCCGAGTATGAAAATTCTGTCGATGTGTCGCTGATTTCGGCGTTGCCGGTTAGCCAGGCGCAGCAGGACAAAATTGCCGCCGCGCTGAGAAAGCGGCTGGGACGCGATGTTCGGCTGCATTGCGAGATTGATGAAAGTCTTATTGGTGGTGCGGTGATACGCGCCGGGGATTTGGTTATCGATGGCTCGTTGAGTGGCCGCCTTGCGCGGCTGGCAACCGAGCTGACGCATTAAGAGGTTTGTTTTATGTCTATCAAGGCATCTGAGATCAGCGATCTGATCAAGGAAAAAATCGAAAAATTCCAGACCGGCACGGAAGCCCGCAATGAAGGCACCGTGGTCACGGTGACCGATGGCATTATCCGTATTCACGGGCTGGCCAATGCCAGCTACGGAGAAATGCTCGAGTTCCCGGGTGAAACCTTTGGCATTGCCTTGAATCTCGAACAGGACTCGGTCGGCGCCGTGGTGTTGGGTAGTTACCGGCACATTACCGAAGGCGACACGGTCAAGACCACCGGCCGCATCCTCGAAGTACCGGTTGGCGAGGCCCTGCTCGGGCGCGTGGTCAACTCGCTGGGACAGCCGGTCGACGGCAAGGGCGCGATCGACAGCGAGCGCTTCGAGCCGATCGAAAAAGTTGCGCCCGGCGTGATCTGGCGCCAGTCGGTCAACCAGCCGGTGCAAACCGGGCTGAAGGCGATCGACTCGATGGTGCCGATCGGCCGCGGTCAGCGTGAACTGATCATCGGCGATCGCCAGACCGGCAAGACCGCGCTGGCAATCGATACCATCATCAACCAGAAAGGCACCGGGATTAAATGTATTTATGTCGCGATCGGGCAGAAGAATTCGTCCATCGCGGGTGTGGTACACAAGCTGGAAGAGCATGGCGCAATGGAACACACGATTGTCGTCGCGGCGCCGGCAGCCGAATCGGCGGCGATGCAGTACATCGCTCCTTATGCCGGTTGCGCGATGGGTGAGTATTTCCGCGATCGCGGCGAAGACGCGCTGATTATTTACGACGATCTGACCAAGCAGGCATGGGCCTATCGCCAGGTGTCGCTGTTACTGCGTCGCCCGCCGGGTCGCGAAGCCTATCCGGGCGATGTTTTCTACCTGCATTCACGTTTGCTGGAGCGGGCTGCGCGGGTCAATGCCGAGTACGTCGAAAAAGCGACCGATGGCAAGGTCAAGGGCAAGACTGGTTCGCTGACGGCGTTGCCGATCATCGAAACCCAAGCCGGTGACGTGTCGGCCTTCGTCCCGACCAACGTGATTTCCATCACCGACGGGCAGATCTTCCTGGAGAGCGATCTGTTCAACGCCGGCATTCGCCCGGCGATCAACGCCGGTCTCTCGGTATCGCGGGTCGGTGGCGCCGCACAGACCACGATCATCAAGAAACTCGGCGGCGGCGTGCGCCTGGCTCTGGCGCAGTATCGTGAGCTGGCGGCATTTTCGCAGTTTGCCTCCGATCTCGATGAGACCACTCGCCGGCAGCTCGAACGCGGGCAACGGGTGACCGAGTTGATGAAGCAGAAGCAGTACGCGCCATTGACGGTTGCCGACATGGCGGTTTCGCTGTTTGCGGTCAACGAAGGATTTATCGATGAAGTCGATGTCAAGAAAGTCGTCGATTACGAAGCCGCGCTGCATGCTTATGTGCGCGCCAATCATGCCGAGTTGATGGACACCATCAACGCGACCGGCGATTACAACGACGATATCGTCAATGGCTTGCGCAAGGCCATCGAAGATTTCAAGGTGAATGGCGCCTACTAGGCGGGGTATCCGATGTCAGCCGCAAAAGAAATTCGCACCAAGATCAAGAGTATCAAGAACACTCAGAAGATCACCAAGGCGATGGAGATGGTCGCAGCCAGCAAGATGCGCAAGGCGCAGGAGCGGATGGCGGCGTCTCGCCCGTATGCCGAGCGGATTCGGACGGTCATCGGCCACCTGACCCAGGCCAACCCCGATTACAAGCACCCGTACCTGGTGACCCGCGAAGTGAAGCGAGTCGGCTATATCATTATTTCGACCGATCGCGGGCTTTGCGGCGGGCTGAATACCAATATGTTCAGGGCGGCGATCAACCACATGGGCGAGTGGCAGGATAAAGGCGCGGAGCTGGAGTTGAGTTTGATCGGCGCCAAGGGCGTGGCGTTTTTCCGGCGTTTCGGCGCCAAGACCGTTTCGCAGGTCACTCATCTCGGCGATACGCCGCACGTCGCCGATCTGATCGGCGCGATCAAGGTCATGCTCGACAGTTACAGCGAGGGAACCATCGACCGGTTGTTCCTGGTGCATAACGAATTTATCAACACGATGAGTCAGCGCCCGGCGGTGGCAACGCTGTTGCCGGTGGAGCCGATGGATGCAAAGGAATTGCAGGCTCACTGGGACTATATTTATGAGCCCGATGCGCGCGATCTGCTCGAAGGCGTGCTGATGCGTTACATCGAATCGCAGGTTTATCGGGGCGCGCTGGACAACCTGGCCTGCGAGCAGGCCGCCAGGATGGTGGCGATGAAGGCGGCGACCGATAACGCGGGCGATATTATCGACAACCTGCAATTGATTTATAACAAGGCCCGGCAGGCTTCGATCACCCAGGAAATTTCAGAAATCGTTGGTGGCGCGGCGGCGGTCTAGCCGTTCACCTGCAGTGGAAAAGTTGAGGAACAGAGCATGAGTATTGGCAAGACGGTGCAAATCATCGGCGCGGTGGTCGACGTGGAATTTCCGCGGGACGCGATTCCGAAAGTCTATGACGCGCTTCACCTGGCGGAGACGGATCTGACGCTGGAAGTGCAACAGCAACTTGGCGATGGCGTCGTACGAGCGATCGCGATGGGTCCCAGTGAAGGTCTCAAGCGCGGGATGGAGGTGAGCAACACCGGCGGTCCGATTACGGTTCCGGTCGGTGAAGCGACCCTGGGCCGGGTCATGGACGTGCTTGGCAATCCCATAGACGAGGCCGGGCCGATCGACACCGACGTCCGCCTGCCGATTCACCGCGATCCGCCGAGCTATGAGGACCAGGCCATATCGGTGGAAATCATGGAAACCGGTATCAAGGTCATCGACTTGATCATGCCCATTGCGAAGGGCGGCAAAATCGGCTTGTTCGGTGGCGCCGGCGTTGGCAAGACCGTGGCCCTGATGGAACTGATTCGCAACATCGCCCACGAGCATAGCGGTTATTCGGTGTTCGCCGGCGTTGGTGAGCGGACCCGCGAGGGGAATGATTTCTATTACGAGATGAAGGACGCGAATGTCCTGAACAAGGTATCGCTGGTCTATGGGCAGATGAACGAGCCGCCGGGCAACCGCTTGCGGGTCGCCCTTTCCGGTCTGACCATCGCCGAAAATTTCCGCGACGAAGGTCGCGACGTGCTGATGTTCATCGATAACATTTACCGGTACACGCTGGCCGGGACCGAAGTATCCGCGTTGCTCGGCCGGATGCCGTCAGCCGTGGGTTACCAGCCGACGCTGGCCGAGGAAATGGGCGTATTGCAGGAGCGCATTACTTCGACCAAGGACGGTTCGATTACCTCCTTCCAGGCGATTTATGTTCCCGCCGATGACCTGACCGACCCGTCGCCGGCGACGACCTTTGCTCACCTCGATGCGACCCTGGTGCTCTCTCGCCAGATTGCCGAGCTGGGTATTTACCCGGCCGTGGATCCGCTGGACTCGACATCGCGCCTGCTCGATCCCAACGTCGTTGGCCAGGAACATTATGATACTGCGCGTGAGGTGCAGAGCATCCTGCAACGCTACAAGGAGCTGCAGGACATCATCGCGATCCTGGGTATGGACGAGTTGTCCGAAGAGGACAGGCTCAGCGTCACCAGGGCCCGCAAAATCCAGCGCTTCCTGTCACAGCCGTTCTTCGTCGCCGAGACCTTTACCGGTTCCGAAGGCAAATACGTACCGCTGGCCGAAACGGTTCGGGGCTTCAAGGGTATTATCAACGGTGATTACGACAGCCTTCCCGAGCAGGCTTTCTACATGGCCGGCAATATCGACGAAGTCGTGGAGAATGCCAAGAAACTGCAGTAATGCAGCCAAGGTCGCGTCATGAACAAAATTGAAGTCAACATCGTCAGTGCGGAAGGGGAAATTTTCTCCGGCTATGCCACGATGGTTTTCGCGCCGGCCCAGATGGGCGAGATCGGCATCGCGCCGCGTCACGCGCCGTTGCTGACCGGTCTGAAACCAGGCGAAGTTCGCATACAGACGCCCGATGGCGAGGAGCATTTCTTCTATGTCTCGGGAGGCAGCATCGAAGTGCAGCCGCACCTGGTGACGATACTCGCCGACACTGCCCTGCGCGCCAAGGACATCGATGAGGCGGCAGCGCTCGAAGCCAAACAAAAAGCGGAGGAAGCGCTGGTCAACCAGGAAGGCGAATTCGATATCGCCCATGCCAGGGCCGAACTCGCCCAGGTCCAGGCGCAGCTCAAATCGCTGGCTAGATTGAGAAAATCAGCGAAACGCTAGCTGTTTCTAAAAAGAAACCATTAAAAGCGCTGGCAACGGCGCTTTTTTGTTGCTGGAGCGATTCCGGCTTTTGCGATCGGGTACGCACCGGGGCTGACAGCTCACTCGACCATCGCGGCCCTGATATGATTCGATCATTCCCCATGGAGATTATCGCAACGTGAGAGTCCTTTCGCTGCTGGTTTTCCCAGCGAAGAAAATCGCTGTTTGTCTGTTTGTGCTGCTATCGGGGTCGTCGTTAGCGGCTGCAGATTCTAATGAAACAATCGCTGCGCCATACATGGTGGTGCTGGGAATATCACAAGATGGCGGCACGCCGCAGGCCGGTACCAGGGAACACCCGGGATGGGCCGATAATAAATTCAGAAGGCGGGTCGTCAGTCTCGCGTTGGTTGACCCGGTCAGTCAGGAACGATGGTTATTCGAGGCAACCCCCGATTTCCGCGAGCAACTGCATCGCCTGGACCAGTTCGCTCCGGCAACAGACAAGCCGGGCATCGCCGGCATATTTCTGACCCATGCGCATATTGGCCATTACACCGGCCTGATGTTTCTCGGCCACGAATCCATGGGCGCGAAGAAAGTACCGGTGTTTGCGATGCCGCGAATGCAGGAATTTCT
>JADFSO010000001.1 GCA_022560735.1 Pseudomonadota bacterium
CCGGAAGAGAGATCGTTGTTGGTCTGCCTGGAGTACTGGAAGCCAGTATCCCAGTCGAGACCGCCAAACAGATCCGAGCTGCCTTCGAAACCGATCAGGTAGTCATACAGGATCGTCGTGACGTTACTGTCACGGAAACCACCCGGAACGTTGCGATAGAAGATGCTCAGGTCGAACGGACCCGTGACATCCGGCACGCCATCGCCATCGGTGTCGAACTGTGACAGATCGGTGGCGCCGGCGAACGGCAGCGGGTAGTTGGACGGCAGACCAGCGGTCAAAACCGCGCCCGGTGCGGTCGGGTTGTTCGGGTTCAGCGCACTCATCGTGGGCAGGAACGGCGAACCACCAACCATCGGTGCCGGTGCATAACGGCCAAACGACTCGGTCCGCGAGAACGTACCGCGGGCGAAGAAATTCACGTCTTCGCTGACCTGGTAGTTGCCGTTTACGAACATCGTGTCGCGGGTCAGGCTGGCTTCATTGGCCGAAGTCGCTGCGTAGTTGTAGTTACATACTCCGATACCCGTGTTGATCTGCGATTCCGAGAAGTTTGGATCGGTGTTGAGGGAGTTCGGGCAACGAGCATCCGGGAAGGTACCGACAAAGCCAACACCGGGAAAACCCGCGGTCGGGTTCAGGACGTTGGTGATGATAAAGGATCCCGGGAAACCGAACACACTCAGACCCACAGCGGAGAATGACCGGTCACCGTTGAAGATGATTTCGGAATCACTGTGGTCCAGCGCGAAGGTGATGTTGCCTTTACCCGAGGTAATACCGCCGACGATGCTGTAAGCATTCTCATCGCCACCGGCCTGGGTCGGACGACCGACCTCGGCAGAGATCTGCGCGCCTTCATAGTCTTTACGCATGATGATGTTGACCACACCGCCCACGGCGTCCGCGCCGTAGATCGCCGATGCGCCGTCACGCAGTATTTCGATACGCTCGACCGCGGCGATGGGAATGGTGTTCAGGTTCTGCGCCGAACCGGAGCCAAAGGATGGCGAACCGGCAATACGGCGTCCGTCCAGCAGCACCAGGGTACGGGTTGCACCCAGGCCGCGAAGGCTGATGGTCGCCTGCGACTGGGCGGAATTACCGGAGCTTTGCCGGAATGAACCGAACTGGTTATAAGAAGATTGGCGCAGCACATCGGCTACCGAGATATTGCCAGAATTTTCAATGTCGGCACGCGTAATGATAGCAACCGGTGATGGGCCTTCGATGTCGACCCGCTTGATGCGGGATCCGGTGACCTCGATAAGCCCCTGTTCGGCAACGTCCTCGTCGTCCTGGGCAAAAGCCATGGACGGAATACTCGCAAAGGATGCTGCCACACCGGCCGTCAATGCGTAACGCACTGCGTCCTGGATGGGATTTCGCTCTTTCATAAGTCCTCCTCAGGGAGAGGTTGATGGTATTGATAACGACGGAAGATTCCGCTGTTACCCCTAAGCCAACTCAGAAAACGCCGCTTTCGGAAAAGCAGCAGATTCCGAAGTTGCGGCGATACTAGCACAACAAAGCCAGAAAGAAACAAGCTGTTGTAAAAAAATTACAAAATTCGAGACTCGGTCAAAACCAGGCCACCGAAGCGCTCATCCTGACCGCCTTGGCGCGCCGCGCCAGCAACTGCATGGTCATCGTGTGACTTGGAAAAGGCCTTTTTATTCAATAACTAATAAACTAGCCAGGGGCAAAGTTTTGACTGAGAATTCCACTCAAAGCAGATCGACAGACTTTGTTGCAGATATGCAACAGCCGCTAGAAATTACGCATGGAATTGGTTGCTGTTGTAACAAAGCAACATCCCGCGCATTTTTGCTGCTCGAATCACGCACTGGCGGGAAGCGATGCCCGCAGTATTCGGCCGGCCAGCAATTCCTGCTCGTGGTAGATGTCCACCAGTGGCTCGGTCAGAAAACCCTGCGTCTTGAATAACGCGATGAGTTCCTTGCCCTGTCGTTCGCTCACCGCGGCATTTTGCAAATCATGCAGGCGGGCCAGGTTGGCCTCGAGCTGTCGCCGGTATTGTGCCAGCAATGGCAGAACCTCCGGACCCAGTGCCCGTTGTTGGCGGAAGCAATCGCTGACCGATTTCAGCGCGTTTTGCAAGATCTGCGGATGGGGAGTTTGTGAGGCCAGCGAGCTTAGCTCACTCGCCGATCGGTTCAGTTGTTCGCGGCTTTCTTCGGTCGCGGGGTCTTTGCTCAGCAAGTGCGCCTGAGCGGCGGGAACCTTGCTCATTCGTCTTAGCAGATCGGCCGCGTGGTCAAAAAATCCACTGTTTTCGAGCAGTTCGCCCAGCCTCAGTTCTTCGGCCGCGGTCTCCAGGACAACCGAGCCTGCGTGATGCATCACGAACAGCAGGCGCGCGCCAGGGGCGCAAACCCGGGCCAGTTCGGCGATCGTCTCGGCAAGTGGCGTGTACTCGAGCGCATATTGGCCGCTGACCATATCGACGCTGTTATCGGGCAGGCCGCAGGCTTCGGCCGGCGTTTTTGCATGAAAACGGATCGCCGCCAGGCCATCGGCATTCGCTTTTACCATTGCCGGCGGGTCGATTTCCGCCTGATCGATCGCGTGTACCAGGAAACCACGCTGCAGCTCGCTGGAAATGCGGCTGGCGATCAGCGCAATCGCCCCGTTGCCGGTGCCGATGTCCAGGATCGTCGCGTTGCCCTTGGCCGAGCGGAAAAATTCCTCCCAGACCTGGCGTAGCTTGCCCTGGTAATTACCGTCAAAGGTGTCGGCGCAGGAGGTCAGGAAACCGTGACGCCAGTAATCGTCCCAATGCGAAGTATCTTTGTCGCTCGCTTTTGTCATGTCTGTGCGGGCCAATCCAGGCGCGGAAAAAACCAATGGAAGCTCTGATCTATTCGTGAGCGAAGTAGATTGTGATTCAAAATGTTCAGATTCAAGGCGCGGATCGCACGTAATAGCTGGCTATTGCGAAGATTCGCAACGCGGAAGCTGGACATTTTGGACACAAGATACGAGTTCATGAATAGATCAGAGCTTCCCAAGATAGCACTATCCCCGGCCGGCCAGAATCCGGGCCAGTTCGTCAGCTACCGTTACTTGTTGCTGTGCGGTGATCGCGGGGAAAAAAGGCAGGGCAATCGTCCGGCCTGCCATGTTTTCCGTTACCGGCAGCGACCCCGGGAGAACCGGATAGCGTTGGCGATAGAAATCGAGCAGGTGCACGGGCGGGAAGTAATCCCCCAATTCGATGCCCTTGCCAGCCATTTGAGCGATCAGCCGATCACGGCGCGGTTGCGGGGCGTCCAGGGTCAGCACATAGAAAAACCAGGCAATGCGCCCGTGCGCGCAGTCGCGCGGCGGCAGGCTGACGCCGGGTAGTCCTTCGAGCAGCCGATGGTAGCGGGCCGCGGCTTTACTCCGCCGTGCAAGGAATTCGTCGAGCCTGGCGAGCTGACCCACGCCAAGCGCGCAAGCCGGCTCGGCCAACCGGTAATTATGGCCCAGCCGGTCCGCCAGGAAACCGTCCGCCGTTCTCCCCTGGTTCCTGAGGGCGCGGCAGAGCGCCAGCAATTCGAGGTTTCGGCTGACGATAGCGCCTCCTTCGCCCGTGGTAATCAGTTTGTTGGGATAGAAGCCAAAAACACCGCAATCGCCGATGCTGCCGACCGGCCTGCCGTTGCTGCTTGCGCCCAGCGCTTCGCAGGCGTCTTCGATCAGGTGCAGATTGTGGGCCCGGCAAAACTCCAGCACCGGGTCCATGGCAACCGGCCGGCCAAACAGGTGGACGACGATGACCGCCCTGGTCTGGTCGCTGACGCAGCGCGCCAGGTCTGAGCAATCCAGGTTCATGGTGTCGTGGCAGATATCGACAAAAACAGGTGTCGCGCCCCGTCTGACTATCGCGTTGACTGTTGCGACGAAAGTAAAGGACGGCGTGATGACCTCGTCACCGGGTCCGATATCCAGTGCTTGCAGGCACAGATCCAGTGCCGCGGTG
The DNA here is from genome assembly GCA_022560735.1 of Pseudomonadota bacterium. Taxonomy (GTDB): domain Bacteria; phylum Pseudomonadota; class Gammaproteobacteria; order Steroidobacterales; family MnTg04; genus MnTg04. The sequence continues at coordinate 3,989 of JADFSO010000001.1, forward strand.
CCTGAGCTTAGCGCCACCGCGCCCGGACAAGCGCAGCGCTCCGCCAGCGCGGCCTCGAATTCGTGCAACCGGGGTCCCTGGCTCAGGCGGGTGCTGCGCAGCACCTCGGCGACGCCGGCAATTTCCTGCTCGGAGATATCGGGTTGTGCCAGGGGAATTTCAGCCATGGCCGGGGTTGCGCTGTCCGGTCAGTATCGGTTCAGTGCCGGCTGGCAGGCTTTTCTTTAGCAGCAGCTGTTGCCTGTCCGGCAAACCGGCAATTAGCTCGGCGATCTGCCGTCCGGCGGTGCCGTCGCCATAAGGGTTTCGCATGTCGTTCAGTGAGGCCCGGAAGGTTTCGCTGCCGGCTTGGTCGATCGCGGTGCGGATTTGGACCGCTTGCGCGGGGCAGTCGATGATATTGTCCGCGCGCTCGCGTCCTTGCTGGCGTATGCCGATGTTGACCGCCGGTAATTTCAACGCCGGCGTTTCCATGATCCCGCTGGAGGAATTGCCGATCAGAAAAAGGCTGTGCTGCAACAGCCCCCAGTAATCCAGGTGGGCCAGGTTCACAAACAGGCTGGCATCGGCGTTGCGCCGGCAGAAATCCCGGGATTGCCGGATCAGCTTGCGACTTCCCGCGTCCGCATTCGGGAAGCAGATGATTTTGCCGATGGAGTAATTTTCCAGTGCTTCGAGCAAGGCAACGGCATCGGCTTCCGGGTTCGCCGCCAGCGTGACCGGGTGTACCGAAACCATGCAATAAGGCTGTTCGAGATCGATTGCGAGTCTTTCCCCGAGCTCGGCCGGGCCAGGGATCGTGGCTTCGCGCAGGTGATCCAGTGATGGCGCACCGACCTGGTGCACCCGCCAGGGCTCTTCCCCGAGCGCCAGCACCCTTTGTTTTGCCATCGCGGTCGGCGTGAAATGTACGTGGCTGAGTTTGGTCAGGGCGTTGCGGACCGCATCGTCGATCGCGCCCTCGCTGACCTCGCCGCCTTCTATATGGGCGACCGGAATACGCAGCGCCAGCGCGACGCTGGCCGGCGCCAGCATTTCGTATCGATCGGCGATGACCAGCACCAGGTCCGGCCGGTCGCGGGACAGTATTTCGGTCAGCCCCAGCGTCGCCAGCCCTATCGATTTGCTCATCCCGACATCGCTGTCGGAACTGAGCAGGCACTCGACCGTTTCATCAATGGCAAAACCCTGGCGGTTGATTTCGTCGACGGTCGAGCCAAATTCGGGTGCCAGGTGGGCGCCCATGACGATCAGTTTCGGCTCGATCCGCGGATGGGCCAGCATATGCCGCAGCGGCCAGTGCAGGTGGCCAAAATCCGCTCTCGACGATGTGATGACTGCGACTTTCACTGGCCGACCCTTGTCAGGTTGGTTGCCCGGGTGCGCCAAGTATTCCACGGGTATCGAAAGGCGTCACTTCGTTTTATTGTATTGCCCAGAAAGCCAGCCCCTGGCTGATCTGCTCTCGATCCAGCCACTGGCCCTTGAACATGACGCCCCTGATTTTTCGTGTATTGGTGATGTCTGCCAAAGGATTGCCCTCGAGCAGGATCAGCTCTGCGGACAATCCCTCCCGGACACGGCCAAACTGGTCCTCGGCACCGAAGTAGCGGGCGGGATTGACGGTACCGGTCCGCAAAGCCTCGTATGGCGTCAATCCCGAGGCGACCAGGAGCTCGAGTTCCTGGTGGGTGGCAATACCCGGGACGTTAAAAACCTGGGGCGTGTCAGCGCCCAGCAACAGACCGGCGCCCTGATCGTGCAGCGCCTTGATGAGTTTGCGGCGGAGCGCGATAAAGCGCTCCGCGGCTGCCCGATCGTAAGCAGGATCGTCGAGTATGGCGTTCTTGCTATTGGTCCAGCTTGCGACTGTAGTCGCGGGGATAAAGGCCATTTCCGGCCGCCGGGACATTTCGGCGGCAGCAGGGGGCAGGGCCCAGTGCTCGAGCAATGTTTGCGTGGGAACGATCCAGACACGCGCTTTCGCCGTGGCCTTCGCCAGCGATTCGATTCGCGTCTCATCGGCCAGCTTCGCCAGCCCGAGGCCAAACATGCGATTGGCTGTTTCCGGATAGGCGGTGCCTTCGGGAACCAGCGCCTGCAGGTAACCGTCCAGGTGATCGATGCTGGCCTGGCCCAGCCGCAATGCTTCGGCTACGCCGATCGACAAGCCGACATGGCCGGCATAGGGAATACCCAGCTCATCGGCCACCCGGTCTATGGTTCTGAACTCTCGCAGACTCAGCCCGGGGTGCAGTTTGATGAAGTCATAACCCGCGGCGTGCTGTTGCCTGACCTTGTTTGCCGCATCCATGGGCCCATTGACGCTACGCCCATTAAGCGACGGCCCCGAGGTGAAAAGTTGCGGCCCAAGCCGGTGCCCCAGGCTCAGTTGCCGCCTCAGGTCCAGGTGACCGGGTTCGCCCAGCATGCCGCGAACGACCGTCACCCCGTGGGCGATATATAAAAACAGCATACGATCGAGATTGTCGTCATCCGCCAGCCGCGGAATATGCGCGTGCATTTCCGCCAGCCCCGGCATCAGGTATAGACCATCGGCGCGTATTTCCCGGGTGTTCGGCGGCAGCTGGATTTCATCGACCGGGCCTATTTTGCCGATGCGGCCGTCTTCGATGACTACCGTTTGCGAGGTCAGCACGATCTCGCTATCCATCGGCAATACATTCACATTGACGAACGCATATGGCGCCGGTGCGTCGCTGGCAAAGCCGCTGCCGAAGGTCCCGACGCCAAGCAGGAAAACAGTCAGCAAGCGAAAAATCATGGCCTGGCTCCCTCCTGCAAATGCAAAAAACCCCGGTGACCAGGCGCCACCGGGGTTGAACGTATCGCTGTTACTCGCCAAGTATGCGCAAGGTAACCCGGCGATTTTCCGCCCGGCCCGCGACCGTCGCGTTACTGGCGATCGGGTTGTTTTCGCCATAACCCCTGGCGCTGAGCATGCCGGCATCGACCCCATGGCTGACCAGGTAGTTCATGACCGACTGCGCCCGGCGTCGCGACAGGTCCTGGTTATACGAGGCCGCTCCGGAACTGTCCGTATAACCGGCCACTTCGACTCGCAGATCGCTGTTCCTGAGCAACGTGGCCGTCGCGTCATCGAGGCGCGCCGATGAATCGGCGGTCAGGTCAGCAGAATTGGTTTCGAAATTAACGCCCCGCAGATGAATTTCCTCCTGCAATTCGCAACCGCGATTGTCGACTCGCGTGCCGGCCGGCGTACCCGGGCAGTTGTCCATATAATCGGCCACGCCATCGCCATCGCCATCGAGCGGGCAGCCGCGCCCATCGACCGGTGCACCGGCTGGCGTGTTGGGGCACATGTCGGCGCCGTCTACGACCCCATCGCCATCGGCGTCATTTTCGCAACCATTTGGCTTGACGACCCTGCCGCGCGGCGTGCCCGGGCATCTATCCGCCCCATCGACCACGCCATCGCCATCCGCATCGCCGGGTGCGAGCGGCGCAGGCCTCGCCGGCGCTGCCTTGGGAGAGCCAAACGCCAGCTGCAGGCCGATCATCGCAACCACGTCATTGGTCGAGCCGTTCGGGGCAAAAAACTTTCTCAGCCTCAATTCGGGGCGCAGCGAAACTTTGCCACCGCGGCCCAGGTCGATCAGCAAGCCCATGCCGATCGAAGCCGATTTTTCACGAAAATTGAGGGCTGGATCCGAACTGTCGATATTCATGGCGCCGAGCCCAAGCAGAAAATAAGGCGACCAGCTTGCATCACGGAACCAGACCCGCAGGAAGTTCAGCTCCAGCTCGCGGATATCCTGATCCGCCCCCCCGCTGCCGGCATGATCGACGCTGCTGAACATCAGCTCAAGATTGACTTTGTCGGTCAGGGCGCGGCCAAAGGCAATGGCAAAACCGGACTCGTCTTCCCGCGGTTGGCCGTCGGCTACCCACACGCCGATGGCGGCGGGTGTCAGATACCATTGCCCAGCCTTCTCCTCGGCCAAAGTCACGTTCGCCCAAACCAGGCCAACGCACAAAAACGGAAGAATCCTAGATAGTTTCATTGGGTAGTTCCCCGGCTTGTGGCAGGTGATGGCGCCCCTCAATCTGCGTGCTGCGGTGGCGCCACCAGCCATTGATGGCGTGATAATAACCGAATTTTCCCGTCGGTACAGCGCAGATCAGGGCGACTGAATCTCGGCCCAGCCATTGATCAGACTGTCACGGCGTCTTAGCAAGGCGCGAATCTGATCGCGATTGATATACGCGCCCAGCTCGGCGCTCAACTGGCCGGAATCCAGCGCGGCAAGCCGGTCAGCCATTTCCCGGGTCATCTTCAACTCGCGTTCGCGCACGTACGGCGGTTTGTTGCGATAGGTCCGAAAGCTGCGCGACTGGTCAATCAGTTTGAGCATCCAGTCGTTTTGCGTGTAAGTGACATTCTGTTGCGTGCGATCGTCGTTATAGATCAGCGTGTCCCAGACATACATCAGGTCGTGTTGCGGTTGCTGCGGACACCAGCCCTCGAAGCTGATCTTCTCCCGGTTTTTTTTGAGCAGGCTGATCAAGCCATCCATCCAGAAAATCAGCGCACCATCCCGGCCTTCGATGTTGCGCTCGACGGCGACCGGGACCATATCGAGACCCAGCATGCGATCCAGGCGGTAGGCGGCGATTTCATACTGCCAGCGGTCCGAGACGTTCAGCATGCGGTTCTTGTTCGGTCCGCGGCCGCGGCGGATATCGGTAGACTCGGTTTTGAATATCGCGCGCAGTTGAATGCCGTCTTTTTCCAGCGTCAGCCGGGTCGGCTGGGTGACCCCGACGGGGATCGCCTCGCTGCCGATCACGCTCGCAGTACGCAGGAATTCCGCCAGTTCATCGTCCGACATGTTGTTGGGCCGGGCGCCCACTTTGCGCGTCCCCACAACTGGCGGTTCCAGACCCTCCTGATCGAGGTAGCTGACCTGCAGGCCATGTTCATCGATAATCAATACGGCGGCGCGGCCATGGTAGATCGAATTCAGCATGCCCGTGTCCAGCAGGATGATTCTGCCGTCATCGCGGTTTTCGACCTTCCGGCTTGCGGTGGTCGTGTGCCCGAGTACGGCGCGTTGCACATGCTGGGTTTGCAAGGCCCGCCTGGTAATGCTGCTTTCGCTGAGGGGATAGCACAACGCGCTGCCGCGATACCAGAGCGGGCCATCGGCGCTGAATGCCAGACCTGCATTGGCAGCCAGCAGATTGCTCGCGGCCAGGCGGGTTTCCTCGGCAATATTTTCGTCGGCTGCCAGGGCCGTTGCGATGGCGACCACAGCCTGCGCGTCCTGTTTTGACGAAACATGGCCGGTCTTGTTCAGTGCATGCCATGCTTCCGCATAGAGCCGAATCTCCGCCATCATGGTCGCGTTCAGTTCCGCCAGCGGCATTTCGCCGAGCGCCGGGGACAGCCCGCCATGAACGAAGAGCGTGTCATTGACAATCAGCACGACGGATTGCCCGAGCAGCCAGCTCCCGTACCTGCCATGCGGCGAAAAAGCCTCGAGCCGGGCGAAATATCCGGTCGGATATTGTTTATCGAATTCCGTCTTCGCCTGGTCGTCCGACAGCGATGCCTGGCCTGGCTGGCGCCGGAAACTGGCATACCCGGCCTGGCGTTGTTGCAGGGTTTCGTCATCGGCGAACCCGGCAATTTCCTGCGCGGACACGTATCGCCAGTCCCCGGTCAGGTTCATTACTTCGTGGTTGCCCAGCGCAAACAAGACCTTGCCGCCGGCCTCGCCGGCCTCCGCCTGCAATGAGATCAGCAAGTCCAGCGCCTCGCGTGATTGTGGGCCGCGATCCAGAATATCGCCAAGACTGACCAGGTAACTGTCTCCACCGGTCCAGTTATTCTGCTCATCGATGATGCCGGTTTGCCGCAGGATGCGGGTCAGATCCGCATAGGCGCCGTGTACATCGGCAAACGCGACAACGCGGGATACACCGGAATATCTCGCTTCTGTATTATCCTCGGCGCTGGCGTGGCCAACGGCCAGCACCACGATGGCGAGATGCAGCAATGAATTGAGCAATAATCTGCGTAGCACTGGATTCAATCGTCGGCAAGCCATTATTGATGACGTCACTGCTAAGGCTAGGCGAAGCGAAGGGTTTTTGCCATAGTCTGGACGGCTCCGGACAGATCTGGAGCGCAGCAGACCTGATATGAGTATGGAATCACCATGAACCGAGTAATCGTTTTGTTGCTGATGGGTCTCGCGGCCGGCGTGTCGCTGGCGGAGTCCGTCAATGTCAATGTTCGAATCCTGGCTAATGACGCCAAGTTCGTCGGCACCAGCATGGGCGGCGCCCGGGTTGTCATCACCGATATCGAAAGCGGCGCCGTGCTGGCGAGCGGTGTGACCGAAGGTGCGACCGGGGATACCCGGTTGATCATGCGCGAGCCACGGCACAGGGGCGCATCGATAGTCACCGACGGCGCGGCTGTTTTTAGCGCCAGTATCGATATCAGCCGGCCGACGAGGGTCCGGGTCGAGGCCAGCGGCCCGCTGGGATTCCCGGATTCAATGGCGCAGGTCAGCGCAACTCACTGGCTGATCCCCGGCCATGACATCGTCGATGGCTGGACCATGACGCTGCCAGGTTTTGTCCTCGAATTGATCGATGTCCCGCAACGGTTCGCCAACGGTGACCCTATTCCGGTCCATGTGAAACTGGTCATGATGTGCGGTTGCCCGACCAAACCTGGTGGGCTATGGGATTCCGATCAGTACACGATCAGGGGCCAGTTGTGGAGCGGAGATACGCTGGTTTCTGGGGTCGATCTGAAATACACGGGGAAAACCAGCCATTATCGCGCTGTAATAACGGCGCAAGGGTCTGGCGCGCTGGAACTGCTGGTCTATGCTGTTGACACCAGTACCGGGAACACGGCCGTCGTGAAGGCGCCGTTGCTGCTCGATGAATAAGCCGGCGGGGTTTTTTGTGTGCCGGGTGGTCGTCATGTCGGTGGCCTTATTGGTGGCTGGCTGTGAATCCATAGGGCGCACCGACTTCGAGCGCCACAGCATGAGTAGTCTCAAAATCCTGCCGGGTCGTGACCGTGGGCTGCTGCTGTTCGAAGCCAACACCAGCGCCCAATTCCCGGACAGCCCCAGCGGGGATATCCAGCGCATGAAGTGGGCGGCCGGCTGGATGGAAATCCGGGGATTCTGCCCGGATGGTTTTGCGGTGGTATCGCGTCGACGCTATACGCCGGCCGATGACAACCCGTATGCGTACCACTTGCGTTATGTACTGCGCTGCCTGCCGCCAGCCGAATAGCGACGGGATGCCTGGTGTAAACAACGTTGCTGGAATTCGCAGCTAGTCCAGGTATTTGTCGAGCAGGGCAGCATAGCTGCCATCGCTTTTTTGCTCTCGCAACGCGACATTGATTGCGTCCACCAGCGATTGTTCGACCGATGCTTTTGCGAACATCAGCCGTACGTCCCTGGTCTTGATAGCGATTGAATGGGCTTCCACTTCTTCGGCCAGGCCTTTCTTGCGAATGACCGCGGCGGCGACAAATGGGTCCTCCAGGAAGCCGTCCGCCTCAAAATTGATCAGGTTTGAGAAATTCAGCTCCGAGATCGGCACGCTGATGAACTGATCCTCGTATTCAGCGTTGTCCTGCAGGGCGGCAACTTCCTCGCCATAAAGGTATTCGGATACCACGCCAACCCTGAAACCGCGCTCGAGCAGATCACCGAGCTTGTCGGCCTTGAATCGTCCTTTCTCTCCGGCGCGGACATAGAGCACGAAGGTCTCATCCCGGTAAGGGTCCGAGAACATGGCGAATTTGGCCCTGGCCTCGGTCTTGGTTGCGCCCGGCAGCATGTGGACATCGCCTTTTTTCAGCATTTTGAGCAGGCTGGCCCAGTCACTGGCCAGGAACCGGGTCTTGCAGCCGATCCTGGCGCTAAGCTCTTTGATCAACTCAACATCCAGTCCGCGCAGCTCGCCACCCAGATCCTGATACTGGTATGGCTCCCATGGGTCCCAGCCTACCACCAGCGTGCAATCTTCCGCCCGCTCCGGCTTGGTATCCGCTGCGGGTACAACCTTGCCCTGACCCGGGTCAACACCGTCGCATGCGCTCAGTGCGAGCAGGAAAACAATGATTGATGAACAGCCGGCGATACGTTGCATCGCTCCCTCCAGGATTGCCGGGGCGCCGGCAGCAGCATCCCTTTTGCCCTTTTTCCTGCGCTGCGATCGTCGCTACTGCTGATACAAAGTATAGGACAAAAGCCAATGGTTTTATGTGCCTGGCCATTGATCTGCATCAACATGGCCAGGCTTGGCCGGCAGTAGGATTCTGTCATGAACGATGCAGTATTTGACGCGGATCTGATCAGCCGCTATGGCGGTCAGGGGCCTCGCTATACCTCTTACCCGACCGCGGTGCAATTCGGTTCGGAGTTTAACCCGGCCGATTACGAACGCGAGGTGCTGCTAAGCAACCAGGACCCTATTCCCGGGCCACTGTCGATTTACGTCCACATTCCGTTTTGTCACTCGCTTTGCTATTACTGCGGGTGCAGCAAACTGGTTACCCGGCACCCGGAGCGGGCGGAGTCTTACCTGCAGAAACTTCTTGAGGAAGTTCGGTTGCAGGGAAAGCTTTTCGACCAGGACCGCAAAGTCGGGCAGTTACACATGGGTGGCGGTACCCCTACCTATTTCGACAACCAGCAACTCGAGCGGTTGATGACAGGTTTATCCGAATCGTTCCAGCTGGTTGGCGATGGCAGCCAGGAATACTCGATCGAACTCGACCCGCGCACGGTGGACGCGGAGCGGCTGCATCGTATCGCGGACAGCGGGTTCAACCGGATCAGCCTCGGCGTACAGGATTTTGATGAACAGGTGCAAAAGGCCATCAACCGTGTGCAGCCGGTGGAGCTGACCCTTGCCCTGATCAGGGAGGCGCCGGCCACGGGGATCGAGTCGGTCTCGGTCGATTTGATATACGGACTGCCGCTGCAAACCCCGGACAGTTTTTCGCGTACCCTCGATATAATGATCGAAGCGCGGCCGGATCGGCTGGCGATATACAGTTATGCGCACATGCCCCGGCTTTTCAGGGCGCAGCGTTTGATTCGCAGCGAAGACCTGCCGGATCCGGCGATGCGGCTGGAAATACTGCAACTGATCGTCAGCCGGCTCACGGCCGCGGGGTATGTTTACATCGGCATGGATCATTTTGCGTTGCCCGGCGACGAATTGTGCCTGGCCATGAAAAGCGGTTGTCTGCAAAGAAATTTCCAGGGTTATTCAACGCGCGCGGGCTGGGATTTGATCGGCATGGGTTCCAGCGCCATCAGCAAGGTTGGCTCGTGTTTCAGTCAGCACGTCAAAAGCGTGCAGCAATACAACCAGTCCCTGGATGCCGGCAGGCTGCCGGTGGAAAGAGGGCTGATGCTGAGCGCCGAGGATCACCTGCGCGCCGAGCTCATCCAGCGGATCATGTGTGGCGGCAGGCTGGATTACCGCCAGCTGGATGAAGAATATTCCATCGATTTTCGGCGGAAGTTTGCCACGGAAATCGCTGCGTTGGAAAAGCTGGACAAGGACGGGCTGGTCGAATTGCATGCCGATTACCTGCAGGTGACGGGGAAGGGCCGCTTTTTGCTGCGCTCCATCGCTATGGTTTTCGATGCGTATCTGCAGCACGGAGACAACCGCAAGCGGTTTTCAAAGATTGTGTAGCAAGCAGACGATCCCTGCTCAATGAACGCACCGATATGAACGCAACAGCCAGGAAAACCAGTGAAACAGACTTGCTTGCTGAGCATTACCTGTTTTCCAGTTTCACCGTACAGCAGCAGCAAAAAATTGGCGCGAGTTCCCGTTTGCTGAGTATCAAGTCGGGCGAAACGCTTTTCCACCAGGGGGATAAGGCGAAGTTTTTTTACCTGGTCATTTCCGGGCAAATCAAGTTATGCCTCAATTCGCGTGACGGCAACCAGAAAATCGTCGAAGTGGTCTACCCGGGGCAGACCTTTGCCGAAGCGGTCGCCTTCATGACAGGCCACCGTTACCCGGTAAGCGCCCAGGCGATAGAAGATGCCAGCCTGGTCGTGATCCCCTCGTTGCTGTACCTGGAGCAACTGGCCGATAGCAACGCATCATGCTTCCGCCTGCTGGGCAATATCAGCCGCCGCCTGCACGCCCGTCTGCGCGAGATCGAAATGCTCACGCTGGAGAACGCCACCCACCGCCTGGTGAGATTCCTGGCGCACAAAACAATCACCGAAGACAACCGGATTCATCTCAACCTGTCACGGCAGGACATCGCCGCCAGGCTGTCGATCAAACCCGAAACCCTGTCGCGGATTATTCGCGGGCTGATCGACGAAGGTATCATCAGCGTCGATGGCAAGGAAATCACGATTCTGAACCGCAAGGCTATGGCCGAATATGAGTAATCCCGGGTGACGACCTTCGTCTTACTGAAAAATGTCCACGTAGTCTGTGTCGGTGCCAGCCTGGCCGGTTTTCTGTTGCGTGGCTACTGGGCGTTGCGGCTTGATCCGCGCCTGCATCACCGAATGACCCGGTTGCTGCCGCATATCGTTGATACCTGCCTGTTGCTAAGTGCGCTGGGGATGCTGTTTATCCTCAAGCTGAATCCCTTCGAAATCCACTGGCTAGGCGCAAAAATTACCGCGCTGGCTGCATATGTTTTTCTCGGTACGCTAACCTTGAAATATGCGAAGGGGCGACCTACGCAAGCGACCGCGTTTGTATTGGCCATAGCCTGCTACGGGTACATGCTGGCGGTTGCAATCAGCAAATCGCCATTGCCCGGTTGACTGCCCGTTTAGCCCGCCCACGGGCCGGGTTTTGTTGATATAGATCAAGGCGGATTTCGCCGCAGCCTCTATGCTTCAACAACGGTAAACGCAACTTGCGCAACACGATGAAGGGCATTTGCCGACAGTTCTCTCCCAGTTGCCATTTTGGCAATAGCGGGGCTTCGGCCCCGCTTTTTTTTCTCAGATTTGCGGCCAAACGATTGGTGTGGGGAACTGTCCTCGCTATGCTGCTTCCCTGATATTTAGCAAGAGGTTTCGTTATGAAATTAAGGGCGTATGCCTTTGCTTTGCTTCCGCTGCTGTTTTTTCCCGCATTGGCGGCGGAAGAATTGTCCTTTAGCGAGGCAATTGCCGGAGGCGATGCTACGCTCAGTTTCAGATATCGTTTTGAGTTCGTTGATCAGGATTCCATAGCGAAGGAAGCCAAAGCATCCACGCTGCGTTCACGCCTGAGCTATAAAACAGCGAGCTGGAGCGATTTCTCGGCAGTCCTCGAGATGGATAATATCGCCAGTATCGGCCCCGACGATTACAACAGCAGCCGCAACGGCAAGACCACCTACCCGGTGGTAGCCGATCCAACCGGCACCAGCGTCAATGAAGCCTATATTCAGTTTGCCGGGATGGAGAACACCGTACTGAAGTATGGCCGGCAAAGAATCAACCTGGATGGTCAGCGCTTCGTCGGCGGCGTGGGCTGGCGGCAGAACGAACAGACCTTCAGCGGGCTGCGCGCGGTCAATAAAAGCGTCTCCGATCTCGAGTTGAACTACATATACATTAGCGATGTCAGCCGGATTTTCGGACCGGATGACGGTGCGCCCGGTACGCCAGTGCGGAGCTTCGACAGCAATTCGCACCTTGTGCACGCGGTTTACAGCGGTTTACCAGCTGGCAGGCTATCCGCATACGGCTATTTCCTCGATCTGGAATTGGCGCCCGCGTTATCCAGCCGTACTTTTGGCCTGCGTTTTGCCGGCGCCAGCGATCTGTCGGGCGAGACCAGGCTCAAGTACACGCTCGAGTTCGCCAGGCAAAGCGACTACAAGGACAACCCAGGCAATTACTCTGAAAATTATTTTCTCGGCGAGTTGGGCGTCGAGGTCGGCCATTATTCGATCATGCTGGGATACGAGTCACTGGGTGGTCAGAACGGGGATCCCGGCATGAGTTTTCAGACTCCGCTGGCTACGCTGCATATATTCCAGGGTTGGGCCGACAAGTTCCTCAGTAATCCGGCCGGTGGCGTAACGGACAGCTACCTGAGTTTTGGCGCAAGGCTCGGTGACTACAAGGCGGCGCTGGTTTATCACCAGTTCGACCAGGAGGATGGGTCGCTGGATTATGGCGATGAGTGGGATTTCTCAATCAGCCGCAAGTTCGCCGGTGGTTATGGCACGTTGCTGAAATTTGCCAGCTATTCAGCCGATGCCCTGGCAACGGATACCACGAAAATCTGGCTGATGTTTAGCGCCAGCTATTAAACGGCAGCCAATAAGAAAGTGATGACCGGCCTGAGCCACCAGTTTTTTGCCTGGCGTTTATCCGTGGGAAGTCAGGAATTCCTGTAAAGCCAGAAATCCTTTTTCGACCTTGCCCTCGAATAACGGGTCGGACGGAATGTCCATTTCCCGGTTTATTGCGGCCCATTCCTCGGGCGCCAGCAACACTTGCGCCAGCGGGAAGATGCCGGCATCTTCCTTGCGCATGTGATCCAGCAGCATCGCGGAATAGCCATGGGCCTTGGTCACCAACAGTTCCCTCTCGACGAGTTGATCGTTGATTGCCTGCTTGATCGAGTCGAATAGGTCGGCGCCACTTTCGCTCAGTAACTGGTGCTCGTAACGCAGTTCCTTGATCAACCGGGCCGCGTCGGCACTGCGTTTTTCCAGCCGGGTAAAGACCAGTTCTTCCCTGGGGTGGTGAAACATGTCCGGATAATGCGTCATGTAGGACATGATGTCCGCCATTATCTGGAAATCGGGTTTTTCATTCCGGCTTAGTGCCGCAAGTTGCTTGTCCATCAGGCTCAGCAGGCGAGCGACATTTTTATGATCGCGGCCGAGTTCATCGATGACGCGGCTTGCCGCTGAGTGTCTCGTAGAAATAGCCATGCCAGGAGTCTGGTCCTTTGGCGGCAGGATTTCTTTGATATGGGTCAATACTCGCCCTGAATCAGCCCGTGTCTGGCGGCCGCGACGTCTTAACGACGGATTCTGTCCTGATACCGCAATCGGTGGGCATTCGGCGTACTCGCTTGCTATGTTGGTCAGGCTGCGTATTTCACCCGGTTTTCGAGTTCCTTCGTGAAATGTGCGGGTTGGCATCAGACGGGATAACCATGAAGAAATCGCGATTCCTTTTTCCAATAGCAATGCTGCTGCTGTCCCCAGCCGTTTACGCTGTCAGTGTTCCGGCAATCCATGCCGGTCTTTATCCGAGTGAGCGCCACGCCCGCATGGCGGATCTGGATTACCTCGTCGGCATCTGGGAGATGACCAGCCGGGAAACGACTGCCGGCGGCCAGTTCGCCGAAGCGAGCGGTGTCCGGTCCTGTGTGTGGGTGCTCGATCGTACGGCAATTCGTTGCGATGACATATTTACCCATGTTCGTGCGACCCACGGGTTTCCCGGTCTTTATGAACCCAGGGACAGGCTTTTTTATGTCACGTTCAATGAGCAGGACGGGAATTACGAGTTTCTTTATATGAGTGCGCTGAGCGCCGAAAAGAACATCTTCCCGGCCGAGTTCGATTTAGGCAGCAAGACCTTGTTGCACGAGGTTCCCGGTGAGTTTCTCGGGCACGCCGGGGAAACCACGCAAAGCGCGTGGCAAAAACTTATCGATGACAATCAGATTCGCGAGGAATATAAAACGATCTCCGGCGATGGCGACACCATGGAATCGGTCGAAATCACATTGCGGAGAATGGTCGGCGGCAACCGGGACGGATTATTTTTCTGAACGCCGGCCCGGTCAATCGTTGCCAAAGTAGCTGCTGATCACTCGATCGCCCGGCCGAATCCCATATTTGTCCGCTACGCCGGCATTGAGTTCGAGTACTGCCAATACCGGTTCGCCGGACACGATGCGGTCAAGAGCATATGGCCTGGTTGCCTTTTCAACCCGGGCAATCGTGCCGTCCCGCCGGATAAACAGCATGTCCAGTGACAACACGGTGTTTTTCATCCACATGCTGAGATTGCGGGATTGTTGGTAAACGAACAGCATTCCCTGGCGCTCGCCAAGTTCATCGACGAACATCAGGCCACGCGCCTGCTGTTCCCCCGACAAGGCGAGAAATGCTTCAAATTCCAGGCTGCGGCCCGCCCGAGTCTCGATCTGGATCGTCGTTTTTGTGAAGCCCTTGATGCCATCGGCGCCTGCCGGACAGGCCAGCAGAAAAAAAGCGCCAGCGACTATGACAACAGTACGGCTGACGTTTCTGCCAGGTGTCTGTTCGTACTCGGATCGATTGCCGGCGGCCTCAGTCATTCCCCGATTCTACCAGCAGCGTCTGGCGATGCGTCCCTGCATCGTGCCCAGCCCCCTGGCGCCGTGCATGATCAGGACCAGCATGCCAATATCGCATTCGGCCGGCGCGGCATGCGCACACCGAGGAACGATTCAATGATTCTCCCCTCGACCAGCGACAGGACCCTGCTCGTCGCAAGAAACAGCAAATTTCGGGTGGGCGATGTTGGTTTCCGGCGCTAAAGTAAGCTCATGAATCAGCAGGCTACTAACCTTGACCCAAAAAACCATCAGCGCATCGCGGCCGCGATCGGATTTATCCTGGACCATTACCAGGATCAGCCGCGGCTGGCGGACATCGCGAAGCATGTCGGTCTGAGCAGCTGGCACTTTAACCGTCTGTTCACAAGCTGGGCCGGGGTAACGCCAAAGCAGTTGGTGCAGTTCTTGTCATTGCGCGCCGCCAAGAGAAGCCTCGACCGGCACGCCAGTGTCCTGTCGGCATCGCTGAATGCCGGTCTGTCGGGACCGGGGCGCCTGCATGACCTGTTTGTCACGATAGAGGCGATGACGCCCGGCGAATACAAGAATGGCGGCGCCGGCCTGGTTTTGGACTATGGCTTTTCGGCCAGCCCTTTTGGCGATGTGTTGCTGGCCGGTACGCGGCGCGGCCTGAGCCATTTGTCGTTCGTCGATCGAGGTACGGACGAGGCAATCGCCGAGCTGAACAAAGCCTGGCCGAATGCCACGCTCGAAAGAAATGAGCCAGGCATGTCCGCGCTCGCCGGGCAGATTTTTTCGGGCGGGGAGCAAGCGCTGCAGCTGCGGCTCAAGGGCACCAACTTTCAGTTGCAGGTCTGGCAGGCGTTGCTAAAAATCCCCAGTGGCAACCAGGCCAGTTACCGCGATCTGGCCAGGACCATCGGCAGACCGAACAGCCAGCGCGCCGTTGCGAATGCGGTCGGCAGAAACCCGGTGGCCTGGCTGATCCCCTGTCACCGGGTGCTGCGGGCAAGCGGCGCGCTGGGCGGTTACCGTTGGGGAGTGGAGCGCAAGGCGGAGATCCTGACCTGGGAGCTGGCCCAACAAGTTTGACCGGTCTGTCACCAAGGCGGTGGCCGCCGGGGCAACTGGCGAAATGGCGGATTGGCTGCTATTTTCATGTCATAGCCACAAGAAAAAAGGCCAGGTCATGATTTATCCAGATATTCTCGCCACGGTTGGCAACACACCGGTGGTCCGGATCAACAGGCTCGCACCAAAGCACGTGGAAATGTACGTCAAGTGCGAGGCATCCAACCCGCTGTCTTCGGTCAAGGACCGGCTGGCGCTGGGGGTCATCAACGACGCGGAGCGCAAAGGCGAGTTAAAGCCGGGCCAGACCGTAGTCGAGGCGACCTCGGGAAATACCGGCATCTCGCTGGCGATGGTTTGTGCGGTCCGCGGTTATCCCTTCGTCGCGGTGATGGCCGAGAGTTTTTCGGTTGAGCGGCGCAAGCTGATGAAGGCCCTCGGGGCGAAGGTCGTGCTGACGCCAGCAGAGTTGCGCGCGACCGGCATGGTCAAACTGGCGGAAGAACTCGCGGAAAAAAACGGCTGGTTTTACACGGAACAATTCGACAATCCGGCCAACCCTGAATATCACCGCAATACGACCGGCCCGGAGATCCTCAGGGATTTTGCCGATACCCGGCTGGACTACTGGGTCACCGGTTACGGGACCGGCGGCACGTTGACCGGCGCCGGCCAGATGCTGCGACTGGCGCGGCCGGGAATAAAAATCATTGCGGCAGAGCCTGAAAATGCGGCGTTGCTTGGCGGAGACGAATGGCAGCCACACACGATCCAGGGGTGGACGCCGGACTTCATGCCCGCGGTGCTCGACCAGGAAGTTATCGATGAAGTGGTCACGATAGGCGATGTCGAGGCCAGGGAAACGGCGCTCGATCTGGCGCAAAAGGAGGGAATTTTCTGTGGAATTTCCAGCGGGGCGACTTTCTGCGCCGCATTGAAAGTTGCCGAAAATGCTGCAAAGGGTTCGGTGCTGCTTGCCATGCTGCCCGACACGGGCGAGCGATATTTATCCACGGTATTGTTTGAAAACATCACCGAGGAATCGGATACGCTGGACTGACAAAAAATCGATATCGGAGTCGGCTGATGCTCACTCCGATTCGCAATCAGGCTTTTCTTTTTCTCCTGCCTCAGGGCCGGCAGGCTCCTGAGCCCTGGAATACGTGGCGAAGTATTCAAAGGCCAGGGGCGACTATGTGTTTTCATTTAAAACCATGCCGCGTAATCTGTGGTGATTGCTGCGGTGCCTGGCGGGGAGGTGCATGAGAAAGGGATTCAAACGACTGTTATGGATTGCTCCGGTCGTCGCACTCGTGTTCGTTTTTTTGCTTTTGTCACGGCCTGGCCCGCTGATGGTAGCCGTTGCCGAGGTCGAGCGCAGCGATGTCAGGTCTTCGGTGGCCAATACCCGGGCCGGTACCGTTGTCGCGTGCCGGCGGGCGATGCTGGCGCCGCAAATCGGCGGGCAAATAGCCGGTTTGTACGTCACGGAAGGAGATGCGGTCGAGCAGGGCCAGCTGCTGCTGGAACTCTGGAACGATGACCGCAAGGCGGAATTGCTGCTCGCGGAGAGAAGTATCACGGCCAGCCGGGTCCAGGCCGAAGAGGCATGCACGATCGCCGCAACGGCAGACAAGGAAGGCAAGCGCCTGACCCGTCTGCTGAGCCAGGGGCTGGCGTCGCAGGAAGACACGGAAGCGGCAGTGGGTCGCGCCGATGCGACCGAAGCTGGCTGCCGTGCTGCCCGAGCGCTGGTCAGCGTGAGTGCAGCGACCCGCGATATTGCGCTCGCGTCGCTGGCGAGGACCCGGCTCAGCGCGCCATTCGCGGGTACCATTGCCAAGATCAATGGTGAAGTCGGTGAATATGTCACGCCATCGCCGGTGGGGATTCCCACACCGCCGGCCGTCGACCTGGTCGACAACTCGTGCCTGTACATATCGGCGCCGATAGACGAGGTGGATGCACCGGCCATACGGGTTGGCATGCCGGCGCGGATCACGATGGATGCGTTCCCCGGGCAGTTTTTCACGGGTCATGTCCGGCGGGTGGCGCCCTATGTGCTCGACCGCGAAAAACAGGCGAGAACCGTCGAAGTGGAAGCGGAAATCGATACCATCCCGGCCGGCCAGGTGTTGCTGCCGGGATACAGCGCTGACCTGGAAATTGTCCTGGCCGAGCGTAAAGCTACTTTGCGGATTCCAACCCAGGCCATCGGCGATGGCCGGGTGCTGATACTGGGTGACGATGGCGTCTTGCAGGAAAGATCGATTTCCACCGGTATCGGCAACTGGGAATATACCGAAATCCTCGCTGGCCTGGAGGCCGGAGAGCGAGTCGTGATTTCCGTGGATCGTGCCGGCGTGGTAGCGGGTGCGGTCGCCGAGGCGGAATAGGCGAGCGCCATGATCCGCCTGGAGAAAATCAACCGGATTTTTCAGGTCGGCGATCAGCAGGTGAGGGCGTTGAACGATGTCGACCTGACGATCAGCAGCGGCGAGTACCTGTCGATCATGGGGCCATCCGGTTCGGGCAAGTCTACTTTGCTCAATATCCTGGGATTGCTCGACCAGCCCAGTTCAGGGAAATACCAGCTCGATGGGCGAGACACGACGCAGATGGATGACGAACAACTGGCCCGGATACGCGGCAGGAAAATCGGTTTTGTATTCCAGTTTTTTCACCTGATCGGCCGTCTCAGCGCCGCGGAGAACATCGAATTACCGCTAATACTTGCCGAAGAGGCGCCCGTGACGCGAAAACCGAAGGTGCAGGAAATACTGCACCGGGTGGGTCTGGAGGATCGCGCCAATCACCGGCCCGACCAGCTTTCCGGTGGTCAGCGCCAGCGGGTCGCGATAGCCAGGGCGACCATCACCAGGCCCGATGTCCTGCTGGCCGACGAACCGACCGGAAATCTGGACAGTGTCTCGGGTGCCGAAGTCATTCAGTTGATGGAAACCCTGAATGACAGCGGGCTAACCGTGCTGATCGTTACCCACGACCCGAATGTCGGCGATCGCGCACCGCGGAAGATCAAAATGATAGATGGCGCGATCGTCGCCGATACCACGAAGCGGGCCGATGAGGCTGCCTGACCTGTTGCAGCTTGCGTCAGGCGCCTTGCTGCGCAGGGGTGCCCGCGCCGGGATGATCCTGCTCGCCATGGCGATTGGCGTGGCGGCGGTCATCGTACTGACCGGGCTGGGAGAGGGTGCGAGAAAATTTGTCAGCGATGAGTTTTCCTCGCTTGGGACCCATTTGCTGATCGTCATACCGGGCCGCGCCGAAACCACCGGGGCAGGCGCTACGCTGATCGTCGGCGAAACACCCAGGGACCTGACCCTGGACGATGCCCGCGCGCTGGGGCGCAGCCACGCCATCGAAAAATATGCGCCCCTGGTTGTCGGCTCCGCATCCGTCAGCTACCTGGGGTTGGACAGAGAGGTGCCGGTGCTGGGATCCACGGCGGAGCTGCTCGAGGTCAGGAACTGGAAAATGGCGCGCGGCCGGTTTCTGCCCGCCGGCGATATCGATCGCGCGCAGTCGGTTGCCGTTATCGGCGCCAAGATCGAGCGGGAACTGTTTGCCGATACCCATGCACTGGGCAAATGGCTGCGCCTGGGTGACCGCCGTTTCCGGGTCATCGGGGTCTTGTCCTCCGAGGGCCGGGCGATCGGGATCGATGTCGAGGAGCTGGTTATTGTGCCGGTCGCCTCGGCGCAAATGCTTTTCAACAGTGCGTCTTTGTTTCGTATCCTGGTCCAGGCACGGTCGCGGGACGAAATGCCGGCTGCGAAAAAATTCATCCTTGCAACGGTGGCGCGCAGGCACCAGGGCGAAGAGGACATAACCGTCATTACCCAGGACGCCGTACTCAAGACCTTCGATACGATTTTCGTGGCGCTGACCATGACGCTCGGTGGCATTGCGGCGGTCAGCCTGCTGGTTGCCGGCATCCTGGTAATGAACGTCATGCTGGTCGCGGTTAGCCAGCGAACGGAGGAGATTGGTTTGCTAAAGGCCATCGGCGCCCGGTCGCAGCAGGTTCAGCGCCTGTTTCTTACCGAGGCCTTGTTGTTGTCGTTTGGCGGCGGGTTGCTCGGGCTTGTGCTTGGCTATGGCGGCGCCTGGTTTCTGGGTATCGTCTACCCCACGTTAACCTTCATGCCGCCGTGGTGGGCGGTAGCGGCGGCCATGGTAACGGCTATTTTCAGCGGCCTTTTTTTCGGTATGCTGCCGGCTCGAAGGGCCGCAAAAATGGACCCGGTGCGAGCGCTCCGGGGCGGTTGAGATGAGAACCGCGGATATGGTACGGCTTGCCACCAGGGCGGTTACGGCGCATCGCCTGCGCTCGGCGCTGACCACGCTCGGGATCGCGATCGGAATTTTTGCCGTCGTCCTGCTGACATCCATCGGTGAGGGCATTCACCGCTTTGTGATGTCCGAGTTCACGCAGTTTGGCACCAATATCATCGCTATCAATCCCGGCAAGGCGACGACCATGGGCGCGTCGATCGGTGTTTTTGGCAGTGTTCGACCGTTATCCATCGACGATGCCGAAGCATTGCGGCGCCTGCCATACGTCGAAGGTGTCGTGACCATGGTCCAGGGTAACGCCGAGATCAAGTTTGGCCGCTTGCAGCGTCGCACAACCGTTTACGGCGTTTCACCGGATTTTCCGCAAGTGTTCCGCTTCGATATCGCCAGCGGCAGTTTCTTGCCGCCGGACGATCCCCGCAATCCGCGTGCGGTTGCCGTACTGGGCAGCAAGCTGGCCAGGGAACTGTTTCTGAAAGAGAGCCCGGTGGGTGCGCGCATCCGCGTCGGTGGCGACCGTTACCGGGTGGTCGGCGTCATGGAGCCAAAGGGTACGATGCTGGGTTTCGATCTGGACGACACGATTTTCCTGCCGGCTGCCCGCGGTCTTGACCTGTTCGGCCGCGAAGGCCTGATGGAAATCGATATTTTGTACGTGGAAAATGCGCCGATAGACGAACTGGTCGCGAGTATCAGGCGGATGTTGATTTCACGTCATGGCGGCGAAGACGTGACCATTACGACGCAGCAGCAAATGATGGACGTGCTTGGCTCGGTTCTGGGCGTGCTGACCTTTGCGGTTGGAGCATTGGGTGGTATTTCCCTGCTGGTCGGTGGCGTCGGCATATACAGCATAATGACGATATCGGTCAGCGAGAGGACCAGCGAAGTGGGATTGCTCAGGGCGCTGGGAGCAGGCAAGGGACAGATACTCACGTTGTTCCTCGGCGAGGCCATGCTGCTGGCGGCGGCAGGCGGGTTTGCGGGGCTGGTGCTCGGCTGGGGAGGCGCATCGCTGATCAACCAGCTGCTTCCCTCGCTGCCGGTACATACACCGCTATATTTCATTTTTGTGGCAGAGTCCGCCGCGATTTTGATCGGGCTGGTGGCTGGCGTTGCACCTGCGCGCCGCGCCGCGGCGATGACCCCGGTGGAAGCGCTGCGGACCGAATGAAACGGCTCCCGGCCATTTTATTTTTTTGCCGGGATGATCTGATCGATGGGCAACGGTCGGCTGATTGCATATCCCTGCGCAAAGTCCAGTTTTAATTTTTGCAGTTTCTTGATGACCTTTTCCGACTCCACATGCTCGGCAATCGTTTTCTTCTTCATGGCATGACTGATTTCGTTGATCGACTTGACCATCTGCCAGTCTATTTCATCGTCTCCCATACTGCGGACAAAGACCCCATCGATCTTGACATAGTCAACGGCGAGGTTTTTCAAATAGGCGAAGGAAGATATTCCGTTGCCAAAGTTATCGAGCGCAAACTCACATCCCTGGTCCTTCAGTTTGCTGATGAACCGGTTGGTTGCCGAAAGATTTTCCGTGGCGATGTTTTCGGAAATCTCGAAGCACAATTTCCTGCCGGGGATGCCGCTTTCGCTGATTTGCCTGGACAAAGATTCGGCAAAACCGGCGTCGGCAATCGAATCGGCCGACAGGTTTATGAAAAACTTGCTGCTGTCATGCATCAGCAGGTTGTTTTCCGTGAGCCAGGCGAGAGCCTTGATGACAATCCAGCGATCCATGCGGATAGACAGGTTGTAGCGTTCGACGGCCGGGAAGAAAGCGCCAGGCGGGATTTCCCGGCCATCCTCATCCAGCATCCTGACCAGCAACTCATAGTGGAAAAAATCGGCTCCGTCCGCCAGCGGCCTGATCGGCTGCGCGGCAAGGTGAAAGCGGTTTTCCTGCAGCGCCGCCTTGACTCTGGTTACCCAGCCGAGTTCGCCAAGCCTTCGCAAAGCACTGGCATCGTCCTCGACGTAAAGATGGACCCGGTTTCTTCCTGAATCCTTGGCGCGGTAACAGGCTGCATCGGCAGCGCCCATAACTTCGCTGATACGTCTCCGCTCCGGCGAGATGGGCACGACTCCGATGCTGGCGCCGATCGTATGAATCTGACCGCTCCAGGAAAAGCGGAGTTCATCGACCATGGTTCTGAGCCCTTCGGCGACGCGCACCGCGTCCTCCTCGCCGCAGTCGTGGAGTATCAATGCAAACTCGTCGCCACCCAGTCGACTGAGGGTATCGCCGTGGCGGACCCGGGATTGCAGTTTCTCCGCGACCTGGCGCAACAATTCGTCGCCCGCAACGTGGCCGCAGTTGTCGTTGATCGCCTTGAAACGATCGAGATCCATATAGCAGATAGCGTGCGGCCCTGGCTGAACGTGGATGTTATCCAGCAGGCTTTGCAGGCGGCGCTCGAATTCACGCCGGTTGAACACGCCGGTCAAAGGGTCGTGACTCGCTTCATAGGACAGTTGGACAGACTGCTCGTGGGTTTCGGTAATATCTGTCAGCGTTCCCTCGAAATAAATCAGCCGGCCTCGTTCATCGGTTTCGGCGCGCGAATTCTCGAGTACGACAATCTTGCTGCCATCCTTTTTTCTGAGCACCAACTCCGCGTTGCGTATCTTCCCTTCCTCGTCAATCGCCTTGCGCCAGTTGGTCCGGTCTTCGGGATACATGTATACATCGCGGGTAATATCCAGCGAGAGCAATTCATCTTCGGCGTCATAGCCCAGCATTCTGACCAGCGCCGGGTTGGCTGAAATAAAGCGGCCTTCAGGGCTGGTCTGGAAAACACCGGCGACGACGGATTCGAACAATTCCCGATACTTGGTTTCCGATGCCTGCAGTTGCTTGAGCGTATGCGTTCTCTCCGTCGTATAACGCAAACTGCGGGTAACCAGGTCCTGGGTCGCCGTTTGCCAGTTGATGTATTCGATGGCGCCCTTGGCGACCGTATTTTCGCCAAGCGCCTCTTCCTGGTTGCCGACCAGCGTAATCACCGGGATTTTTGCCGACCTGGACTGGAGCATCATGTAAGTTGACAGCCCCTGGCTGTCGGGAAGATTGATATCCAGGAGCACGACCGTCGGATCATGGTCTGTCAGGCTGTCAAGCGCCTCGTCCAGCGTACCGCTCATTTCAACCCGGTAGCTTTGACCCGCCGGTGTTTCGATCGCACCAACCACCAGGTCCTTGATCCTGCGGTTGTCTGTAATCAACAGGACTAGGGACTGTTCTTGCTGCACTGCACATTATCCCTTTTTAGATCATGCCGATCGGGTGTACCAGCTTTGAGCATACCGAATTCTCCTGCAAATGCGACCCGATTTCCCCTGTCAAACGAGGGCCCGCATGCATCAGGCACTGGTACGCCACACTGCATCCGCCGCCGTCGCCCGCAAGGCGCCGGGTTTACTGCTATGCTTGGATATCTGAGAGCGCAGGACCAAAAACGTGCGCAACGCATTATTGCACGGATTTTATTTGGGTGATGTGCTGGTCGAACCGCTCAAAGGGCGGGTGACAGGCAAGGGTCCCCCCCGGCATTTGCCATCCAAGGCATCTGAAGTGTTGCTGCATCTGGCCAGCCGGTCGGGTGAGCTGTATACCCGGCAGGAATTGCTCGACAAAGTCTGGGGCGATGGCCACGGCAGCGATGAAGCGCTGGGTCATGCGATCAGTGAGTTGCGGCACGCGCTGGATGACCATCCGGACGATCCAAAATATATCCAGACCGTGCCGACCCGTGGATACCGGCTGGTCGTCGATGTCCGGGTGGCGGACCCGCAGCCGAACGATGCCACCGGCGCTCAGTTACTCGAGATCCCCGGCGCCAGTAGCAACTTTCCCTTGTTCAATTCCTTGTTGCGCAGGGGCGTGGTCAGGGCGGGGCTGACTTATCTCATCATCGGCTGGTTGTTGCTGCAGGTCGCCGATGTGGTCGTTGACAGGATTCCGTGGCTGCCATTGTGGTCGGCGACCTTCATGATCTATATGGTGCTCGGCGGGCTTCCCATCGCGCTCGTGCTGGCCTGGTGGCTGGAATTTACCGAAGGTCGCTGGTCCATGGATACGGGGGCCGGGAAACACCCCGATAAGAAGTCTTTTAGTCAAAGTTACGTCATTTTCCTGGTTTCTCTGGTCATTGCCGGGGCATTGCTTTCCGTTTACCAGTTGTTTGTCAGGCCTTTGCCGTTCGTGCGATTGCAAGCTGAATTCGAGCTGGCCCCGGTCACCGAGATACCGGTTGAGCCCCACACGATTGCGGTCCTGCCGTTTTTGAATATCGATGGCAGCGATGACGGGCGCATTTTCAGCGATGGGCTGGCGGAGGACGTGCTCGATCGGCTTGCGCGCGTCCCGGGTCTCAAGGTTTCGTCACGCGGTGATGCCTGGTCGCTGGCGGCAAATTCCACGTCGAATGAGGTGCGCTCACGGCTAAAGGTCGCACATTACCTGGAAGGCAGTGTCCGCGTGGTCGGCGATCGGCTGCGGGTGGTCGTCCAGCTGATCGATTCGGAAACCGGGTTTCACCTGGTTTCGAGAAGCTTCGATCGCAGGCTGGACGAATGGTTTGGCATGCAGGATGAAATTGCACGGTTGACGGTGGCCCACCTGCGCGTAGCCTTGCCTGCGGAAACGCAAGCGCTGTCCGAATCCTTGTCTTACCAAGTGAATCTTGACGCCTACGCACTTTACCGGCGCGGCATGGAAGCTTTTTACCGGCCAAAAAGCAGGCAGAGCATCGAAGAAGCCCTGGATTGGTTTGACCGGGCGCTGGTGGAAGACCCGGAATACGCGGCGGCTTACGCGGGTCTTTGCAAAACCTATACGGCGGGTTACCTGGCGCTCGATGAGTCGGGTTTTATCAACCAGGCCGAGACAGCCTGTGCCAACGCGCTGGCAGTCAACGCGAATCTGTATGTTGTGTACGAGGCATTGGGAGATCTTTACCGGCAGACCGGAAAGGACGCGGAGGCGGAATCCAGCTATCGCAAGGCACTGTCTATCAACGAAAACGATGTTCCCGCACTGACTGGGCTGGCCAGGATTTTCGCCCGGACGAAGCGGATAGACAAAGCGGAAGAGTATTTTCTAAAGGCTATGGATCTGCAGCCGGGGAACTGGTCCAGTTACAATGCCTATGGCGGTTTCCTCTACCGCAACGGCAGATATTCCGATGCGGCGAGGGAATTCCGGAAAATCGTGTTACTGGATACCAAAAACTCGACTGGCTACACCAACCTGGGTACTGCCCTGATGTTGTCCGGCGATTTTTACCAGGCGATCGCAGCGTTTACACGGGCCCTCGAGATCAGTCCGCAACGCACAACGTATTCCAACCTCGGGCTGCTGTATTACTACCTGCACCGGTATGACGAGGCAGTTGCCACTCACAATGAGGCGGTTCGTATGGCGCCGGACAATCACCTGGTCTGGTCAAATCTGGGCGACGCCTTGTATTTCGAGGAGGGCCAGGGCAGTGCGACCAGCGCTTTTGCCAAAGCCGAGGAATTGGTCGATCAGCGATTGAGCGTCAATCCCAATGCTCCGTCGGTACTTCTGGGTGCCGCGTGGATAAAGACGATGCTGGGCAAGCCAAGTGAAGCGAATGAACTGATCGCCAGGGCTGTGGGTATAACGCCATCCGATCCTTACCTGTATTTCATGAGGGCGCTGATCAATCTCAGACAGGATCGAACATCCGAGGCGCTGGCAGACCTGGAAACAGCGGCGGCAATGGGCTACCCAGTCAAATTGATTGCTTCCGAGCCCTATCTGGAATCATTGCGAAACGAGCCGCGGTTCAAGGCTCTACTCAAAAGCTCGGAGAAAAATTAGTCGTAAAAAAAGAGCGGAGCACAGCCGGACTTACCCGGATGAACACAAGGACCGCTCAAGGAGGCATATGATGAATAAAAAAGCCATTCTCACCGTCGGACTGGCGTCCGCCGGAATCGTCGGGCTAGCCCTGATTGGGTCAGGCGTGATCGAGATTAAAAAAAACGTGATCGAGATCAAAAAGAACGTGATCGAGATCAAAAAGAAACCGAAGAAGGGAACGGAAGTTCGATGTATACACGGGTTCGCGACCATCAATATAGAGGCAGAGGCCTTGGAACTGAAGGTCCAACCGGAATCGGTCGATGTACAAAAGGGGTGTAGATTAATACTTCGAATTGTGCCGCCGCGGAAGACAATGGGTGATGTCACTATTAAGCATGAGGATTCCCCAGTTGGCGCCCCAAGTAGCTGGCTCAACAAAACAAATACCGACAGCACAGACCTCATCCTGATCGACGTTCCGGATGATGCCACAGAGGGCATATACAAGTACTCAGTTGCTATTCCTGGCTTCGAAAAACTGGATCCGTATGCCGAAATAATTCCCGATTAGAAACCAGGAGTTTCTGAACAGCTGTCGCTCAGGCCTCGGCCAGAAAGGAATCGCAGGTGGTGCGTGACTCGTCGGTTTCGGGAATCGACGAGCAAATGGTTTGCATTTTCGTGTAAATCAGGCGAATGCTTTTGTCGTTCGCGCCATCTGCATTCCACTCGCGGAATTTCGCATCGAGCTTGCCGAGTCTTTGCCTGGTGCGCTGATAAAAAGCGTTTTCGTGGCCATCGAGTTCATCAAAAACACGAATGGTTTCTTTTTCGATCAGACCGATATCGGCCGGCACCAGCCTGAGCAGCCCGGTGATGTATTTATACCCCCACTGAAATCGTGTGGCGGAACCGCTCGATTCGTCATAGGCTCGCCGCAGCCAGTCGACTGCTTCGTCAATATTGCCAGAGCGTTCGGCGAGTTTGGCCAGAAAGGGCATGAAGTAGTATGGCGCATTCGATTTCCCGAGTTCCCGGGTAATCAGTTCAGTCGCTTTCTCATCCATGCCCGCTGCCGACAGGATATTCCAGGCGGCGTCAATAACCGCCTGGCGCTCATCGGGGCTAATGGCCTGCTGGTCGGCCCAGTCGATATGATCGGCTATTCTTTGCTGGAATTCGGGCGACAGCGGCTGTTCCGGGCCATCGATCCTGGCCATTCGGAGGCGGCCACGGCTGGTATACAGTCTATCCATCAGGGAAACTTTTGGATCGGCGGCGATAATCTTGAGAGCCTGGTCCCACAGACCCAGCAAGGAGGCGCGGCGCGGGCTTTGCGAGGAGGTAAATGCTCTTGCCATTTCTGCCGACGACGACAGCACGAATTGGAGGTTGACCAGGACCAGTTTCCTGTCCTGAAGAAGTGAGCGAAGTTTTTTCAATGCTTTATTCTTCAGATTTTCACTGAGCGCAAATGGGTTGTCGTCATCAGCAATCGCCCTGGCAAGCGTGGACAGGTACTCGATGTCGATTCGGCTGCATGTTTCGGTTAGCGGCGGCGGACAGATTGCAGACAGGTTCTCGAACAGTTTGAGCTTGTTTTTGCCGGCCAGGGCTCTCTCGTTGTCCTGGTCCCAGCTGTAATAAGCCAGCAGACGGTATTCGTTCTTGTTCAGCGCTGGCCCGCCTCCGGTAACGCGTTCGACGAGTCTGGCCACCGGCTGAATATCGTTGAGGGCCAGGTCCAGTACGTTGTTATAACGTTTGCTGCCAATGCCGCCGGGGATACGGGTTATTTCATCGCCTTGCGGCGAGAATACCATCATGGTCGGGTAGCCTTTGACACCGAATTCTTCCCCGGTGCGTTGGGCGTTCTCGGTATCGCCATCCAGATAAACCGGGACGAACAACCTGGATTTCGCGATAAATTCACGACCGCTAAAAATTGTGGCCTTGACCTGGCTGCAATCCGGACACCAGTCCGTACCCCAAAACAAGAACAACGGCTTACCCTCCTTTCTTGCTTTGGCAAATGCCTCCGCAGTGGAACCTTCGAACCACTGGATTTTATTGGCTGCGATTTGCGCCGAGGAATCGGTTGCCGTGTTTGCCGCACCAACCGGCGCTTCCACATCGTCGCTGCCGCTGCATCCGGCCAGAGCCAGCGCCATGATCAGGAACAGGCTCGCTGGCAGTGTCACTTGCTTTGGGATCATTGGCGTATTCCGGCATTCGATGATATTGCAAGCAGCTTATTGGATTATTTCCGTTTGTAAAGGGCGGATCGACAAGCAATGGATACATACAGGGCTCTCTTGACATGGGCTGGAGGAAAGTCATGCTGGCGGGGGCGCATTGGCAGCGGGCTGCGTCCTGGCGAAGCATGCAGGCCAGCGGTTTCCAGGTATGCTTGCTCGCCATTGCCCACGCATTGACGGTTTATCGAAGACCGGTTTGCCGGCGCCGAATCAGCAGGAAGAAAAATCAGTGGCAACAGGAACAGCAATGATTCAATCGCCGACCGGCGTCTTGTTCGCGCTGGTTACCGTGGCCGCTTTTTTCTTTTACCTGGAAAAAAGCACCGGCTGGAAAGTCTTCAACCTGTTTCCACCGCTGCTTTTCATATATGCCACCCCGGTACTGTTGAACAACCTGGGTATCATGCCCGCCGAGTCGGTTGTGTACACCGGTATGCGCGATTTCGGCCTGCCGGTTTTTATCACCCTGATGCTGTTGTCGGTCGATATAGGAGCCGCGGTACGGGTGATGGGTAAGGGTGTCCTGGTCATGCTGCTCGGTAGCGTAGGGGTGGTCGTCGGTGGTGTGGTTTCTTTTATGGTTGTGCACGGCTGGCTGGCGGAAGATGCCTGGAAGGGGTGGGGTGCGCTCGCTGGAAGCTGGATAGGCGGCACCGGCAACATGGCGGCCGTGGCCGGCGCGCTGGACACATCGCCCGAGCAATTGGGTCTGGCGGTTCTCGCCGACAATCTCGTCTATGTAGTCTGGCTGCCAATCTTGCTGGGGTCCAAGGCGTTTGCCGAGCGCTTTAACCGCTGGACCAAGGTATCGGACACCCGGGTGGCCGAGATGGAGAAGGCGGCCCTGGAATTGCACAGCAACGACTCGCCGCCGGAAATGCGCGACTACCTGTTCCTGGCATTTATCGCGTTTGGCGTCACCTGGCTCGCGGCGTGGATCGCGCCGTCGCTACCCGAATTTCCACCGGTATTGTCGACATCGACCTGGAATTTGCTGCTGGTTACGACTTTTGCGCTGGCCTTGTCCTTTACTCCCGCCAGGGAAATAGCCGGATCGCACAACATCGCGATGGCAATAATTTATATATTCGTCGCCAGCATGGGTGCGAGAGCATCGATGGAAGGACTCGGGCAAGCGCCGGCGTTTGTCCTCGGAGCCTTTATCTGGATCAGTATCCACGGCGCGTTTTGCCTGGCGGGCGCGTGGCTGTTCCGGGTCGATGTGCACAGCGCGGCGATTGCCTCGGCGGCAAATATCGGGGGCGCCGCTTCCGCACCAGTCGTTGCTGCATATCACAAGGAGAGTCTTGTGCCGGTAGCGATACTGATGGCCCTGATCGGTTATGCGATTGGTAATTACCTGGCTTTGTTGACTGCCCGCCTCGCTTTCTGGGTCGCCAGTTGAGCGCGGCCGATGAGTTGGCAACAGGAAGACCGGGCCTTGGCCGATGACGGCGACTGGGTCGTGGTATTCGAGTGCCGGTCGCTGGCTGTCTGCCAGGAACTGGCGCTGGTACTACAGGCGCTGGCTATCGATTGCAAGATATCCGCCGAACCCCGGCACGCGTTGCTGGTGCCCGGACCGGTCGCGAACCGGGCGAACGAACAACTCCTTGCCTATCTGAGCGAGATCCGCAAGCCGGTTCCCCAACCCCCGCCGGCGCCAAGACAGTCCAGCGGCATCGCCGGTGTCGTAGCTTATGTCGCGCTGTTGATCGTGTTTGCATACTGGCAAAGTCACCAGAGTTTCGCTGTAGCCTGGCTGGACAGCGGACGAATGGATTCCACGGCTGTGTTGTCGGGGCAGTGGTGGCGGAGCGTAACGGCGCTGACGCTGCACCTGGACCTGGCCCACCTGGTTGGGAACCTGGTGTTTGGCGGCGCATTTGGCTATTTCGCGGGGCAGCTTTTTGGTACCGGGCTGGCCTGGGCCGGTATTCTGCTTGGCGGTTCGCTCGGGAACTACCTGAATGCCTGGTTGCAAGGGCCGGGTCATCGCTCGATCGGCGCCTCGACCGCTATATTTGCGGCGCTGGGGTTGTTATCCGCATTCACCTGGAGGCGATGGCGCAGACCCGATGAAAATCTGCTCAGACGCTGGTCGCCAATATTTGCCGGCATCGCGTTGCTTGCCTATACGGGCGCCGGCGGAGAGCGAACCGACGTGGTGGCTCACCTGACAGGCTTTGTCTGTGGTCTGGCAATTGGAGTCGCCTATGGTGCGGCGGGAAAGCGAATCCTGCTCTCTGCACCGGCGCAAAGGATATTGGTGATGTTGGTTTTGTTTGTTCTGATGCTGAGCTGGATGCTGGCGATTCAGTCGAATTCGGGGCGCCTGATCTGAACAGTGGCTGCAATCTCAGCGCTGCTGTCGCTGCCTGTATCGGGCTGACCGCTTGCTTGCGTCGCTGAGGTTTCATCTGCTCTGAACGCGTTGGCCCTCGGCATGGCGATCGTATTATCGCCCCGCTCTTGACTGGCGAGTTTGTGAAAGCGATTGCGAAGCTCAGCAAGCGACTTCTGTACCACTTTCATGGAAAGCTCTTTTTTCGCCAGCTGGCCTTTGAGTTCAGCGATTTGAAGCTGCTGGTCCTTGCCGGCGAGCGAGTCCGCCGTTGCCAGCTGATCTGCATTCAGCTTGAATGTCTGGGTCTCATCGCGGGCATCAAGGGGCCCTGATTTGTCCATGCCACCCGCTTTCTGATTGAGAATTTCCGCCTGCAGGCTTTCAATCATTTTCTGTTTTTCATCAATCTTGGCCTTGAGCTGTGAAACCTGGACATCGCTCTTTCTGTTGTCGGCGCGGTCCTTGTTATGTTTGTCTATATCGCCTTGCAACTCTTCGATCAATTCCTTTTGCGCCTGGTTACTGGTTTTCAGTTCCTGGTAACGTTGGGTGGCGGCTTTTGCCGCGTTCTGGAACTTGTCCAGGTCCATGCGCTGATTGCCAAGCTTTACCCGCAGTTCCTCATTTTGAATCTGGAAACGAATGTCGCGAGACTGAATCGCGCTCATGCTCAGCGTGTCTTCACCCGCCGATTCCTCACCGGCCCGGGCTTGCGCCAGGCGCGCTTCCGCCATCCGGACTTTGACCTTTATTTCCTCAACGGTTTGTTTTAATTCACTGATCGTGGCCCGGGCCTCTGCTTTCTCCTTGAGAAATAGATCCGTGCCTTTTTTCAGCGCCCGATTATTAAACTCCAGCGATGCGATTTTTTTCTGAATTTCGCTGGCCGTCTCATCGGCTTGCAGGAGCGTGCCCTCCATTTCGGAAAGCTTGCCCAGTTGCCCGCGGGCCAGTTCAAGTTCCTTGCGAAGCTCCTGGGTCTGCTTTGCATTTGCCTCTAACTCTATGTGGCTGTCTGTTCGCTTGTCTTTTAGCCTGTCGATCTGCTTGTTTGCCTGTTCGAGTGTAGCGCGCAGCTCCCGTACTTTTTTCTCGTTGGCCTCGAGCGCGTTTTCGTTCCTTTCCTGTTTGTCCAACTGCGCACGGGCATACTCGAGATCGCCGCGCAGCTCCTGTACTTTTTTCTCGTTGACCTCAAACGCGTTGTTGTCCCTCGCCTGCTTGTCCAGCGAAGCCTGCAACTCATCCAGTTTCCGCTCCAGCGCTTGTCTCTCGGTCCGCAATTCAACGAGGTCTTTGCGGAGACGGCTAATCTGTTCGGCCTGTTCGCGAGAAAATGTTTTTTCGGTTTCGAGTTCGGTCCTGACCGCATCAGCTACCGCGGTAAATTCCGTCCCGGAAGAATCAACCGGTTTCCTGGCTTGCGCTTCCAGCCGGGAAATCTCCCTGACCTTCTTTTTCAGATCTTTCTGCAGTCGTGACGACTCGGCTTTCCAGTCGTCGCGATTTTCCTCGGCGAGCTTACGATTGTTTTTGTGTTTTTTGGAATCGTTTTTCAGACCGGCAATTTTCTCGTCGAGAAATTCGATCTGCTCGTTGGTCGGCAGGTGCTTTACTTGCTTGCGCAGTTCCCGGGTCAGTGATTGCTGATCGCTGAGATCGGCCTTCAGCGCGGAGATCAGTGTTTCCCATTCGCCAAAGGTACGAGACAGGCGCGACAACGCTTTTCTCGCTGCGCGGCGTACGTCTTCTACCGTCTTTGCCTGTTCCATGCCATCCATATTGGGCCTGTCCTTTGTCGGTGTCTGCCGGCGTGTGTTGGCGTTACGGCTTCACCGCTCCATCCCTGGCTGATTGATTATGACAAATATTGTATTACGCGCGTTCGCAGTGATGCGATGCTTGTCACATTTTGAACAGTCGGTGGGCATGGAAAAAGGCTTGAAAATCAGCCTGTTTGGCCCGCATGTCACGATGGCGGTAAGTGCCCGGGCCAGCGCCCGGAGTCCGCGATCCCTGGTGACAGGCGTGCTAGTCCGACTTCCTGCCGGGAAACTCCTTGATATAGAGATCCTGCTTGGCAAACGGAATCTCGATCTGGTGTTTATTGAATTCCTTGTAGATTTGCTGGTGTAGCTGGTCCAGGATACGACCGCGGAGCACCGGCTGCTCGACCCAGCCCAGCAGTTCGAACTCCAGACCCGATGGGCCGAATCGGCGGAAGCGCACCCGTGCTTCCGGTTTTCGACAAAGATCGGAGCAGTCCAGCGCTACGTCCATCAGCACTTTTCTGACCAGGTCAATATCGCAACCGTAGGCTGCGCTGACCGCGACCCGGATGCGATATTTCTCATGCGGGCCGCCGCTTTCATTGAAGATCTTGCTGTTGCCCATGACCCCGTTGGGGATGGTGACTTCGACGTCGTCCCTGGTCAGCAGCCGCGTGCTGCGCATGCCGATGTGCGTTACTTCGCCGCGCTCACCTGAATCCAGGACAATGAAGTCGCCGATCTTGTAAGGCGCATCCACGAGTATCGACATGCCGGCGAAAAGATTGGCCAGCGTGTCCTTGGCGGCGAAGCTCAGGGCCAGTCCGATGATTCCGGCGGATGCCAGCCAGGCGGTGACATTGATATTCCATGCCAGCATAACCATGTAAATCCCGATTGCGACCGAGGCGATGATGGCCAGGTTGATCAGTAAAGGCCGGGTGCGTGGCTGCACGATGTTGAACGAATGCTGCTGATTGCTCAGGTAGCCAATCAGCATGCGGGCGAACCGCATGAAGAATTGCAGCCAGACGATAATGGCGATGGTCTTGAGTATGGCCAGCGTCGCGAATGTCGGGGTGGCGGGCATTTTGAGCCACAGCGTCCCAACGCCGAGACCGATGAGAATTATCGACAAGCGCAGCGGCCGATGCAGGATCTCGATCAGGCTGTCGTCAAAAGTATTCTTTGTCCGCGATGTCCAGCGCCCGATGACCCGTGACAGGACACGATCAACGATGCGCGACAGTATCCATGACAGCAGGACGATGACCGCGGCCTGGATCAACCGGTGCGGACCCAGTACCGAAAATAAAGGCAGAAGTTTGTCCGACAGGAAGTCCACCAGGGGGTTTCCGCCCGGATCAGTCTGTTCCATTATCGTTCTCCATAGAGGCTGATTTGCTGCCAGGCTGGCAGCGGCGCAGCCACTCGGCCCGCTGGCGAAAAAACATCTGCAGGCCGTCAATCTCGGCCTGTCGAATATCCGGATGCCAGGCTTCGAAGATCAGCACGATGCGTTCGCGGTCGCCGCGATTCCAGGCTTCATGTTCGAAGCTGTCATCGAAGGCGAGTACTTTACCGGCTTCCCAGTGGCGGGTTTCCTCGCCAACCCGGATTCCGCAGCCATCGGGAATGATCAGCCCGAGGTGGACGGTCAACCGGAAATTCATTTGCCCGTAATGGGGAATGATATGGCCGCCAGGCTGCAACCGTGAAAAGAATATTTCGGGCATGTAGTCTTCGGCTTCGGGGTAAGGCAGCGACTCCATGACGGCCATCGTTTTTGGACAGCGCGTGTAATTTTCGGAAATCACGCCGGCCTTGGTCAAATGGAAGGATGTCCATACATGCGAGCCGACCAACGAGGAAAAGTCAGTACCTCTCCGGGTCTTGCTGTGGTCCGTGCGTTCTTCGTTCGCGACGATATAAGGGGAAAACTCGGCCTGTTGTTCGAGCAAGGTGTCCAGTTCGCCACGAATGTCATCGTAGGCGGCTTCCACCCGCGGTATCCAGTCGAAATCCTCCCTTTCGAACCATGGCGTCGCCTGCATGCCCGGAATCAGGAGGAACTCCGGCCGTTGCATCGGGTGGTTGTATTCGGCTTGCTCCTCGCGATACAGGATGCGCATGGCGCGTTCGAACCTGTCGCGCTCCTTGGCCGGGTATTTGCCGGCAAGTTCGTCGAGAATCTGCTGGTTCATCCGCTTGTAATGCTTGTTCAGTGCCTGTAGCGCAGAACCGATTTCCTGACGGGCCGCCGGTGTCATTTTGGTATTGGTGGCTGCCTTGTCCAGTGCCGGCTCGGTCAATACCGCACGCTGCAGCAACTCCGCGCCGGTTTCTTTTTGTCCCTTGGCGGTATACAGCATGCCGGCCTTGATCATCGCAGAAACATTCTCCGGGTCCAGGCGGGCGGTATGGGCAAAGTTATCAGCAGCCTTCTCGTTCATGCCAAGATGCTGCTGCACGAAGGCCAGCCGATATCGATAGGAGGCTACATCTGGCTCGGCCTCCGTTGCGGCATCCAGCAGGCTTAGGCTGGAGTTGGTGTCACCGCGCCGAAACGCGAGCATTGCGAGCCTGAAGCAAGCCGGGGCAAACGGCGGCTGCGACGCAGCGAGTTCTTGCAGGCGCTGTTCCGCCTGACGCTGCCTGCCTTCGCGCAGGTCTTTTTCCGCTTCCGCAAAGGCTTGTTGTGCTGATTCGGCGCTCATGGCTTGTGGTATCGGTCCGTGTTCCTCGCGGCAGTGGCGATCAGCAGTCTTCGTCCCTGACCAGGTCCAGGTTAAAAGTAATGCCGATCCTGGGGATGTCGTTTTGTTGCATTTCCACCCAATGCTCGAGGTAGGAGGGAAACATGACGATCATCCCGGTTTGCGGTTGCACCGAGAACTCCAGGTTGCTGAATATGGTTTGCCCGGTGTGGCCGCCCGGCTCGTGCATGCGAAAGCCGGCTTTTGGGTCGAGAAAAGCAATTCGGGCAGAGGTCTTGTTTGCTGAAACGTAATAGGTGCCGCTGATCAGGCTGTTCCGGTGACGATGCACTTCGTGGTAGCAGCCCTTGACGGTGATAGTCCCGAACATGGTTATAAGGTTCAGCGGCGGATTCTCGGTCGAAAAGCCCATGCTCCGGGCAAAGCAACGGCCGTGGCGCAATATCTGCTCGGCAATTTCGGCAAACTCCGCGTCCTTCTGGATCTGGTTGCGGCTGAAAAAAGAGGTATAGCCGGTCCGGTACTCTTTTTTGCAGATTTCCACACCTTCCGGATCCGAGTTCCTCAGTGTCTCGACCTTGCTTACCAGTTGCTGGTTGAATTCCTGGTCGTCGGTCAGACGATTGATATAGATGGGCACCGGGAAAACCGGGAACATCGCTTTCTTGTTGTTTTCGGGAGTAACAAATTTTGGCATGATTTTTTGCCCCGGTTGTGCCTGGCGGGTCTGTACAGGATAACCCCTGGCCGCCTTGCTGGAAAACATCGTTTTGTCAGATTGGCCCAACGCACCACCTTATAATGCTGCCGCATGCTCCGCTTCCTGTGATAGTCTGCCGGCCTTTATCCGGGTGCCAGCCGGTGGCTGCAAGGGGAACACACATGAAAATCGCTCGATTTACCAGCCTGCTTTTTCCGCTGATTCTGGCCGCGTGCGGCGGTACGGGACATGACCAGGATCAAGTGCCGGTGGCGGCCGGTGAGAAAGTCGGTCAACTCGATGAGTTGTACGAGGAATGTTTCGATCGCTCGCTGGAACTGAAGCCGATTTACGCTTCCTTCATCGGCGACAATCGATATAACGACCGTTTGAGCAACAACATCGGCCCGGAGCATATCGAGAAAACATCCGCATTGACGCACGAGTGTCTCGATCGCCTGCTGGCGATCGGTTCCGGCGGGCTGAGCGGGCAGGATTTGCTCAGTTTCCAGATTTTCCAGCGTAATCAGGAAGAAAACCTGGCCGGCGAGAAATTCCCGGGCGAGCTGATGCCGTTGAACCAGTTCAGAAGCACGCCGAATTTCTTCGCGCAAATGGGGTCAGGCGCCAGCCTGCACCCGTTCAGGACGGTCAAGGACTACCAGGATTTCCTGGGTCGCATCGATGGTTTTGTAATCTGGATGCACCAGGCACGGGACAATATGCGGGCAGGCATGGAAAAAGGCCTGGTGCAGCCTCGTGTACTGATGGAAAAAGTCGTGCCGCAACTGGCCGCGCACATCGTCGACGATGTTGAACAGAGTTTGTTCTACCGGCCGATTCAAAATATGCCGGAATCGTTCAGCGAAGATCAAAGGGCGACATTGACTGCCGCCTATCGGGACGCGATCGAGAACAAGTTGGTCCCGGTTTACGGCATGCTGCGGGACTTCGTGCGCGATGAGTATCTCCCGGCCACGCGCGCAACGGTCGGCATGAAAGACTTGCCCGATGGCGATGCATGGTATGCGTATCTCGTTGCGACCACGACGACCACCGACCTGTCGGCACAAGCCATTCATGAGATTGGTCTTGCCGAGGTCGAGCGTATCCATGGCTCGATGCAGGCGGTCATGGATGAAGTCGATTTCGATGGCACGCTCAAGGAATTCTTCGAGTTCCTGAATTCCGACCCGCAGTTCTATTTTGCCGAACGAGAGCAGCTCATCGATGGCTACAGGGCGCTGCGCGAGGAAGTGCACGCGAAGGCGCTCAAGGTTTTTGATCGCCTGCCAAAAGCGGACTACGAGATTCGTGCGGTCGAGCCATTTCGCGAAAAGACTGCCTCGGGCGGTTCCTACATGAGGGCATCGCCCGATGGTTCCCGTCCCGGTGTTTTCTATGCCAATGCCTACGATCTGAAGGCGCGGCCGAAATGGGCCATGCAAGCGCTGTTCCTGCATGAAGCGGTTCCGGGCCACCATTTTCAGGGCGCGCTAACCCTGGAAATCGAGGGCCTGCCGCGGTTCAGGAAATTTGGCGGTTACACCGCGTATAGCGAAGGATGGGGCTTGTACGCCGAGTCATTGGGTAAGGAAATCGGCATGTACGAAGATCCCTACCAGTATTTCGGTGCGCTCAATGCAGAGCTGTGGCGGGCGATTCGCCTGGTTGTCGATACCGGTCTGCATTACCAGGGCTGGACCCGGCAGCAGGTGCTGGATTACATGTATGCCAATTCGGCAACGAAAGAGGCGAAAGCCGTTGCCGAGGCCGAACGCTATATTGCCATTCCGAGCCAGGCGCTGGCGTACAAGATCGGTCAACTCAAGATATCCGAGTTGCGCGCGCGTGCCGAATCGGCGCTGGGCGAGCGCTTCGATATCAAGGTCTTCCACCGGCAAGTGC
Source organism: Pseudomonadota bacterium (assembly GCA_022560735.1). Lineage (GTDB taxonomy): Bacteria > Pseudomonadota > Gammaproteobacteria > Steroidobacterales > MnTg04 > MnTg04. Next base: position 41,249 of record JADFSO010000001.1, read on the forward strand.
TGGAGGACGGCCCGCTGCCGCTGAGCGTACTCGATGCCAAGATCGATCGCTGGATCGCCAGCTACTGACGCAGCGATGCTTTGACAGGGCGGCGCATGCCGCCCTTTTTTTGCTTGCCTGCCCGTGCCGGCGGACGATCCGCTGAATCTATGCTGCGCGATTCGGCCTGAGACGGAGAGAATGATGAAAGCACGTTTTGCACTGCTGATCGCGATGGCCTTGCTTGCCTGCGGTGCAGCGATCGCCGGGCCCGCCCTCGAACAGATCATGGCGGACCCCGACTGGATCGGCAACCGGCCTGAAGGAGCGTACTGGAGCGATTCCGGCGAGGCGGTGTTCTATAGCCAGAAAAGACGCGGCGAACGCATCCGTGACTGGTACCGCGTTGCAATAGACGGCGGGGAGATTCAAGAGCCCGACGCGCGGGGCCTGACCGCAAGCTCGAACGCCAGCCGCGTTTATAACGGTGACCGGACCCGGGTTGCCTGGATCCAGGAAGGCGATGTCTGGACTCGTGACCTGCCGGCGGGTGAGTCGAGGCAGCTGACCGCGACCGCAGACCCGGCAAGCGCACCGGTATTCATGGCCGATGGAAACCGGCTTGCCTATGTCGGCGCTGGCATGTACCGGGTTTACGATTTCGATACCGGGCTGACGCGCCAGCTTGCCGATATAAAGCTGGAGAAAAAACCGGGGGACGACCCGGAGTTTGACGTGCTGCACGAGCAGCAGATGCGCACCTACGGGACGCTTCGCGAGGACAAACGCCTGGCCGATTCGCTGGAGAAACACGGGGAGGAGGTCCAGCGGGCGGATGCCAGCCGCACGCCGTTACCGATCTACCTCGGCGCGGAGCTGCGCGAAATCAACCGCAGCCTGTCGCCATCGGGTCGTTACCTCGTGCTGGTCGTCGAGAACGAAAAAGACGAGCCAGGGCAAAGCGGAAAAATGCCAAACTATGTGACCGAGAGCGGTTACACGGAGATTCGCGATACCCGGCCGAGAGTAAACCGCAACTCGCCGGCCGGCCAGGATATCTTGCTGGTCGATCTGCAGGACGGATCATTCGAAAAGCTGGATCAGGGTGTATTGCCGGGGATCAAAAAAGACCCGCTCAGAAAAATCCGCAGGCAGGCGATCGCGTGGCATATCGAGCATGGGGCCGATAAGGAGCAAGTCGAGGAAACACTCAAGGCGCCGGATCAGCGCACGCTGACGGTCTTGGAGATTAGCTGGAACGCCAGCGGTAGCCAGGTCTTGCTGCAAATGATGGCCAACGACAACAAGGATCGCTGGATGGCGACCGTCGACTTCGAAAATTCCGCCCTGGTACCGCAGCATCGGCTGACCGACGGCGCCTGGATCAACTGGGACAACAATCAGCATGGCTGGATGCCCGATGGCGAAACCTTCTGGTATTTGTCCGAGGAATCCGGCTATTCGCATCTTTATCTCAAATCCATCGGCCAGAAAAAATCCCGGCAAATGACCCGCGGCTCATTCGTCGTGACCGAACCCGAAGTCGATGCTTCCGGAACGAGCATTTATGTTCGAGCCAATCGCACCCACCCCGGTAACTACGAGATCTACAAGGTGCCCGCTGCCGGCGGCGAGCTGACGCAAATAAGCACGCTCGGCGGTGTGAACGGTTTTGCTTTGTCACCCGACGGACGACGCCTGCTGATCACGCACTCGTCCATCGACCGCCACCCTGACCTTTTCGTGCAGGACGCCGAGGCGGGCGCCGAACCGTTGCGGCTGACCGACACGGTTTCTGAACAATACAAGGCCATCGACTGGGTCATACCCGAGATCGTCGAAGTGCCATCGAGCCATGTGGACCGGCCAGTTTATTCGAAGCTTTACCTGCCCGTCGATTACGACGCAGACAAGAAATACCCGGCCGTGATGTTCGTACACGGCGCCGGATACACCCAGAATGCGCATCTGGGCTGGCCGTATTATTTTCGCGAGTTCATGTTTCACACGCTGTTGACGCAAAACGGCTATATCGTCATCGATATGGATTACCGCGCGTCCAAAGGTTATGGGCGCGACTGGCGAACGGCCATCTATCGCAACATGGGGTATCCGGAGCTCGAGGATTTTGCCGATGGCGTGGATTTCCTGGTGCAAAACTACAACGTGGATCGCGACCGGGTCGGTATCTACGGTGGCTCCTACGGCGGCTTCATGACCTTCATGGCGCTGTTCCGAGCGCCCGGTCTTTTCGCCGCGGGCGCTGCGCTCAGACCCGTCGTTGACTGGCGGCATTACAACCATGGCTATACGTCGCGCATGCTCAACACGCCCGAGATCGACCCGATGGCTTTCGAGCGCAGTTCGCCGATTGAATTCGCCGAGGGTTTGCAAAAACCACTGCTGATTGCCACGGGCATGCAGGACGACAACGTTTTTTTCCAGGATTCGGTGATGCTGGTGCAGCGTTTGATCGAATTGCAAAAAGAAAATTTCGAAATCGCGATTTATCCGCTGGACCCGCACAGCTTCGTGCATGCGGATTCCTGGCTGGACGAGTACCGCCGTGTTTTCAAGTTGATGGAGCGACACCTGAAAACGGAATGATTTCCGCTGGCGTAAAAGCGCCGGTGACCGCGTGAGCGGGCACCGGCGCGTGTCCGGGAGGCTGTTAGCTCGCCGTTGGTCTAGTCGCTGGCGCTTTCCAGGGTAAAAGCGACCAACGTGCCGGCGGCCAGGCAGCCACTTGCCTGGAACTCGCCGTAGGCATGCACACCCAGGTCGGTCCGCAGGTCCGCCAGCTCAACGCGTTCGATGGTCTGGGTATTTTCCACGGCATCTCGAGTGATCAGCAGGATGCGTGTTTCACTGCCGGTCGCGATACAACGATCGCCGACCTCGCTACTGATCAGCAGTACACCGTTGTCCAGGTCGATATGCAAAATAATGCCCTTGAGGCGGTCGATAACGTCGGCCGTGCGTTTCAGGATCACCAGCGCCGATTTGACCACGGCCGGTGAGCCGGCGGACAGGCTGATCACACCATCGACCAGGCCGCGATATTCCGCCTGAATCTCGCTGGCATCCAGTTCCGCTCCATCGAGTGCGAAAATGCGCGTTCCTGCCTGTAGCTGAACCTGGACTGCCGATCCGGGCGTGAATCCCTGGTTCGGGGCGAGCAGGAGGCCAAACCGGCCGGTAGCGGGATCGACCCGGGTCGCCGTGATTCCACGCAGGTGGGCAAACGCGCCGGGGCGACCGAGTTCAATCGTGACCGTGTCCAGTGCGATGTGCCGGCGGGCATCGGCATCGTCGCCGGCGATGATACCGGCGAATGGCGCCGGGAACCCGATTGCCGTTAGTTCCTGACCGCGAACCAATTGCTCGAACCTGGCCGGGTCGCCCTGCGAATCGAAGATCCCGGTGTTTTCAGACGCCCGGACCACGATGCAATGAGCAAAATTCAGATCGTCGTCGCTATGGTCCGCATCGGCAATGACATGCCTGGGGCAAAGCACGAAGCGCTGATTGTCACTATCGAGACGCACGATCAGGCCGTGAACGCGGGCGAGTTTGCCGAGACGCGTAAAGCGATCGGTGCGTATGAAAATCACCGGGCGAACGGTCACTTCACCGTTTGTCGTCGACACGGTAATCGATTTTTCCGCGTCGAAGTCCAGTTCGATATGCAGCAGGCCATCGGCCGGGACCTGGATCGGTTCGCTGGGGAAAAGGTCGATACGACCATCGACCGGCAGGGGTGGCGTGATCCTGACGGCGATATCGCCGTTCTCGTCATACTCGATCAGCTCAAGATCGGTCAGGATCATACGGATTCTTCCATACGGGCCCGCCGGGACGTCCTCGATGGCGATTATGTCGGCGACGTTGCCCAGGCTCAGCAGATTGATGGTCACAGGGTCCGACAAGACACTGACCGGGCCATTCGGCCCGATCAACAGGATTGCGGCGATGCTTGCGTTCACCTCATCGAAACGAAAATCCGGGCCATCGGTCAGCGAAATGGCAATCGTCCCGATTTGCGCCGACAGAGGAGGCTGGTCCGCGGTGCTGTTATCGTCGACCCCGCCACAGGCGGCCAACAGGGTAGCCACTAACACGCTGGCGAGGATTTTGAGTCGATAATTTTGCATGAGATATTCCTTTTTCTGCCAGGCCGGTTGGCGAATCAGACTTGCGACGAACGGCCACTATCTGGCGGGTTTATGGAATTAACGCCGAGTTGCGCCAATGGTTGACCTCGAGCGCATAAAAAAAGAACATCTGTCGTCTGCGGGCTAACAAAAGCCGGGATTTGAATAGGGGGCGCACGCTTGCTTGATGAACTGGCAAAACTCGAAGAAATCGCACGACGGCTCGAACCGGACCCGGAGCAGCGCGCCGCGCTAAACCGTGATGTCGAAGCGTATGCCAGCCAGTTCCTGGACGCTTTGCCCGGTCTGAAGACTTATGTGGCAGACGACCCGTCAACGGCGCCGCAGCCACCCGCCATTGCAGATGAGCCGGTCGGACTTGCCGGGGCGCTTGACTACCTGGCATGCGCTGTCGACAAGACCGGGATCAACCCGGCCTCCGGCGGCCACATCGGTTATATACCGGGCGGCGGCGTATACACGGCCGCCCTGGGCGATTACCTGGCCGATGTCTTCAATCGTTATTCGGGGGTCCTGTTTGCGGGTCCCGGTGCGGTGCGCCTGGAAAAAAGCCTGTTGCGCTGGATGGGCTCGCTGATCGGTTTTCCGGAAGGAGCGGCCGGCGATCTGACATCGGGTGGCAGCATGGCCAACCTGGCCGGCATTGTCGCAGCGCGGGAGGCGCACGAGGTCAGGGCCGTCGATGTTCCGCGGACCGTGGTTTATCTCAGCGGGCAGGCACATCATTCGGTGGAGAAAGCGCTGCGCGTAGCCGGACTCGGTGAGTGCGTGCTGCGTGTCCTGGATCTGGATGAGCGCTACCGGATCAGGCCGGACGCACTGGCGGCGGCAATAGAGACCGACCGGGAAGGCGCGTTGATTCCGTGGCTGGTCGTCGCCTCGGCCGGCACCACCGATGTCGGCGCCGTGGATCCGCTCGATGCCCTGGCCGATATTTGCCGGCAGCACCGCCTGTGGCTGCATATCGATGCCGCCTATGGGGGTTTCTTCGTACTTTGCGACGCGGCAAAGGCGTTGCTCGGCGGCATGTCGCGCGCGGATTCGGTGGTCATGGATCCGCACAAAGGACTGTTTCTTCCCTATGGCAGCGGCGCGGTCCTGGTGCGCGATCAGGCCGCCATGCACAAGGCGTTCAATTACCAGGCCCATTACATGCAGGATGCCGTCCAGGATGTCGCAACGATGTCGCCAGCCGATCTGTCGCCCGAGCTGAGCCGGCCGTTTCGGGGTCTGCGCCTGTGGCTGCCGCTGATGATCCACGGCCTGGCGCCGTTTCGCGCCGCGCTGGATGAAAAACTGCTGCTGGCGAAATATTTCCACCGGGAAATTCAAAAAGTGCCTGGTTTTGAAGTCGGGCCAGAACCGCAATTGAGCGTTGCAACCTATCGCTATATTCCAAAAAGCGGTGACGCCGACCGGTTCAATAAGCAACTGATCGATGAAGTACAAAAAGATGGCCGTGTTTTTATTTCCTCGACGCGCATAAATGGCCAATTCGTCCTGCGCGCGGCGATACTGAATTTTCGCACTCACCGCGATACAGTCGACCTGACGATAGAGATCCTGGCCGATGCGGCGATGCGCCTGGCAAAGACCTAGTTGGGCTTGTTCATGAATCGTCGCGTTGATTGCGCAGACGCCTGGGGGGGATCGATGACACGGCAGCATCCGGCATCAAGAATCATCGGCTTGCTTGCACTTGTTTGTTTGCTGTCCGCCTGTGCAGCACGACCCGATTACCATGGCACGGTGCCCGAGGAAGCGCGGCTCGATCCGGAAGCAAACCTCGAACTGGTTCGCGTCTGGGAGCAGCTGGAAGTCGCCGCTGCAGCGGTGCGTGGTGACAGTTTGTTGCTCGATCTGACAATCGATGGCAAGCCTTTTCGCGGCCAGGCCACCCGATCCACGCAGTTCGATATCAATATTCACACAGACTGGCTGCCGGTGTTTTTTATCGAGGAAATCAGTCGCGAGAGGGTTGACCAGAAAAATAACGGCGATACCCGCATCCCGGTGCTGGACGAGGTTCAGTGGCAGGAGATTTCCCGGCGAGTTCTGGAATCGTTTACACCCAGCCAGCCATTACAGGGTGTCGTTATCAATTCCCGCGATACCGCGATATACGCCTACCGGAACCCGGACGGCAGCGTCGTGACCGAGACCGACCGATCGAAGTGGCCGATCGGGATTCCGCTGACCGCCGTGCTGCGGCTGGAGAAACAGGCGGACCTCTTGCTGGACATCATTGGCGCCTATCTCGACGAGAACGGAGTACGCAGCAAGCAGGTGCTGTTCAAGACCGGCGAGCTCGGACCCCACGCCAGGCCGCTATTGATAGTCGACCGCTCACGAGGCCAGATCGGATTCCTGTCGCTTGAGCCATTCACCTTTGGCAGTACGCCGACCAGCCTGGTGACCAGCGCCGGCAAGACCGGCTGGCAGATCGTGCGCAGTTATGGCCTCGAACCCCTCAACCGGCCGGTCAGTTTTGTATCGCGCCTGTTGTTCTTTGTACTGGACACCGCGTGGGATATCAGCGAGCAGTTATTCATCAACACTTTTTCCTATCGTTCCCTGAAGAACAAACCGATTCCGCCGCTCAACGATGGTCCGGGTATGGACCTGGTCGAGTGGGAAGCCACTCTCGACAAGATGTTTGGCGCGAAACGCGTCACCGGTACCGCGGAGATCCTGGTCGATGGCGACCAGTTCTTTCCTTACTTTATCGATGCGATCAACAAGGCAGAGACATCGGTCAAGATTCGAACCTATATTTTTGACCGCGATGATTTCGCTCTTGAGATCGCCGATTTATTGAAAAAACGATCGGCGGATGTCGAGGTCAAAATTACCGTGGATGGCATCGGCAACCAGATGGCGCAAAAAGCAGAGGCCCCAACCACGCGAGCCGGGTACCGGGCGCCGCCTGAAATCACGCGCTATCTTAGAGATGGGTCCACGATTGAAACCCGGGTGCTGACCAATCCGTGGATGGCCGGTGACCATGTCAAGACGTCGATCATCGATGGCAAGATCGCGTTCATCGGCGGCATGAACATCGGCAGGGAATACCGCTGGGAGTGGCATGACCTGATGCTAAAGCTGACCGGCCCCGTGGTTGACCTGATCGAGTACGATTTCGATGGGAAATGGCAGCACTCGTCGATACTGGGAGATGTCGCGCTGGCCGCGCATTGGATGGGGAAAAAACGTGCATTGCCAGAGACCGGGGAGTTCGAGATGCGTATGCTGCGCACCAAGCCGGCGCGATCCGAGATCTACCATGCCCAGCGCAAGGCGATACGCACGGCGCAGAAATATATCTATATCGAGAACGCCTATTTCTCCAGCTCGTCCATACTCTACGAGCTGGTCAAGGCGCGTATGCGCGGTGTCGATGTCAGGGTCATCATACCGATGGAAGGCAATCACGGGATCATGAATCTGGCCAACGTCGTGTCTGCCAACACCTTGCTGAAATATGGCGCGCGCGTCTATGTTTACCCTGGCATGTCGCATGTCAAGGCGGCCATTTATGACGGCTGGCTGTGCATCGGTTCGGCCAACATGGATAAAATGAGTTTCCGGGTCCAGCGCGAGATGAACATCGCCAGCTCGGACCCGGAGTTTGCCAGGCTGGCGATCGAAAAAGTATTCGACAAGGATTTCGCGGCAGCGGAGGAACTGACCAGCCCTCTGCCGGAAAATTGGAAGAACACGCTGGCCAGGATAGTCGCCAGCCAGTTCTAGTGATTGATAGCGCGGTAATAGCAGAAAAAAATGGCGCGTAGAAAACAACCATACTGGGCCGCATTGCCGGACCGTGAACTGCTCGATCTGCGGTTTTGCGATCTGGGCTTGTCGATAGCAGGCACGGTGCTCGAGCAGCGGGTCGAGCGTCTTTACGAGGAGCTCGCCGACCGCGAGATCGAATTTCGGCCGCACTGCTGGTTTAGCGAGGAGTGGTTTTCGCCCGATGGCGTGCCTGGTATCGCGATCGCTTTTCATCTCGCCCATCCGCGGCTGATGAAGCTGGAACGAAGAATGATGATGGAAGTCGAGGGCGGCAGCGAGAGCTGGTGTCTCAAATTGCTGAGGCATGAAACGGGCCACGCCCTGGATACGGCATTCGGGTTGAGCCGCCGCGTTCGCTGGCGCCGGGTTTTTGGCAACCCGCGTAAGCCTTACCCGAAATCCTACCGGCCAAAGCCAACCAGCAAGCGCTATGTGCAACACCTGGCGTTGTGGTACGCGCAGGCGCACCCGGCCGAGGATTTTGCCGAGACCTTCGCCGTGTGGCTCAAGCCTCGCTCGCGCTGGCGTCACGATTACCGGTCCTGGCCGGCGCTGGGCAAGCTCGAATATATCGATGAATTGATGGGCGATATCGCCGGGCGCAAGGCGAAAGTCTGTAGCCGCCGGCATGTCGCTTCGATCAGAAACCTGAAGATGACGCTGCGCGATCACTACGCGGAGAAGCGCGCGCTGTACGCGATCGATCATGCCGAACTGCACGACCAGGAATTACGCCGCTTGTTCGTGGACAACCACCGGGCCAAAAAAAATGCCATGACGGCCGCAACTTTTTTACGCCGTCATCGCCGCCAGTTGTGTAAAGTCGTGGCATTCTGGACCGGGCAGAATTCCTATGGCGTACACCAGGTGCTGCGCGATATGCAGCAACGCTGCCTTGAATTGGGCCTGCGGGTCGGGCAGCAGGAAGAAGTCGCCATGCAACAGGCGGTTGCCATGTTATCCACCCACATCATCAACTACCTGCACAGCGGCAGGTACAGGATCGCCGTATGAAGAAGTTGCGCATCCTGGTGTTGGCGCACGAGGACCTGATCCCGCCTGAGCATGCCGCGGATCTGGACGAAGCGGCGATGCTGGATTGTCAGACCGAGTACGACGTTTGCGTCACGCTGCGTAAGGCCGGACACGATGTCAGGGTACTCGGCCTGCGTTATGACCTGGGCGTGTTGCGCAAGACCCTGGTGGGATGGAAGCCGCACATCACTTTCAACCTGCTCGAGGAATTTCACGATGTAACCGCATACGATCATCATGTCGTCGCCTACCTGGAGTTAATGAAACAGCGCTACACCGGTTGCAATCCCAGTGGCTTGTTCCTGTCGCGCGACAAGGCGCTGAGCAAGAAAATCATGATTTATCATCGCATACCGACGGCGCGTTTCACGATTGCCAAGGCGGGCCGGCGAATCGCAGGACTGGGAAAACTGCGTTACCCGTTGATGGTCAAGTCCGCGACCGAGGATGCGTCGCTGGGGATCGCCCAGGCCTCGCGGGTCATGGACGAAGAGAAGGTTCGTGAACGGGTCGCGTTTATCCATCAGCAAACCGGGACCGACGCCCTGGTCGAGGAATACATAGACGGGCGCGAACTGTATGTCGGCGTCATGGGTAATCACCGGCTCAAGACTCTGGCGGTCTGGGAAATGGATTTCGGCAGCTTGCCTGCCGATAGCGCGCGGGTGGCGACGCGCAAGGTCAAATGGGATCTTGCGTATCGGAAGAAATACGGCATCAGCAGCAAGCGGGCAACCGACTTGCCGCCGGAACTGGAAAAACGCATTCAAAAAATCGGCCGGCGCGTCTACAAGGCGCTGCAACTCAGCGGTTACGCGCGCATCGATTTTCGCCTGAGCAAGGATGAAAAAATTGTCGTGCTGGAAGCGAATGCCAACCCCGAGTTGTCCTATGGCGATGACTTCGCCGATAGCGCGGAAGCGGCTGGCTATTCCTATCCCGAATTGCTCGAGCAGATCATTCGCATGGGGCTAAACTATCGGGCCGCCTGGCGCGATTAACAGCCTGTTAACCACCGTCATTCGTCGTCGTTCTCCGGCTTACCGCTGTGGCGCGCAAACCAGTCGAGAATATTCGCCGCCTTGGCGATCAGCTGGCTGGGCCGGGTCGCGATACCGTGCGAGGCCCCGGGGAGCCGGACCAGCTCAGTATCGATTTTTCTCAGTTTCAGCGCCTGGTAAAACTGCTCGCTTTCAGAGATCGGCGTGCGCAGGTCCTGCTCACCGGTCAATAGCATGGTCGGTGTGCTCACATTGCCGACCAGCGACAACGGCGAGCGCCGCATGTACTCGTCCTGGTGTTCCCACGGCGGTCCCGGGAACCAGTAGCGGTAAACGAAACTGTAAATATCCGCGGTCAGCGCAAAGCTGTACCAGTTGATCACCGGTTTGGCGGCCACCGCCGCCCGGAAACGATCCGTCTTGCCGACGATCCACGCGGTCAGCACGCCGCCACCGCTGCCGCCGGTGACATAAAGCTGATCCGGATCGACATAGCCTTTGGCCAGCACTGCATCCACACCCGACATCAGGTCATCGTAATCGTTGCCCGGGTAAGCATGATGAATCAGGTTGCCGAACTCCTGGCCATAGGAAGTGCTGCCGCGAGGGTTGGTATAGAGCACCACATAGCCCGCGCTGGCATAAAGCTGGATCTCGGCCGCAAACCGCGGGCCATAGTTGGCAAACGGCCCGCCGTGAATTTCCAGGATCAACGGGTATTTTTTTGCCGGGTCAAAGCCCGGCGGCTTGACGATCCAGCCATGCACCGGCCGCTGGTCGAAGCTGCTCTCGAACCAGATCTCCTCGACTGCGCCCAACTCCCGGTGACCTAACAAATCCTCATTGACCGCCGTCAGTGTGCGGGCCTTGCCGCCGCGCCCATCGATAACCGCGAGCTCGGCCGGGCGATACGCGCTGACCTGGGTGAACGCGATCCGGTCGTGACCGGCGATGCTGAAACTCGATTTGCCGTATGGGCGCCCAAGCGTCGTGCCGCCGAGCGAATCGGCTACCAGGCGCAGCTTGCCTGACAATGAAAGGTACCCGATACGCGTGTTGCCCTGATCGTCGTACTGAAAATAGATGCCTTTGCCATCGCGGCTGAAGCGCGGGTTTTGCAGGTTGCGGTCGAAGTCTTCGCTGAGCGCCCTCGAACCTGTGCCATCGGCATTCATGACATACAGACGGGCGTTGTCATAGCCTTGCAGGTGGTCATCGAAGCCGGTATAGGCGATCAACCGGCCATTGCGCGAGATCGCCAGGCTGCCATCGGGGCCTTTGCGATCGGTCAGCTCATGGATCTCGCCGTCATCAACGCGGATCTTGTAGATCTCGGTATTGAACGCGTCGTATTCCCAATCGTCGTGGCGATTGGCGGAGATCAGGATGTGCTCGCCATCGGGTGTCCAGTGTATGGGCGTGTCGTGATTAAAGTCGCCGCTGGTAATTTGTCGCGGCGTGCCACCTTCGGCGGGGACGACAAATACCTGCGTGTACCCTTGCTCGAGAAAGCCCCGGCCATCGAAGCGATAAGTCAGGCTATCGATCACCCGAACCGGTTCCGCCCATTTCGCGCCCTTCGGTTTGGCGGGCATTTTCGCACCCTCGTTCGCTTTCTTCGGGACATGCATGGTGAAAGCCAGCCGCCGGCCATCGGGCGACCACGAAAGATTGCCCGCGCTGTGGGTCAACCGGGTAACCCGGGCGGTCTGGCCACTGTCCAGCCAGCGCAGCATGATTTCCATGTGGCCGTCGATTCGGGCCAGGTAGGCCAGCCGCTTGCCATCGGGCGACCAACGCGGCGAAGCGTGGCTGACCAGCCCGGCAGTCAGTGGCCGCAGCTCGCCGCCGTCATAGTCGATGATCCACAGGTTCGACCTCGCCCGGTCATTCATGATGTCCATGAAATTGCGTACGAAAATGACCTGGTCGCCATCGGGGGAGACTTGCGGGTCGCTGACGAATTCAAGATCGAATACATCACGCGGTGTGAAGCGGTCAGCGGCCTGGAGCCGGGCCGCAAACATCAGCGACATAAAAACAACCAGCAGGACAATCGTTGCTTTGCTCATAAGCGTACAGATTCCGGGTTTGGCGATGAATTCGCGGCTGGATCGGCAAGCCGCGTTGGTGGCTGCCGATATTGCCACATCTGCCGTTTGGGCGTGCGTTTCAGGAGGGGAAACCGGTGGGCAAAAAGAACCCGCCTTTGCGGCGGGTCCGAATTTTCTGGTTTTTTTTCTTATGCGGCCAATATTCACTTTGGCTGAAAGGAAAACCTGTGTAGACAACTAATGCAGAAATCGTGCCGTGAAGAAAAATTAACTTAAAAACAATGACTTAGCATTAGTGCATCGAACCTCGTGGTAGCGAAATGTAAAGAAAACCGACAGATTTCATGGTCTGAAAAAAAGACCGGCTGGTCCTCGATTCCATCGATGCCGTTCCATGATTTCGTATCTCCTACGCGGGTACGGGCATGACTCCCTGCTGCGTATCTTGCCTTGCATGATTGTTGAGCGGCTCTTATGGTAAACATTCGATGATCCTGAACTTTTCAAAAGCAGATCGCGCGGAAGTCGTTGCCGATGCCAAGGTTGGTGAATTGCATAAACGGTGCCTGGCGCTGCCGGCGCCCGGGACCGGTTAAGGCTGGCGATTCTTGTTAGAGAGCTTTCAGAAATTCGCGTTGTTTCTAAGACCGGTCAAGCCGCTGGCTTTTGCCGGGCTGTTTCTTTTTGCCGTGATGTTCGTGTGGAATACGACCCTGGCCGCAGATGGATCGGGGGAGCGATGGGTGATTCCGTCGATTGTGGGCTTTCTCTGGGCGCTGTCGGTGTACAGTTTTATCGGCAGCTTCCAGCACGTACCCGTCAAAGCGGATTCGCGGGCTTCACTGCCGGCAAAACTAAAGGCTGTCTTGCGCCGCGCGCCTTACTGGGTCCTGGCTTGCCTGGCGCTGATCAGCAGCGCGGCTGTATTGATCCTGTCGTATCGCCTGTTCTCGGTCTGGTTCCACGATTTTGGCATTCCATAAGCCGCCAGCGATGGACTTCGAGCCGTGCATGGGTTTCGTTATTGACCTTTTTCATGTACCTGCCTGCGCATCAGGGCTGCCAGTGCCTGGTGGTCTTTTCCTGAGGCCGATTCCAGGTTTGCGGCAAGATGCTCAACCGCGTCGGCACCCAGGTGCTGGTCGAGTTTGAATTTGGCGGTGATGCAGTTCAGCGACAGGCTGAAGCCGATGATGCCAGCCAATTGTTTATCCGCATAGGCCGTTCTTGCCGGTCGCCACGGATTCGGCAGCGATGATTCATATTGCCGGCCAAGGCGGTCGACCAGCGCATACAGCTCGGCGGGGTCGGTAATCAGCGCGGCAACCGCCTCTACGTGTACCACCGCGTAATTCCAGGTGGGCACCGTGTCCGACCGGTACCAGTTCGGCGACATGTACCCATGGGGTCCCGTGAAAATAGCGGTGCTGGTATTGCCCTCCAGGTATTCATGATGCCGGTTCGCCCTGGCCATGTGGCCGAGCAGCTGGTTTGTCTCCCGGTCGAGCAGCAAGGGCAGGTGGGTGATGCGGCATTCATCCCCGGCTGGAGTAACGAGTGTTGCAAAACCATGGTTTTCGATCACCGTCAGCGCCGCTTCGGGATTCGCCGCCGCGAATCGTTGCGGTACGTACATCGTCATCAGTCAGCCAGCTCCAGGTATACGCGGCGATTGCGCTTACCCTTTTTCTCGGTCTTGCTGATGATGACCCGGCCGATCTCGCTGCTGTTTTTGACGTGGGTGCCGGCGCAGGGTTGCAAGTCGAGGTCGCCGATTTTCAGCAGCCTGATTCTTTCCGAAGTACGCGGCGGTTTGACCGACAGCGTGCGAATCAGGTCCGGCCGCCGGTCCAGTTCTTCCCAGTCAGTCCAGATGGTTTCCGCCGCGTGCTCGCCTGCTATCAGTTGATTGATTTTTTCAGTGACCGCTTCCTTGTCGATCGGGTCCTGCATATCAAAATCGAGCCGGCTTCGCCGTTCACCGATGGAGCCACCGGTGACGCCGTAGGGTAGCGCGACGCCGAGAAAGTGCAGGCTCGTATGCATACGCATCAGGCGATAGCGGCGCTGCCAATCGATCTCTATTTCCACCGCATCCCCTTCTGCGGGCAGTCCATGACCCGCTTCCGGTACATGCAGCGCTTCACGCGCGGGGCCGTAAATGGTATCGCTGATCGGCAAAACACGGCCATCGGCCAGTTTGAATGTGCCGGTGTCGCCGGGCTGGCCACCGCCTCGCGGATAAAAAATCGTTTGCTCGAGTACGATTCCGAGCTCGCTGACCCGCTTCACCCGGGTTTGGCAGGTGGTCAGATACGCATCTTGCAGATACAGCAGTTCGGTCATCGTCAACCCCGTCTGTCATGGCGAGCCAGACAGGTGCATCTGGTAAATACTCGCGTCAAGGCTATGCTATACCGAAGCATGGGGAGGAAGAAATGGCCGCGACTTCGAAAGAGCGCCTGATACTGCTGCTGTTGGTGCTTGGCGGCACGGCAATCAGCGGAGTCAGTCCGTATGACCGGCTGACATGGTGGCTGGAAGTGGCGCCGATACTCGTTGCCATCGCCATACTTGTGCCGACGGCCGATAGCTACCGGCTAACGCCGCTGTTGTACTGGCTGATGGCCGTTCATGCATTGCTGATGATGGTTGGCGGGCATTACACCTATGCCAATGTGCCGCTGGGTTTCTGGGTCCAGGACCTGTTCGATCTCGCGCGCAATAATTACGATCGCCTTGGTCATTTCCTGCAGGGTTTTGTACCGGCAATGATCGCCAGGGAAGTCCTGTTGCGGAGTTCTCCGCTTGGCCGGGGCAAATGGCTGTTTTTCCTGGTCAGTTGCGTGACGCTGGCGATCAGCGCTTGCTATGAGTTCATCGAATGGTGGGTCGCGCTGATCATCGGCGGACATGCAGATGAGTTTCTCGCGACCCAGGGTGATATCTGGGACACCCAGTGGGACATGTTCCTCGCGCTGAGTGGCGCCATCAGCGCCCAGTTGTTGCTGGCCCGCGTCCAGGACAGGCAGCTCGAACGACTATAGCCTGCGGGTCACAGTTTCCAATACCGTTTCAGGTCCGCCTGCGATCGTCTGCAAAAGTGTGACCCAGGTCACAAAAAATGTGCCCGTCTGGGCCCTTAATCCCAAAGCTGTGAACGACCGCACAACCAGATCTGGCGGGCGCTGGCATGGTGTCGGGTGGTATGGCGGCAGCTGAAAATCGATTATGGAAAACACACAGACATGACGCTTGACAGAAATTACATGCGCAGTACCGTCGCTCGCCGCGTGTTTACGCTGTTCCTGCTGGCCGCGCTGCTGCCGGTAATCGTCGCCGGTGTCTGGTCGCTGATCACCGTAAGTCGCCTGCTGACCGAGCAGGCAGAGGAGCGGCTCCAGGACAACGCGAAAACCCTCGGTGTTTCGGTGTACGAAAGGCTGGGGATGGCGGAAATGACGCTGAAAGAGCTGGCCCAGCAATATGAAATCGATAAAATCCGTTCCGGAACTCCCATAGGCCAGCAGCAGTTCGGTGCCATCGCCATACTCAGCGACGCGGGGCTGACCGGCATCAGGGGCGACCTCGACAGCATTCCCGCTTTGAGCGAGCAAGGTCTCGCACATATCGCCAGCGGTCTTCCCCTTTTGCTCAGTCAGCATACGGCGGCGGATTTCGAACTGCTGTTGCTGACGGCAGCCGGTGACGACGGCGAAATCCTGGTTGCGCGGCTGTTGCCCGAATACATTTGGGGCAATTCCCGCTATCTCCCGGGTCAGCACCAGATGTGCGTGCTGTCGAGCGATCGCAGCCCGCTGTACTGTTCGAGCGCTGACATGAAACTGGCACTGACCGAAGCCATGCCGGACAGCATTGCCGCGGATGGCGATGGCTCGGCTCACTGGCGACAGAATGATCGGAAACTACTCGGTCAGACCTGGCAGGTTGAACTCGAAGCTCATTTCGGGCACGAGCCCTGGGTGCTGATTATCGGCAGGCCCGATCACGAGGTGCTGGCCGATGTCACCGATTTCCGCGTGGTTTTTGTTACGGTTTTTCTTGCCGCGTTGCTGATTGCGGCGTTAATCAGCAGGTGGCAAATCAGGAAGCGCATGGTGCCGCTTGAAAAACTGGCCATTTATGCCGGTCATGTCTCAAACAAGAGATTCCATGAGCCGCTCGATGTGGATAGCGGTGACGAATTCGAAGGCCTGGCGGACAGCCTGCGTGAGATGTCACGCGGTCTGGCCAGCCATTTTTCCATTCTCGCCACGATGTCGGATGTCGACCGAAAAATACTGAGTTCGCCGGAGCCGGGCGCAGTCGTCGATATCGTTTTGTCACGGCTTCGCGATATCGTGCCATGCCACAACGCGGTGGTTACCGTGCTGGATCGTGCGGCGCCGAAAATGGCGCAAAACTACCTGCTGCTGGCCGGCGAGGAGCAAAGCAAAACCAAACGGATAAAGATCGATCGGGATCTCGAGCTGATGTTCAGTGACGCGCAGGCTGGAATTTTTCTGGATCGGGAGAAGCCGCCGGGATTTTGCCAGGCCCTGGTCGGCGATGGCGCTGACAGCATGTTCTGCGTGCCGATTATCAAAGGTGAAAAGATCTATGGTGTCTTGACCCTGGGTTACAGCGAGTCGCCGGAACTGGATGGCGAACTGATGCACCAGGCATCGGAGATATGCGGGCGCCTCGCGTTGGCGATGGCAACGGTTGAGCGCGATGAGCAGTTGTACCACCAGGCGCACTTCGACAACCTGACCGGCCTGGCCAACAGGCAGCTTTTCGCGCAGCGTTTGAACATGGAAATCCGCAGGGCGGAGCGCGACCGTAGCATGCTCGCACTGTTGTTCATCGATCTGGATAATTTCAAAATCATCAATGACGTCCGCGGGCACAGTGCCGGCGATCAGTTGATTCGCAAGGTTGCGGAGCGGCTGGGCGAGCGGGTCCGGGACAGCGATCTGATATCGCGATTGGGTGGCGACGAATTTACCATCCTGCTTTCCACGATCGATGGAGAGGAGGATGTCGGCCGCATTGCCAAGGAGATTCTCGAAAGCCTGCAGAAGCCGTTTACCATCGATGGCAGCCAGCATTTCATCAGCGCAAGTATCGGGGTCACCCTGTATCCGGGTGACGGCAGAACAGTGGAAGAATTGTTGCGCAATGCCGACACGGCGATGTACCGGGCCAAGGAAGCGGGTCGTGATCAGTGCATGTTCTTCCAGGAAGAAATGAATCTCGCGGCGGTGCGCAGGGTAAGGCTGGAAAGCCAGCTGCGCACCGTCGTGGAGAGCGGCGGGATGAAAATGCATTTCCAGCCGCTGCTGGATTCGCAAACGCAGGAAGTTGTCGGAGCGGAGGCGTTGATGCGCTGGCCGGTTTCCAGTGAGCGAATGACCTCACCCGATGAATTTATCCCGGTGGCCGAAGAGACCGGGTTGATCGTGCCATTGGGTTATGGCGCGTTGGAAGAAGCATGCCGGGCCATGATCATCTGGCGATCCAAGGGCATCGAATTGGAAAGCATCGCCGTAAATGTCTCGCCGCGACAGTTTAACGAGCCCGGCTTTGTCAGCGAAGTCCTGGCGATTCTCGATCGGCATGGGCTCGAGCCCCGTTTTCTGGAGCTCGAGATTACCGAAAGGCTGCTCCTCGAAGAGGTGCAGCGCATCCACATGGTTCTCGAAGAGCTATGCCGCCACGAAATTCGCCTGGCTATCGATGACTTTGGAACGGGTTATTCAGCGCTTGGCTATTTGCGCCGCTATCCTGTGCAGACCATCAAAATCGATCGCAGTTTCGTGCATGAGATCGACCAGGCTGAAAGCCCGCAAAAACTCACTCGCGCGATTATCGCTATGAGTCATGGTCTTGGCAAAAGGGTGGTCGCCGAGGGAGTGGAAAACCAGAAACAGTACGAGGTGCTGGCGGCGCAAGGCTGCGATCTCGTGCAAGGCCACTTGTTCAGCCATGCAATGCCGGTCGATACATTTGCCAGCTATGTCAGAAAACAGAATGGCAAAGTGATGATGAAGGCCCTGATAGCCGGCGATACATAGGCGGTCGCCTTATTGCCCTGATTGCCGGCGTCTTCGAAAGGCGAGCAGGGCAAGCGTCAGCAGCGTGATCAGCGCTGGCATCAGGGCGATATTGATCAGCCGCAGGTTGCGCCCGAGTCTTTCGATGTCTCTGTCGAGGTCGTGTCTGACCTGGCGCAACTCCTTTCGGATCTCCGATCGTTTGCTGTTGTACTGGGCAATTTCCGCGTTTTGTTCGTCGCTGAGTGTCAGGATCTGACTACCCGGCTGTTCAGCCTGTAATTCGCTCAGCGCAGTCTCGGTTTCCGCGAGTTTTGCCTGCAGTTCCTGCTCTTTCGCACGGAACTGCTGATCGGCCATCCGCCGCAGTGTTTCTACTTTTTCGAACGGTCGGGAAAAACTGGCTCGGCCCCTGATACTGATCAGGGCTTCGTTGCCACCGAGATTGTCGAGCGCATTGGCGACAAAATCGCCGTTGTTGGCAAATTTTGACAGCATGCTCTGGCCAAAGAAATTACTCACTTGCACCCACAGGTGGTTAGCCAGCATGTCCGCATCGCCGACCAGGATGATATTGACCGGCTCAAGGGATTCCGCCACGTGGGCAGCTTTGGCAGCGTCCGGGTTAGCGGGCGGTTGGTCGCCGAAAGCGGAGTGCACCTGGCCGCTGAGTCGCGCGGCAATAACGTATGATTGCCCGGTGGGTTCATAGCCGTCCAGCAGCGTGTCCACATCCTGCAGGTAAAAGAACCGGCCGATTGGCAGCAAAACAGAATCTTCGGTCGAAAACAGCAAGGGCTGTAAAGTCGTGGTGGCGTCATCGGCCAGCGTGAAATGCCCGCTCAAGGCGACGTTGACATTGCTCAATAAACCAGTCAGCACGTCTTCATCGTTCATTTGCGCAGTGCCGAGCCCGAGCATGCCGATGTGCTCGACCGGCCGTCGCCCGCGCGCATTGACGACCAGCGCAAGCTGCCGGTCAACTACGACCTGCGTCGGGTCGAACTGCACGCCCCAGGCTGCAAACAATTCGGGAATACTCGAGCTTGTGTCGCCCAGATTTTCATTGAACGGGTTCCGCAGATTGCTGGCGGTGGTATCGGTTTCCGCCAGCGGATCGACAAACACGATCAGGCGCCCGCCCTTGAGAACGAACTGATCGATCGCATATAACGTGGCCGTCGGCAGTTGCTTGGGATGCACCAGCATCAGCACATCGATGTCCGGCTCGATCTCCAGGCTGTCTCTTGGCAACGCACGAATCTCGAACATTTCGCTGATTGCTGCATACACGGCCCAGGGCTGCTCCGGCATTCGGGTCGCCGGATTCCAGCCGCCGGCAAGCGGCAACTCGCTAAGCAAGCCGATGACGACCCGTTGCGGGTGGCTCAGCGTGTAGATCAGCTTGCTCAGGTCGTATTCGAGGAATTGCTCGTTGCGTTGTTGAAACGCCGGTACGATGATAACGTCATCTAAATCGTTGGTGCCTACCAGCCCGAAGTAAACAGAACCGACCCCGCGACCTGCCTGCATAGGTTGCAAGCCATAGTTTAGCGCCTGATCTTCTTCTTCCGAAAACGGCAGCGGATCGACAATCTGCAGCTCGATCATTCCACCCGAACGCTGTACGTATTCCTCGAGCATTTCCCTGACGCGGTTTGCATAGATCCTGGTGGCGGGAAGTTTTCTGGTCGCTTCTTCGGAGAAAAAGAATCGCAGGGTCAACGGTTGCTCGATTGCCGAGAGAATTTTCGCGGTGCCGGCCGATACGCTGTACAGACCGTTTTCTGTCAAGTCCAGGCGCATACCCTTGAGAAAGGTATTGCTCAGCAGGATCAGGAAAACAAAAACGGCCGCGACGCCAAGCAGCGAGAACGTCCCCGTTGTTTTTTGCGCAATGGGTTTGGAGTCGCTCATGGCCTAGTCTGCTTTCTTCAGGTTGAGTACGATGGTGCTCGCATAAAGCCAGCTTGCAATCAGCACGGCAAAAAAGACGATATCCCGCAGATCGATCACGCCCTTGGACAGCGCCTGGAAGTGAGTCAAAAAACTGAATGAAGCAACGGTGTCCACGATTAACTGGGGAAGCCAGCCATGCAGGACATCGAGAACCAGCCCAAAGCCACTGAGCAGGAAAAGAAAGCACACGACGATCGTAATGATGAAAGCGATAACCTGGTTGCGCGTAGCAGCCGATATGCAAACGCCGATCGCCATGAAGCCACCTGCCAACAGCAAGCTGCCCAGGTAGGCCGTGACGATGGCGCCATTATCCGGCTGACCCAGATAGTTCACGGTAATCCAGATCGGGAAGGTCAGCGCCAGCGCGATTGCCGAGAAGGTCCAGGCCGCGAGAAATTTCCCCAGGGTCGCCTGCCAAAGGGTCAGCGGCAGGCAAAGCAACAGCTCGATGCTGCCGCTGCTGCGTTCCTCGGCCCACAAGCGCATCGAAATTGCCGGGATCAGGAACAGGTATAGCCACGGGTGAAAGCTGAAAAAGGACGCCAGGTCGGCCTGGCCGCGCGCAAAAAAATTACCCAGGTAAAAAGTGAAGGCGCCCGAAAGCAGTTGGAATATTACAATGAAAACGAAAGCCAGCGGCGTTGAAAAATAAGCCGCGAGTTCTCTTTTGAAAATGATCCTGATCTGGCTCATGCGCTGTGCCCCGTCGTAATGCTCCTGAACACCTCTTCCATGCGACCGCTCTCCAGGTGCAATTCCTTGAGGTTCCAGTTCTTGTCGCTGGCAAGGCGGCTGATGTCCGGTAACAAGGGTTGATCGCCTGCCGGGAAGGCAGTGACGCGACCGGTTGCCTGATCCAGCTCAACCGATGCGACCCGGGGAAGCGCCGCAATATCGTTCTTGATTTCGTCCACGCTGCCGGTGACCAGCGAGAGACTGACGGCGTTGTGATAGCGCGAACGTGCGATCAGGCCGTCCGGCGTGTCATCCGCCAGCAGCCGGCCGCGTGCGATGATCATGACGCGATTACAGACCGCATCCACCTCTTCGAGTATATGGGTCGAAATGACGATGATCTTGTCGGCTGCCATGTCCTGTATCAGTTGTCGCACTTCCTGCTTTTGGTTGGGATCGAGACCATCGGTAGGTTCGTCCAGGATCAGGACCTGTGGATCGTGAATGATGGCCTGCGCCAGGCCGACCCGCCGGCGGAATCCCTTGGACAAGGTTTCCAGGCGCTGGCGCAGCACCGGTGCAAGATGCAAACGCTCGATAACATCGCCCATGCGTGAGCGTCGGAAATCGCCGCTCAGACCCCGGATATCGGCGATAAAGCGCAGGAACCCTTGCACCGTCATTTCGTCGTATCCGGGCGCCCCTTCGGGCAAATACCCCATGCACGCTTGTGCCGCGACAGGATTGGCGGTCAGCGAGTGGCCGCAGACGCTGACCGTTCCCGAACTTGGCGCTATGAATCCCGCGATCATGCGCATGGTCGTGGTCTTGCCGGCGCCGTTCGGACCGAGAAAACCCAGCACCTCGCCGGGCTCGACGGTAATCGAAAGCGAGTCGACGGCGACCAGGTCACCATAGCGACGAGTCAGATTTTCCGTTTTTATCATGAACGCACAATTCCCACGCCGATCTGGCCGTGAGGAAGAATTTAAGCACATGACCCGGGGCAGAGAAAGAGGAGATTATGCCACGCAAAAACTGCGGGGCTTTGCCGGTCTCATTTCGCTCGTTGGCGGCCCTGCGGGCGGCCCGGTTTAGAGTGTGATCCATGTCGTGGTCAGCACAATAGCCGGGTGCGATGCTGCTCACCTGGAGTTGATGAGCTTATGGACGACATCGAATATTCAGGTTGCCACCGGATAATCTTGCCGAAAGACATCTTCAACCGCCCGCAGGTTTATCTTGGCGGGGCGATGGAGGATGTCGAGGTGAGCTGTGACCTCGAACTCGATGGGTTCTCGACGCCAGCTTATGTCAAATTAACGGTCCGCTTTCTGCTGGTCCTGATGGGTTGTTTGATTCCTGTCGCCGCCGGGTAGTTTATTCGCGATCGACGACCATCGGTTCCGACTCGCGCAGCGCGGCTCTCGCCTTTTGCCGTACGAAAGCGTACTGGTACTGGTCGAAAGAACTGTATTCGATGGCTTTCTTGTAATGCTGGTGCGCCAGGGCCGTCCTCCCGGCACGCAGATAGGCGGTCGCCAGCAGGTTCAGAAGATAGGGGTTTTCCGCGCTGACATTTTTCAGGAAAAGAATTGCCTGTTCGGGCTCGCCCGAGGCCAGGTGAACTTCGCCTTGAAGTTGCGCAATCATTTGCTCAAGGTTCGCATCGTCGTCTGGTGACAGCATGCGGCTCAGGCTAACGATCAGCCGCCGGGCCTTGCGAATATCGTTCCTGAGCAATGCGACCCTTGCCGTGTTGAACTTGTAGGTGCTCTCGATCGTGGCCCGGCCGCGCTCATTGCCGGGCGACTGCTCGCAGATTCTGAGGATGTTGTCATAGACGTCCTGGGCCGAGCCATAGTCGCCATATTCAAGATAGGTATCTCCCAGGCGATTCAGAAAATAAATATCGCCGCCGCGCACCTGACGTTCGATGATCGTGTTTTCCCTGCCGCTGATCGATGTCTCGCGGTAAAGCAGACTCAGGTGCTTGATCGCATCCGGGAAATTGCCGTCATCGATCAGGGAATCGACCAATGCGATCTGGTATTCGAAGTTTCGCAGCGGATCGGATTCAGCATCGAGTCTGGCAACCAGTATTTTCTGTGCAGCCTGGGAATCGCCGCTCAGCGTCAGCGCATTGGCCATCAGGACATAGCCTTGCCAGCGACCGGGGTCTATCCTGATCGCGTTCTCCGCCATGCGCATGGCCTTATCGTATTTCCAGGTTTTGAGATAAAAACCACCGAGCGCCAGGTACGCCTGGGCGCGATCCGGGACCAGCGATCGCTCTTTTTCAAACGCGATATAGGCGCGGTAATGATCCTTTAGCGCAAGGTACTGGTTGCCGAGGTTTTGCCAGGCGAGCGCCGAAACCGGATATTTTTTTACCGCGGCGAGATGCGCATCCCTGGCCGCCGGAAACCGGCCGCCGTGGTTGAGGGAACGGCCCAGGTGCAAAAGTACCTCGGCGTCGTTGGGATAGTTTGCCGACAGATCGAGCAACAGATTCGTTCGCGGTCGGTTTTCCAGAAGTAACTTGACGAACTGGCGCTCGCTTTTTGGCAGCAGGTAAAGATTCGCACCTGCCCTGACCCGGTGCCAGTTTGCTTTCGGTACATCCAGGATGCTGAGTTGCAAGTGAGCGCGGACAAATTCAGGATCCAGTTTCAGCGCTTTGCGATAAAGACGAATGGCGCCATCGATATCAAAATTCCACTGCCTGTGACGCGCGTGTCTGAAGTATTCCCTGGCTTTGAAACTGCTGGTCGTGATCGGCAGCGTTTCCGGCTGCTTTGCGGGAATCTCACCGATGTCGAGGGGCTGCTCGTCCAGTCCATCGAGTTCCGGGATACCGGCCAGCGCCCAGCCTCCGGCCAGGACCGGGAGCAGGAAAAGGGTTGCCAGGATCCGCTTCATCTCAAACAGGTACTTTTCGCTCCACGCCATATGTTCGGCAATGATGCCAATGGCGTATTAATAACCGTTTGGACAGGCGCGGCAAAGGGTGGTTGGCGGCCCTTGAGACGGGTGGTGGTCCTGGCACGCCGAGGTGCAGGCCACTGGCGCTGCCAGGAGTTGCGCGCTTTGCAACTCAGGCGCTGTCAGCGACCTCAAAAGAAGTCGACATCTCTTTCTGCAGGGGCGCCGGCACTGGCTGATAATGGCTAAAAGCCATCGTGAAGTTGCCGACACCACCCGTCAGGGAACCCAGCCTGGTCTGGTAATTCTCCAACTCGGCCAGCGGCACTTCGCCGTCTATACGGACCTGGTTGCCGCTGAGAACCTCGTTGCCGTTGATGCGACCCCGGCGCGAGGACAGATCGCCGGCGATATCGCCCATATGATCGCCCGGCACGGTAATTTCAACCTTGACGATGGGCTCGAGGATGATCGGCCTGGCCTCCTTGATGGCTGCAACGAACGCTTTTTTCCCGGCCGCGACGAAGGCAACTT
Source organism: Pseudomonadota bacterium (assembly GCA_022560735.1). Lineage (GTDB taxonomy): Bacteria > Pseudomonadota > Gammaproteobacteria > Steroidobacterales > MnTg04 > MnTg04. The sequence goes on from JADFSO010000001.1 coordinate 65,440, forward strand.
CCTTGGAGTCAACGGGATGGTGTTTGCCGTCGTAAACGGTGACCCGAATATCCTGCATTGCATATCCGGCGATCGCACCGGATGTCAGTACCTGGCGCACTCCTTTTTCGACCGCCGGTATGAACTGGTAGGGAATCGAGCCGCCAACGACCTTGTTGACGAATTCGAAACCCTGGTCTCTCGGCAGCGGTTCGATGCGCAGAAAAACTTCGCCAAACTGGCCGGAGCCGCCGGTTTGTTTCTTGTGACGGTGGTGACCTTCCGCCTTGCGGGTGATGGTTTCGCGATAAGGGATGCTGGGCGGCCGAGTGTCTACCTCGACGTGAAAGCGCTCTTTCATGCGCTCCATGATCGCGCGCAGGTGAAGTTCGCCGCTGCCGCGCAAGACAGTTTCGTTGGCGGATGCGAGGTGCTCCACGACCAGGCTGGGGTCTTCCGCCGAAAGTTTTGCCAGCGCTTCGGACAATTTTTGTTCGTCACCGCGTCGTTTTGGCGTGATCGCGACACCATGCATCGGCGGTGGACTGTTAACGGCCTCCAGGTGGAAGCGATCCTCGTCATGCGAATCATGCAGCACCGAGTCGAATTCGATTTCATCCACTTTTGCTACCGCACAAATATCGCCCGGAATACCCCTGGCCATTTCGACATGCTCTTTCCCTTGCAGGCGATACAGATGGGATACCTTGAACGGCTTGCGTGCATCGCCGATAAACAGCTGGCTATTCGGCGTGATCGTGCCCTGGTGAATACGGAAAATTCCCATGCGCCCGATAAACGGGTCGACCATGACCTTGAACACATGGGCGATCACATGTTTATCGGTATTCGGCTCCACTTTTACCGGCTCGGCATTGTCCCCCTCGCCCTTGATAAACGGCGGCGGGTTGCCCTCCATTGGATTTGGCATTAGCTGGACGAATACATTGAGCAACTGGTTGATTCCCGACCCGGTTTCCGCCGAGACGAAACAGACCGGGACCAGGTGGCCGCGGCGCATGGCTTTTTCGAATACGTCATGCAACTGCGACGGGTTCATGTCCTGTCCCTGTTCGAGGTAGACCTCCATCAGTTCCTCATCGAGTTCGACGACCTGGTCGATAATTTCGGTGTGCGCCGCCTCCACGGAGGAGAAATCGACGGCTTCTTCGTTATCCGGTTTGAAATAACAATCAACGACTTTTTTCGCGCCATCGGCCGGCAGGTTGATGGGCAGGCATTCGTTGCCAAATGCCTCCCTGATGTCGTTCATCAACTGCTCCAGGTTTATACCGGGCGCATCGATGTGGTTGATGATGATCATCCGGCACAGGCCATCCCTGGCGGCTGCATCCATCATGCGCCGGGTCACGAGCTCGATACCGTGTTCTGCGTTGATAACCACGGCCGCGGTCTCGACAGCCGGCAAAATAGCGATGCTGCGACCGGCAAAGTCCGGGTATCCGGGAGTGTCTATCAGGTTGATGTGGGCGCCTTGATGCTCCATCGAGCAAATGGCGGTTTCCAGGGAATGGCCCAGTTCTTTCTCATGGGGATCGAAATCACAAACCGTGCTGCCTCGCTCTACGCTTCCGCGCGCGTGGATGGCGCCGGTTTTTTCCAGCAAGGCTTCGGTCAGCGTGGTTTTACCGGCTGCGCTGTGACCGACAAGGGCTATGTTGCGGATATCCGCAGATTGATAACTGCTCACGGCGTTTTTTCCTTATCTTTGTTCTATAGCATTGGCTCGGCCCGTCGTCGGCGGAAACAAGCGGGTCCTGCAAACGCCTTTCTATCTCCGGGCCCGTTGTCGAAGCATCGTGCTCGCTGGCGGGCCGGACAGGGAACCGGCTGATCAGTTCGTTCTGACCAGTATTCCAGGGTTAACTTGATTTGAGTACGGCGTATATGCGGTCTTTGTGCAGCAGACGTTTCTTTTTAACGTCTTCGCAATAATGATTATCGCGGGGCTCGACACCTTGTTCTATACGTATAACTTCACGATTCAACCGGGTGTAATCATCGGCGAGGTGGGCAAAGGTCTCGTCTGAATGCCAAAGTTCGTCTATCAGTTTGGAAAACTCCGGGAATTCGTGTTGGAGATCGTGATTCTGGCCCATTATCGAGTCGATATTGATTAGATCTGCACTCATCGGCGTCTACCTCCTGTAGATAGGTCTGGAATGTGGATTGAGGTATTCGTTTGCTTCTCCTGGCGTGCCTGGCGCTGGTCGGTGGACAAGAGCCTTGTCGGGCTACCGGACCAATATAGCGCGCGCGGAGCAGGCCTGCATTCGTGCAATGCAGCAATTGAAAAAACCCATTAATTACAAGAGGTTGGATTTTGGTGGAGGCGCTTTAAGGAGCGCGAGAGGCGCCTCGGGGCAAAAACAGGCGAAAGGTGCCTATTCTTCGTTTTCGACTTCGTTTAGCGCCCGCATGATGCCGTTAAGACCGACAATCCTGTCCTTGTCTTTTTTCTTGCAACTGGTGAAGTACTTGCGAAAAGCGGCAACCTGGCCAGGTTCGGCCTGGCGCAGATAGCTCAGTACATCCGTATAGGTACGGTCTTCCGGGTCCCCGATTGTCGGATTTTGCACTGCCATCACGGGCTCCTTACCCATTTGCGATGCCTGTACCATAGCCCGTGGTCCGATTAGCCCACCGTGAACCAGTTCGCAGTTCGGGAAGTTGCCGTGCTGACCGAAAACAGGGGCTTTCAGGCGGCCGCCGGTGGATTGGCAGCGCGTGGTTTGCGGACCTGGCGCCTCAGGATCAGCAAGACTCCCAGCAATGTGCAACTGCCGCCGGCTATCATGCGCGGCGTCAACTGATCGCCCATCAATGTCACGCCGAAAATCACCGCAAAAACGGTGGCCAGCAAAAACGTCGGCATGACCAGCGACAGCTCATAGCGCTGGATCAGGTAATACATGCCGCTGTGGGCGAGAACGCTGGCCGCCAGCGCCGTATAAAGAACGGCTCCCCAGACCGTCAGATCGGCCCGCAGCAAAATCGCAAACTGCCCGGGTTCGAATGCCAGCGACAGACCGAGGAGCAGCGGCCAGCTGATCATCGCGATCCAGCTTTGCAGCTCAAATACACCGACGCCGGTCAGTTTCTTGGCGACCAGCAAGCCGCTGGCGCCGAACAGCGAGCCCAGTATTACCAGGGCGAGGGCGCTGCGATGGGCGAAGACCTGCGGATCGAAGCTGATGAGCAAGATGCCGCCGAAAGCCATCGACAGGCCCAGCCAGCGCCAGAACCTGATTTTCTCGCCGAGAAACAGCATCGACAATACTGTCGCGAAAGGAATGCCCAGCTGCATCGCGATAGCAACGCTGGATACATCTGCGGCCAGCGCCAGCCCGGTATAGGTCAACGCAAAATGTATGCCGCCCGTGGTGACCGCGACAAAAATGACCGCGGGCATCTGGCCGCGATGAATCCTGAGAACCGGTAGCAGGACTGCGGCGACGATGGCGAAACGCAGAAAAGTAAACAGGATGGGTGGAATCTGCCCAACGCCATATTTGGCGACAACCACATTGAGCCCCCAGATCAGGTTGATCAACAGGGTCAGGAGCAGGTCTTTGGCAGCCAAGGGATATCCTGAGAGCTTATGCGAAACGGGGAAATTTCCGTTATAGTCGCCTGCCTTTCCTGATTACTGCAAGGGAAATTCCATGCTAATGCGGATCAGCTTCGATCTCAGCGACAATGACCTGCGTCATTTCGACCTGATCATGAAGGAGGCTCGCAAAGCGGCGAAAAAATCGGCGCCTGAGCAAATCATATCGGCGACGCGCAAACTGCTTGCCAAGTTGGAAAACACGGATGTACCGGCCTTCGTTGAACAGCGACTGGAGCTCTTGCGGATGATGGTGGCGATGGTAACCGACGATGCATTCAAACTGCCCGCAGCCGAGGTCAAGCGGGCGCTGAACGGCCTGGCGTATTTTGTCGAGCCGGACGACCTGATTCCCGACCACATTCCCGGTCTGGGGTTTCTGGATGACGCCATCATGATCGAACTGGTGGCTCGCGATCTGCGGCATGAGCTGGATGCTTACCGCGATTTTTGTCAGTTCCGGGAAGAAAGGCGGGCACCTGGCGAAAATGAAGGGCGCGAAGGCTGGCTGGATTCGCGGCGACGGCAGTTGCTCGAGCGCATGCGCCGGCGGCGCAAAAAGAAACAGCGAAGTTGACCGGACAGGAAGCCAGAGAACAGGAATTGCTGCGCGCTGCCGCACGCATCGCGCGGGACCACTTTGGCATCGCCGGCAGCGCTGGCCGCCGCCTGCTAGGCTGCGAAGGGCATATTTTCAGGATCGACGGCGACGACGGCAGCCAATGGGTGTTAAAGCTGAGCCCCGATGGCCTGGCCGATTCCATCGAATTACAATACAAAGTACTCGAGTTCCTGGCATCGAAGAATCCAGGTGTTGCGATCCAGTCGCACAGGCGCGCACTTGACGGGAATCTGCCGCGAGTCGAATTTGACGGTCAGCACTGGCTGGCATGGGTGATCAGTTTTCTGCCGGGGCCGGTTCAGGCTGCAACTCCCCGGTCGCAGCGATCGCCGCGCGAGCTTGGATCGATCATGGGCCGCCTGGACAAAATTCTTTCTGGTTTTGACGACGACAGGGTAAGACGGTACTTGCGCTGGGACCTCGCGCAAGGGAAGGATTTGCGGGTGGATCGCGATGCGATCAAGGATCCGGCACGCCGCGAACTGGCTGGCGGCATGCTCGAGCGCAGCCTGACGATTGTCGACCGCCTGCAAGGGGGCCTGAGAAAGTCGGTCATCCATGGGGATGCCAACGACCACAACCTGCTGATCGGCGGTGACGGCGCAAGCATCTCGGCGGTGATCGATTTTGGCGACGTCGTCGAGAGCTGGCGAGTTGCCGAGGCGGCCATCGCGGCCGCCTATGCCCTGCTTGAAACGAATGAGCCGGTAGCGCTGGCGGCCGAGGTGCTGGCCGGCTATCACTCGGAGTGGCCGCTAAATGAAGCAGAAATCGAGGCTTTTCTGCCGTTGGTCGAGATTCGCCTTTGCATGACCGTCATTAACGCGGCGATGGCGGCAGATGAGGGTGACGAGCATTCGCAAATCCACGCCGAGGATGCTTGGCGTGCGTTGGCTTTGCTCGAACATAGAAATCTTCGCCGCGGGCATTATCAATGCCGTGCCGCCTGCGGGCTGGATTCCACGCCGCAGACACGGTTTCTGAAACAGTGGCTGGCGGCACGAAGCGCTGGTTTCAGCCCGGTTATTCCGGAAAATTTGCTGTCGTCGGCGATCGTGCTGGATCTGTCGGTGAGTGGCGATGAAGTGGCTGCGCCGAGCGACGACGTCGAGACCATGACCGAAAAGTTGTACGCCCACATCGAATCGGCCGGCGGCACGGCAGGCATCGGCCGCTACCGGGAAAACCGGGGCCTTTACCGAAGCGAGCTGTTTACATCCGGACGCAAGGAGGCGCGCAGTTTTCATTTGGGTCTGGATTTGTTCGCGGCGGCCGATACGCCGGTCATGGCGCCAATGGATGGCCGGGTGCTCAGTGTCACCGACAACGCTCGCGATCTCGATTACGGACCGACGGTTATTTTGCAGCACGATGCCGATGGTCTGAACTTCTTTAGCCTGTACGGTCACCTGGGCCCGGCCACGCTGGATCACCTGGAGCCGGGACAGGATGTCAGCGCGGGCGAGACTATCGGCTGGATCGGCACCTACCCGCGCAACGGCAACTGGCCGCCGCATCTGCATTTCCAGATCATGACCGACATGCTCGATTACCGCGGCGACTTCCCCGGCGTCGCGAGCCCGTCGGAAGCCTGGTACTGGCGAGGGTTGTGCATAGACCCGAACCTGATGCTTGGTCTGGAATTGCCGGTGGATGCCGGCCAGGACGACCCGCGCCAGGCGTTGACCGAACGCAGGCGCCAGGTACTTGGCCGCAGCCTCAGCCTCAGTTACAAAAAACCGCTGTTGATCACGCGCGGTCGCGGTCAGTTTCTTTACGATTACAAAAACCGCGCCTGGCTCGACCTGGTCAACAACGTCAGCCATGTCGGTCACTGCCACCCACGGGTGGTCGAGGCGGTCAACCGGCAGATGTCGCTGCTCAATACCAACACCCGCTACCTGCACCCGCTGATCCTCGAATACGCGGAGCGAATTACGGCATTGCTGCCGGATCCGCTCGAGGTCTGTTTCCTGGTTTCCAGTGGCAGCGAAGCGAACGAGCTGGCGATCAGGCTGGCGCGCGCGGCGACCGGGCGCCGCCGATTGCTGGTTCTCGATCATGCCTATCATGGCAATACCGCCGGCCTGATCGAAATGAGCCCGTACAAGTTCAACGGACCGGGTGGCGAAGGCCAGACCGGGCATATCGATGTGCTGCCATTGCCGGACAGTTTTCCGCAACGCCAGGGCGCGCTCACCGAGGATGCGGCGAGTGCGGTCCTCGATGCGCTGGAGGCCGAGGACCGCTTGCCCGCCGCGCTGTTTGCCGAAACCATGCCCGGGTGTGGCGGCCAGCGGGTGCTGGCGGACGGTTTTCTCGCGAATATCTACCGGCGCGTCCGCGAGCTGGGCGGGATTTGCGTCGCCGACGAGGTGCAGACCGGTCTGGGGCGGATGGGGGATTGCTGGTGGTCGTTCGAGACGCAGGACCTGTTGCCCGACATCGTGACCCTGGGCAAACCGATAGGCAACGGCCATCCGCTGGCCGCCGTGGTGACGAGCGCAGAAATCGCCGACCGCTTTGTCACCGGCATGGAGTACTTCAATACCTTTGGCGGCAATCCGGTGTCCTGCGCCGCGGGTCTGGCCGTGCTGGATATTATCGAGGACGAGGGGTTGCGGCGGAACGCACTGGATATCGGTGGCAGGATGAAACAAGGTCTGCAGGCGCTCGGCGAAAAATATGAATTCCTGGCCGAGGTCAGGGGGCGCGGACTGTTCCTCGGTGTCGAGATCGTCAAGGACCGCAAGGATTATCAGCCCGACCGGCAACGCACCGACGAAATCGTTGAGGCCATGCTGGGGTACGGCGTTATGCTCAGCGTGGATGGTCCGGGGCACAATGTGCTCAAAATAAAACCGCCGATGGTCGTGGATCGGGCCGATGCAGATGAATTTCTGGAAAAGTTCCAGCGGGTCCTGGAGCAGATGGCCTGAGCACGGCCCGAGCAAAAAACCGGAAAGGGGAATAATAGTGACTCATATCAAATGGCCGCTGCTGGCGGTGTGTATAGCTTTGAGCGCATGCGGGCAAGACCCGGAAATCCAGACAGCGGCCGATACGGCGGGGCCGGTTCAACGGCCGCGCTTCGAGATCAGCGGCGACGAGGTTTTCGACGCCGGCAGTATCCCGGCCTACGCGGGCAGCCATGATGAAATTTATGCGCATATCGATCGCAACCTGGAGCAACACCTGGCGAATCTGCAGCGCTGGGTCAGGCAGCCATCGATCAGCGCGCAAAATAACGGTATCACCGAGATGGCCGGCATGTTGCGCGATGACCTGCTGGCCATAGGCTTCGCCGAGGCCGAGCTGGTGCCCACCGAAGGGCACCCCGGAATTTTCGCTTATTACGATGCGGGCGCGGAGAATACCCTGATCGTATACATGATGTATGACGTGCAGCCGGTGAATCCCGAGGACTGGCTGGTGCCGCCATTCGCCGGTGAACTCGTCGAACACGATCTTGGCACCGTGCTGATGGCGCGCGGCGCGACCAATCAGAAAGGGCCCGAGCGGGCCCTGCTCAATGCGCTGGAGTCGATCATCAGCGTGACCGGCAGCCTGCCGGTCAACCTGATCGTGCTGGCCGAAGGCGAGGAGGAACTCGGCTCGCCGCACTTTCCGCAGATTATCGAAAAATACAAGGATCGCCTGATGGCGGCCGATGGCGTGTTGTTCCCGTTCAACTCGCAAAATCGCGCCGGCGATATGCGCATGATACTTGGCGTCAAGGGAATCATTTACATGGAGCTGGAGGCGCGCGGCGGTGCGCATGGCGGGCCGGTCAATCACGAAGTTCACGGCTCGTTGAAGGCCAATATCGACTCGCCGGTCTGGCGGCTGGTGCAGGCGCTGGCAAGCATGACGACGCCCGATGGCAATACGATCCTGATCGATGGCTATTACGACAAGGTCCAGCCGCCGCCGGCGGAGGATATGCCGCTGATCAACGGCATGCTGGCATCTACCGATGAAAAAAAGGCGATGCGGGCGCTGGGTATCGAACGCTGGATCGATGGCGAGACCATGCGGGAAGCGCAAATGGATTATCTGTATAACCCGACCCTGAACATCAACGGTATCTGGGCTGGCTACACCGGAGAAGGCACAAAAACCATCTTGCCGCACATGGCGACGGCAAAAGTAGACTCGCGCTTGCCGCCCGGTCTGGACCCGGATGAAATGATGGCCCTGATCCGCACCCACCTGGACAAGCACGGCTTCACCGATATCACGATCCGCCAAATGAGCGGTTACCCGGCATCGCAGACTTCTCTCGACTCGGAACTGGTGCAGGTGGCGATCAGCGTGTTCAATAAATATGGCGCGCCGCCCAGCGTTGAGCCGCGGGTTGGCGGCAGTGCGCCTTTCTATGTGTTCACCGATATTTTGCAGCTGCCGATGGTGTTTACCGGCATCGGCCATGGCAACGGTGCGCACGGCCCCAACGAGATCATGGTGATCTACCCGAAAGAGGGCTCGAAAATCGCCGGTCTGGCCAGGATGGAAAAAGGCTATGTCGATATACTGCACGCGCTGGCGGGGCAGTAACGGGTTTTTGCGCAAACCCAGGGAGCGAGTGGGTGACCGGTCCAGTCAATTTGCGGCGGGAAATACATCGAAACCCGGAACGCTCGGGTTGCGAAACCGGTACGGCGCAGCGTTTGCTCAGGTTTTTCGAGCCGTTGCGGCCCGATCAAGTCATCGAGGGCCTGGGCGGTGCCGGGATTGCGTTTGTTTTCTCAGGCAAAGAAGCCGGTCCGACCATCCTGCTCAGGTCTGAACTCGACGCCCTGCCGATCCACGAAGTCAATGAGTTCGAGCATCGCTCGCTGCACGACGGCACCGCTCACAAGTGCGGTCACGATGGCCACATGGCGATCCTGGCAGCAGTCGGCGAAAAGCTGTCAATAAAGCGGCCCGCCTGCGGGAGAGTCGTGCTGTTATACCAGCCGGCCGAGGAAACCGGCCAGGGGGCCGCGGCTGTCATTGCGGACGAAAAATTTGCGCGCATCAAACCGGACTATTGTTTCGCACTGCACAACCTGCCCGGTTTTCCAGTCGGTGAAATCGTCGTCCGTAACGGAACGTTCGCTTGCGCATCGCGCGGTATGGCGATCCGACTCACCGGCAAGACGGCGCACGCGGCCCAGCCGGAGACGGGCGTGAGCCCGGCGAAGGCGATGTGCGTGCTCATCGCCGAGCTGAGCGAACTGCCATCGGCAATGGATTTTGGCAGTGAGCTGGCCTTCGCCACCGTGGTGGGTTCGCGTCTTGGCGACCAGGCGTTCGGTACCGCGCCGGGCGAAGCGGAGATCTGGGTCACGTTGCGCAGTGAAACCGATGAAACCATGGCGCGTATTGTCAGTCATGCTGAAAAGCGGACCCGGCAACTGGCGGCCGATCATGGCCTGGAATTTGAAATTACGTACCAGGATATTTTCGCAGCAACGATAAATTCGGACCGTGCCGTCGATGTGATTCGCCGGGCGACCGGCGATGGTCCGTTGAGCGTCGCCGAGCAACCGTTTCGGTGGTCGGAAGACTTTGGCTGTTTCGCCTCCGTCGCCCGGTGCGCGATGTTTGGTCTCGGCGCCGGGAAGGCGTCGGCCGAGTTGCACAACCCGGATTATGATTTTCCCGATGAGCTGATTTCGCTTGGCGCGGACATTTTTCTTGGCATACTGGAACAGGCGGGAGAGACGCAGCGTCCGTGAGATTCTTATGATTACTTTGGACAGGACAGACCACAGGAAAAGACCCGTGAAAGACAAGCTCAAGATCGCGATACTCGGCGCCGGCAATATCGGCACGGCGATCGCCCACGGCCTGGCTCAGGCCGGGACAGTCAGTGCGGACCGGATCACGCTGACCCGCCGCAAGACTCATTTTCTGGACGATATGAAAGCGCAGGGTTTCGCGGTATGCGCCGACAACAAAGAGGCGATCGGCAAGTCGAATGTCGTCATCGTCGCGGTCGAACCCCAGCAACTCGACGAACTGCTGTCAGAGATCGGGCCCGCATTGAAAGCCGGCCGCCATATCCTGATCTCGGTCGTGTCGGGCGTCGATCTCGCGCAACTCAGGCAAAAGATCGATGCCAGGGTCGAATGCGTGCGGGCGATGCCCAATACCGCGACCGCGGTGCGCGAGTCGATGACTTGCCTCGCGTCCGACGACAGTGAAGGGGAAGGAATTGCGGCGGCCAAGGCGATTTTCGATAGCGTCGGCCAGACCCTGGTTATAGACGAGGAACTGATGGGCGCGGCCACGGCGCTGGGTGCTTGTGGCGTCGCGTTTTTCCTGCGCGCGATCCGGGCGGCCTCGCAGGGCGGTATCGAGATCGGTTTTCATGCCGAAGACGCGCTGGCGATTGCGGCGCAAACGGCGAAGGGGGCGGCCACGCTCTTGCTGGCTCACGAAAAACACCCCGAACGCGAGATCGACCGGGTCACGACGCCACGCGGCTGCACGATAGCGGGTCTCAACCAGATGGAGCACGAGGGTTTCAGCTCGGCGATGATCAAGGGGATCACGGTATCGGCGGAGAAAGCAAGCCGCTTGCTGGCGGTTGGCAAGGATTGATTCAGATTTCCGGCGCAGGGTTTGAATTACCGTTCCAGACCTTGTCCGAAAACTCCTGCCAGCGCGGATCATCATGCAGGCTACTCAGCAATGCATCGGTTTTGAGCCAGACCAGTCCAGGATCCCTGACTTCCAACGCCCTTTCCAACCACTCGAACGCGGCCTCGGGATCGCCGGCATCGGCGTAGATTTCCGCGATCTGGTAGGCATCTTTCTTGCCGTATTCGCGGATAAAATCATCGAGCGCTGCCGCCCATGCATCCTGTTCGCCGGTTCGTCCGAGCACCAGTATCCTGCCGAAGTCACGAACCCAGTTCACCGGCTCTTTTTCATATTCAGCCACGGCGTCGGCCAGGTTTCCCTGCAACAGGTGATTGTAGGCAATGTTACCGTGAATTCGTGCGACACCCGGGTCGATTTTGAGTGCATGACGTTGCAGCTCCATGCTTTCATCGAATCTGCCGGCAATGGTCAGCGCGGATGCAAGGCCAGCGATAGAAAATATGGATAATGGGTCCAGTTCGACCGCCTTCTCCAGGGGTTCGAGCGCAAAATCTCTTTGACCATCCATCGACATTTGCGCACCGTACCAACCCAGGGCGTCGATGTTGTTGGGTTCCAGTTCAAGGGCGCGCAGAAATGTAGCCTTGGAAGCTACCAGGTCGAAGTCATATACCCATTGACTTAACGCCAGCGCGATGTGCGCCTCGGCCAACTGGTCGTCCTGCGCCAGTGCCCGCTCCGCATACCGGCGGGCGATGGCATAACCTTGTGCAAACTGCAGCGACTCGGTAAAGAACCCGGTCCAGCGCGCCTGACTTAATGAGAGTTGCGCCCACGCCGCGGCGTAGTTGGGATCGATGGCCACCGCCTCGCGAAGAACCGCGATCGACTGTTGAATATTGTCGCTACTGATATGTTCGCGTAGATAGCGGCCGCGCAGATACAGGTCGTAGGCCTCGATACTGTCTGTTCCCCGTGAGCCGGCGACTTTTTCACCGGTATTACCAAAAAGCGTGACTTTCAGGGCCGCGGCAACCGAAGCCGAGATCTCGTCCTGGATCGCGAATATGTCGCTCAGTTCGCGGTCGAAGGTCTCCGACCACAGGTGGAAACCGGTTTCGGTGTCGATCAACTGTGCGGTGATGCGAACCTTTACCCCCGATTGCCTGACGCTGCCCTCGAGCACATAGGCGACGCCAAGCTGCTTGCCGATCAGCCGCAGATCCTTGTTCTCACCCTTGAACTGGAATGACGAAGTGCGGCCGGTAACCTTGAGTCCTGGCATCCTGGCCAGCACGTTGAGCAATTCCTCGGACAGGCCATCGGAGAAATACTCGTTCTCGATATTCCCGCTCATGTTGACGAACGGTAGCACCGCGATCGATTTTTCCGGCACCCCGGCGCGTGTTTCGACAGCCTGATCCGGGGCGCTGACCTGGGCCACCTCATCCTCGGAGCCGGTCAGGACCAGCTTGTCGAACAGCAGAAAGCTGACTGCAATAACCAGCGCGCCGATGATCATGAAGTCCAGCTTGCGGCCGGTAGTCGTCGCGATCGACTGACTTCGATCGACTTCTTTTTCGCGCTTGATGCCCTCTGGCGTTATTTCAAACGCCCAGGCGAAGATCAGGGCGAACGGGAAACCGATGATGATCAGCGCCGCGGTGACGGAGATGGCCCAGTCCGGCACGTGGAGCGCGGGAAACATCACGTCCACCACCTGCATGGCAATCCAGGCGACGATGATATAAACCAGTGCGACCCGCGTTACATTGCGACGCATCAATTCCTTGAAAAAGTCTTGCATCGGCTGGCCCAAAACCACGACAGCGGCAAGCTTAGCAGAGCGCCGCCTCACGGCCCAACGCCAGGGCCGGCTATTTGTTGCCCATTTCGGTCATACCAGGCAGTCCACGCCATCCAGCAGCATGTGGATCAGCAGGCCGATCGCGATCAGGCGGAGCGGACGAATAAAACTCATGAGGGCATAGATTGAAATGGCCGGCCACTGGTGCAGCGGATGAAAGCCGATGCTGCAACGGGCCGGATCGTAAATCGGGGACGCCAGCAAATGATCCAGATCGACCAGCATCGTGGCCAGCATGATCAGCCAGGCCTTCAGCCAGTATTTCCGGAAAAACAACCAGGCGATTCCGCCGGGTATGGCGGCATGCAGGACCAGGTGGCTCAGCCCGCTGGCCGTGACGTTGCTCAGAGCCCGTGCTGTTCCAGCACCCTGGCCAGAAAGTCGGGTTCGGGACGATCGCGGTAGTTTTGGGTCTCATCGACATCCAGTACCGTGCCATCCGCGGCCAGCACGATGCAAGTCGGCAGCACGGTATCGCTGTCGTAGCCGAGCGCCTGCATCCCGGCAGGCAGCCCCTGGTCCTGGTTGATGCCCAGTACGGTCGCGACCTGGTTGCCGGGGTCCAGCCAAAAATCGAAGGGCACATCGAACCGGGCAGCCAGCTCGCGGGTCTTGCGGGCAGGCTGCGGACTGATCAGCACGATGCGGGCGCGATCGCCCAGCTTACGGTAAGCTGCGGCGAGTTCTTTGACCTGGACCACGCAGAAAGGGCACCAGTTGCCCCGATAAAACATCAACAACGCAGGTTTGCCGAGCAGGTCGCGGCTGTATACCGGCTTTTCATCCAGGTTCAGCGCCGAAAATTCCGGCAGGGGCTGCCCTTTTTCGATCCTCGTTGCCGAGCGATCAAGACGGCTGTACCAGGATTGGTAAATCGCGTACGTCGCCAGGCACAGACCGGCCGTGCCGGCGGCAACGGGCGAACCCGCTCGGAAAAACCAGTCAAACGCGGCGAGCAATCCACCGGATGCCATGGCCAGGGCAACCACGGTCAGGCGGGACTGGTCGACCGGCAATTTTCTGCCCAGCATCACCAGACCCAGGACCAGCAGCATCGGCGTGGATGCGAGGAGGGCGCCCAGCCAGCCCAGGCTAAGGCCGGTAGCAAGATGGCTGACAGCCTGGATCATGACCACCATCAGCAGCGTGAAAAAAGCCATGACGAAAATCGATTTGATGCGGTTCATGATTTATCCGCCTTGAAGTAAAAGGCGGTCATGGCCCAGCGGGTGCGCAAGGGTGCGTCGGGTACGATCGAGGCCTGGATGATTTCGTGGTAACGGCCGTCGATCCGGAATTCCAGCCGCGCCGAAACAGCCTTGCCGGCTCGTGTCGTTCCCGAAAAACGCAGACTGATCGTGCCCGGCACGCTGCGTTCCGCCAGCCGGGCATCGACACGAATGGTATTGAAGTGATTTTCATAGGCAATCCAGCCTTGTATGCACAGCTGTTTTTCCTCATCGCAAAAAAGCTGGTTTTTGACCAGCACGGTTGTGTGTGCCAGCAAAATCGGCGAGTAAAACAGCAGGATTGCGAGTAGTATTCCACGCCGGATACCGGTTGCCCGAAGCATTATAGTCAGCCGATAATTCATGCTGGCCATTATAGACTGCACCTGCCAACGCGAAGTTCTTTTTTGTTGTTAGAATCTGTACTTTAATTCCGCGGGCTGGAGACTGGACATGAATTTTTTACAGAAAGCTTTTCTGAGCGCTGCCTTGCTTGTGGCAGCACAGGCACATGCCGCCGATCCGGTGCAACTCGACATGCCGCCGGGGTTCACGGCCACCATTTTCGCGAACGGCCTGGGTAAGGCGCGCCACCTCGTGGTTCGGGAAAACGGCGATGTTTACGTAACCTTGCGAGGTACGAACGATGGCGAAGGCGTCATCGGATTGCGCGACGATGATGGCGATGGCGTCGCCGACCGCCAGGTGGCCTTCGGTCATGCGGGCGGCACCGGCGCTGCCATTTACAAGGATTATCTTTTCTTCTCATCGGATGACACGGTCTACCGAATGAAATTTACCGGCGGCGAGCTGGTGCCGTCCGGTGGGATGGAAGTGGTTGCATCCGGGTTTCCGAAGCAAGGCTCACACGCCGCCAAGTCGCTGGCGATCAGCGCCGATGGAAAGCTGTTCGTGAACTCGGGTGCGCCATCCAACGCTTGCCAGAAGCGCGCCCGCTCGGCTGGCTCGAAGGGGCAGAATCCCTGCCCACAGCTGTTCCGCGGCGGCGGCATCTGGAAGTTCTCGGCGGATCGTCTGAACCAGGACCAGGTGGCCGATGGTCAGCGCTACGTGACCGGTATCCGCAATTCGGTGGCGCTGGCTTTCGACGACGCTGCCGGCGAGCTGTACTTCGTCATGCATGGGCGGGATCAGCTCGACAGCCTTTGGCCGCGGTTTTTTAGCGCCGAGCAACGCGAGAAACTGCCGGCCGAGGAATTTCACGTGGCTTTCGAGGGTTCCGATTTTGGCTGGCCCTATACCTATTACGATGGTTTGACGAATCGGCGCATGGTCGGGCCCGAATATGGCGGGGATGGCAAGAAAACGGCGCCGGATGGCGAATACCCGGATCCGCTGGTGGCTTTCCCGGCGCACTGGGCGCCCAACGCACTGGTTTTTTATGCCGGCACCCAGTTTCCCGCCGAATACCACGGCGGCGCCTTTGTCGCTTTCCACGGTTCCTGGAATCGCGCGCCGGGCCTGCAAGAGGGTTACCAGCTTGTGTTCGTGCCGATGAAAGACGGGAAACCGAGCGGAGACTGGCGCACCTTTGCCGATGGTTTCATGGGCGACAGACCGATTCGAAACCCCGCACGGGCGAAGCACCGGCCAGTCGGTCTTGCCGTTGGACCCGATGGCAGCTTGTATGTCAGCGACTCGACCGGCGGGACCATCTGGAAAATTTCTTATGCAACCGCAGATTGAAGGCGGCTCAGCGCTGGATGATGTCCGCCAGCGCCTCGTCGATTGCGCTCAGCGTTTCGTCATCGAGCTGAATTCCTGAAGCGGCTGCGTTCTCCTCGACCTGCTCGGGTCTCGATGCACCGACTATCGCCGCAGACACATTGGGTTCACGCAATACCCAGGCCAGCGCAAGCTGAGAAAGGCTGATGATGAGATCGTCCGCAAGCGGGCGCAGATTGTCGACGGCGGCAAGCAAGGAGTCGTCAAGCAAGCGGTCCATGAACTGGTTCATCAATGGATTGGCTGCCCGCGAGTCGGCGGGTAATTCACTGCCGGGCTTGTACTTGCCCGTCAGTACGCCTTGACCCAGCGGTGACCAGACGATCTGGCCGATGCCGTTGTCCGTGCACAAGGGTATGACTTCAGTTTCAGGGTCTCGCCAGAGCATGGAATATTGTGGCTGGCTGGATACAAAAGGCGCGCCACCGCCAATATCCATGGCGGCCTGAATTTGTGGCGCGGTCCACTCGCTGAATCCGATATAACGCGCTTTTCCGGCCTTTAGCACTTCGTCCAGGGCCTGCATGGTTTCTTCCAGCGGCGTGTCAGGGTCATAGCGATGGCACTGGTACAGATCCACGTAATCGGTTCGCAAACGCCGCAAGGAATCGTCGATTTGTTTGTGAACCTGCGCTGCGGACAGTCCGCTGTCGGTGTCGGTCATCGGGAAGTACAACTTGGTCGCCAGGACATAGCTATCCCTGGAGCGACCCGCCAGCGCTGCGCCCAGGAAAGTCTCCGCGGCGCCCTTGCCGTATACATTGGCCGTATCGATAAAATTGATGCCACAGTCGAAGGCCGCCGCCAGGCAGTTCCTGGCACGTTCAGATTCGACACCGACGCCATAGGTCAGCCAGGAACCCAGCGCGATTTCCGAGACCTCGAGATCGCTGTTGCCCAACTTTCTGTAGCGCATTTCTTGAATCCTCATCTTTGACCAGCCCGGGCAAACCGGCACATGGAATGCCTGGTTCTTTTAACATAAAACAACCAAATCCGTTTTGGCATCGGGCCGCGCACCCCGTTATCGTAAGGGAGCAGGGAGTAATTGTCCGTATTGTGCGCTGACTCACAGAAAACAAGCTGTGACCGGATGTAGTCTGACCCCATGCGCAAAAAGTACTACACACATTTTTTGCTAAACGAGCGGCAGGGTAGTTGCAGCGAATACAGTGGTGTCGTTGAGATCAACCGGCTCGCCCAGCACGAATTCGAAGGCGAAGAAATCAAGGTGCTGCTGGCACAGAATTTTGACCTCGAGACAGAGGAAGTCACCGTACTCGACTGGTCACGATTGCACTAGATTCGAATTAGCCCATGATCCCCTTAGGCTAACTTGCCCCCGATTTATCGGGGGCTTTTTTTTGTCTGCCTGATTCAGCCGATTGCCCGCCGGGCCGAAAGCCTGTTCGCCAGGTGGTTTTTCTGACAAGACAGTCCGAGGCAGCCCGATAGCCGGAATAATGGATAATGACGCACCGCTCGTCTCGGGCAGGGCGGATTTGTCGCCGGAGAGCCCAGGCTATACACTCGCGGGTCGCCGCGAAAGCCGGGCCAGGCATTATTGGCCTGAGAAACCATCGCAATCCATCAATAAATGACGGAACCCACATGAAAATCAAATTCTTGCACATTCCCGGACTTATTCTATGCACCTTGACCCTTGCCGCCTGCAGCCAGGAAACGGACCGGTCCGCGGTGGCCGAAAAGGCGCTGACTGCGGGTATCGAGACCGCCAATTTCGACACGACGGTGCGGCCGCAGGACGATTTTTATCGCTACGCGAATGGGACCTGGCTGGAAAACACCGAGATTCCGGAAGACAAGTCGAACTACGGTAGTTTTACCGTGTTGTCTGACGGGGCCGAGAAAAATCTGCGCGTCTTGATCGAGGAAGCCGCGGCTGACGAGCACAAGGAGCCCGGTAGCGACGCACAGAAAGTCGGCGATTTCTATTTGAGCTTCATGAACGAAGAAGCGGTCGAGGCGGCCGGAACAACCCCGCTGGTCGAACCGCTGGCACAAATTGACCGGATTGAAAGCAGCGCAGACGTAGTCGCTTATATCGGCGCCAGCCAGCGCACGGGTCAGAGCAATCCGTTCGTGCTTTTTGTCAACCAGGACTCCAAGGACTCGACCGTGTATGCCGCTTATATGCATCAGACCGGCCTGGGACTTCCCGATCGGGACTATTACCTCGAAGACGATGAGAGATTTGTCACTCTGCGTGCGAAGTATCGCGATTATGTGGGGATCATGTTTGGCCTGGCCGGGCTCGAAGGCGGCGCAGCAGCCGGGCAGACGGTCATGGATATGGAGACGGCGATTGCCGAAGCGCACTGGACGCGAGTACAGAACCGCCAGCGTGACAAGCTTTACAACCCCTACGATGTCAGTGGCGCAAACGCATTAACGCCCGGTTTTGACTGGAACGTTTTTCTCGCCGCGGCCGGACTCGACCCGGCAAGGGATTTTATCGTCCGCCAACCGAGTTTTTTTACCGCGCTGGGAAAAATGATTGCACAAACCCCGGTCGATGATTGGAAGACCTATTTCCGGTTCAAGCTGATCGATTCGGCGGCGCCTTTGCTGAGCGCGGCGTTTGTCGAAGCATCCTTCGACATGCACCGGCGCGCGGTACAGGGTATCGAGCAGAATCAGCCGCGCTGGAAACGCGCCGTCCAGGCGACCGATGGCAACGTCGGCGAACTGGCCGGAAAAATGTATGTGGCGAAACATTTCCCACCCGCAGCCAAGGTTCGGATGAACGAAATGATTGAAAATCTGCGTTCGGTCTTCCTGGTAGCGATCAATGAGCTGGAATGGATGAGCGAGCTGACCAGGGAGCAGGCGCAGGACAAGCTGGCGAAATTCAATACCAAGATCGGTTACCCGGACAAGTGGCGGGACTACTCGACGCTGGAAGTCGTTGCCGATGACCTGGCGGGAAACATTGTGCGTTCAAATGCGAGCCAGTACGACCGCATGATCGGCAAACTGGGCGGGCCTATAGACCGGACCGAGTGGTTCATGACGCCGCAAACGGTTAACGCGTATTACAACCCACCGATGAATGAAATCGTATTCCCGGCGGCCATCCTGCAACCGCCGTTCTTTAATGTGGCGGCTGATGATGCGGTTAACTACGGCGCCATCGGCGGCGTAATTGGCCACGAGTTCAGCCATGGCTTCGATGACCAGGGGCGCAAAACCGATGGCGATGGCAACCTGCGCGACTGGTGGACCGAAGCAGACGCGACCGAGTTCACGGCGCGGGCGCAGGGCCTGGTTGACCAATATGCCGCTTACAGCCCGATGGAAGGCGAATACCTCAACGGCGAGCTTACCCTGGGCGAGAACATCGGCGACCTGGCCGGTCTGACCATGGCCTATCGTGCCTACAAGCACTCGCTCGGCGGCAAGGAAGCGCCGGTTATCGATGGTTTCACCGGCGATCAGCGCTTCTTCCTGGGCTGGGCGAAGGTCTGGGCCCGCAAGTACCGTGACAAAGAGTTGCTGCGCCGCCTGAAAGTCGATCCGCATTCACCCAGCGAATACCGGGTCAATGGCATTGTCCCGAATATCCCGGAATTTTATGCGGCGTTCGATGTACAGGAAGGCGATGGCATGTATCTCGCCGAAGAGGACCGCGTGAAAATCTGGTAATCGCCGGTCGATTGAAAAAGCAGATCAATCCTGAATCCGGCAGACTCCCGGGAGTCTGCCGGTCTATTCGAGGTATCAATATGTTGCGTAAGCTTATCGTTGCAATGCTTGGAGCGCTGGCCTTGTCTTCCTGTGCCCAGGATGCCTATGACCCCGGTCACGATTACTTTTCCTTTGCCAACAGCGATCAGTTCGTCACCCGCCATCTTGAGCTCGATCTCACGGTGGACTTCGCTGCCAGGCAACTGGTGGGTAGCGTTCGTTTATCCATGGAACGACTCGATCCGGCGGCAAGGGAACTGGTGCTGGACAGCCATACGCTGCATATCGAAAGTGTGAGCGTGGCCTTGCCGGATGGTTTGGCAAGGGATGCCGAATTTCTGATCGGCGCCAGTGTCAAAAAACTGGGTGAACCGCTGACCATCAGTTTGCCGGACGGCTTTGATCCGGATGGGGCATTCAGCGTAACGATCCACTACCGGACGGACCCGGGCGCCACAGCCTTGCAATGGCTGCCACCGGAGCTTACCGCGGGCGGCAAACACCCCTTCCTGTTTTCGCAGTCGCAGGATATACATGCACGGAGCTGGATACCGTTGCAGGACACGCCATCGGTTCGGGCAACCTACGGCGCCACAATTCGAACCCCGCCCGAGTTGCTGGCCTTGATGAGCGCCGACAACGATCCGTTGGCGGTGCGCAGCGGGGAGTACCGCTTCGAAATGCCGCAGCCGATCCCCAGCTACCTGCTGGCGATCGCCGTCGGCGATATTTTCTTTGCGCCACTGGGGCCGCAGACCGGTGTTTATGCCGAACCGGAAGTCCTGGCGGCGGCGGCTCATGAGTTTGCCGATACCCAGAACATGCTGGATGCGGCAGCCGAAATGTATGGCGACTACCAGTGGGGCCGTTATGATTTGCTGATCCTGCCGCCCAGCTTTCCTTATGGCGGCATGGAAAATCCCCGGCTTTCGTTCATCACGCCTACCGTGATCGCCGGCGATCGCAGCCTGGTTTCGCTGATCGCCCATGAGCTTGCCCATTCCTGGTCCGGGAACCTGGTCAGCAACCGGACCTGGCGCGATATCTGGTTGAACGAAGGCGTGACCAGCTACCTGGACAAGCGCTTGATGGAAGAACTTTTTGGCAAGGAACGCGCCGACGAAGAGCGGGTCATCGATTACCGGGAATTGATCGAGCAGCTGCCCGATATCAAGCCCGCGATGCAGGCACTGGCGCCGAGGCTTGGCAGCGAGGACATCGAGGAAACGCAGGGTACCGTGCATTACAAGAAAGGCCAGCTATTGCTCGACTACCTGGAGCACGCGTTTGGCCGCGAGGTTTTCGATCGTTTCCTGGCCGGCTATTTCGATCACTTCCGGTTTGAGGCGATCAGTAGCGAACAATTTCTCGCCTATTTGACCGATAACCTGCTCGATCAATATCCAGGCAAGGTCAGCCAGGAGCAGGTGGAACAGTGGCTGTACCAGCCAGGGCTGCCTGAGGACGCAGTGATTCCGCAATCTGAATCGCTGCAAAGAGCCGCTGACCTGGCATTAAAGTGGGCAGGTGGCGAAGTTAGCCTTGAGTCGGTGCCAATTGCGGACTGGAGCCCTCTTGCCGTCGTGCATTTCATCAAGACCCTGCCCGACACGCTCAGCGATGAGCAGTTAACGGAGCTGGATCAGAGAAATGGCTTGAGCTCGACGAGGAATGCCGAAATCGGTCGTGCCTGGTTCATCCAGGTGGCGAAACGCAGATACCGGCCTGCCTACGAGTCCATGCGGCAGCACCTGATACGCTATGGGCGGATGCGACTGGTCGTGCCGGTATACAAGGCCCTGATCGAAAACGGTCAGGATAAGGCGCTGGCGGAAGAAATTTTTGCCCTGGCGAAGCCCGGTTATCACCCGATCACGATCATGGCTGCGGAGTTGGTTTTGGACGAACCGGCCGGCAAATAGGCTTTTGCTACCAGCGCAACTCGTCGGCGCCTTCCGCGGCCGTTGCGAGCGCCACTATGCCGCTTGCCATGGCGCAGAGGCGGCCTTCGCTAAACAGGTTTCCCTCGACAAAACAAACGCTGTCGGATCGTTTTAGCGCGACCGCGTAGGCGGTGACCGTCGGCCCATGAATTGCGCGCATAAACTTGATCGACAATTCAACCGTGCCCGCCGGCCGACCCAGATAATGAACCGCCCCGGCGACACCCAGCGATGCATCGAACAGGCCCGCCACCACGGCGCCGTTGACATAATCGCTGCCCAGCCCGCCCAGGTGCTGTGGCAGGATTTCCGCAAGAATGACTTTGACGACGGTATCGTCGCTGATATCGAGCTTGATGCCAAAAGCGACCATGGCCGGCAAGGCGTTGAAATCCTGCTGCCATTGATAACGCTGGTTTTCATCCATCGGGATGGCTTTGCCCCGCGCCTTGAGGCTTTGAATCGACGTTTTCTCTTTGATGTCCATCGTTTGCTGCGCTTGCCCTTACCGGGCAGACTGACAGCCGTATTCTGACATGAGAGATTGCCTCAGTCACCGTACTTTTGCTTCAATGCGTTCTAACCTTGGTGGGACCATCGATGAATCAACCTGGACAAAGTTCGCCTGGCAACCAGGTCAGCATGAGCCTGCCGGCCTGGACCTATAGCCATGCGGAGTTTTTCGAGCTGGAAAAACTGCGCATATTCAGGCGTTCCTGGCAGGTTGTTTGCCATGTGTCGGACATCCCGGAGCCCGGCGATTATTTCCGTTTCGATTTCCTCGATGAACCCCTGGTCGTTTTGCGGGACAAGCGGCGGGCTGTGCGGGCTTTTTCCAATGTCTGCCGCCACCGGGCGGCGAGGCTGCTGGATGGTGAAAACGGCGGCATGCGTGGAACCTGTCGCGACGGGCTGATCCGTTGCCCATACCACGCCTGGACTTATGACCTGGATGGCCGGCTGGCTCATATGCCGTACGAGGGGACTTATGAGGGGTTTAGCAAACAGGATTGTCGCCTGCCGGAAATTGCCGTCGATATCTGGATGGGGTTCATTTTTGTCTCGCTGGAACCGGCCACGCCAACGGTCAGCGAGATCATGGCGCCCTTCGAGGACAGCCTGTCCCCGTTACGCATGGATCAGATGAAAGCACTGGGCCGGATTCGCCTGAGGTCGCGCAAAGTCAACTGGAAAAACGTCGTGGACAATTATGTAGACGGTCTGCACATCAATGTGGCGCACCCGGGTTTGCGCGGCATCGCCGGAAAAAATTACCGCCTGGCCGCCGGCGAGCATGTTCAGCACATTCAGTCGCAATTGCATGAGAGCGGGTCGGTCGGCTGGTCCGAGCGCATGTATCTGGCAGTGCTGCCCGAGCGTAGCGATCTGCCCGCCGAGCGTCGCCGGTTGTGGGAATACTTTTTGCTGTGGCCGAACACGGCTTTCGATATATACCCGGACCAGGTGGATTTCATGCAAATGTTGCCGCTCAGCCCCGGGGAAACCCTGATTCGCGAGATTTCCTATGCCCTGCCCGATGAATCGCGGGAAATGCGCCTGGCCCGCTACCTGAACTGGCGGGTCAACCGGAAAGTCAACGCGGAAGATCGGGGCCTGATCGAGAGAGTGCAGCACGGCATGGGCAGCAGCGGCTTCAAGCAAGGTCCGCTCGCCAGCGGTGAAGTCTGTCTCAAAATGTTTGCCGACAAAATCCGCAGCATTCTGCCCGTCGCAAAGCTGGCCGAGAAACCGGCGGGCTCTCTGGCCGAGCTGATGGCACCGGATTAGACATGGTGTTGTCTGTGCGCAACGAATGGGGTGCGATCGATACGCTGTTGATGCGGCATCCAAAGGAGGCCTTTGCAAGCCAGGCGCGCATAGATCGGCAATGGCAGGCGCTCAATTACCACGCCCCACCGGATTTCAAGGCGGCTTGCCGGGAATTCGATTCGCTGCTCGAACTGTTGGCGCCGAGGGTCAACAAGATCGAGCTGTTGCCGGCCGATGGCGGCAGTATCGATTCGTTGTATCTGCGAGATTCCAGCGTCGTATGCGATGCGGGTTCCATCCTTTGTCGAATGGGGAAGAAAAGCCGGGCCGGTGAACCGCCCGAAGTTGAGGCCTGGCTGAGCGAAAATGGCCACGAGGTAGCTGGCAGAATCGTCGATGATGGCCTGCTCGAAGGTGGCGACCTGATCTGGCTCGATGAGCGTACCGTTGCTATCGGCCAGGGTTATCGCAGCAATTCTCAAGGTCTCGAGCAGTTTGCGAAATTCGCCGGTAACGATGTCGATGTGATTGCCGTGCCATTGCCGCACTGGAACGGGCCGGCCGATGTGTTGCACCTGATGTCCATGATCAGTCCGCTGGACCAGGACCTGGCGTTGGTCTATTCGCCACTGATGCCGGTGGTTTTCCGCGAATACCTGTTGTCGCGGGATATTCGATTGGTCGAGGTTCCTGCAACGGAATATGCGCAGCTCGCCTGCAATGTCCTGGCGCTCGGGCCGCGATTGTGCCTGATGCTGTCGGGTAATCCGCTGACCCGGGTTTTGCTGGAACAAGCCGGTTGTGAAGTCCTGGTTTTTTCCGGCGACGACATTTGCCGCAAGGGGGAAGGAGGTCCGACCTGCCTGACCCGGCCATTGCGTCGCTCGGCGACCTGACCCGTGGGCAAACAATGTTCTGCGCAATCATCACGACGATTCATGAATAAGCCGGGCCAGGGCGTTTGCCAAATTTTTTTCTGCAAGCTGCCAGGGCTAATTGATTGAGGTCAAGACCGCGTTTCCGCGCATTGCCTAGACTCTTCACCATGTCTGAAATCAGGAGAATGAAGGAATGAAAAAATCCATTGTCGTTGCCACGGGGATATTGGCATTGCTGAGCGCCGGGCCGCTGGTGGCCGGTGATGCTGCGGCGGGCAAGGCGAAATCCGCGACCTGCGCGGCTTGCCACGGACCGACCGGCATCAGTATCAACCCGATGTGGCCCAGCCTGGCGGGGCAGCAGGAAGTGTATCTTGCCAAGCAGATGACAGCATTTAGAGATGGCGCGCGCAGCGACCCGATGATGGGGCCGATGGCGGCGGCTTTGAGCGATGCCGATATTGCAGACCTGGCGGCATTTTATGCGGCCCAATCCTGCAAATAAGGGATTGCCGATCCTACGGTTTGGAGCCCGGCCAGCTAGCCGGGCTTTTTTTTGACGCTCAAATATTTCTGCAATGCCGGGTCCAGCAACGAAAGGTCCAGGCCGTTGGCCGGTGCCAACGCCCGTGAGTTGGCCGTGTTCCAGAACAGGACCTTTGCCGCAAAGGCCGGATCAGCCAGGTCATCGTTCATTGCCGCGAGGGTTTTGCCGGTGTAGGTGCCCTCCAGTTTCAAACCCAGCTTGCGGCCGATCGCGACGGCTATCCGGCCTTCAGGTGTGCCGCGCGCATATCCCGCGCCGAGATACTGTTGGCGAATTTCGAATCGCCCCGGGTCGAACGGCAGATCGGGAAAGTTATCGTCGTATTTTCTCAGGCGCATGACCGTGCGCCGCCATAGCGATTCCAGCACGCGCGGATTCGCTATCGACCCATCGACAACCCTGACCGCGATGACACGGCTGTCGAGGCCCGCGGCGGCGAGCCCCAGCCCCAGCCCCGCGACGCTGCCGGTCGTACCCATCGCCATATAGATGAAATCGGGCTCGGCCAGCAAACCCTGTTCGATTTGCCTGCGGAGTTCGAATGCCGCGCTGACAAAACCTGTTGCACCGGTTGCGTTGGAACCGCCGGCGGGAATGAGCAGCGGATAGATGCCGGTTCTCTTTTTCTCGCGCCTGAGTTCTGTTACTGCCGCCATCGCTTGTTCGCCGATCCTCGGATAATCGCAGGTTCTTGCGCCGCTGCGCGCCACGGCGGCGAGATTGGCCGCCAGGTAAGATGTAGCGGGTTGCCGCGAAAGAATCGCGATGCAATCGAGGCCCAGTTTTCTGCAACAACGCGCGGTTGCCAGCACGTGATTCGAACCCACCACGCCGAAGATCATGACGGCCTTGCGATTTTCGGCGAGTGCGCGACCGAGCAGAAACTCCAGTTTGCGCATCTTGTTGCCGCCATACAGCGGGCTGCTCAGGTCATCGCGCTTGATCCAGATCCGCTGGCCAGGTCGTCCCGGCCAGCCTCGCCGGGTAATCGGCGTAGGCAGCTTCGTCAGCGAGACCCACGGCAGACTGCCGCCAAGACCCGGGTAGTATTCAAACAAGGCTGCCACCTCTTCAGCTTACCTGGTTGGCTTGCTTCCGCTGCATTTTTTTCGTGCTGTTCCGGCGACCGCCCATCGCGGTTACGATCGAACCGCCGACCACCAGGATAGCGCCGGTCAGGGCCAGCGCGCCAAGGTTTTCGCTGGCCAACCGGTCGGGAAACCAGCGGCTGTAGATTTCGGCGAAAGACAGGGTCAGCAGGGGCGTAATCGCCAGTATCGCGCTGACCCTGGTCGCTTGCCAGTGATTCAACGCTTCGGCAAAAGCGCCATAGGCGACCAGGGTATTGATGGAGGCCAGCAACAAAAGACCCAGCGCAAAACCGTTCAATTCGAATATTGCCGAAGGCCGCGCCCAGGGCCAGAACAGCAGCATCGATGCACAATAGAGCAAGAACATGACCTGGTTCGATGTCAGGTGTCGCAGCAACTGTTTCTGCGCCAGCGCGTATGCCGCCCAGCATGCAGATGCCACCACTACCATCAGTACACCGCTCGTTTGTGTGCCGAGACCCGAGAACATCTCGACCAGCCGATGATTGAAAAACAAGCCCAGGCCAAGCGCCAGGACCAGTACGCCAACCCACTGCCTTAGCTTGAATCGCTCGCCGAAGAAAAGCAGTCCCCCTGCCATCAGCATGATGGGCGCGAGTTGTATGACCACCTGTGCGGTCCCGGGGCTGACCAGATTCAGGCTCAGAAGAAACAGCAGGTAACTACCGGCCAGACCGACAACCGCGATCAGCAGCAACCAGCGGGCGTTTGTTGACAAGCTTTTCACAGTGGGAAACCTGGCCGATGCCGCGAGATATATGCCAACGACTGGCGCCGCGATCAGGAATCGATACCAGTTGATGGTGGCCGCATCCATATGCGCAAGCAAAAGCTTTAGCACGATCGGCAAAACGCCCCACATCGAAACGGTGGTGAGCGACAACAGCAGGCCCAGTCGCCATCGTCCGGTCGTTTGATGCATGGTTTATTCCTGCGAGTACGCGAAAAGCAGAAAGCTTATTCCTGTGTCTGTTCGGAAACCACCCGGTTGATGCTTTTTCTTCACTGCGGGCGATTTATGGAAGCTCTGATCTATTCATGAACTCGTATCTTGTGTCCAAAATGTCCAGCTTCCGCGTTGCGAATCTTCGCAATAGCCAGCTATTAGGTGCGATCCGCGCCTTGAATCTGAACATTTTGAATCACAATCTACTTCGCTCATGAATAGATCAGAGCTTCCCTGGATTTACGGGATTGTCCGGTCCTGATCGAAAATCAACACATCGTGTGTTAGTTTGTAGCCGGGTTCACATCCTTGACCATCGGAGCAAGCCGTGCCTGACCGCTATAAGCCGGGCATCCTGGTTGAAGAATCAGTTGCGCCGGAGCAGCCTATTGAAAATGCTGCCGCCGCGATCGCTGCTTTCGTCGGCCGCACCCTGCGCGGGCCGCTCAACCTCCCGACCGAAGTGAATAGCTTTCGCGACTTCAATGAAACCTTCGGTAGTCTCTGGCGTTCGAGTCCGCTGTCTTTCGCGGTCGAGCAATATTTTTTGCAGGGCGGTCGGCAAGCGATCATCGTCCGAGTCATCAATGGCGGCAGCAGCGCCACTATAGAAATTCCGTGCGGCGAGGAAATGCTGACGCTCGAGGCCAGGTCGCCGGGTGCGCACGAAGCGCTGCGCGTATCGGTCGATTACGACAATATCGAGGATGATAACGAGCAACTTTTCAATATCGTCATTCAGCGATTGCGTGACCGGCACTTGGCCATCGTCGCGGACCAGGAAATTTACCTCTGTGTCGGCGTAAAGGAAAACGATAGCGCGAATATTGCCAATGTCCTGCTCGATTCAGACCTGGTGCGGGTCATTGGTGAGGTGCCTTCACAACGCCCCGACAGGACCGTAAAAAACAGCGTGATGGCGGAAGTGGCTTACCTGGGGGTGTCGGCGAAGGGGAGCGACGGCAGTGAAACGAGCGATTACGATCTGATCGGTTCGGCCGCAGAGGCCACCGGCATGCACGCCCTGCAGAAAATACCTTGTTTCAATTTTCTCGTGTTGCCGCCGCATGCGCGCGGCGAGGGACCGGGCCCGGTCGCGTTGCTGGCTGCGGCACGATTGTGCCGGCAACGCGGGGCAATATTGCTGACCGATCCCGATGCGGCATGGAGCAACCCGACCGAGGCGATCGCCGGTTTCAGGCGGCTGAATTTTGCCAGCGACAATGCCGTGATGTTTTATCCGTGGCTCAAAATGATCAATCGGCTGACCGGAAAAACGGAGGATTTCCCGCCATCCGGGGCAATGGCAGGCTACCTCGCGCGTGCTTCGGCCGATGGCAAAGTCTGGCGAAAGCCCGAGGAAACCCAGGTTCTTTTGCGCGGCGGAATACGCATATCGCGGATCGTGCCGGATGACCAGGCGGTACACCTGCGGGCGATGGGCGTAAACGTCCTTGGCCAGTATGGCTCGCTCGTGCAAACCGGTTCCAGGTTGATGACCCTGGGTCCCGGTCCGGGCGGCAGCCGGTCGCTGGGCGCCAGGCGCGTCTTGCAACAGACCATCGAAAGCATTCGCCAGGGAACACGCTGGATCGTGTTCCAGAAAAATGACGAGCAGTTGTGGGAAAAGGTTCGTCTCCAGGTAGAGGCCTATCTTGCAAAAATACACCGGGAGGGCGCTTTCCCCGCCGCCAGGCAGAGGCAGGCATGGTTCGTGCTGTGCGGACCCAAGACCCACAGCGAAACCGATCTCGCGGAAGGCGCTCTGAACATCATCGTGGCCCTCGCCACCGTTCGGCCCGGCCAGTTCATTATTTACCGGATTCGTCATTTGATTGGCCGATCGGATGTGACCCGGGTCATCGGCCTGGATCTGGAAAGCATCAATTATCTGAGCGGTTGAACTACCGCAGGCGCCCAATCGCCGGTAAATTTATTCCGCGTCCCGGTCTGGAATGCCGTAGCCACCACCGCCCGGCGTATCGATAATCAGGACATCACCCGGCTCGACCTGGAAACTTGCGGTAGCCTCGAGCGCAACGATATCCCCATTTGCTTTTTGCAGGCTGTTTCTGCCGGCAGCGGCATCTGTTCCACCCGCCAGGCCGGATGGCGCGGTTTTGCGACGACCGGAAAGTATTGCCGCCGTCATGGGTTGCAAAAACTCCAGGCTGCGATGCGCACCATTGCCGCCACGATACTTGCCATCGCCGCCCGAATTTTTGCGAATCGAAAATTCACGTACCCGCACCGGAAACCTGCTCTCGAGAACTTCAGGATCTGTCAGTCTGGAATTCGTCATGTGGGTGTGGATCGCATCGGTGCCATGAAAACCATCGCCGGCGCCGGATCCGCCGCAGATGGTTTCGTAGTATTGCCATCGTGAATCGCCAAAGGTCAGGTTGTTCATCGTCCCCTGTGCGGACGCTTGCAGATTCAAGGCGCCGTACAGCACGTCGACGATGCACTGGGAGGTTTCCACGTTACCGGCGACGACCGCTGCCGGGTATGCCGGCGCCAGCATACTGCCTGCCGGTATTTTGATGGCCAGCGGTTTCAGGCAGCCCTCGTTGAGCGGGATCTTGTGATCGACGAGGGTTCTGAACACATACAGCACGGCCGCGGTACACACCGATGCCGGCGCGTTGAAGTTGTTCCCCGCCTGCGGCGAGGTTCCTGCGAAATCGATAATGGCGCTGCGCTTGCTCTGGTCCACGCAGATTGCAACCTGAATCGTCTGGCCGGTATCCATGAGCAACGAGTACTTGCCGTCTTTCAAGTGACCTATCGCGCGCCGAACGGATTCCTCGGCGTTGTCCTGGACGTGCTCCACATAGGCCTGTACGGTGGCCAGTCCATAGTGGTCGATTACGCTGCCGAGTTCCTTCAGGCCACGTCGATTTGCGGCGACCTGCGCCTTGAGATCCTCGATATTTTGCTGCGGGTTTCGTGCCGGCCATTCGCCGCCGGTCAACAGACTTAGCAGTCGGGTCTCATCGAGTTGCCCGTCCCTGACGATCCTGAGGTTATCCAGCAGCGTGCCTTCCTGTTCGATCCGCGTGCTGTCCGGTGGCATCGAGCCCGGTGTGATGCCGCCAATATCGGCATGGTGCGCGCGCGATGCCAGGTAGAAAACAGGCTTCGCACGGTCAAACCAGGCTGGCGTGACCACGGTAATATCGGGCAAATGGGTGCCGCCGGCATAGGGCGCGTTGAGCGCAAAACTGTCGCCGGGCCGCATATCCGCCGCGTGCTTTCTGACCACCGTGGCGACACTGTCGCCCATGGATCCCAGGTGTACCGGCATGTGTGGCGCATTCGCCACCAGCCCGCCGTGTTCATCGAACAAGGCGCAGGAGAAATCCAGCCGCTCCTTGATGTTGACCGAATGCGCCGTGTTGCGCAGCACCACACCCATCTGGGTCGCGATATGCATGAACAGGTTGTTAAAGACCTCCAGCATGATCGGGTCGGCGCCGGTGGCCGTGCAGTCGTCTGCCGGCTTGACTTGTACGTCGCTCCTTTCCAGCTGCAAATGCCCGTCATCGAGAACGCGGGCTCGCCACCCCGGATCGACCACCGTGGTCGCGGAATCATCGAAAATCACTGCCGGGCCATCGACTGCACAGCCAGCACCCAGGTCAACCCGGTCAAACCAGGCGGCGGTTCGCCAGCCACCCGGGCAATAAAAGGGCAACTGCGCGACCGCATCCGGCAACGGCGATGCCGCCAATATCGCCGGCGGGATGTTTTCCGGGTCGCCGATGGATTCCACGGCGAGGTTTTCGATGACCACGGCCTGGCTGGCAACCGAAAAACCATAGTGCTCGCGATGTGCGCTTGCGAAATCGTTTTTCATCGTGGCCGGGTCGGACCACGGGACCGGCAATACACTGTCGGAGCCCTGGTAACGAAGCTGCGCCTGGCAGCGGGTTTGCACCCCCTTGTCTGCTGCCTGCTGCGCGGCGACTGCTGCGCGAGATTGCCGGATCAGCCGGTCAGCGAGCGGCTGCAGGGCGGCCAGCGATTTCTCGTCGAGAATGGTCGAGACTGTCTGTTGCCGCAGATCACGGATTTCGGCCAGCCCCATACCCAGCGCCGACAACACCCCGGCCTGCGGGTGAATCAGGATCCGGCGCATGCCGAGGCTGTCTGCAACCCGGCAGCAAAGTTGCCCGCCGGCGCCACCAAAGCAGTACAGGGCGAACTCCTGGGCGTCGTGACCACGCTGGACGCTGACCGTCTTGATCGCGTTCGCCATATTTTCCACGGCAATGGTCAGGAATCCTTCCGCGACTTCTTCCGCGGATTTTCCCCCGCCCGTTTCTGCATTGATTCGCCCGGTGAGTTTAGCGAAGGCCTTGCGGGTCGCGCCGATATCCAGCGATTGATTGCCGGCAGGGCCAAAGACCATCGGGAAAAATTTTTCGCTTAACCTGCCCAGCAGCAAGTTGGCATCGGTGACGCACAACGGGCCGTTCCTGCGATAACAGGCCGGTCCCGGGTCGGCGCCCGCGGATTCGGGGCCGACCTGCAGACGCTCGTCGCGAAAGCGCAGCCGCGATCCGCCGCCGGCGGCAACGGTCTCGATACGCATCATCGGCGCCCGCATGCGTACGCCGGCGACCTCGGTCTCGTAGACCCTTTCATAATCGCCGGCATACAGCGAGACATCGGTGGAAGTGCCACCCATGTCAAAAGCGATCAGCCGGTCGCAACCGGTGGCGGTACCCGCTTTTGCCATGGCCACGACACCGCCGGCAGGACCCGACAGGATGCTGTTGCGGCCATGGAAACGATGCGCTTCGGTCAGCCCGCCGTGACTTTGCATGAACAGCAGGCGCATATCGGGATGCTTTCGCTTAAGCGCATGGTCTATCCGGTCTACGTAACGCCTGAGCAGCGGCGTCAGGTAGGCATCGACCACGGTGGTATCGCCACGCGACACCAGCCTGATCAATGGCGCAGATTCGTGCGACACCGAGATCTGCGCGAAGCCGATGCGTCCCGCGATCGCCGCGATGGTTTTTTCATGGTCGGGGTAACGGTAACCATGCATCAGCACGATGGCGAGCGCCTGGATGCCTTGTTCGAAAACCGCTTCGAGCTGCGCCTGGACCTTTTCCTGATCCAGCGGCACCAGCAATGTGCCATCGGCCGCCACGCGTTCGTCAATTTCGACCACCTGGCTATAAAGCATGTCGGGTAATACGATTTCCCGGGCAAAAATATCGGGGCGGTTCTGGTAGCCGATACGCAGCGCATCGCCAAAACCCCGGGTAATAATCAGCGCAAGCGGTTCACCCTTGCGCTCCAGCAGGGCGTTGGTCGCAACCGTAGTGCCCATTTTGACCGCCGCCAGCGGGTGCGCCCTGAACTCGAGGTTGTCAGGATCATCGAGTATTCGCCGGATGCCTTCCAGCGAAGCATCTGCATACTGATCATTTTCGGACAACAATTTTAGCGTCTGGATTTGCCCATCGGGTCGCCGCGCAACCACATCGGTAAAAGTGCCGCCGCGGTCAATCCAGAATTGCCATGTTCCTTCGTCTGTCATTGCCAGTCAGTTTCTTTTAGGCTACATCGGTCAGGAATACAGGCTCAGGTTATCACTTGGTGAAATATGCGGGCTAGATATCACAGAGAGTTGCCACAGCTTTCGGGTCAAATGTTCCTGACCGATGCCGGGATCGAAACGGATCTGATATTCAACCATGGCATGGAAATTCGCGAATTTGCCGCCCATACTTTGTTGTCCGACGAACATGGCCGGCTCGCCGTCGCCAATTATTTGCGTGGATTCCTCGCCCTGGCACAGGACACCGGGACCGGTTTCGTTCTCGATAGTCAGACCTGGAAGACACATATGCACTGGGCCGATGACCTCGGTGCGAGCGAGGGCGAATTGCGCGATGCGAATCACGATGCGATCTCGCTAATCTCCGATTTGCGTGATGAATTTTCCGCAAACAAAAACCCAATTGTCTTGAACGGAGTCATCGGTCCGCGTGGTGATGCTTATGCGCCGGAAGCCAGGATTGCGGCCAGCGAGGCAGAGCAATATCACGCCAGGCAAATCGGCTGGTTGGCAGAAACCGATGTCGATATGATCACGGCGCTGACCTTCACCCAGTCCGACGAGGCGATTGGTATTGTGCGTGCTGCAACAACTGCAGGCCTACCCGTTGTAATCTCGTTCACGGTTGAGACCGATGGCAGGCTGCCGACCGGGCAGTCGCTAGGTGATGCGATCAAGGCCGTCGATGATGCGACAGATAAGGCAGCGGTTTATTTCATGGTGAACTGCGCTCATCCCGATCACTTTTCCCATGTCCTGGAGGACGCCGAATGGGCGCGTCGAATTCACGGCATACGATGCAACGCCTCGCGCAAAAGTCACGCCGAACTGGATGAATCGGAAACACTGGATGACGGTGACCCGGTAGAGCTAGCCAGCCAGTACCGGGCGATCCACAAAAAAATGCCATGGCTCAATGTCTTTGGTGGTTGCTGCGGTGCTGATCTGCGCCACGTGACAGAGATAGCACGCACACTAAGACTGTAAATTCCTGGACCTGGATCCTGCATGATGAAAAAATCCCGACTGCCGATGCAAGCTGTGGGAGCATAATGGATCGCAACCTGGCCGTTATCCTGACGCTGGTTGTCTACCAGGTGCTGATGCTCGGGATCGGGCTCTGGGCGATCCGTCGCACTCGCGATACTGAGGATTTTTTTCTCGGTGGACGCAAGCTGGGGCCACTGGTTGCGGCGATCAGCGCATCGGCCAGCTCTTCGTCCGCCTGGACATTGCTGGGGGTAAGCGGGGCGGCCTATCTTTGGGGCGTGTCTGCGGTCTGGCTGTTCCCGGCCACCTTGATGGGTTTCTTGATCAACTGGGGCCTGGTCGCGCCGCGGCTCGAGCGCCTGGCCCGGCAAAGCGGCGTCCTGACGCTGTCGGAGCTGGTTGCCGGTAACCCGCTCGACCCGGGATTCAAAAGAAACATACGCTTGTGCAGCCTGATTATTCTTTTCTCCTTCTTGTTTTATGTGGCCGCCCAGTTCCAGGCCGCCGGCGATGCGTTTGCCAATACCTTTGACTGGTCGGCAAGAATCAGCTTGCTGGTCGGGGCCGGAATCATCGTCACTTACACGCTGCTCGGCGGTTTCTGGGCGGTCAGCGTTACCGATACGCTGCAGGGTCTGATGATGGCTCTAAGTGCCGTATTGATTCCCGTGGTTGCGCTGATCGCCGCAGGCGGGCCCGCAGAAGTCTGGCATGGCCTGCAGGAACTGGGCCCGCCGCTCGCCAGCCTGAGCGGCAGCCATGGCTGGTTCCTGGGTTTTTTCTTCGTGCTTGGCACACTGGGAATCGGCATGGGATACCCGGGGCAGCCGCACGTGGTCAATCGTTTCATGGCGATGCGTTCGGCGAAGGAGATTCCGCAAGCGCGCGCCATCGCGATCGGCTGGGCCCTGCTGGTTTACTCGGGCATGTTGGTATTGGGCTGGTCTGGCAGGGTTTTGTTCGGTGGGCTGGAGGCGAACGAGCAGATTTTTTTCGAAGTGGCAAACCAGCTGCTGCCACCGGTGCTGGCGGGCGTCATGATCGCCGCGGTGCTGTCGGCAATAATGTCGACGGCCGACAGTCAGCTGCTGGTGGCATCTTCATCGGTAGCCTATGACTGGCAGCTGGCAAAACGTGGTCGAAAGTCATCGATACTCTATGCCAGACTGGTCGTCATTGTGCTCAGTATCCTGTCGGTGATGCTGGCGATGTTTGCGCCCGAGGCGATTTTCTCGCGGGTGTTGTTTGCCTTTCATGCGCTGGGCTCCTCCTTTGGGCCGATACTGTTGATCAGGTTATTCAAGGGTCAGGTTTCGTCAAATGCGGTGTATCAGAGCTTGTTGGCAGGCGTCGGACTGACCATTTTGCTGAACTGGCTGCCCGATACGCCGGGTGACTTCGCCGAGCGCCTGGTGCCATTCGGCGTCGCATTCGCCCTGGCATGGCGTGGTCTGCCAGCCGGGCAGGGGCCATCCGCCGATCTGGCGTCCATGACTTTCTCCGAAGATCGCGATTACGAGTGACCGGCGCCGTGGATTTCTGCGCGGGGACTGGTCACGATGCTGCCTTTTCGTTTGCATAGTCTCTGCGTATCTATATGGGGCTGAATTCATGAGCTTTTATCCGAGGTGGTGGTGGCCCGGCATCGGGCGCAGGTATTGACTCGCCTGCAGCGAGCGAATCGAGCTTGAGTGCAGCGAGTAAAAAAAGGGTCCAGCGGATGCGCGATGTCGTCGCGCGCATACCGCATGGGAAAGTGGCCAGTTATCGCATGGTCGCGGATCTGGCGGGTTATCCGCGGCATGCGCGCTTTGTGGGCAGGGCGCTCGGCGAGTCGTCCGATGGGCGACGTGTGCCATGGCATCGGGTGATCAACGCGCAGGGACGCATTGCTTTTCCGCGAGACAGCGAATGTTTTGTCGAACAGAGTCGGCGCCTCTCGAGCGAGGGCGTCACCGTGGTGGCGGGCAGGATCGAGATGAGCGAGTTTTGCTGGCAACCCAGTCTGGATGAGATGCTTTGGGGGCCGGATCCGATAGATTTCTAAGCTACCAGCGAGCGTGCTATTTTGACGCCCGCGTTTTGCAAAGGACAGCAATGAAAATCTGGTTTTCACATGGCAAGGATGGGTCGCCGAGCGGCGACAAGATCCAGTTGCTGGCGAAGATTGCCGCCGAGCGGGGCTGGCGATGCGATTCCATCGATTATCGCGGGATGGAAGACCCCCGGGATCGAGTGAAAAAGCTGCTCGTCGAATTACGCCAGGCTGGCGAGCCGGTTACGCTGGTCGGTTCCAGCCTGGGTGGTCATGTCGCGGCGACCGCCAGCAAGGATGTCGAATGCCTGGGATTGTTCTTGTTGGCGCCCGCTTTTTATTACCCGGGGTACGAGGAATATACGCCGGCGCCGAATGCCAGGCATATCGAGATCATTCATGGCTGGAACGACGATGTCATACCGGTCGACAACAGTGTGCGCTGGGCACGCGAGCATGCGGCCGTTCTGCACATCGTCAATGGCGGTCACCGGCTCGATGAGAACCTGCAGGATCTGGCGATATTGTTCGCCGCCTTCCTGCGGAAAATCGAAAATCTGGCCGGCTCAGCGCCGTAGTCGAATCGCCCGTTCCGCTATTCTGTCGATCAACGTGGGAGCGATCAATTTGAGCCAGCGACCCAATTTGCCGCGGACCGAAGTAATCAGTAAGCGCTGGCGTTTTCTCATGGCGCCGGCGATCAGGGCGGCACAATCCTCGGCGCTCATGATGCGCGCCTCCTGCATGGGCGTGTCACCCATGATTTCGCCGTCACCCTTCCTGGCGCGGCGGTGAATCTGGCTGACCACGAAATCAGGCGCGATGATGCAAACGCCAACACCGGTGGTGCGAAGTTCGATACGCAGTGAATCGAAAAAACCGACCATCGCATGTTTGCTTGCCGCGTATCCCGTTCGGCTGGGAACGCCGGTCAGTCCGGCCAGGCTGGCGACGGCGACGATCAGGCCCCGGCTCTCCAGCAGGTACGGCAAGGCAAAATGGGTGCAATAAACGGCGCCCAGGTAATTGATGTCCATGAGTTCCCGGAAAACCAGCAGATCGCTGACTTCGCTGAACTCGGCCCACATCGTTGCGCCCGCGTTGTTGACCAGGATATCGATCTGGCCGAATCGGTCGATGCTGTTCCTGACCAGCGTTTCGCAGTCCGCTTTGCCGGTGATATCGCATCTGCAAACCAGCGTTGTCGCCCCGGCGGCCTCACATTCTTTCGCCAGGCTTTCGAGTCGCTCCCGATTTCTTGCCGCGAGGACCAGCCGTGGAGCCTGCGGCGCCAGTTCCAGTGCAAGAGCCCGTCCGATACCTTCGGATGCGCCGGTTATAATGATGGTCTTGTTTGCAAAATCCGGCATAGATGGTTGGATGGGTTTGACCTTTGAGCTTCACTGAGAGCATAAACATTAGCACGATAAGTAAAGGCGAAACGCGGAGGATGAGATGATCACGAAAATCAGTTTGGTATTGAGCCTGGCTATCCCGATGATGGCCTGCGGAGGTGCGCAAGAAGACGCTGCCGAGGACAATAACGGAGAAGCCGCGGCCGCCGATGAAGTCCTTGGCGAGGAAACCGTGTTTGACCCCATGCTG
This sequence comes from Pseudomonadota bacterium, assembly GCA_022560735.1. Lineage (GTDB taxonomy): Bacteria > Pseudomonadota > Gammaproteobacteria > Steroidobacterales > MnTg04 > MnTg04. The sequence goes on from JADFSO010000001.1 coordinate 102,220, forward strand.
GATGCGATCGACCAGGCCAGGGCCGTCCAGGAGACGGTCGACGGGCAACAGGAAAAAATGGAAGCGGCACTGGAAGAGGCTGAGAATGGCGATGGCGATGACTGAACGAATTGGCATGGGTGTTTTTCGCCGGCTGTCTTGAACAAGGCTTAGCGAATGCAAAGAACCCCCGAACCGGAGTTAATGAATGAGCCTGAACAGGCGCGCGCCTACGCCGAAGCCGATTTCGACGAAGCCAATAGCTTGTTCGTCGATCTGTTTGCCAGCCGGTTTCCGGATTTTCACAGCGGCCGTCTGCTCGATCTCGGCTGCGGCCCGGCAGACATTACTTTGCGCCTGGCGGTCGCCTTGCCCGGGGTCGTCATCGACGGTGTCGATGGCGCTGGGGAAATGCTGAAATTTGGCCGCGAGCGGCTGGCGCTGGACCAGGCGCTGGCGTCCAGGGTTACGCTGATCGAGGGCCTGATCCCCGGGGTCGAATTGCCGGCCAGCCAGTATCAGGCGCTGATCAGCAACAGTCTTTTGCACCATCTGCATGAGCCCGATGTGCTTTGGCAGACGATTGCCGGGCTTGCGGCACCGGGCGCGATTGTGATGATCATGGATTTGTTCAGACCGCCAGACCGCGATCGCGCGGCGTCGCTCGTCGAATGCTACGCGCACGATGCGCTGCCGATTCTGCGAGAGGATTTTTATCATTCCTTGCTGGCCGCCTTCAGGCCGCAGGAGGTAAGGGAACAGTTGGCTCGGTGCGATCTCCGGTCGTTGCAGGTTGAAACGGTGTCCGATCGCCATCTGCTGGTCAGCGGGCGGCTGGACTAAAGGATGCGGCCGATGACCCTGCCCGCTGTCAGCCGGATTGTGCTTTACCTGAGGAGGAAAATTCAGCGTCTAATCCTGCGCTGCAAAGTCGTGCCGGACGATCTGGTTGAGCTTCAGCTGCGCACGGATATTCCGGTTTGCTACGTACTCGAATACAGCGGGCGGGGAAACCGGATGGCGCTGGACGAGGCTTGCCGGCGGCACGGGCTTCCCGATGCCGAGAACGGGCTGGAATTGACGGACCTAACCGAGCGGCGGGCAATTTTTTATCTGAAGCATTACCACGGTTGGTACCGGCGCAGGAGCCTGCATATTTCGGATCGTCTGCGGCGGCTGGTCGAGGCGGCGTCGCAAAACCCCGATATGGAAATACAGATCGTGCCCGCTGCAATTTTCTGGGGACGCGCGCCGGAACAGCGATCGGGCCTGAAGCTGCTGTTCAGCGAGCAATGGAAGGAAGGCGGGCGCTGGCGGCGCCTGATGCAGGTCCTGTTGCAAGGCAGGGAAACGATGGTCCATTTTTCCGCCCCGTTGTCGCTGCGCGACATCGTGGACGAGGGGCTTGGTGCGAAAAAAGCGGAAAGAAAAATCGCAAGAATTCTGCGCGTGCATTTTCGCCGGCAGCGAGCCGCGACCATCGGCCCCGATCTTTCTCATCGCAGAAACCTGTTCAACAGCATACTGCGCACCAGCGAAGTGCGGGTCGCGATCCAGCAAGAGGTTTCGTCAAACAAGATGTCGGAGCAGCGGGCCAGGGCCAGGGCTCGCTCCTACCTGAGAGAAATTTCCGCCGATTATTCCTACCCGGTGGTCAAGTTTCTGGCCGTCCTTTTAAGCAAGGTCTGGAACCGTCTTTATGATGGTGTAGACCTTGCGAATGTCGATAATCTAAGGCAGATCGCGCCAGACTACGAACTGGTTTATGTCCCCTGTCACCGCAGCCATATCGACTATTTGCTGCTGTCCTACGTGATTTATAACCAGGGTCTGATGGTTCCCCATGTTGCCGCCGGCAAGAATCTCGATCTGCCGATCATCGGACCGATTCTGCGCAGCGGGGGCGCTTTTTTTATGCGCCGCAGTTTCAAGGGCAAGCGGCTTTACTCCGTGGTATTCGAGTCTTACTTGTCCGCGATAATCGCGCGCGGTTATTCGATCGAATTTTTCGTCGAGGGAGGGCGCAGCCGTACCGGGCGCCTGTTAAAAGCGAAACCGGGCATGCTGGCGATGACGGTGCGCAGTTTTTTGAAGAACAGGACGCGGCCGATCGCTTTTGTACCGGTTTATTTTGGCTACGAAAAACTGATCGAGGGCCAGGCCTTTATTGGTGAATTGCGTGGCGGACCAAAAAGCAAGGAAACTTTTCTCGGTTTCCTGCGGTATTTGCCGTCACTGCGCAACAGCTTTGGCAAGGTGTCCGTTAACTTCGGCCAGCCGTTGATCCTGCACGAGTTGCTCGATGAAGTGCACGAGGAATGGCGGGACGACGAGGACAGTTCGCAGTGGTTGCCGCAGCTGGTTGCCGAATTGGGTGACCGGATCATGCTGCGGATCAACGAAGCGGCATCGGTCAGTCCCGCGGCACTGCTGAGTATGGTTCTGCTCAGTACGCCAAGACAGACCATGCTGGAAAGCGATCTCAGGGAGCAACTGGAGATGCTGGTTCAGTTGCTGTCGGCCGCTCCGTACTCGCCGTGGATGTCGCTTACGCAAAAAACCGCCGACGAAATAATTGCCCATGGCGTAGCGCTGGATATTGTCATTCGCGAAGAAAGAGAGCTCGGTGCGGTAGTCTGCATGAGAACACGCAACGCGGTACTGATGACTTACGTCCGGAACAGCATTCAGCACCTGTTGATCCTGCCTTCGCTGGTTGCCGCGTGTTTTACCAATCGGCCGCAACTTAGCGAGGCGGAGTTGGTCAGGCTTTGCAGCCTGGTTTATCCGTTTCTCCAGGAAGAGCTGTTTTTACGCTGGCGCGTAGAGGAACTCGCAACAGAGGTTCCGAAAATATTGCGAACCATGCGCGACCTGGGTCTGGTCCGGGAGGACGATGCGCGCGGGGTTTTTTGCCGCCCGGATACGGGCGCCCCCCAGGCGGCGCAAATTAACCTCCTGGCGCGGACGTCGTCGCAGGCGCTGGAAAGATTCTATATGGCGATCGCGGTGCTTCTCAGCCGCGGCAGCGGCCGGATAAACGCGGTGGAACTGGAGGAGTCGAGCCGCCGGGTCGCGCAGCACATGGCCTTGTTATATGAACTGGATTCACCCGATTATTTCGATCGCTCGTTGTTCAGGAGTTTTATCTCCAGGATGCTGGCGAAAAAATTTCTGCGCGAAAATCCAGATGGCATGCTGGTTTTCGATAAGGAGCTCGAGAGCGTCGATCGGGACGCGCGCCTGGTGCTCGGTGAGCAGGTCAGGCTGAGCATCCTGCAACTGGCGAGCCGATTTCCCGACAAAAAAGAGCAGAACTAAGGACAAATGATCATGCTGCAGTGCAGCGCGCAAGCCGCGCCCAATTCACTACCGATCCTGCGCCGGCAATGGCGAAGGACCATGCGGGGGGCGCGAACCGGGTCATCGGCCTCACGGAGAGGCCCGGCGGCGCGGCCACCGCCTTGGTGAAATATGTGGGCTAACGCCGATGACGCCGGCCTGGCCAGGCGAGCGGACGATTTCGCGCGGCAATTTTGCGCCTGCTGACACGAAAAGCCCCAAACGACGGGAGCCCGGGCTTTAAGCGACTTGCCGCCGGAAGCATAAACAGGCAGGATTCGTCTTGAAAAACACAGGCTTGCAAGGAGAAATGGCGCCGGATTTTTATCCATAGGCGCTTTTCCGTTGCGAAATCCGACGAGCGAAAATAACAGCCTGATAACAATCATGCGAGCACATCATCCGGGGAAGCAAATGAAAACCATACCCACCAACCGGCGCCGTCAGTCGGCACCGTTACCAGGCGCGATTCTATTTGTCATGTGCCTGTCCGTATTGCTTGTGTCACCGGCATGGCCGGTTGAATTTGGCGATTCAAACGATGGCTTGTACGGCAGCTGGGATACCACGATTTCCCTGGGACAGTCATGGCGGGTTCAAAGCCCGGATCTTGAACTGATTGGCCTGGCAAATGGCGGCACGGCGCTTTCATTGAACCACGACGACGGTACGCTGAACTACGACACCGGAACGATCAGCCGAGTATTCAAACTCACCACCGAGATTGAAGCGAACTACAAAAATTTCGGATTCTTTGTTCGTGCGTTCGCCTTTTATGACCAGTGGAACGAAGACGAGGGCACGCTGCGCACGCCTCTGGGCAGGAAGGGAGAGGACCTGGTCAGTAGCGATTTCAGAGTCCTTGACCTGTATCTGTCGGCCAGGTTTGATCTCGGCGCCATGCCAGCCGAACTGCGCGTCGGCAGCCAGGTACTGAACTGGGGTGAAAGCACCTTTTTCCCGGGTGGCATCAATATCATCAATCACTTCGATGTTTCGCGTCTGCGTACACCCGGCGCGGAGCTTCGTGAAGCCTTGATCCCGCAAGACCTGGCGTGGCTGTCGGTGGGCACATCCCAAAATACCAGCCTCGAATTGTTCTACCAGTTCGAGTGGGACAACACCGAGCCGGATCCAACCGGTTCGGCATTCAGCACCAATGACTTTGCGGTCGGCGATGGCGAGAAGGTGATGCTGGGTTTTGGCATCTGGAGCGACCTGGGTACGGATTTCTCGCAGTTCAATGGCGGCATCATCGATAATTTCAATTTTGTCAACCGCTTGCCTGACCGCGAGGCAGACGACGGAGGCCAGTTCGGCGTGCGTTTCAACTGGTACCTGGATGGCTTGTTCGATGGCACCGAGTTTGGTTTTTATTACATCAACTATCACAGCCGCCTGCCCTTTGTGAGCGGTATGACCGGCACGCAGGCAGGAGTCGCCAATGGCACCGGCGCCGGTACGGCTGTCGGCGGTGCGGCGCAGGCGATCGCATCGGGGCTGGCGCTGAATACGGCGATCGCTGTGGGCACGCAGGCGGGGATCGACGCTGCCGCTGCGCTGGTGGACGGAAATCTCGACGCCGCGTCAGCGGCCCAGGCCGCGACCATCGGCGCGAATGCCGCATTGCAAGGCGTCGATGCGCTGGCACTGGCCAATGCCTTTGCGATCAGCGAATACGCCCAGACGGCGGGTTATTTTGTCAATTTCCCCGAAGACATCGAATTGTTTGGCGTGAGTTTCAATACCCAGGTTTTTGGTATTGCATGGCAGGCCGAGCTGGTATATCGCGACAAGCAGCCGCTGCTGGTCGATGACGTCGAGCTTCTGTTTGCGGCTTTGTCGCCGTTGAACGCGGCACTGGGTGCTTTTGGCCAGCTGGGCCCGTTTGGTTTCAGCGAGGAAATCGTCGGTGGCCGTGAGTTTTCGACCTACCAGTTCGATACGACCTTCACCGCGATTCTCGGTCCGACGCTGGGCGCCTCGCAAGCCGTGTTGCTGTGGGAGGGCGGTTTGTTTCATGTCAGCGACATGCCGAATCCGGACAGTGGCGGCCCCAACGGCTTTGGGCTGCGGCTGAATGGCCCGGGTACCGATATCAGCGGCAACGCATTGCTGTCATCGGCGCATTTTGGCCTGGTCGAAAACCCCGATCGTTTCGCTTCGGCGACATCCTGGGGCTACCGGCTGGTCGGGCGGCTCGATTATGACTCCCTGATCGGGCCGTGGAACGTCGCACCTCGTTTTGCCTGGGCACACGATGTCAACGGCGTGTCACCAGGACCGGGCGGGCTGTTTGTCCAGGGCCGCAAGGCATTTACCTTCGGTGTGGCGGCAACTTATCAAAACACCTGGGTGATTGACGCGTCATATACACAATTCTATGGTGCGGGTCATTACAACCTGATCAATGACCGTGACTTTATCTCTCTTAGTGTCAAAACCTCGTTCTGAGTCGCTGAACCTGGAAAACGGAGTCAAAGAAATGATGAAAAAACTACTGATTGTTGCAGGTACAGCCGCTTTTTTGAGTCTGGTCACCGCCAGCATCCATGCCGAAGCGACGGCGGAACAAGTCGCCTCGCTGGGTGGAGATACCTATACGCCATATGGCGCTATCAGGGCCGGTAACGCCGATGGCTCCATCCCGGAATGGACCGGTGGACTGACCTCGGCGGCGGACGCCGGGTTTCCGGATTTCAAAACCGGTGGTCATCACCCCGACCCTTATGCAAACGACGATGTGCTTTACACGATCAATGCGCAGAACATGGGCCAGTATGCGGAGCTGATGACCGTGGGCCAGAAAGCCATGATGCAGGCCTATCCGGATACTTTTTTCATGAAGGTGTATCCGAGCCGAAGGAGTGCGGCCTTTCCACAGCGTATTTACGATGCGACCAAATTGACCGCGGCAAGCGCGCGACTGATTCCGAGTGGTAACGGCGTGACCGGCGCGGTCATCGGCATTCCATTTCCGTTCCCGAAAAACGGGCTCGAGGCGATCTGGAATCATATCCTGCGTTATCGCGCGGAAAAAGCGTACCGGTCGATCGGGCAGGCGGCGGTAACAGCGGGCGGCAAATACACCGTCGTCAAGTTTGCCGACAAGTATATCGCCAACTACAGCCTCCCCGGGATGACCGAGGAAGCGATGGACAACGTGATGATTTACTTCATGCAGAAAATCAGTTCACCGGCGCGGCTGGCTGGCCAGGTGCTGCTGGTGCACGAAACCATGGACCAGGATCGTGAGCCGCGCCGCGCATGGCTGTACAACCCGGGACAACGCCGGGTCAGGCGCGCGCCGAACGTGGCGTTCGACAGCCCGCGAACGGCATCTGACGGGCTTTCCACCAGTGATCAGTTTGATATGTATAACGGCAGTCCCGAACGATACAACTGGACGCTGGTTGGCAAGAAAGAAATGCTGATTCCCTATAACTCCTACAAGATTCACAGCAAGGATTTAACCTATAAGGATGTCTTGCGTGCCAGCCACATCAACCAGGAGCATGCCCGCTACGAGAAACATCGCGTGTGGGTGGTCGATGCAGTCGTCAAGCCTGGCTCGCGGCATCTTTACAAGCGGCGCACATTTTTTATAGACGAAGATTCCTGGCAAGTGATGGCGGTGGACTGCTATGACAACCGCGACCAGATCTGGCGAGTCCAGGAAGGGCATTCGATCAATTATTACGATCAACCGTCATTCTGGACGACCCTGGAACTCACGATCGACCTGCAATCCAAACGATACCTGGCGATCGGTTTGAACAACGAAGAACCGAATACCTATATTTTCGGTGCGGACCTGAAGCAAAGCGATTTCTCGATCAGCGCATTGCGTCGGGCAGGTACCCGCTAGCGGCCGTTCCGGGCGGTTTCGGCTTTGCCCCTGTACGCTCGCTTGCCGCGCATGAAATCAGTCCTGTTCACGTTTACGATGGCGGTTTGCGCCTGCTTTTGTGCGTTTGCTCCTGCGCTCGCCGATGAGCCGGCATTTGGCGACCGCTGGTCGGAGCCGGCCAGGCTGGCCAGCCAGGATTTGCTGCTGGCCATCGATGGGGTATCCGGCGGGCTGGTCGTTGCCGGGGCGCGTGGCCATATATTGTTTAGCGGCGACCAGGGCGTATCCTGGCAGCAATCCAGCGTGCCGTCACGTGCCACGCTGACCGGCGTCGATTTTGTGACGCTCGATATCGGCTGGGCGGTCGGTCATGACTCCATCATTTTGCATACCGACGATGGCGGTGAAACCTGGGCCATACAAAACCACGACCCCGCTGCCGAAACACCCTTTCTCGATGTCTGGTTTGCCGATGAGCGGAACGGGATTGCCATCGGGGCATACGGCCTGATGCTGGCAACCAGCGATGCCGGGACAAACTGGGAACGAGTGACGTTTGAGCCGGTGACGGCGGCCGCGCCGGGCGATGAAGCGGAGGCAGAGGACGCCTGGTGGGAATCGGACATGGGTAGTGATTACCACCTGAACGACATCATGGAGACCCGTGACCGGCATCTGTTTATCGCTGCCGAAGCCGGCAACATCTACCGCTCCGATGACCTGGGCGCAAACTGGCTGACGGTTTCGCCCGCTTACGAGGGTTCCTTTTTTGGTGTTTTTGAAGCGGAGGCCGGACGGGTTTTCGCGGTCGGGTTGCGCGGCAATCTGTATTACACCGATGATCTTGGAGCGAGTTGGGTACACGTCGAGCTGCCGACGATTGCCACGCTGAACAGCGGCATTCGACTCGTCGATGGAACGATCCTGGTGACCGGTCTGGGTGGCGCCGTACTGGTGAGTCGGGACAACGGGGACAGTTTCGAGCTGCACACCCAGGAAAATCGCAAGGGAATCCAGACCGCATTCCAGCTTGATGACGGCAGCGTGATGCTGGTCGGTGAGGCCGGTGTCGATACGCTGGTACTTGGCACCGGCGGAGGCGGGAACAGTGACTGAAACGGGTCCTATCGCCGCCATCGAGAACTTTATTTTCGGCCGTCGCCGGTGGGTCATCGCGTTCTTCGTCATAACCACTGTGTTCATGCTTTTCTCGGCGGTGACCAAGCTGGCCATCGATGCCGGGTTCGACAAGATGGTGCCGATGAAGCATGACTACATGCGGACCTACTCCGAGCACCGGCAGGAATTTGGTGGCGCCAACCGCGTCCTGATCGCGCTGGTGGCGGATGGCGACGACATATTCACCCCCAGGTTTTTTGAAGCGCTGCGGGTCGCGACCGACGAAGTCTTTTTTATCGCTGGCGTGGATCGGGCGGCCGTACAGTCGGTGTGGACGCCCAACGTGCGCTACACCGAGGTCGTCGAAGATGGGGTCCGGGGTGGTCCGGTCATCCCATCCGATTACACGCCCGATGCCATCGGCCTGGCCAAAGTCAGGGAAAATATCCTCAAGGCGGGCATCGTCGGCCGACTGGTCGCCAACGATTTTTCGGCGGCGATAATCAGCGCGCAATTGCTGGAAACCAACCCCGAAACCGGGGAGAAACTCGACCTGGTCAGGGTTTCGCATGATCTGGATGAGATGGTCAGGGCCAGGATTCTCGATGACCCGGAATTTGCGGGCATCGAGGTCAACATTATCGGTTTCGCCAAGGTGGTTGGCGACATAGCGGATGGCACCGGTCGAGTCCTGTTGTTTTTCCTGATCGCGGCGCTGATTACCGCGGTACTGGTTTATTTGTATTGCCAGTCGTTGAGAATCACGCTGATCCCGCTTTTATGTTCCCTGATCGCCGTGGTCTGGCAACTGGGTTCGCTGACCTTGCTGGGGTATGGCATCGACCCGATGGGCATCCTGGTGCCGTTCCTGGTGTTTGCGATCGGGGTCAGCCATGGCGTGCAAATGATCAGTTCGGTCGGCGCCGAGTTGCACAAGGGCGCGAACTGCCTGGACGCCGCCCGGATCAGTTTCCGCCGCCTGCTGGTGCCCGGCGGAATCGCCCTGGCCAGCGATACGATCGGGTTCATCACGATTCTTCTGATACCGGTCCGGGTGATCCAGGAAATGGCGATTACCGCGAGCCTGGGTGTGGCCGCGATCATACTGACCAACCTGGTCTTGCTGCCGGTCCTGATTTCCCATTTGAATCTCGGCGAGGATTACCGCGAGCGCCTGCGCCAGCGGTCGGAACGACTCAGGGTTATCTGGGTCCGGCTGGCCGGCATTACCGACCGCAAGCCGGCTGCGATCATGCTGGCGATCGCGGGCGTACTGCTGGTATTTGGCTATTGGAAAGGATCGGAAGTCAAAATCGGCGATCTGCACAAGGGCGTGCCGGAATTGCGCGCGGAATCGACCTATAACCTGGATAGCGCGTCCATCACCGACAGGTTCTCGATCGGTGTCGATATCATCTCGATCATTGTAGAAACGCCGGTACAAGGCTGCGTCCAGTATGAGGTCATGACCGCAATCGATGAATTCGCCTGGCACATGCGGAATGTCGAAGGCGTGCAGGGTGTCATCACCCTGCCGATGATTTCCAAGATCATCAATACCGGCTGGAACGAAGGAAATCTGAAGTGGCGGGTGCTGTCGCGGAACGAGGCGATCCTGGTTCAGTCGGTCGCCTATGTCGAAACCAGTACCGGGTTGTTGAATAGTAACTGCGATGTGATGCCGGTGATGATATTTACCACCGATCATAAGGCCGCAACGATCGAAAATATTGTCGCGGAATTCAAGGCTTATGTGGCAGCCAATCCAACCGACGGGGTCAGCATTCGGCTGGCCAACGAAGACGACGACGTGAAGTTTCGCCTGGCGGCCGGCAATGTGGGCGTGATGGCGGCGACCAACGAAGAAGTGTCGCAGGCCCAGTTCCCCATACTGATGGGTGTATTCGCCGCAATCATCCTGTTGTGCTGGGTCACGTTCCGTTCGCTGCGCGCCGTGCTTTGCATTGTTTTACCGCTGGGGCTGGTTTCCCTGCTCGCTTACGCATTGATGGCCATTTTGGAAATTGGCTTGAAAATCAATACCTTGCCGGTAGTCGCGCTGGGTGTTGGCGTGGGCGTGGACTACGGAATTTATATTTTCCACCGCATGCAGGAGTTCCTGAAACGAGGAGAAACATTGCACGCGGCATTTCTGGATACCTTGTCGGTAACCGGCAACGGCGTCGTATTTACTGCGGTTACTCTTGGGGTGGGCGTTGCGACCTGGATATTTTCCCCGTTGAAGTTCCAGGCGGATATGGGAATCCTGCTGACCTTCATGTTCCTGGTGAACATGCTGGGTGCCATTTTCCTGTTGCCGGCGCTGGCGGCCTGGCTGTTTCCGGAAAATAGCCGGGAAAGCCGGGTTCGCTGACTCGCAGTTCAGGCGTTCAGATCCGGTATCATTTCACTTTGCAGGCGCTCGATCGAATCCTTGATCAGCAGCTTTCTTTTCTTTAGCCGCTTTAACATCAATTGATCGACGAATGGGTCCTGTGCCAGCCTGACGATGACTTCATCGAGATCGCGGTGCTCCATCCGCAACAGTTTCAGCTTGCGTAATTTACCGAAGGCCTCGGTGTTGATTTTATCGTCCATGGTCGAAAATCGATTGCATGTTCAAAGCTTAGACAACTTGCTGGCCCGATGCCATGCGGGCAGGCTGAATTAACTCAGCAGCCGCGGCCAATCCACCGAGCTGTCACCAAAAACCAGGAAGTTTGGGTTTAGCAGATCGGCCTTTTGGTTGTATCGAATAGCCTCGCCGTCGATATCGGTCATTTGTCCGCCCGCAAATTCGACCACCGCCTGGGCCGCTGCCGTGTCCCACTCCGATGTGGGGCCAAGCCGGGGGTAGATATCGGCGCTGCCATCGGCAACCAGGCAGATTTTCAGGGAACTGCCCATCGGAACGAGTTCGTAGTCTCCCAGGCGCTCCAGGAAGGCGTCCAGGCTGCTTCCGCGATGCGACTTGGAGCCGACGACCCGGACCGGCCGGCCACAACTCGGGCTGGCCTGGATACTCACCGGCTCCTCTCCGGGATCCTGGCGCCAGGCGCCGGATTCCCGGCAGGCGTAGTAATCGCGCCCGCTGACCGGAACGTGGACCACACCGAGTACCGGCCGGTGATCATCGATCAGCGCGATATTCACGGTAAACTCGTCGTTGCGGTTAACAAACTCCTTCGTTCCATCCAGAGGATCGACCAGCCAGTAACGCGACCACCCGGACCGGGTTGCAAAATCCATTACCGCGGACTCTTCCGACAATATCGGCCAGCCTGGCGTCAGTTTTTTCAAACCGGTCAGGATGGTGTCGTGGGCGGCCAGGTCGGCGGCCGTCAATGGTGAGGTGTCCGCCTTGGTCTGAACGTCAAAATCGGTCTCATAGACGGCCAGGATTCGCTCGCCGGCCTGGCGGGCGATTTTGACGATCCCGGGCAGCAAAGAGCCGATTTCTTTCTCGTTCATGGATTTCTCAGGGACTCGATTGAATGGTGTGCAAGGGTATACCATCCATCATCCATGGAATACCTGCGATGACAAGCGGCAACGCCAGCGTGCCCGACTGGGGGCAGACCGATACCGTGCTCCTCGATATGGATGGCACGGTGCTCGATTTGCGTTTTGACAACCTGTTCTGGCGGGAGACCGTGCCGCGGCGTTATGCGGAACTGAATGGCATCGGTTTTGCACACGCTCTCGAGAAACTTGAGCCAAGGTATTTCGAGAAACAGGGGACCCTGGACTGGTATTGCCTGGATTTCTGGAGCGCCGAACTCGGCATCAACCTTGAGCAACTCAAGACCGAGGTCGAGCAGCATATCGTGTACCTGCCCGGGGCCCTGGATTTTCTGCGCTGGCTGGGGCGAACCGGCAAGCGCATCGTCCTGGTGACCAACGCCCACCAGGACAGCCTCAGGCTGAAGATCAAACGCACGGGTCTGGATCGGCATTTCGATGCGCTGTTTACTGCGCACGAATTTGGTTTGCCAAAGGAATACCCGGAGTTCTGGGGGCGTTTCGCCAGGCAGGAACGATTTGATCCAGCCAGGACCCTTTTCGTCGACGACAGCCTGCCGGTGCTGCGCGCGGCGAGGGATTTCGGGATCAAACAGCTTTTTGCGGTCAGCCGGCCGGACTCGGGCGCAGCGGGCCAGGACACGGCCGAGTTTCCTGCCATCGAAGACTTGTCGGCCCTGCTCGGGCCGAGGCCATAGCTGGCAGTCGCTGGCCAGCATGGGTGGCCGCGGTGGCTTTTGAGTTGGCTGGATACAGCCTGCGCCGGGTCAGCGCCCGCGTGGCTGGTTCCTGCCCCTGCCCGCGGGCTTGCCCGAGCGCTGGTTTCTCCTGCCATGTTCCGGTTTTCGGGGTCGCGGCGGCGGCCGTTTCAACTCGGGCAGCAGATCCGGCGTTATCTTGCCTACCGGGATCCGGTGCTCGATGTATTCCTCGATATCCGGCAGGTTCACGACAGTGTCCTCGCAACCAAAACTGATCGCGTCTCCGCTCGCGCCGGCGCGCGCCGTCCGGCCGATGCGATGGACATAGTCTTCCGAGTCTTGCGGGAGATCGTAATTGAAGACATGGCTGACATTGGGTATGTGCAGACCGCGCGAAGCCACATCGGTAGCGATCAGGACCGGCAGTTTCCCGCTGGTGAAATCACGTATCAAGGCCTCGCGTTTGCGCTGCGGCACATCGCCGGTGATGGCGCGCGCATCGAAACCGTTGTGTATCAACCATGCCTGCAAATGTTCCGCACCTCTTTTTGTGTTGATGAACACCATGGTCCGGGTGGCATTCATCTGCCGCAGCAACCCGACCAGCAAGGATATTTTCTCGTGGTTGGATGGGAAGTAAATCAACTGGCGAACCGTGTCGACGGTGATCCGGTCGGCCTCGATCTTGATCAGTTCCGGGTCGTTCATATGCTCGTATGCCAGCTCGAGCACACGTTGCGACAAGGTGGCTGAGAACAGCATATTCAATCTTTCAGCCGGCGGCGGCAGACGCCTGAGCAAGTAACGAATATCCCGGATGAAGCCTAGATCGAACATGCGGTCGGCTTCGTCGAGCACGGTGACTTCAATCGAATCCAGGCCGAATATCCGCTGCTTGAAATAGTCGATAAAACGGCCGGGTGTGCCGATCAGCACATCCACGCCCCGTTGCAACATCTGGCGCTGCTTGTCGTAGTCGGTGCCCCCGTAGACCAGTCCGATCTTCAGCCCGGTATGGGCTCCAAGAAGCTCCGCGTCTTTCGCAATCTGGATGGCCAGTTCGCGGGTCGGTGCGAGTATCATCGCGCGCGGATCGTTGAGCCGCCTTTGTGCGCCAGCCGGCCGCGTCAACAAGCGCTGAAACAGCGCCAGCAGGAAAGCGGCCGTTTTACCGGTGCCGGTTTGCGCCTGGCCCGCCACATCGTTGCCGGCCAGCGCTTGAGGCAGGGTCTTGGCCTGGATCGGCGTACAGAACTCGAATCCGGCGTCTGCCAGACCCTGATTTAGCTCTGGCGCAAGGTTGAAACTGTCGAATTCGACATCTGTCAGTGGGTTATCGGCCATTTAGGGTACTTTCTTGTTGAATTTTAGGTCTCAGCACTTGCAACCGGCGAATGTCCGGTACAAAATGCAGTCTATTACGTAGCGGCTTTCAGTGAGCCCGCCGAATCCTTCGCCAGCAGTCGATTCCCAGTAGCCGAATTCAAAAGCCGCGTATTTCAGAACATATTGCCTGATTAAATGTCCGGCGTCATTTTTCCGATTTTTTTCTTTAACCGGCATGGCCGGTCAAAAACCACCAGACCCGATAAGCGGAAGGAAGCCTAAGTTGAGTGAGCAAGTAATTCATACGAGTGACGATAGTTTCGAAGCCGATGTCATTAAATCAGAAGTGCCGGTGCTGCTGGATTTCTGGGCCGAGTGGTGCGCTCCGTGCAAAATGATTGCGCCGATCCTCGCCGAGATCGCCGAGGAATATAAGGGGCGCCTGAAAATCGCCAAGCTCAATATCGACGAAAATCCGTCGATTCCCCCTAAATTCGGGATTCGCGGAATCCCGACGCTGATCCTGTTCAAGAACGGGACCGTCGAAGGACAAAAAGTCGGGGCGCTTTCCAAGTCCCAGTTAACCGCATTCCTGGATACAAACCTGTGAGGGGCTACTTGGGCAATCAACCACGCGGCGGACGCAGTACCAACAAGTCCGGTAACCGAGCAAAAGGCGGCAACAATGGCAAGGGTGCGAAAGGCCGTTCGCGGCGTCCTCGCGAGATCGACGATGGAACCCGGGCAGAAGAGCTGGAAATAATTCCGGCGGAAGAGCTCGATGCAAAAAAATCGTCGTTAAACCTGACCGAGCTCAAACACCGGCCGATCACCGAGTTGGCAGATCTGGCGGAGGAAATGGGGCTGGAGGACCTGGCCCGTGCCCGCAAGCAGGACATTATTTTCGCCATCTTAAAGGACCATTCGCAAAAGGGTGAGGACATCTATGGCGATGGCGTGCTGGAGATTCTCCAGGACGGTTTTGGTTTTCTTCGTTCTGCCGATAGCTCATACCTGGCCGGCCCCGATGATATTTACGTGTCGCCGAGCCAGATTCGCCGTTTCAGTTTGCGCACCGGCGATACCGTTTCGGGGCTGATCAGGCCGCCGAGAGACGGCGAGCGGTATTTTGCCCTGCTCAAGATCGGTGAGATCAATTTCGAAGCGCCGGAAAACGCTCGCCACAAGGTACCGTTCAGCAACCTGACGCCGTTGTTTCCGACGGAACGTCTGCAACTCGAAATCGGCAACGGCAGCACCGAAGATCTGACCGCCAGAATCATCGACCTGATGTCGCCGATCGGCAAGGGTCAGCGTGGCTTGATCGTCTCTCCGCCGAAGGCGGGCAAGACCATGTTGCTGCAGAACATCGCGACCTCGATCGCTTCAAAACATCCCGAAGTTTTCCTGATTGTCCTGCTGATCGACGAACGACCCGAAGAAGTCACGGAAATGATACGCAGCGTTCGCGGCGAAGTGGTTTCCAGTACTTTCGACGAGCCTGCGAGCCGTCACGTGCAGGTTGCGGAGATGGTGATCGAGAAAGCCAGGCGCCTGGTCGAGCACAAAAAAGACGTTGTGATTCTGCTCGATTCGATCACCCGGCTGGCGCGTGCTTATAACACCGTCGTGCCATCGTCAGGCAAAGTGCTGACCGGTGGTGTGGATGCCAATGCCCTGCACAAGCCAAAACGGTTCTTTGGCGCTGCGCGCAACATCGAAGAGGGCGGCAGCCTGACGATTATCGCCACGGCGCTGGTGGAGACCGGTTCGCGGATGGACGATGTGATTTATGAAGAGTTCAAGGGCACCGGCAACATGGAAATTCACATGGACCGGAGAATCGCCGAGAAGCGAATCTTCCCCGCGATCAACATCAACAAGTCCGGGACCCGGCGCGAGGAGTTGCTGACCAAGCCCGAAGAACTGCAGAAAATCTGGATTCTCCGCAAGCTGCTGCACTCGATGGACGAAGTGGCAGCCATCGAATTCCTGCTGGGTAAAATGAAGGACACCAAGACCAACGAGAAATTCTTTGACGCGATGAAGCGCTGATAACGGCAACGTTTTCGGGCTAATTACCCGGTGTCATATTCCAGTTCAGCGGCAACCCCTGGACATGCATGATGAAGTGATCCAGGCCGTAGAAAAATACCAGTGTTGCCGTTATAACTACGATCCAACGGCCCACTGCTTTTCGAGTATCTGAGCTCACATGTAGCCTCCACCCGTTAATTGGTCAGTTCTCTTTGCCAAGTCAGGCATGTGTGGAAGCCACTCCATGATCATAGATTAGCAACCACCAGAAAAAGACCAGTGTTGCCAAGAGAACCAGTCTGAACAGCCAGGGGCCCCAGCTGGTTTCCGCGAGGTCTTCGTTGTGGGTCGATTCGTCGATTGGCTGTTGTCTGGTTTCCATTGTTTGACCTCGCTCGATTGAATTGCCAAAAGAAACGATGATTTCTCAAGATTATGCACGCACGCGAAATATTCGGGCTAAAGTTCGAGAACCACATCCGTTTCCGTGGTTTCTCCCGCTTTGATTACCACCGTCTGTTCAGTTTCTCCCAATTTTTCATGCCAGGTTTTGAAAGTGTAGATTCCGGGAGGAATGTCCGTAATGGAAAAATTTCCATTCTCATCAGACAGGACCGTATATGGGGTCCTGGCCACAATCCACCACCCCTTCATCCAGGAGTGAATATCGCACTTCACTCGGATTACGCCCGGCCTTCTGATCTTGTTTTTTGCCACAGTAATTCTGCTCTCGGACTTCATTTTCTTGTTGATGTTGTAAATTCCTCGGCTTATCGTGTGGAAATTGTGACCCACCGGATCGTTGTTCAATACGACCCCACTCGCTTTCGGTTTGATTAGCAGCACACGGGGGTTGAATTTACATTTCTCTTGATGGTAGACAAACTCATCGGGCAAGCTCCAGGCTTTACCCGATTGAATGTCGTCAATGCTGAGGACGGCGTTTTTTATACCTCCGGTGTCACTTACAACTAACTCTTCAGAAGGACGGTTGTCACCACAAACCTCCATATCTTCATCGACTGTCAACATCCTGGGAGGTGGCGGAGAACCATGCAAAATAATCCGTCCACGTACTGTTCCGCCATTGTCAACACCGCCCTCCAGTACCGTATAGCTGGCGGCCTCTGCGGAGCCCGCTGCAAAGATAAATATACAAATGGGAATAACAATATTACTGCGTATCACTTTCATGCCATCTCTCCTTAACCGTGGGAACGTAGTCAATCAATCACCCCAATCTGTCCAACTAGTGCCGACGCCGAACAATCCCACCCTCCTCGATACGATTCCCCGCTCCGCCAATCGCCTGTTCGCGCTGTATTCGGCGCTGCGTCCGGACCAGCAAGATACCTGCCAGAAACGTACCGAACGTTATTCCGAGCGGCACGCCCCGGACCACGGTGTAGTTTATCTCCGGTGGCAGTAACAGCCAGAACCACGTGGTAAGCGTATGCCTGGAGCCCACCTCGCCGTTGTTCCCATCCCAATTCGCGAACGACACTGGGATGAATTGTCCTTTGCGGAAGATCAGATCCGGCGAACCTTCACTATTGCGTGGACGCTTCATAAGTACCCGCCAGCGACCGTCCTCCCAATTGCCCAGGGCCACAAGGTCGCCGCTGCTCGCTCGAGCTACCAATTCATTATCGGAACCCGTGGCATCCAGTAACGTTACCTGCGAGTCTATCGGGGGGGCCACTGAACCTGCGTTCCAATACCAGATGGTGGTGGGATGGGCCACATCCCCGTGGCGGTATTGGGGTTTCTCAACAGGTGCGATTGTATAGGCGCCTTCTTTCGGAAACTGGATCGCGAAGGCATCGGAAAACATCGGCGAGTCTTCATCCGGGAGCTGCGTGGCCACTGGCCCACCGGGACGACTGTCGGTCCGGTCGTTCACCTCCAGCAGAAAGGCGATTTCGCTTTCGTTATAGAGGGCCCGTACGGTGATCGCGTCGTTGAGCGGCGTGAACAAACGCTCCTCCTTGATGATATTGGGCACCAATCTCAATGTGGTGGCGGGGGCCTTCTGCCAATCTTCATCATCCACACCGCTGGGTAATTCATTCGCCACTTCCACACCTTCGATGAGCGCCCGTTCACCCGGTGCCGAAGTGTTGCTGCGTAATGAATAGGTGTAGTTGGCAACGTGCCACCGATCCTCCAGGTTGATCGCGTCCTCCTCTTCCTCGCCCGCTGCTCGATGCGCAGGCATCGGTGTACCGGGCATCCCGACAGAGACACGCGTATAGATGTTACGTATGGTTTCATCACGGCTTTGCTCATCGTATCCGGATACGCCCTCAGTCATTCGCCAGGTCCAGGGCTTGGTCAGGTCGCGGGACCAGATGCGGTAGCCAAGGTCATCTTCCAGAAACTTGCCGGAGGTTATGTTGCCGCGACCTTCCACACCATGACATTTCCTGCAGTTTTCCAGAAAGACTTCTTTACCCAACGAGAGGGATTCGGCGGAGTAGGAAATCTGGCCATCGGTCGGATCCTGTTCCGTAACTGTTATGACATCGGGACTCAGGTAATGCCCGTCATCGTCAAAATCTTCGTCTTCAGCATCGTCCGGTGCCCAAGTGCCTGACGTATCGAACTGCTTGATGACGAGAACCAGATTGCTGATCTGTTCATCGGTAAACAGGTCCGACCAACCCACCATGCTGGTGCCTGCCAGGCCGTCTTTGATGATGTTGAACAGATCCTCGTCCCGCGGCGGCCGCTCAGCTGGTGAGGTCTTGTATTTGAACAGACCCAGGGTGAAATCCCGGGGTCTCGGGTAGAGAAACTCGGCCGCCGGCCCGTCTCCCGCGCCATCCTCGCCATGACACACGGCGCAACGAAATTGATAGATTTCCTCACTGCTCATCGTGGCCCGTTGCGCAGCTATTGTGTCTCTCATACCGGTAACTGCTCTGGAGATATTCTGGTCCCACATGCGCGGCACCTGCCCGACAGAGTCGTAGAGAAACGTGATTACGTTCCAAACTTCCTCCTCGCTCAGCATCTCGCGCCAAACCGGCATGGCCGAATTCCAGGGCATTCCACCCCTGGGCAATCCGGGCCCACCGGTCGTAATTCGCCAGAACAGGAAAGACTCTTGTAATTGTGCAATCGTGCCGATGTCCTGGAAATTGGTAGGGCGGGGGTCAAGACCGCCGGCGAAATGGCCCATCCCCCCCAGGAGATCGCCATGGCAAAAAAAGCAATTGCGGAAATAGACTTCGCTTCCTGCGCGCACTGCCTCCCGGTAAATCGCCCACGCTATGTCCGGATCGGTGTTGAGTTGGTCCGTGACCCTTGTACGCACCGGATTTTCAAGTGTGGCCAGGTCATAGGTCTGGTTGTACACCTGCAAGACGGCGGGTGGAGCCGGGTGAATCTGACGCAACTCCAAAGGGGTCTCGAGCGAGGGTTTTATTCGATCGTATACCGTATAGCCCAGCAGAATCGGTATAAAAATTAGCAAGCTCCACCGTTGTACCCATTTGTTATCGTCACGCAAAATCGCAACAATCGGCGCCTTGAATTCTGTCCAGGTCGTATCGTCACTGGAATAAAAAAGGATCAAGCCTATGACAGTGATGATCATGAAAGGCGTCATCAACGAGCGTGGCATAAAAGGCGGAAAGGCCCAGCTAAAGATCAGCCAGGCCAAGATGACTACAATGACTGCTTGCCAGAAAGCTGAGACCCTCAATCTCATGGTTGATCACCAGTTTGTTCTGCCAGGAACCGCACGATTAGTTCCAGTTCCTTTACCAACATATTTTCAGATAAATCGGGCATGACGGGCGGATAGCCTTCAGCGATTATCGCGTTCGGCGCGATGATGCTATCCCGGATCTGGTCGATCGTTAGCCGCTTGCCAACGTCATTCAGACTGGGTCCTATAGAAGCTTCGGTATCCAAAACGGCATGGCAGGCTGCACAACCATATTTCGCGATCGCTTCCTCGGCATTCTGGGCAAGCACGAGTTTTGCCGGCTCGGTTTTTTCATTCGCCGCCACCAATGACGCAGGCCTCTGTGCAGGCAGCGCTACTGTCACCGGATTGCCGTCCTTGGCCTGCAAATAAGCGATGATGGCGCTGATCTCTACAGCGGACAGTTGGATGGGAGGTTTGTCGATCGCAGGCATCGGGGACTCGGTATCATCGGAGCCCTTCTTGCCAAATCCCGTTACCACATAAATATTCGGATCCAGCATGGATTCGCGTACATAGCCGGCGGCATCCGTAGCATTACCCTGGTAGCGTGGGCTACCAATTCGCTCCAGTGATGTACTTACAACATCGAGTGCAAGGAGGTCCGGCGCTCGACCCAGGTCGTTGTGGCACAGCGTGCAGGCGCCCTTGCCCAGATACAAATACTCACCAAGGCTAATGAAAGAATCCATGGTCAATGCCGCCACATCCACATCTGTGTCTTCTGGCGCTTCGCCCTTCATCTGGGGAAGCACATAAGTCAAAGCAGTAAACGTCAGTATCAGCGCCAGACTGAAGCTCATAGTTTTTGCCAGCACCTTCATGCGGCACCTTCGGCCGCTGCGCGACCACCCAATCCGAGTGCGGGTACTTGCTTGACGCTGCTTAGGTTAGCGACCCAAAAGATAAACAACAGAAACATAAGGAACAGCACGGTCACAAAAGTGACCATATTGCCGACATGTTGCAAAGTGGGAATGAAATTATCGGCAGAGTTGTCCTTCATTACCGCGTATACGTGCCAGTGAGTGCGGACAGAGGAGCGGATGTAGCCCATCAACGCCATCAACCATGTAAAGGCGACGGGCAGAGCAAACAGGGCATATTGGGAACGGCCGGATGTCTTGCCCCACGAGACCGGCAAATTCCTTGCCCCCTTGAACATGAGCGTGTCGATGACCACGCCCGAGACAATTACGACCAGTGTGGATGCCACTTGTATTACGCTGGAACCTACCTTGTAGACGGTGTTGGTGAAATAACCGTAGTAAACGCCGGCAAAAATCACATTCGCGATCGCCACTATGTAGATAGCAGCCATCAAGGCGTTACCCCAATTCTCCCATGAGACTGTAATGACCTTATCGGCGCGTCTATATATTTGAAACGAAAGAAAAGTGACAATGAGCATCAGGAACACGGCAATATTTTTTGCCGGCATGATGCCCAACGGGCCCAGCACGGGATGATTGCCGCCCCCCAGGCCCGCTAATTCATCATCGGTGAAGATGATGTTGTGGGGTGTCACCCAGACCAGAAAACCAAGTACCAGCACTGCGGCGATATACTTGATAAGCCATCGGTAACGCTGACTGCCCTCGGTGCGGGCCATACCGCTCCACAAGTAATAATTACCTGCGAACAGGATCGTGCAAATGAGCACAGCCTGGATAACGAACAGCCATGCCAGAATGCCGCCCATTGCCAGAATCCCCATCTGCTGGGAGTAGGCATAGATTTCAGCCATCAGCCAATAACCGGCAAACGGCAACGGTAAAAACGCGAGTATCGCGATAAAATTCGAGGTATAGCCCATCCAATCGTAATGAGCTTTCTCTGCTGCCGTCTTTGCGCAGAGAAACTTGAATGCTGCATACGCTCCCACTACCGCGCCACCAAATGCGATGTTCGCAATAAAACGATGCAGGTTCAGTGGGTTCCACAATGGGCCTCTCATCACCTCCCAGATATTTCCCACGACGGCGCCCACGGTGTCGATTCCCGAAGGTGCCATCATGAAAGTCGTCCAGGAATTGGCGACAACCAGCAGCGTTGTACCAACCACGTTGAGAAGCAGCCCTAAGGTCAGGTGAATCCATTTACGATTGCCGTAGCGTAATGCGTACCATCCGTAGTAATAGACGTAGAGCAGAAGGCTCTCAAGGAAAAACAAAGCGGCATATACCAGCATCTGGGCGCCGAATACTCGGGTCGTCAAATAGGCCATAAAATCGGGATAGAGCATAAACAGGCACAGCGCCAGAGTGCCGCCGAACAGCGCTGTTATGGCATAAGCAGTCAGGCTGATCTTCATGAACTCATGCGCCATGTCGTCGTAACGATCATCATTGGTTTTGAACCCGATGAGTTCGATGATCAGCACGAAAATGGGAACCGCCAGCACCAAGGCGCCGAAAAACAGATGCATCTGGGCGACAACCCAGACAAGGGAACGGCTGCTTACACCAATGTTCGGGTAATCCGAACGTTGTGGTTTCGGTGCGGGAAGTAAGAACGATTCGGATTCATCCGTTATTACATCGCTATAGACGGAAGCAATCTGTTGTTCCGCCGCTTGGCCGGCAGCCGAAGCGATAGACGAAAATCCGCCACCACTCAGTCCGATAATTGCCACCATCATGACGAGTGGCGCGTGACGCCAGGGCCAGCAGGAATAACGGGAAATGGAGACCTCTTGTTCGCCGCTTATTATTATCGTCTTGTCTTGAAGTGCTCCATGCCCGGAGCAGCCGGAGGGCGCGGGGTTGACATGACGGTGTAGCATTCGCACTGCCTATTTGTGGCCGCTCTACAAGAACAGGTGCAACTCGAGGAAGTATTCAGTCTTATTCTGTACATTGCTTTGCGGAATTCCCCGATTTTCTCGAACGCCGATGCGAAACTGGGTGAACTGGTTCACGAAGGGTTCCCACACCAGGCTGAAGCGCTCGCGCGCATTCTGCGCAATCGCATCTGATGGATCGTGCCATTCATAGGAAAACTTCAGATTATTCCCCCTGGAGATCAGGAGATTGAGTTCCAGGATGGAGACGAATTCCTTATCCGTGCTGTCGTCGATGATATCCATTTCGGCCAGAATTCCCACGCGCCCGAGTTGCACGCCGCCATGAACGCCGTAGATGATGGTTTTGACGCCTTGTGCGTCTTTATTGGTGGAGTAGGAGCCTCCCGCGCGAAAGGCCTTGCGCACATAGGCGACTGAAGCCGTGACACGCTTGGCGCGGTTGGTTTCCAGCGAGGCGCCGGTGCCGTTGGTTGCTGCCACGTGTATGGCCCAGTTATCCGGTTCGTAACCAATCTCCACGCCCGCGTCCGTGGTTCGGTAAGTGAATCCCGTGACCGCGCGAGTGACCGCGCTATCGTCCAGGAGGCGCAGGCCGTAGGGGAGAAAGAACTCGCCGGCCTTGACGTAGAACGCATCCCACTTCAGCAAGCCGAAGACCTCCCGGGCGTCGCCACCGCCGGCCAGCGTTTGATATAAGATCACGCGATCAGGGATCAGATCGACTTGCAGATAAATATTTTGTTTCCGTTGATTGAAGACTTCCTCCGTGGGGTTGTTGGGCGTCTCGGTGAGTTCGTAGCGCATTCGGAGATCGCCGCCGATGGCGATGTAGTCGTTCAGGCGACCCGAGAAAAAGCTGCTGCTGGAATCGGTCTTGACAGGGTTTTCATCGTCTGCGCCTTCGTCCGACTCTCGGAGTAAGCGCCTCCAGTTCACGACCTTGTTCGTCAGGCGAGTCTGAACATATATGTTGCCGAAGTCCGTGCGTTTGCCGCCACCGGTCATGTTCACGTGGCATTTGGAACATTGGTAACCCTCCTGTATCGCCAGATAGGGTTCGGCCCGGACGCTCGATACTCCCCAAAAAACCAATCCCAGGATGCATAGCGCCGCACAGCTGGATCGATGCCGAAGGCCGCTGTTGGTTATTTCTTGTTTCATGGTTCGATTACCTACGCTCAATCAAGGGCTGACCTGAGGCCGCCGTTATGGACAAACTTCGTTCTCCGGGCAGAAGGGAGCGCCGTCCGCGATCCAGTTGAAGATAATGTCCAATTGCTGCTGGGTCAGCGGCGCCAACCCGTACGGCATCCGCCTGTCGGCATCATCTTCGGTGACCCTTCTCCACAGATTGCTGCCATCGGGGTCAAAGGGCGCGACTGTATGGCCGTCTACGACGCCGAAGTAGTTGTCCATGCCAAGCACCACGCCATGGGGGGGGCATTCGAGGTCGGCCAGGCAACGCGGGTTGGCAGGGATGAGGCTGTGGCAGGTCGCGCAGACCTGCAGTGTTTCCGTCCACACATGCATCCAGGAGCCCGCTGGATAGGCCGAGCCATCTTGGGGACCACCACCGCCCGGCGGGTCAAACTCCGTTGCGTATGCGTAGACCGACACAGTCGATTGCTGAGTCGGACAGCCGGGGGTACCGTCGGCGATCCAGTCCCGCATGTTCTGGATCGTCTCTGCCGTTAGCGGGGGGTTGGAGAGTGGCATCTGGGCGCCGACGATGGCTTCGCCGTTTGGGCCTGCACCCTCGACTTTCCAGATAACGTAACTGCCCGCCGGATTGCCCGCTTCGATCACCGCCAACGTGGGCATCTCGCCGCTGGTTCGCCCCACGTTGGCACAGGAATCAGACTCCGAACTCCAATTTACGCCCAGCGGAGGCGCCGCTCCCGTGTGGCACTGAGAACAAATGCCGCCAAAGACATTTAGTTGAAGCCAGGCCAGTGTGGCATTGGGGTTGCCGCTGGCTCCGCCACCGCCACCCCCGCCAGGATCACCGCCGATTGGATTGCCGTTCTCATCGAGACCTAGACCGTTGCCAGGCCCGCAGCCACTGGACAACAAAAGGGCAGCCAGGCAGACGAGAAGCCTGGCGAATGGGGTGTGGAACGTTCCCGGAGTTTGTGTCATTAGATGCTTTCTCGTGTTAGCTTCGCGCAAGCATCATCCGCCCGAGTTGGACGCCTCGGCGTTCTCGGGTTCGGGGTGTCGAACCTGGTTTGGATTTTCCCGGAACAGCCAGTACACAAATCCTTTCCTTTGCTCCAGAGACTGGACGTAATCGACCAGTTGCCAGCGCTGCTCATCGCTCAGGTCGTCAAAGGCCGGCATGGGCGTGCCGTTCAGCGCGCTGGTAAAAACGCGATAGATATCGTGATCCCGTTTGCCATTTTTGAAATAGGGCCGGCTCAGGTCGCCCGGTCGGATGGGAACGTCCCAGTCGTCCACCAGCTCGTCGGCCTGCGGGCCATCGCCCTTGCCGTTTTCGCCATGACATTTCACGCAATCCTGCTCGACAAAGAGTTGCCGCCCCGCGGCAATGGATGCCAAGCTAGGTTCGAACGGCCGATCCTCGGGAATTTTCAGGATATCCTCAGGCAGCGGCAGCGCATACGGGTCTTCGAACCATGGAGAAAAGGCCTTGATGTATTGCACGACCGCCTTGATATCGGCCTGCGAAAGCACATCCTTCCAGCGTGGCATCTCCGTTCCCGGCACGCCCACGCGGACGGTACGTTCCAGATCCGCGTCGATGGGCAGCGCACCGCTGATCGTAGTGCGGAACTTATAGACGCCCCTGCGGAAGTTTCGCGGGGCCGGATCGAAGCCTTTCGCAGCCGGGCCGCGACCGTCGCCCCGAATGCCGTGGCAGGGCATACAGGCCTGGAAGTAAATTTTCCTGCCGCGCTCCAAATGCATGTTGTTGGTCAGACTGTCTACCTGGGCCTGCAGCGCCTCGACGATTTCTTCCATGGACTGATCCTGCGAACGCCCGGCTGTCGGCACCAGCAGCACAACGATCAACCCGGCAAGAACAACCAGGCGGCTTGCCAGGGTTGCAGCCGCTTTGTCTGCCAGTTCGATCTCGCGTGTCCTTGGTGCTGCAGACGCATCTGGTTGCCAACCACGGGTCAGGCCAGGAATGACTCCTGGCCCGACCCGTGGCACACTGCCAACCGGTCCGTTACTCACGGAAAAGCGTTCGGATCGAACGGCACGGCGCGCGCAGAACCGTCAGGAAGAATGATCAGAAACGTAGCGTTCGCACCGGGATCACTCTCTGCCATAAAGGCCGGCAGAGTGCCCGCACCATTCTTGTTGTTGCTGTCCACGCTGCTGCCGTCGTCACCCTTCCGGGTCTTGGTCGTCGGATCGTTAAAGCCATCGGCCCAGATGACATGCTTGTCATCGGCAAAGCCCAACGGGTTGGAACGGGCCGCCTTCCAGTGCCACATGTCCAGCGTCTCACCCGCATTGTTGGTCCGCATCCGCCCACCGGCGCCGGGCTGTTCGCCAACGTGACAATAGAGCGCACAGCCAGCTCCACCAGTGCCCCAGTCGGTGGTGTTGATGTCGAACATGAGCGCAATGCGGTCTTCGTTACGACCGCCCGGACGGCTCCAGCTGGTGCCGTCGAATTCCCACTGATCCTTGGCGAGGCTCTGGTCGCCACTCAGGTCGGTCCACACTCCCAGGATGTACACATTCTTGCTGTCATAAGCTGCCTGCAAGGCGACCGGCGCTGCATTGGCCGGATCGATCGGGTTGGTGGTCAATACCGGCCCGCTAAAGTCGGCCGCGCCGGTGGGCTCACTGGTCACCGGCTGTGCCTTTAAATCAGCCGTGGAGTTCTCGTTACCCAGGGTATACGCAAGCGGGTCCTGCGGGCCCATGGTGGTGGGGTTGCCACCGGCGTTATCAAAGATAGCCGCCGAGAAACCATACAGGTTGGCGGCATTGGACAAGTCAAACTGCACGTCCTGCGTCGGCGTGTCGCTGGTCTGAGTCCGGCTCAGGATCACCGTCCATACGCCGGTGGTGCTGTCAAAGCTCCCTATGGCCTTGAGACCGGCGCGACTGCCATGCGCCGCCTGCAGCACATGACCGGCAACGGTGCTCACGCCGCCTGGAGGTGGAGCCGACGCCTGGCAGTCCAGGACATCCACAACGCCGTCCCCATTGGTGTCCTCCTCCGGGTCACCGATACCATTCGAATTCAGATCCCAGCAGGCAACGCCAGGAGGACCAGCGGGACCGGTCGCACCGGCAGGACCAGTCGCGCCGTCTTCAAAGCATCCTGCGGCCGAGAGGAGAAAAGCCGTGAACAATAGTCCGGCCCACGACCGTGTGTAATCGGATAATCCGCGAATATTCATCATTTTCATCATCGCCTCGATTGTTCGTCCAATGGTGCAGCTTGCCTGGATCATCCTTGGACAAGACCGCTTACTTGTGCGGAATCATCACCAATTTATCTTGCAAGAACCATCAACCCCGGGGGTTGAAATTCCCGCTTGGCACAAGCCGGATAAGAGGTTTTCTGGATGCCGGCAAGAAGCATTGAGCTTCTGATAAAGCCGGTGCAGTCAACGATTCAGCGAACGCCTTATCGCAGTCGGTTTATAGGACACCCGATTAACGGGTCATCCTAAGGTCGGTATTCCATGGTTGGTAAATCAGATTGCCATGTATCTGGAATTTTTTGCCGCCGTGCGGCGCTTACCGGGCAGGTAATTCGGTTCTTTACCAAGGTCTTCCAGTTTCCGATATATACGGTTCAGATGGGTTTTTAAAGTAGCTTTGCTGATCGAAAGTTTCTCGCAGATATCGCGGTTTGAAAAACGTCTGATAACCTCAGAAATAATTTCCAGTTCCCGCTTACTCAATCCCATCGTACGGTAATACTCGATGGCGCTTGCATGTCTATCTGTAAGTGGTTGCATTAGCGTGATTATGTGCTGTTCAGTGCAAATCAGCGCGAATTCGAAATAGCTGCCGCGGCGACAAACGTTCCTGTAGAAGCGCATTCCCCGTTTGTTCCATTGTGAAATATCGTCGTTTAGGTAAAGTTCCATGCAGCCAACTGAACAAACCTTGTCCAGGCAATCGCCACACGCCTTTAGACAGAGTTCATTTTGCATCAGGATTCGTCGAGAGGAGTTCTTGACACATACGCCGATGTTGCTTTTGGCGAATGCAGTAGCCAGGGAATCCATCATCACATCGCTTCCCGTTTGAGATCAGAGTTCATCGTCAACCAGACGACCAGCCTGAAAAACATTTCTCCGTATGTCATATTTTGTCGCAATGAAGATTTTTATCAATAGAGCCTTATACCTAAGAGAATGCTGAAATAATAAGTACATCCCGACAGTGCATCTCGGTTAGCCAGTATTCGACGCAAAATTCGGCGTCAGGCGCCGCGTTTTTCTGCAAGTACGAAGCCGGCAATCATTCAGGGGGCCGAGCGGCAGCATCAATGCTGCGCGGCAAATGGATTACGGTACCGGCTCAGGTGCCAAGTTATTTGGTCGACCCTGCAAACCGGCTTCTTCAGGGCCGACTAACTGGTCAATGCTCACCGTTCGAGCGCGCGGTGGCCGATATCGCGGCGATAAAAAGCGTCTTGCCAGTGTATTTTTTCGCTTAGCGCGTAGGCGCGTTGCTGTGCTTCGCCGATCGTATCGGCCAGGGCCACGACACAGAGTACGCGGCCGCCGGCCGTAACGATCTCGCCATTTTCCATTCTGGTTCCCGCGTGAAACACCTTGCCATGGTCGGCAATGGCCTGGTCGAGCCCCGTTATGGGTTTGCCGTTGGCATAGCTGCCGGGGTATCCGCCTGCCGCCATCACCACACCCAGTGACACGCGCTGGTCCCACTCTGCCTCGACCTGGTCGAGTCGCCCGTCCAGTGCGGCATCGCACAGCATGACCAGGTCCGACTGCAGCCGCGCCATGACCGGTTGCGCCTCCGGGTCGCCGAAACGGCAGTTGAATTCCACGACGCTGGGAGCGCCGCTATCGTCGATCATCAGTCCGGCATACAGGAAGCCGGTGTAGGGATGCCCATCGGCCGCCATGCCGGCAACCGTGGGTTCGATAATCTCGCGCATGACCCGAGCGTGTACTTCCGGGGTAACGACGGGCGCCGGGGAGTAAGCCCCCATGCCGCCTGTGTTTGGGCCGAGATCGCCGTCGTCGCGGGTCTTGTGATCCTGTGAAGTGGCCAGCGGCAGGATATTTTTGCCATCGCAGATGACGATAAAACTCGCTTCCTCTCCGCACAGAAACTCTTCCATGACCACCCGGCGACCGGCCTCGCCAAAGCGATTTTGTTCCAGCATGTCCCGCAGGGCGGTCTCGGCCTCGGCTTCAGTGCCGGCGACGACGACGCCTTTTCCCGCCGCCAGGCCATCGGCCTTGATAACAATCGGCGTGCCGGCCTCTTTTAGCCATGCCAATGCCGGATCGATCTGCTCAAAAGTTCTATATCGGGCCGTCGGGATACCGTGGCGGGCCATAAAGTCCTTGCTGAAAGCTTTCGAGCCTTCAAGTCGCGCCGCCGCCTGGCATGGGCCAAAGCAACGCAGACCCTCGGCGGCAAAACGATCGCAAATGCCGTCGACCAGCGGGGTTTCCGGTCCAATGATGGTCAGCCCGACTTTCTCCTGCCTGGCCAGGCGCAGCAGGCCCTCGATATCGTCGGCAGCAACAGGAACGTTCCGCACACCGGGTTCGCCTTCGGTCCCGGCATTGCCGGGTGCGACCAGGACTTCATCGACCAGCGAAGACTGGCTCGCTTTCCATGCCAGCGCGTGCTCGCGACCGCCGCCACCCACAATCAGCACTTTCATTCCATCGCCCTCAGTTCGTGACCAACGCGCCGACAGTCTCCTAGTGCCTGAAATGCCTCACGCCGGTGAAAACCATGCTGATGCCATGCGCGTCCGCGGCATCGATGACTTCCTGGTCGCGCATCGAGCCACCGGGCTGGATGATGGCGACGACGCCCATTTCCGCGGCCTGGTCGATGGTGTCCCTGAACGGGAAGAAGGCATCCGATGCCATCACCGAACCCTCGATCGCCAGGCCGGCATCCGCGGCCTTGATCGCCGCGACCCGGGCGCTGTATACGCGGCTCATCTGGCCGGCGCCAATGCCCAGCGTCTGGCCACCGCGACAAAAAACGATGGCATTGGATTTTACGAATTTGACAATTTTCCAGCTGAACAACAGATCGTCGAGTTGTTTCGCGGTGGCTTTACTGCGCGTCACCGCGGTCAGGTCGCTGGCCGCGACAACGCGGTCGTCCCGGGTCTGGGCCAGCAAACCGCCGGAGACTTGCTTCAGTTGCAGCGCCGAATCGTTCGCTGGCGCCGCGGATGCGGTGCTGAGTACCCGGATATTGGGTTTTTTGGACAACACGCTCAGCGCTTCGTCTGAAACTTCCGGGGCGATGATGACTTCGACGAACTGCCGATCGATGATCGCTTGCGCGGTATCGGCTGACAAGGCGCGATTGAATGCGATGATGCCGCCGTACGCGGAAGTGGGGTCGGTGGCATAGGCCAGGTTATAGGCTGCCAGGCATTCGCTCGCGATGGCCACCCCGCAGGGATTGGCGTGTTTCACGATGACGCAGGCCGGCGCGTCGAATTGCCCGACACACTCCCAGGCGGCGTCGGTGTCGGCAATGTTGTTATAGGATAGATCCTTGCCCTGGTGCTGCTTCGCGCCACCCAGGCTGCCCGCCGGCGCATTCCGGTCGCGGTAAAACGCTGCCTGCTGATGGGGATTTTCTCCGTACCGCAGCATGGCCTGCTGGTCGAAATCCAGGCACAGGTGCGGCGGCAGAATTTGCCCGCCAGGCGGTTGTTCGAGTTTGGCGCTCGCAAGATACCGGCCGATCGCCTGGTCATAGGATGCGGTGTGGGCGAACGCCTTCGCGGCCAGGTCGAAACACAGGTCTGCACTCACGCAACCATCGTTCGCCTGCATTTCCGCGATGATGCGCGGGTAGTCGTCCGGGTCGACGACGACGCAGACGCCGGCATGGTTTTTGGCAGCCGCCCGCAACATCGCGGGTCCGCCGATATCGATATTTTCGATCGCATCGGCCAGCGTGCAGTTGGGCGCCGCAATCGTCTCCCTGAACGGATAGAGGTTGACGACCAGCAGGTCTATCGGATCTATATCATGGGTCGCCATCGTTGCATCGTCGATGCCGCGGCGACCCAGGAGACCCCCGTGAATCTTCGGGTGCAAGGTCTTGACGCGACCATCCATGATCTCGGGAAAGCCGGTGTGATCCGCGACCTCGGTGACATCGATACCGGTGTCCAAGAGCAGTTTTGCGGTCCCGCCGGTGGATAACAGATGCACCTTCCGAGCGCCAAGAAACCGGCCGAATTCAGGCAAACCCCGCTTGTCCGAAACGCTAAGCAGCGCCCGCCCGATTTTTATCACGAATATTTTCCGGCAGGATCAGTTGACGAGGCCATGCTGGCGCAATTTCTTGCGTAGGGTGCCGCGATTGATGCCCAGGATGTCGGCGGCCAGGCTCTGATTGCCCTCGGCGTATTCAAGGACGGTGCGCAACAGCGGTTTTTCGACCTCCCCGATGACCAACTCGTACAGGGCGCTGGGCTGGTGCCCGTTCAGCGTCTCAAAATAGCTGCCCAGCGCTTCTTCGGTAAGATCGCAAAGGGGTTTCTGGTTGACCTGAATTTTGCCGTCTGGTTTCCCGCTGCTGGCCCTGCTCACAATTTTTCCCCCACTTATGCTGCCAGGTTGCATCCTGGATTTTGATATTTTTCGCTGGTCGAAAACAGCGTTTCGATCAATCGTTCCTGCTCTCTTGCGGTCTCAACGCGGACCGCTTTGTTGCGTACCTGCGCCGGTATTCCGCAGGCTTTGAAATACCATCCCAAGTGCTTTCGCGCCACCCGGACGCCGGTGTACTCCCCGTAAAACCGGTACAGGTTTTGCAAATGGGCGAGCATAATATCACGGACTTGGTGGTTTGCGGGAGCGGGTTTCAATTTCCCGTGGCGGCAATAAAAATCGATTTGCGAAAACAGCCACGGGCGGCCCTGCGCGGCGCGGCCGATCATGATGCCATCGGCTTTCGTTTCTTCGAGGACCCGGACCGCCTTCTGAGGGCTGTCGATATCGCCATTGGCAATGACCGGGATAGCCACGGCCTGTTTGATCTGCCGGATGGTCCGGTATTCCGCTTTGCCCTGGAAGCGGCAGGCCCGGGTGCGGCCGTGGACCGCCAGCGCCATGATTCCGCAGCGCTCGGCGATGCGCGCGATCCGCAGGCCGTTTCGGTGCTCGATGTCCCAGCCCGTCCTGATTTTCAGCGTGACCGGCACATCGACTCCATCGACCACGGCGGTCAGGATTCTTTCTACGAGGTCTTCGTCCTTGAGCAGCGCTGAGCCCGCCAGCCGGCGGCAGACCTTTTTCGCCGGGCAACCCATGTTGATATCGATGATCTGCGCGCCACGCGATACCGCTTCGCGCGCGGCCGTGACCAGCATCTGCGGTTCCGCACCGGCGATCTGCACCACGACCGGTCCCGGTTCGCCCTCGTAATCCAGCCGGCGCCTGGATTTTACTGTGCTCCACAGCCGGGTATCCGCGGTCAGCATTTCTGACGGCGTCAGCCCGGCGCCGAGCTCGCGGCACAACCGCCTGAACGGACGATCGGTGACCCCGGCCATCGGCGCCAGCACCAGGCGGTTGGGCATTTTATAGGGTCCGATAATCAGGCTCATGCTGTGTGGGTCCATTGGTCTGACGAATCAGGCTCAGTCCGGGCGGGGTTCACATTGGCAACGGGCGGTGGAATAAATTTCGCCGGTTTATTTGCAGCGCAAATTCTGGTTGCTGTCTTGCAGGCAGTATTCGATATGATAATTTTGCGCCAGGTCGTCCGCCAGTTCCATGACCCGTATATCGACCGCAACCTGCTCTCCCGCCGCCATTCGCGCCTGGTCTCCGGGATCGGTCTGCAGGTATTCGCTCGCATTCAAATCCCGGATCGCCAGCGCTTCGTCCCATTGATCGGTGAAAATTAGCCGCAGGATCGGGTAGGGCTGGGCGAAGGTTGCGCGGTTGGTAAGAATCGCCGAAATCTCGACCACGCCGGTACCGGTCTCGTTGGCTACGACCCGGGTGCGCCGTATGTCATAGGCATCCAGATCCCATTGCCGGGTCAGCGGAGCCCCGAGACCGCGGTATACACTTTCCAGCAATGGCCCGAACGAGCCGCTTGCAAGAATCTGGTAGCGGAAAGAGTGAGTCAGTTGGGCCAGCAGCATGAATGTCAGAACGACCGCACCAGCGATAGCCGCTGGCCGGCGGTATTTTCTTGCCAGCATAAAGCGACGATCTTCGGCGACTTCAGGCGCCGACGGCAAAACCGGCCTGGGCTCGGAAACTGTAAGATCGAGCGCCTCTTCGCTGGCAAGGATAATTTCCTCGGCGCCTTCCGTGTGCGAGTCAAGAAACTCTTCCAATGATCCGCTCTTCGACTCGTCTTCCGCTTCAGCGCCAGTTTCAGACGGCGGTGGTTCTTGGTCGGCAGCCATGAAAACGGAGTCAATCTCGTCACCGGGCACATCGAATTCAAGCTCGTCTTTTTCCGCAGATTCCAGCGTAACTTCGCCGAGCCAGATTTCTTCAACGCCGCTGTCGGAACCACCCGCCTCCCGCGCCGTATCCACTTCGTCGGCTTCCTGTTCAGGATCCTGCGTTGCGCTCTCTTCCTCGCCGGGTTCCTCAGCGGGCGGCGTTTCGGGCTCGTCATCCAAAAGCTCATCATCAGCGAGCGCTTCTGATTTATCGTCTTTCGGGAGGCTGTCATCGGCAGCCGCTGCAGGTTTGTCCACATCCTCGCTGCCCAAAAGCTCATCAACGGCGAGCGCTTCGGCTTCATCTTCATCCTCATCTACAAGCAGCTCATCATCGGCGAGTGCTCCGGCTTCATCTTCAAGCAGCTCATCGTCAGCGACGACTTCGGGTTCGTCTGTTCCATCGTCTTCCGGGGGGCTGTCATCGGCAGCCTCTGCGGACTCGTCCGCATCCTCGTCTTCCAGGAGATCATTGTCTGCGAGTTCCTGCGACTCATCTTCATCATCGACGTTGATGTCCTCCAGGCCTGCCTCTTCATCGGCGCCTTCGGCCAGCCGCTCCAGAAAGTCCATGCTGGGCTGATCCGGGTCTGCCTCCAGGTCGGTGTCCTGAGCCTCGCTGGACAACCCTGCTTCGTCTTCATCGTCAGCCGGCGTTTCTTCCTCGGGCTCATCGGCGTCGACATCGCCGACAAAATGCGGTCCCGACGACTCCCAGGCTTTGGATTCGGTAGCGTGGATCGTTGCCAGTACGGCGGCTTCGAATGCTTCGGCATCCTCGACCAGGACGACTTCATCGGGGGTCGCGGTTTGCTCGTCGCTGGCTGTGTCCAGGTCATCGACCGCTTCTTCCGCCGCTTCCTCCGGCGTAGCGCCCGCGTCCTCTCCCTGGTCCGCCGGCAGGTTGGCAGCCGCTTCGCTGGCGCTTTCCTGGAGATTGCTCAAGGCGTTAAAGGAAAAATCGCAGCGGCCGCAGCGCACCTGGCCAGCCGCCTGCTGCAGGTGTTTGGCACTGACTTTGAAAACGGTTTCGCAGTTTGGACAGCAGGTAAACAAGAGAACTCCCAGTCCGTTATTCCGTGCCGCGAGTGACGCTGAGCAGCGTCCAGTCATCCATAGTGAGCGATGAGTTCATATCAAACCATGTCTGGTAGCGCAGTTCCACTGCTGAGGCCTCTTCGACGACATCCGGGCCGGGTGGCGCCGGTTCAATGATGAGTTGCCGCCATTCTACATCGGCGTCTCACAAACCCAGGCGTTTTTCAAGATAATGAATGTCTGTCCCGCCAGCCTGGAACGCGCCGTGATTGGTTATTTCCTGGTGCAAGGCGATGTTGCTCTTGATGCCTTCTATTACGATTTCGCTCAGGGCATTGCGCATCCTGGCGATGGCTATGCTTCGGTCAGCGCCATGTGCGATGAGCTTGCCGATCATCGAGTCGTAAAAAGGCGGCACTTCGTAACCGCTGTAGATATGGCTGTCTACGCGAATACCCGGTCCGCCGGGCGCATGCCACAACCTGACCGGTCCGGGGCTGGGGGTAAAAGTCTTGGGGTCTTCCGCATTGATGCGGCATTCGATCGCGTGCCCGCTTATCCGAATATCCTGCTGGCTGTATTTCAGTTTTTCGCCGGCGGCAATTTCCAGTTGCGCCCTGACGATATCCACGCCGGTGATCATTTCGGTGACCGGGTGTTCGACCTGGATGCGAGTATTCATCTCGATGAAATAAAACTCATCGTTCTCATACAGAAACTCAAACGTGCCCGCGTTGCGATAACCCATGGCCTTGCAGGCATCGACACAAACCCGACCCATTTTTGCGCGTTGCTTTTCGGTGATCCCGGGCGCCGGCGCCTCTTCGATGACTTTCTGGTGGCGGCGTTGCATGGAGCAATCGCGCTCGCCCAGGTGAATCACGTTGCCGTGATGGTCAGCCAGTACCTGGAACTCGATATGCCGCGGGTGTTGCAGGAATTTCTCCAGGTACACCACGTCGTTATCGAAGGTTGCTTTCGCCTCTGCCTTGGTCAGGGCAATCGCGTTCAGCAAGGCGCCCTCGGCGTGGGCCACCCGCATGCCGCGACCACCGCCACCGCCCGATGCCTTGATGATCACCGGATAGCCGACTTCGCGCCCTATCCGCAGGTTTTCCTCGGGATCGTCGCCCAGCGGGCCATCCGACCCGGGCACGCAGGGCACGCCGGCTTCGCGCATCGCCTTGATCGCCGAAACCTTGTCGCCCATGCGGCGGATGGTTTCGCCACGCGGGCCAATGAATATGAATCCCGAGTTCTCCACGCGCTCCGCGAAATCCGCGTTCTCGGACAAGAAACCATAGCCGGGATGAATCGCCATCGAGTCGGTGACCTCGGCGGCGCTGATGATGGCCGGCATGTTCAGATAACTGTCGATAGATTGCGGCGGCCCGATACAAACGGATTCGTCCGCCAGCAGCACATGTTTCTGGGTCGCATCCGCAGTGGAATGCACTGCCACGGTCTTGATGTTCATTTCACGGCAGGCGCGCAATATGCGTAGGGCGATTTCGCCCCGGTTGGCGATGACAATTTTGTCCAACATGATGTCGCTGCTCTTAAGGATTCATTCGATGATGAAAAGTGGCTGGTCAAATTCCACCGGCTCACCGTTTTCTATGAGTATCGAGACAACTGTGCCGGACACATCGGCTTCAATCTGGTTCATCATCTTCATGGCTTCGATGATGCACAAGACATCGCCTTCGCCGACCAGGCTGCCGATTTGTACAAAGGGCTTGGCTCCCGGCGCGGGTGAGTCGTAAAAAGTTCCTACCATCGGTGCGGTGACCTGGTGGCCGCCGGGACTGGTCTCGACGACCGGTGCCGAGGCGGCGGCAACAGTTGCCGGCGCCGGCGCCTCTACAGCTACCGGGGCCGGTGGCGCCGGTGCAGACACCCCAGCCGCGGGATAACGGCGGATGCGCACCGAATCGTCCCCTTCGGTGATCTCAAGTTCCGAGATTCCGGATTCCTGGAGGAGTTCAATCAGTTTTTTGACTTTGCGAATATCCATGGGAATTACCCTTGTCGTTTCTTGGCCGCGGCGGCCAGGTGCTGGATCGCCGCCTGCAGCGCCAGGCGATAACTGTGCGGCCCGAATCCGGCAATGACGCCCAGCGCGATGTCGCTGAAAAAACTTTTTTGCCGGAATGGCTCCCGCGCTGCGGGGTTGCTCATGTGTACTTCCAAAAACGGTGTCCCGGTGGCCAGCAAGGCATCGCGCAAGGCGACGGAGGTGTGGGTAAACGCGGCCGGGTTGAACAGGATCAGATCGGTGCCATCGTCACCGCAGGCATGGATTCTTTGCAGCAACTCGTGCTCCGCATCGCTTTGATAACAATCGAGACTGTGGCCGGCTTCTTTGGCCAGGCCGGACAATTCGTTCTCGATGTCCGCGAGCGCACGCTCGCCGTAGAGGTGAGGCTCCCTTTGCCCCAGCAGGTTCAGGTTGGGGCCGTTGAGCAGCAGTATCTGGGCCATTTCTTATAATTTCGCCGAAGTTACAGGCAATATTACACATTTTAGCAGCAGATTTACGACAATTTTTAGTCCATGGCTTCGAGGAGGGCCTGCGCGCCGGCGAAATCGATGGCCCCGTTCTCGGTTTGCCAGAGGATCTCGATAATTCGCGTGGCCTGGTCCGCGTGGAGTTCGCCGATATGATTATGCAAGGTCCGCCCGTCGCTGAGGCTGAAAACCGTACCCGGCAGAACAATCAGGTCCAGGCCGAATGCTTCCGCGACATCCATTGCGTCCTGCTCGCCGACCAGCAACGGGTAATTCATCTCCATTTCCTTCGCGTACTGATCGACCGCATCCGGAAAATCCAGCGCGATGCCGATCAGCTGCAGACCGGCGGCGGAGTGTTCTGACTGCATTTCCATGAGCATCGGTATTTCCCGTCGGCACGGTGCGCACCAAGTCGCCCAGAAATTGACCACCAGGGGTTTTCCGTCCCATTGCCGCGATGACACCGGCACACCCTCGGGTGATATCAGTTCGAAGGTCGGACGCAGACCCGTTCCGGCGGCCGAGGATTGCATGACTGACGCTGCACCCGCGGGATCCGGCCGGTCGCCGCCCTGGTATTCATGCCAGACCTGGAACGCGATAAAGCCGACGATCGCGGCCGCACTGAGGATCAGCGTATGTTTGAGGGTCTTTTGAAATGCCATGCTCAGCGGTTCCCGAATGCTTCTGTAAGATGGTTGGAAAATTTCTCTGCCGGTTTGAAACCGACGACCCGGTATCCTTGCAATTCCCGGCCCTGGCGATCGAAAAATACGATGGTCGGCGGACCATATATCCCGAAATGGGCGAGCAGTTCCTGGTCAATCTCGTCATTCGCCGTGACATCGGCCTGCAGCAACAGCGCATCGCCAAGCGCAGCCTGGACCGCCGGGTCCGTGAACGTGTATTCCTCCATTTCGATACAGGAAACGCACCAGTCGGCATAAAAATCGAGCAGCGCGGGTTGTTGTTCCGCTGCCGCTCCGGCCAGGGCTTGCTCCAGATCATCTACGCTTTTGATGCGCTGGAAGACGACATGGTTTTGCTGTTGTCCGGTGAGCGACTGGATCGGCCGCAACGGATTCGAGCCGCCGCCGATCGCTCCGGCGATTGCCAGCAACCCGTAAACCAGTGCGCCCAGCGCCAGGGCCTGGCGCGGGCGATGCCAGGGACCCGCACCGGTATCGTTTTGCCGCGGGGCGCCCAGGTAATACGCGCCAACCCATGCCGTGGCGCCCCACAAGGCGAGCGTTACCGGACCGGGAATTATCCGTCCGAGCATCCACACCGCGACGCCGAGCATCATCACGCCGAACATGGCTTTTACCGTGACCATCCATGGCCCGGCCTTGGGCAGAAATTTACCGGCCGAAGCACCAACCAGCAGCAGTGGCGTGCCCATGCCCATGCTCAGTGAAAAAAGCGCCAGACCGCCGCGGGTAACGTCACCGGCCTGGCCGATCACGGTCAAGGCGGCGACCAGCGGCGGTGCGACACAGGCGGTAACGATCAGCGCAGACAACGCACCCATGATCGCGGTACCGATAAACGTGCCTCTTTTCTGCTTGCCCGCGGCGTCGCTGGCGCGGGACTGCAGAAAGCCTGGCATCTGGATTTCGTAGAAGCCGAACATCGACAGCGCCATCGCCACGAACAGCGCGGCGAACAGGCCGATGATCCACGGTTGCTGGAATACCGCCTGTGCCTGCTGCCCCACGCTGGCGAACGCTGCGCCGGCGATCGTGTAGGTCAGCGCCATACCCAGCACATAGGTTAGCGACAAGCTGAAAGCGCGTGCGGTCGTTACTTCTTTGCCCTGACTGGCGATGATGCCGGACAAAATGGGTACCATCGGCAAAACGCAGGGGGTAAAAGCCAGCAACAAGCCAAAGCCAAAGAAAGTCGCGATAAATACCAGCGGGCTGGAATTTTTTACCAGGTCGGAAAGTTTATCGGTTTCCGATCGTTTGGGCGGCGGTCTGAGTGAATCGATGCTGGTTTCCGGCAGCTCGACTGCGGCGATCCTGGTTCCCGGCGGGTAACAGATTGCGCCCTCCGCGCATCCCTGGTAACCCAGGCTGAGACTGATGGCCCCGGGCTCGGGCCCGGCCCGCGACAGGGGAATCCGGATCTCGACCTGCTCGTAATAGACTTCCATTTCACCAAAATTGCGATCGGTTTTTATGACGCCCGCCGGCAGATCCAAAGGCCCCGGCTGGGCGATCCGGCTGTCGGTGGCGGCGGTGAATTTCTCTGCATAAAGGTAATAACCATCCGCAATAAGCCAGCGTGCGACGACGGTATAGTCGTCCGCCATCCAGGTCTCAAGCTGGAACGCCTCTTGCTCGGGCAGGAAATCCCGGTCGCCGGTCTTGCCTGAGTTTTTGAGCGCAGCCAGCAGTTTGTTTTGCGCCACGACCGGCGTGCCCGTCAGCCGGATCGTCTCCGTCCAGGTCAGCGGCACATAGCAAAAACCATAATCGGCACAGCCTTGCAGTTTCATTTCCAGTTCGAAGGACCCGCCTTGAGTATCTCCGTCGTAGGGAATGCTGAGCGCAAATTTCTCGCGAAAAATTTCCTGGCGGCCAAAAAACTCGTCTTCATGCATTTCGCCTGGCGGATACATTGGCTTGCCGACGCTGATGCCAGGTGTGCGACTGGCAAAAGAAAATTTAGTTTTGTATAGATAGAACCCGGGCAGGACCGACCAGTGAATGGTTACCTGGCCCGCTTGTGCTTCCACTTCATACTGGAAGACTTCATCCGGGGGCGGCGGCACGAATTCGTCGGCTGCCTGAAGGGTCAGCGGCGACAGCAACAAAATCAGCAGGGCATATTTGATTTTTTCAATCATCGTTCGGGATACTCTCCGGTTCCGTAAATTCATCTGTTTCTTCCAGGCTTTGATCGATCCAGCGCAAATAGTCCTTTGTGCCTTGGACCACCGGCAAGGCGATTATTTCCGGCACATCGTAGGGGTGGTTTTCCGAAATTGCGGCGCTCAGTGCAGGAAACCGGTCGCGCCGGGTTTTTATCACCAGCAGGGCCTCCCGATCGTGCTGAATGTGTCCGTGCCACCAATAACTGGACTCGATGCCCGGGAGGCAATTCACACAAGCGGCCAGGCGCCTTGCCAACAGCAATTCAGTCAGTTTCCTGGCGGCATCGGGCGGACAGGTGCAAAAAACCACCAGGTATTCGGATTCCATGCTCGGTCCACGGTTGAATTGGCGGCAAAGGATACCCGCCAAAACCGGTCATGTCACTGGCTCGGGAGCGTTAGGCCTTGAAAAACCTGAAACCGCCGCTATTATTAGCACTCCTCCGAGGTGAGTGCTAAATGCTCGCCCGGGCAACAATCGCTGCTTGTTAGCAGTTTTTTAATTAAATCAATCAG
The DNA here is from genome assembly GCA_022560735.1 of Pseudomonadota bacterium. Taxonomy (GTDB): domain Bacteria; phylum Pseudomonadota; class Gammaproteobacteria; order Steroidobacterales; family MnTg04; genus MnTg04. The sequence continues at coordinate 142,217 of JADFSO010000001.1, forward strand.
TTAGGGAGATCTTAACGATGAATATTCGTCCCCTGCACGATCGGGTGATCATCAAGCGGATGGAAGAAGAGCGCACTTCAGCCGGCGGTATCGTGATACCGGATAGCGCGGCCGAGAAGCCGATCAAGGGTGAAGTGGTAGCGGTAGGCAACGGCAAGATCCTGGAGAGCGGCGATGTCCGTCCCCTGGACCTGAAAGTTGGCGACAAAGTGCTGTTTGGCAAGTACAGCGGCACCGAAGTCACGGTTGATGGCGACGAGCTCCTGGTCATGCGTGAAGAAGACGTGATGGCGGTGCTCGAAGACTAACCCCGATCCAATCATTTTAATCAATATTTTTTAAGAAGGAATAATTCAATGCCAGCCAAAGAAGTAAAATTCGGTGACGAAGCACGTCGCCTGATGTTTCGTGGCGTCAATATCCTGGCTGATGCGGTCAGTTTGACTCTGGGCCCGCGTGGCCGCAATGCGATGCTCGACAAGAGCTTCGGTGCGCCCACCGTGACCAAGGACGGGGTATCCGTCGCCAAGGAAATTGAGCTCAAGGACAAGTTTGAAAACATGGGCGCGCAGATGGTCAAGGAAGTGGCGTCGCAGACCTCGGACGAGGCAGGTGATGGCACCACGACCGCGACGGTTCTGACCCAGGCGATTCTTCGTGAAGGCCTGAAATCGGTGGCCGCCGGCATGAACCCGATGGATCTGAAGCGGGGTATCGAGAAAGCGACCATCGCCATCGTGGAACAGCTCAAGAAACAGTCGCAGCCCTGTGAAGATCGCAAGGCGATCGCGCAGGTTGGCACGATTTCCGCGAATGCCGATACCAGTATCGGTGAAATCATCGCCGAGGCGATGGAGACCGTTGGCAAGGAAGGCGTGATTACGGTTGAGGAAGGAACGACCCTGGAAAATGAGCTGGAAGTCGTCGAAGGCATGCAGTTCGACCGCGGTTATTTGTCGCCGTATTTCATCAACGACCAGCAGAGCCAGACCGCCGAACTGGAAAACCCGTATATTCTTCTGCATGACAAGAAAATCTCGAATATTCGCGACATGCTGCCGTTGCTCGAGGGTGTTGCCAAGGCCGGCCGCACGTTGCTGATCGTCTCGGAAGACGTAGAAGGCGAAGCGCTGGCGACCCTGGTGGTCAACAATATTCGCGGTATCGTGAAAGTTGCCGCGGTAAAAGCGCCGGGGTTTGGCGATCGTCGCAAGGCGATGCTGCAGGATCTGGCGATTCTGAGTGGCGGCCAGGTGATATCCGAAGAGATCGGCCTGAGCCTGGAAAAGACCAGCCTGGAAGACCTGGGCGAGGCCAAGAAGGTGGTCGTCAGCAAGGAAAACACGATCATCATCGATGGGGCCGGCAAGACGGACGACATCAAGGCACGGGTCGAGACCATCCGTGCCCAGATCGAGGAATCGACCTCCGATTACGATAGCGAAAAGCTTCAGGAACGGGTCGCCAAGCTGTCCGGCGGCGTTGCCGTGATCAAGGTAGGCGCTGCCACCGAGATCGAAATGAAGGAAAAGAAAGCGCGGGTAGAGGATGCTCTGCATTCGACTCGCGCCGCGGTGGAGGAAGGCGTGGTAGCTGGTGGTGGCGTAGCCTTTCTGCGTGCGGTCGCCGCAATCGGCAACCTCAAGGGCGACAATCCCGATCAGGACATGGGCATCAGTATTATGCGCCGCGCGGTGGAGGAGCCCCTGCGCCAGATCGTGACCAATGCCGGTGAGGAAGCATCGGTGGTGTTGCAGAAAGTAGCCGATGGCAAGGGCGATTTCGGTTACAACGCGGCCAACGGTGAGTATGGCAGCATGATCGACATGGGAATACTCGATCCGACCAAGGTTACCCGCCTGGCGTTGCAAAACGCGGCGTCGGTTTCCAGCCTGCTGCTGACCATGGAAGTGATGGTCGCGGAAGCGCCGGCCGATGATAAGTCGGCGACGCCTGGCGGCATGCCCGATATGGGTGGCATGGGCGGCATGATGTAAGACGCGCGAACACGATTCGTTCGGGCAAAGCCCCGCTTCGGCGGGGCTTTTTTTTGCGCGTTGCCAAACCAGGCGCCAGCTGTCAGATTGTTGCGCATGGACTGGAATGAAGCGGAACTGGAGAAGCTGCCATCGATCCTGCGCGGGAAAACCGAATCGCGCCTGCATGAAATCCTGGCGGCCGAGCCTGGGCTCGAATCCTTGTTGTCCGCTGCGCCGGATCTGCGCGCTCAACTGCTCCGGGTCGCCAGCCTGAGCCCGTTTGCCGCGCGGCTCATGGCGAATCGTCCGGAACTGCTGGCCGCGATACTTCAGCACGGTAACGGACAGCCGGATTCAGCAGCCAGCCGCTTGCATGAATACCTGGCCCGCTATCCGGCGGATCCGATGCAGGCGCTGCGCTTGTGGCGGCAGGAAATGATTCTCGGCGTAATCTGGCGGGATCTGAACGGGCTGAGCGATCTTTCCCGGACACTCGAGGAACTGAGCAACTGTGCAGACCTCGCATTGCAGGCGGCCAGCCGAATTGCGACCCGGGAACTTGGCGAAGGGTACGGTTTGCCGGCAGACGCCGAAGGCCGTTTACAGGAACTGGTCATCCTGGCGATGGGCAAGCTGGGTGGGGGTGAGCTGAACCTGTCATCGGATATCGACCTGGTATTTCTATACCCGGCCGCCGGCGCCACCGACGGTCCGCGGCAACTGGATAACCAGCAATATTTCCAGCGGCTGGGTCAGCGGATCATATACCTGCTCGATGAAATGACCGAACAGGGCCGGGTTTATCGCGTGGACATGCGGCTCAGGCCGTTCGGCGATGCCGGGCCGCTGGTGCTCAGTTTCAACGCGTTGGAGCTTTATCTGCAGGAGAGCGGGCGTGACTGGGAACGCTATGCCTATGTCAAGGCGCGCGCGGTGACGGCTGCGGCGCTGTCTGAAGACCTGTTCAGGAATGTACTGCGACCGTTTGTCTATCGCCGTTATCTCGATTACGGAGTTTTTGCAGCGCTGCGCGATATGCGCGAGATGATCGCCCGGGAAGTAAAGCGACGGGATCTGCGGGAAAATATCAAGCTGGGCCCAGGCGGCATCCGGGAAATCGAGTTCATCGCACAATGTTTGCAACTGATCCGGGGCGGCAGCCAGCCGGCTTTGCGGCGCCGCTCATTGATCGACGTTCTCCTGGTTCTCGAGGAACATCGTTTCCTGCCGGCAGAGGCTGCCGCCGACCTGGCGGAGGCCTATGAGTTTCTGCGCAATCTTGAGAACCGGATGCAGGCCGCGGAGGACCGGCAGACTCACGACTTGCCGAGCGGCAGCCTGGCAAGGGCGATGCTGGTTAGTGCGATGAACCTGTCGGGCTGGGAGCAGCTGGTCGAGACGCTGCGCCGGCATACCCACAAGGTTAGCCATTGGTTCGATAAGCTGATCCCGCAGCCGGCTACCGATGACGACCAGGAAGCGCGCCAGGCATTTGATGGAATCTGGGATGGCAGCGGGTCGGAAGTCGATGCGAAAAAGCTGTTGCAGCGGATGCAATGCGTCGAGCCCGCGAAAGTGCTCGGTGAACTGCGGACGTTTGCCGACGGGTCCTTGTTCCGGCGGCTGGACCCCCCGGGTGGCGACCGGCTCAGGCAATTGCTGCCAGCGATAGTCAGGCTGGCAGCGCCCCGGCTCGATGCGCCACTCGTCTTGCAGCGGCTGTTCACGGTGCTGGAAGCGGTAGGCCGGCGCAGCGCCTATTTTTCGATGCTGAGCGAAAACCCGGCGGCGCTCGAACGGCTGGTCGAGTTGTGCGGCGCCAGCGGTTTTTTGACCCGCCAGGTGGCGGGATCACCGCTGCTGCTCGATGAGTTACTCGACCCGAACCTGCTAAACATCGTGCCGGACCGGCAGCAGTTCGTCGCCGAGCTGGACAACCGGATCCAGGCGGCTGCCGCGGACGATCCGGAACAGCAGCACGATGCGCTGCGACGATTTCAGAACGCGGCTGTTTTTCGGGTTGCCCTGGCCGATCTCGACCAGCGCTTGCCGTTGATGAAGGTGAGCGACCGCCTGACCGATATCGCCGAGCTGGTTCTGCAGCGCGCCCTGCACCTGGTCTGGGATGAATTGCTCGAGCGACAGCCGGGTCCAATGGCAACCATGGACGTGGTGGCGCCCGGTTTCCTGGTCCTGGGCTATGGCAAACTCGGCGGACTGGAACTCGCCTACGGCTCCGACCTCGATCTGGTTTTTTTGTATGACGCCGACCTGGCCTGGCCGCAAGACAAGCTCGAAGACGGCGTGGTGTTTTATAGCCGCCTGGGGCGCCGGCTGGCCAATTACCTGTCCATGCAAACGCCGGCCGGGCGTTTGTACGAGGTGGACATGCGGTTGCGGCCGAGCGGCCAGGCGGGATTGCTGGTCAGCAGTTTCCAGGCATTCAGCCAGTACCAGCAACAAAAAGCCTGGACCTGGGAGCACCAGGCGTTGCTGCGCGCGAGACCGGTGGCTGGCGATCAACGCCTGGCTCGCCGCTTCGACGAGCTGCGTGGCGAGGTGCTGACCCGGCATGTCGCGGAGGATGGGCTGGCGGAGCAGGTCGCCCGGATGCGCAGCAAGATGAGACGCGAATTGTCACGCTCCGCGAGCGGGCAGTTCGATATCAAACAGGATGCGGGCGGGATTGCGGATATCGAGTTTCTCGTGCAGTACCTGGTGCTGAGAGAGGCGCGCAGGAACGAGCGACTGATTGCCTGGCCCGACAACATGCGGCAGCTCGAGGCCTTGTCGGCCGGCGGTGTGCTCGAGGCGGACCAGGCCCGCTTGCTGATGGAAACATACCTGGCATATCGCCGGCGGCTGCATCATTTGTCGCTGGAGGGAAGCGGCGGAGTGGTCGATGGCAAGGAATTCCTTGCACAAGCAAGCGCGGTGAGCGTCCTTTGGCAGGAACTCATCGGCGAATGAGACCGCTGCGGATGGCTGTTATGATATGCCTCCCGCCGGCGACCCGCCGGCATAGCGATCGTTGACGGCCAGGCCAGGGAGAATCACAGTGGCGAGCGAGGGTGCTTCCAGCAAAGAGGTGCAGGCGAAGAGCCTGATCCAGCCAAACACCAGTAATCACTACCGGGTTGGTCACGACGATTTACCGCTGAGTTGTCCGCTGCCAGGGATGTACCTGTGGAACTCACATCCCAAGGTCTACCTGCCCATCGAATCCACGGGCCGGGCGAAATGCCCGTATTGTTCCACCAGCTACGAACTCGTCGATAGCGACCAGGCAACCGGCGCCGGTCAGGCCGGCTAGGCCGGCTTCAGGGGATGAGCACGTCACCCCGGCGGAAACCCTTGCTTTGTCATGTCAATCTTGCGCGTGGTTTTCGCGGTGGCGAGCGCCAGACCGAGCTCCTGGTGCACGCTTTGTCGGCTCACGGAATCAGGCAGAAACTGATCATCAGGGCGGGCGCACCATTGGCACGCCGTCTGGCGGGTTTGCCGGACTTGCGCCTGGTCGAAGCGGGCGGTCTGAGCGGTGGCTTGCTGGCAACCCAACGCCTGTTGCGCGGAGCCGCGCTGGTCCATTCCCATGACGGCCGTGGCTTGCATGCCTGTGCGCTCTATCACCGCCTGCATAGTGTGCCGTATATCGCAACACGGCGCGTGCTTGGCAGGCCGATACGAGGTCGCTGGGCTCGTGGCGCCTATCGCCGGGCAGCAACCGTGGTCGCTATATCCGCCGCGGTAGAAAAAATACTGCGCGACGAAGTGCCGGGGATAAGGACGCGGGTGCTATACGATGCGCTCAGCGCCCTTCCCAGCGACCCCTGTCGGGTCAGACAACTGAAACAGGCATGGCCGGAAAAGTTGCTGATCGGCAATGTGGCGGCGCTGGACGGGAAGAAAGGCCAGGTCCATTTGATCAATGTAGCCAGGCGCTTGCAGCATAGCCACCCGAACCTGCATTTCGTCCTGGTCGGTGGTGGCGAGGACGAGGAAAATTGCCGCAGACAGGCGCACGGGCTGAACAACCTCAGCATGACCGGGTTTGTAGAAAACGTCGGGGATTACCTGGCCGCGTTCGACTTGTTTGTTTTTCCTACCTATGCGGAAGGCCTGGGCAGCAGCCTGCTCGATGCGATGAGTTTTTCGCTGCCGCTGATTGCCAGCAGAGTCGGCGGCATTCCCGAATTGCTCAGGCACGGGGACAATGGCCTGCTGATCGGTGTGGCGGACGAGAAGGCGCTGCACGACGCGATCGTATCGCTCGCCGCAGACCCCGCCAGGCGAGCCGCGATGGGCGCGGCCGGCAAACGCTTCGCAGACGGGTTTACCGTGGACCGCATGGTAGGGCAGTATCTCGATTTGTACGCGAGCGTAGATCCGGGTTTCGGGAAATTGGAAGCACAGACATGATTATTGTGACGGGCGGTGCGGGTTTTATCGGCAGCAACCTGGTGCGGGCTTTGAATGCCCGTGGCGAAGACGATATCCTGGTTGTCGATGACCTCGAAAACGGCATCAAGTATCGCAACCTGGTGGACTGCCGGATCGCCGATTACCAGGACAAGGATGATTTTCTCCGCCGCCTGCAGAGCAAGTCGGATTTTGGCTGCGGCATTCGGGTAATATTTCATCAGGGCGCCTGTGCGACGACGACCGAGTGGGATGGTCGTTTCATGATGCGCAACAACTTCGAATACTCGAAAATCCTGCTGCATTTTTGCCTGGACCATAAAATACCGCTGATTTACGCGTCATCGGCCGCGGTGTACGGCGCCAGCGAGAAATTCAGCGAACAACCGGCTAACGAGCGCCCGCTGAACGTATATGGCTATTCCAAGATCCTGTTCGATCAATATGTCAGACGCCATTTACCCGAAGCCGGATCCCAGTTGGTCGGTCTGCGGTATTTCAATGTCTATGGCCCCGGTGAGGATCACAAGGACGCCATGGCGAGCGTCGCTTTTCATTTTCATAAGCAAATCATCGCCGATGGTGAGGCCCGTTTGTTTTGCGGCAGCGGCGGTTATGCCGATGGCGAGCAGCGCCGGGACTTCGTCTATGTCGGCGATGTTGCGGATGTGAACTTGTGGCTGCTGGACAATGCACAGGTGTCTGGCGTGTTTAACCTGGGCTCCGGCCACAGTCAGAGCTTTAACGATGTGGCAAATGCGGTGATCGCCTGGCATGGGCGGGGCAGGATCAGATACATACCTTTTCCCGGCCATCTCGAAGGCAGTTACCAGAGTTTCACCGAGGCCGATATGAGCCGGCTCCGCGCCGCCGGTTACCAGGCGCCTTTTTGCGCCGTCGAAGAAGGCGTAAAAGCGTACCTGGATTATCTTGCCGCCGATGAGCAATGAGGAAAATGCGCAAGCGCGCCTGATCGTCGGTCCGTCGTGGGTCGGCGATATGGTGATGACCCAGTCACTGCTGATGGCGCTCAAGGAAAATCACCCGGAATCGCCGCTCGATGTGCTGGGCCCGGGCTGGTCGCTACCGGTAATACGCCGCATGCCGCAGGTGCGCAGAGCGCTCGAAATGCCGCTCGGGCACGGTGAGTTTCGCTGGCGAGACCGCTACCGGCTGGGCAAACAGCTGCGTAAAGAGCGCTACGGGCAAGCCTACGTGTTGCCACGGTCCTTCAAGTCGGCGCTGGTTCCGTTCCACGCAAACATTCCCATTCGTACCGGATACCTGGGTGAACTTCGTTATGGCTTGATCAACGATATTCGAACAGCCGGCCGCGCTGCTTTGCAAACCACTGTGCAACGATTTGTCGCCCTCGCTGGCGATGGTGAACGGGTGATGCAAATCCAGCAGCCGGCGCTGGCGGTCGACAATGGCAACCAGGAACGCCTGATCGCGGAGCTGGAACTCGATCCCTATGGAAAAATCGTCGCGCTGTTGCCGGGTGCCGAATACGGTCCCGCCAAATGCTGGCCGCTGGATTATTATCATCGGCTGGCCCATGAGCTGATCAGCCAGGATATTGCGGTCTGGGTGCTGGGTTCGCAAAAAGACCACGCGGCCGGAGAAGTCATAGCGGCAGGTCTGGGTGCAGTCAGGAACCTCTGCGGGCGCACCGAACTGGAAGACGCGATCGATTTGCTCAGTCTTAGCAGTGCAGCGGTGAGCAATGATTCCGGTCTGATGCACATAGCCGCGGCGGTGGGGATTCCACTGGTCGCCATCTATGGCTCTTCATCACCGGCCTACACGCCACCGCTCAGCGAAAAGGCGCAGTCGATTTATCTCGATCTCGAATGCAGCCCCTGTTTTGAGCGGGAATGCCCTCTTGGCCATTTGAATTGCCTGAAAAAAATCGGCCCCAACCAGGTTCTCGGTGCATTACATACGGCACTGGCCAGGATAAACGCCTAGACCGCGGCCTGAACCGCAGATTTCAGAATATTGATCGGCGCGAGGTCCGCCAGCCGGCAGTTGGCCAACGGCACCAGGTGAGTATCGACGAAAGCGTGCTGGCCGGAAAGACTGGCGTGGCTGAGCATATCGGTGAACACCATCCAGGCGGAAAAAGGCCTGAACCTGATTTGCTGATAATAAGCGTCGCGCCGCTGAAACTCCGGCGTGTCTTTCATGTAGTTGTGAAATTTTCGCATGCAGCGGTCGTACGGGCTGCTGTCCAGCACATGCGCCATTTTCAGACCCGATTTTTTCAGCCCGCGAACGATGCCGGTCCGCAGGTGATCGAGAAATTTTTTCTGCAGGTAATTCTTACCCGGATTGTTTTTGCGTACGCCGGCTGCGCTGCCGAATCTTTGGTATATCTCGGGGAAGGCCCCCTTGGTTGCCCATACCCGGTCCTCGTGCGGGTTTACATTTACGAAAAAGCGCAGGATGCGGTCGCCATTCGTGGCGCCGTACGCACCGGCATCGAAATGAATCAATTCGTTGCTGGCGTGTGGTTTCAGATCGCGCCCTCGTTCCTGAATGGGCCTGAAACTGCAGGTTCCGATCGTCCAGCCGGCGGTCAGCGAGGGAATGATTTTTTTGAGGAAAGCGTCGACTTCCTTGCTATGGAGGGTCAGGATCTTGTGCACCCTGTCCATCGTTTCGGGGTCGGCATCCAGACCGCGAACGGTATCGGCTTCAGGGTGATAGCTGACGTTCTTGAGCGCCAGGCGGGTTGGTAGTTCATCGCGAATGAACTGCAGCTCATGCTCTCCGGGCAGGGGGATCGGGCATTCCGGGAAATAAATAATATTGCCCTGTTCGAGCTCGTCGGCAATCTCGAAGTCCGTGAGCCGCTCGAGTTGTGCCCTGTGATAGCTGATCAGCATGCTTGGCCGCCTGGTTAGCAGAAAACCATTCTACCCCATTGCGAACTGACGCAAGCCGCATGGCTGTCGGCGCTGCCACGGGTATACTGACATCCCATGATCGAACACTGCTTGCGCGACGGTGGCCGCGGAATGGTTTATGACCCGGAGCTGGTCAGCGAGCCGGATTTCAACCTGGGCGACGATTCCTGGTGGCGCGACCGTGGCTGCTTGCTGGGCAAAACCAGCGGCCGCGGCACGGTCTATTTTGTTGCGGCGGACAAAGGCCAGTGGGCCTTGCGTCATTACCGGCGCGGCGGTCTGATCGGGCGTTGGTTCGACGATCATTTTATCTGGCTCGGTGAAGATCGCGGCCGCTCGTTTCACGAGTGGCGGTTGCTGGCCCGGTTGCGCGATATGGGCCTGCCGGTACCGCGGCCGGTTGCGGCAATCTACCAACGCGACGGGCTGGCCTATACGGCGGAACTGGTGACCGTGAGAATCCCCGGGGCAATACCCTTGTCACAAAGAATGCGAGACGGTGGAGTGGATGCGTCCCACTGGCAGCTTATCGGGCGGTGTATACGCCGGTTTCACGACGCCGGTTCCTGTCACGCGGATCTGACGGGCCATAACATCCTGCTCGATGACAAAGGCGCTGTGTATTTGCTGGATTTCGATCGTGGCGATATCCGCGCCGGCGGTGCATGGCAGGCGTCAAACCTCAAGCGTCTTCATCGCTCGCTCAGAAAGATCAGCGCTGAGGATGAAAATATCGATGTGACTGCAGCGGACTGGCGATTGCTGATCGAAGCCTATCGCGCATAGGCATCGCCGTGCTCTTCCGGGCGATACCTGAAACGCCGGTGTACCCAGTAGTATTGTTCCGGGCATTCGCGGATCCAGCTTTCGATGACCCGGTTGATCCGCAAAGTATCGGCAAGCGCATCGGCGCCTGGAAAATCATCCAGCGCGGGCAAAATTCTGAGCTTGTAATGTGGCCGGTTGCCATCCCGGGTCGTCACCAGCGGCAGGACCCGGGCCTGGCTCGATTTGGCGATCAGCGAGGTGGCGGTGCTGGTGACCGCCGCTTCGCCAAAAAAAGCAACCACGGCGCTCATGCGGCCCCGGCTTCTTTGATCAGGCGCATACCATACGGGCCTGTTGTTGCGCAGACTTCGAATAATCCCACGCAGGTCCGTCTTTGCGATTGCGGTACGGGCGCAACGTTCCCGGCCACGGCGCATGATTTCCTCCATCAGCGGGTTATTGTGCCGGCGGTACATCGCATCATAGGAAAGGCCGGCGATGTTGAGCATACGGCCGCAGATGTCGAGACTCGTGAAATGTGCGGTAAGCAAAATCACGCCATGACCATCGGCGAGTTCCATGGCGACTTCATCCAGTCCTTCGATCTCGTAAAGGCCCTGCAAACGGCGGTCGGATGCCCACCATGCCATGGCAATTTCGAAGACCGACATGCCGATATTGCGAAAATTGTCCTTGAGTAACTTCCTGCGACGAGCCTCGTCGAATTCCGGGAAGCACAATTCAAGATTCCTGGCGGCGAAAAAACGTCTCCCCGGCAAAACGTGGAAAAGAGCTTCTCCGAGCCTGCGCCCCAGCCACAGCTGGACCGATAATGGCAACATGATTGCCAGCCGCAGCAGGGTCAGCCCTCCCCAGAGCGGCCAGAAACGCGGGCCAATAAACCGCGACAAAGACCCCGGCGGATAATGGATTACAGTTGCTGGTTGTTTATTTTTTGCGGCCATTTATCGTCTGCGATTTTGCCGGGAGAGTGCGGATCATCTTTGCTCGCCGGCAGGCTAATCATACAGGCCGGGATGATTTTTGAACCGCCGGTGGATCCAGAAATATTGTTCCGGCGCCTGTCTGACCCAGGTCTCAAAAATGCTGTTTAGCAGGTCCGCGGCTTCCTGCGGTTGTTTGGGGAATTCCGTCAGCGGTTCGAAGTATCGAACCCGGTAGCGGCATTCGCCGGCATCGTCCCGCTCGCGCAAAACCAGGCAGGGAAGACAGCTCGCGCCGGTCGCGGCGAGCAGGCGTGACAGCGTGGTATTGGTCGCCGCAGGTATGCCAAAAAAAGCCGAGGCTATGCTGTTTGCGCCTGTGTGGGACTGGTCGGGCAGGAAATATACGTTTTCGCCATTGCGCAGGCCTTTGATCACCTGGCGTATGTTCATCTTGTCGACTTGCTGACCCGCGAAGCGGGAGCGGCCACGGTACATGATCTCATCGAGCAGGGGCAGGGACAGGCGACGGTAAGGGCCGCTCAACACGCAATCGAGGGAAATCAAACGTGGCGCAAGCTCGACAGTCGTAAAATGCGCGCTGAACAGGATCACGCCTTTCCCGCGGCTACGGGCTTTTTGCAAATTCTCCAGGCCATCGCGCCGGACCATTCGCGCCAGGCGCTGGTCATCGGCCCACCAGGCCAGCCCGGCCTCAAAGATACTGGTCCCGAGCGAGCGAAAATGATTATCGAGCAGCGCTTTGCGTTGCCTGGCGTCGTGATCCGGAAAACACAGCGCAATATTTTTTTCCGCAATAAGCCGGCGCCGCTTCATCGTGTGTTTGAGAATGAAACCCCATGGGCGACTCAGCGCAAGTTGCCATTTCCACGGCAGCACACAGCAAAAACGCATGCCACCAATCAGCAGCCATTCTCCCCAATGCACCGGCGACAAAAACTTGAACAACGGCTTGCGCTTTACTGTCATCGGCGGTTTGTCGCGGAGGCCCGGGTGCCTTGATCCGCGGGCGCTGTGCTAACATGCCGCCTGGTTTGCCAACTGCTGGCCGTTTTATTCATGGCGTTTTCGATTCCATCTTTTTCCGCTGCACGGGTGCTGGTCGCCGGTGACGTAATGCTGGATCGTTATTGGTTCGGTCCATGTTCGAGAATATCCCCGGAGGCGCCGGTTCCGGTTGTTCGAGTGACCAGCAACCAGGAACGCGCCGGCGGCGCCGCCAACGTCGCGGTCAACCTTGCCAGCCTTGGCGTAAAAACGCGACTGCTGGGGATTACCGGCGACGACGATGCATCCTATAGCCTGCAGTCTTTGCTTGCCCACCAAGGGGTAGACTGCGAGTTTATGCGCATGCCGGATATTCCGACCATAACGAAGTTGCGCGTTATCAGCCGCAACCAGCAGTTACTGCGCATGGATTTCGAGGAGCCGCCAGGCAGCGGCCAGGGAGCCAGCCTCGATCAGCAGGTCGCGGCGGCGCTGCCGGAGGACGGTGTGGTCGTCTTGTCGGATTACGCGAAAGGCGCGCTGAGTAACGTACAGGAAATCATTGCCGCCTGCCGGGCGCGGGATCTGCCGGTCGTGGTCGATCCGAAAGGCAGCGATTTTTCGCGCTATGCCGGGGCGACGGCATTGACGCCCAACCTTGCCGAATTCGAGGCCGTGGTTGGTTCATGTGAGGATTTGCAGCAACTCGAAGAGAAAGGCAGGGCGCTCCGCCAGCAATTGGGTCTGGGCTTTCTCCTGTTGACCCGCAGCGGGGAGGGCATGACGCTGATCCCGGAGAACGGCAAGGCGATTCATCTGCCCGCCGAAACGCGTGAGGTTTACGATGTGACCGGCGCCGGCGACACGGTTGTCGCGGTGCTGGCTGCGGGGATTGCCGCCGGACAGTCGCCCGAAGATGCGGCGAAGCTGGCGAATCTAGCCGCTGGCCTGGTGGTCCGGAAACTCGGCGTCGCCTCCGTCAGCGCCGACGAATTGCGCACGGCGTTGCACCGGCACGGTAAAGGCGGGCGCGAGCTGGTCGACCGCGGATCGCTGGAGACGCTGGTTCGGGAGGCGCAGACCCGCGGCGAGCGGGTGGTGATGACCAACGGTTGTTTCGATATCCTGCACGCCGGGCATGTCGCCTACCTTGAAGAGGCCAAGGCATTGGGAGACCGGTTGGTGGTCGCGGTGAACGATGACGCATCGGTAACCAGGCTCAAGGGCGCGGGCCGGCCGATCAATCCGCTGGCCGATCGCATGTCGGTGCTGGCCGGTCTGGCCGCGGTAGACTGGGTGGCGCCGTTCTCCGAAGATACGCCGGCACAATTGATAGAAGCTGTATTGCCCGATGTGCTGGTCAAGGGCGGTGACTACCGGATCGAGGATATTGCCGGCGGGCAGAGCGTGCTGGCCAATGGCGGGGAAGTTAAGGTATTGCCTTTGATGGATGGTCGTTCGACCAGCAGGATCATCGAATCCATACGCGACCAGTAATCGCCTGGGCATTGTCGTGCGGCTGATCTACGTACTCCTTTCGTACCTGATAGCGCCGGTCGTCGTCGTGTTTCTGCTGTGGCGCGGGTTTTTCAATCGTGCCTATTTCGATCGTTTCGGCGAGAGATTCGGTTTTACCCGCTTGTCGGTTTCACGTCCGGCCATCTGGGTCCACGCGGTTTCGGTTGGCGAGGTCCAGGCGGCCGCGCCATTGGTCCGCGAACTAAACCGGAAGCACCCGGATATTCCGATCGTGATAACGACGGTGACGCCGACCGGCGCTCAGCGCGCCGTGGATTTGCTCGGCGACTGTGCCAGACATTGTTACGCGCCATATGACCTGCCCGGGGCCGTCGCCCGGTTTTTCGATGCAGCCAGGCCGGCCCTGGCGATCATCATCGAAACGGAACTGTGGCCGACGCTGTATCACGAATGTGGCAAGCGGCAGGTGCCGCTGGTGCTCGCCAGCGCCAGGATATCGCCGCGCTCGGTCAGCAAATACCGGTGGTTCAAGAGTCTTTTTCGTGAAGCCCTGTCGCATGGCATCGTCATTGCGGCGCAAAGCGAAAAGGACGCAGAGCGGTTCCGGTTGCTTGGCGCCCCACCGGAACGGACCCACGTCGTCGGCAACATCAAGTTTGATTTCGAACTGCCCGCCGCTGTACTTACCGAGGGGCGCGCCATTCGCCAGGCGAACGCGCCGCAACGACCGGTCTGGGTGGCGGCCAGCACCCATCATGACGAAGAAGAGCAGATGCTGGATGCACACGAGCGCCTGCGCCGGCAATACCCGGATGCGCTGTTGATACTGGCGCCGCGGCACCCGGAGCGATTCGGATTGATCGCGACGCTGTTGCGCAAAAGGGGGGTCAGCTTTATCACCCGCAGCAGCGGCATGTCGTGCACGCCGGAAACCAGTGTTTTCCTGCTGGATACACTGGGGGAATTGCCGGTTTTTTACGCGGCATCCGATGTTGCCTTTGTCGCCGGCAGCCTGGTGCCGATCGGCGGTCACAATTTACTGGAGCCGGCGGCGCTGGGGATCCCGGTCCTGACCGGTCCTCATACCTTCAATGCCGAAGATATTGCCGAAATGCTGGCCGCTGTCGGGGCGATGCGGGAAGTCAAAAACTCGGTCGAGTTGGCGGCGCAACTGGCCAGCCTGATCGCCGATCCCGAGGCACGCCGTTATGCGGGTGCCCAGGGGCGCAAAACGGTGCAGGAAAACCGCGGGGCCGTCGCTCGCCTGCTGACGCTGCTCGACCCCCTGATCCCACGGGACAGACTCCCCGAAACAGCTAATCGGCCAGCCAGGAATTCACTTCGCTGATATCCCGGCCCGACAGGTTGCCCGCGGCCTGTTTCAGGCGCAGGACATTGACGATGTAATTATAGCGGGTGCGCGCATAATCGGTGCGCGCACGGAACAGTTCCTGCCTCGCGTTGAGTACGTCTACCGTGGTGCGTGTACCGACCTCAAAACCGGCTTCCGAGGCCTGCAAGGCTTTCTCGTTGGATTGCACGGCGCGGCGCAGGGCCCGCACGCGGGCGATCTGCGATATCACGGCATCGTAGGCATCGCGTGTCGATCGTTCGGTCTCGCGTGCGACTCGCTCGACCTTTTCGCGGGCCGCACGATGTCGGTAAACAGACTGGCGCACGATGGAGGAGGTATTTCCGCCGCTGAAAATCGGAATATTCAGCTGCAAAGTAACGCTGGTCGTGTTGCTTGCCGCATCGGCTGGAGAAAACGGAGCTCCCTGGTCCGAGCGGCTGGCATCCCGGTCGAAACCGGTTCGCGATGCGACCAGGTCCAGGGTGGGCATGTGCCCGGAGCGGTTGATGCGCACCTGGTCTTTGGCAACGTCCGCCTGCAGGCGGGTCGAATTCAGGGCCAGGTTGTTTTTCAGGCTCTGTTCGACCCAGGCATCGGCGTTCGCCGGGTCGGGGTTGATCAGCGGCAGGTCTTTCCCGGGTCGTTGCAGTTCGTCGATGTATTCGCCGGTAATTTCGCGCAATAATTCCTTGGCCGTGGACAGTAAGCGGCGGGCACCGATATCGGTGGCGACCGCGAGGTCATAAGCAGCCTGTGCTTCCAGCACATCGGTGATTGCGATCAGTCCGACTTCGAAACGTTTTTCGGCCTGCTCGAGCTGGCGCTTGGTGGCTTCCTTGCTGGCCAGTTCCGCATCCAGTGTGTCATGTGCGGCCAAAACGTTGAAGTAGGCCTCGGCGACGCGCAGCATCAAATCCTGTTGTGCGGCCTGGTAATCGATCTCTGCCTGGGCAACCTGTTTCTGTGCCTGTCGCAGACCGACTATGCGATCCCAGCGAAACAAGGGTTGTTGCAATTGCAGACGCCACTGAATTTCATCGCTGACATCGGTTTTAAAGGCAGATGTCACGGTCTGCACAGCGCCGGTTATCGGGTCTTCCACCTGGAAAGTGCTGCTACCGCTGCTGTCGCTTTCACCGCGCGAATAAAACGCGGTGATCAGCGGCAACAACGCCGCACGAGCCTGCGGCGATGCTTCGCTTGAGGCCAGGCGATTGGCATTGGCTTCGCGCAAGGTCGGGTCGCTGACCAGCGCTATCTGGTAAACCTCGGCCAGGTCAGTCCCGCCGGCCGTCGATGCGCCGAAAAAAATCAGCGTCACAAGTAAGAAACGCGAAATGATATGCATGGGATTTCCTTGCGGCGTAAAGCCGACGGCATAGTGTATTAGTTAACTATATCACTAAATCGGTAATTTTCAAAAAAACACTGTTTTTGCGTGGTTTGAACGTATTTTCGCTGTTAGCAGGCAAGGTCTGAGCTATCGCCAGCAGCCGGGTATGGACTGATCCACTTGTTCCGACCAGGCCAGGATCCCGCCTTGCAGATTGAAAACCCGCGGGCAGCCATTTTGTACCAGGTAGGCAGCCACTTGCATGCTGCGCGCGCCGGAACGACACATCACCACGACAGGGCGCTGGTTATCGAGTTCGTCCATGCGCCCAGGAACCTGGTCCAGCGGAATATGGAGTGCTGCCGGCGAACCGGCGATGGCGAGTTCCCGGTCTTCACGCACGTCAGGCAGCACCGGCGGCTGGCTGGAGGCAAGCACTCCTCTGGCGTCATCTCTAAAATCGAAAGCGATCCAGTGCGACGACCTCGCGCATTGGCGTAATCACCGTTTCAAACAATGAATCGGTCAACCATTCATCTTCGCCAACCCGGGTGACCAGCCTGGCGCGCATGAGTGGTTCCTCGCCGACGATAACGAACAACCGGCCGCCCGTATTCAGCGCCGTTTCGAAGCGGCGATCATAGGCCGGCAGCGATGCTGTCACGGCGATGACATCGTATTTCCGCTCCGTGCCAAGCTCCATCGCGTTCAAGGTTTCCAGCGACACGTTGCCGGCGCCCGAGCTGTCGAGGCTGGTCTGCGCCATCGCGGTCAGTTCCGGAAAAATATCGACGCTGTGCACCTGGCCGGCGAGTGCCGCGAGGCAGGCGGTGAGAAAACCGCTGCCGGTGCCGATCTCGAGCACGCGGTCATCCTTGCCCGGGTTCAACGCCTGGAGAAGCTGGCCTTCCACCAGCGGGGACATCATGCATTGACCGTGTGCCAGGGGGATAGTGCAGTCGGCAAAAGCGACCCCGGCGTACTCGGCGGGCACAAAATCTTCACGATTGACGCTGGCCAATGCGTCCAGAATCTTCAGGTCGAGGACTTCGCCGGCCCTGACTTGTTGTTTGAGCATCTGCTGGCGCGCAAATTCAAGATTCATTGAGTTCTCCATTCCTGACTCCGCCCGCTGGAACAGGTTGTGCTGGCGGCGTAAAGATTACGCATTCAGTATCCGGGTGACAAGACAATATACATGGCATTATGGTGAATACCACCAATTCGCCAGCGAGCCTTGGGATATGCTTGACGCCTTGTCGGACAGGCTGTTTCAGCCTTTTTCCGGGTCGTTGGCAGTATGGGTATTTTGCTTTTTCTGCCATTCAGAGGATCATCATGGGCGCGAATCCCAAAGACCTGTTTGCCGCAGTCGGTCAACTGACCGCCGATGCCATGCGACCGTTCCCCGATCCTTTTCCTTACCCGACCCGCTATGCGTCTCAATCGATTGAAAAAATGGCCTCCATTCCCCGCTGCCACGGTAGAACAACCCCGGGACCGACAGGCGCCAGTGTGAAGAGATGTATTTGAAGACGCCATTCATGGAAATTTTATGGATCGCTGCCGGCATATTCATCGGGGTACTGTTGTTACAGTTTTACCGGCTAAGGTCGCGCTCGCGTATCCGAAGAATGGGTACCGAGCTCGGTGAGATTACCGGCAGCCACAATTTCCAGAGCCGGTTGAGCATCGCCGGCGAAGACGACGCGCTGTCTGATCTCGGGGGCACGGTAAACCAGTTGCTTGATGTGCTTGGCGACACCGAGCGCCAGTTGCGGGAAAAACAGAGTATGTTTCTGCAGCTCGCCGAGGCGCAGAGCGATGTGATCTTTGTGCATCGCGACGAAATCCTTTATGCCAACGAGGCCGCGGCAGAAACTCTGGGAATAGCGCCGGCTACGCTGATCGGAATGTCGATATACGATTTAATGAGACCGGCGCAGCGTCAAAAAGCCAGGGAAAATATCGCAAAGAAACTGGCCTCCAAAGAAGTGGTGCCGTGTAGCGACTTGCAATTGATGAAGTCCGATGGCCAGGCGTTATGGCTGCAGGTCACCAGTGTCCCGGTGGAGTTCCAGGGCAAGCCCGCGCTGATGAGCGTGGGGGAAGACATCAGCCTGCGAATAATGGCCGATAAAGTGCTGGCGGAAAGCAGGCGCCAGGCTCAGCTGACCCTGGATTCGATCGGCGAAGGCGTGATTACCACTGACGTAGACGGCCGGATCGATTACCTCAATGGTGCGGCAGGCGAGCTGGCCGGTGTTAAATCGGAAGAGGTTCTGGGCCGTACGATGGGGGAAACCATCAACCTGGTCGATGAATCTGACCGACGATCGCTGGGTGACCCGGCGCAACGCTGCCTGCAGGAGCAGGACAGGATCAATCTTGGCCGCGGTGCACTGTTGCTGGTAAGGAACGGTGGCGGTGAGCATTCCATCGAACTGACCGCTTCGCCGATACGCGATTCAGCCGGTCACATCATCGGCGCGGTCGTTGTTTTGCACGATGTGACCGAAATGCGCGGAATAACCCAGCAGATGTCCTACCAGGCGAGCCATGATGCGCTGACCGGTCTGATCAACAGACGGGAATTTGAAAGAAGGCTGGATGAGTCTTTGCAGGGCGCGCGAACCGGCGATGGACAACACGCGCTTTGCTATCTGGATCTGGATGGATTCAAGACGGTGAATGATACCTGCGGACACATAGCTGGCGACAGCATGTTGCGCGAAGTGGCCGGGCTGATTAAGGAAAAGGTTCGTGATTCGGATACCGTTGCGCGGCTCGGCGGCGATGAATTCGGCATGTTGCTGGTGGGTTGCCCGCTGGAAAAGGGCCGCCAGATAGCCGATGACGTTTGTTTCGCGGTCAAGGACTACCGCTTTGTGTGGCGCGACAAGATTTTCAATATCGGCGTCAGTATCGGTCTGGTGGAGGTCGGCCATGAAAGCGGGGTAATGGAAGATTTGCTCAGCGCGGCTGACTCCGCTTGCTATGTGGCCAAGAAACAAGGCAAGGGCCGGGTGCATGTTTATTCCTCGCATGACGAGGCCGTGGCGCGTCACCGGGGAGAAATACAATGGCTGCAGCGCCTGCAATCGGCGCTGAGCAACGACGAATTTGAACTTTTTTCCCAACCCATCGTATCGCTGAGCGGGAAGACAAAAAACGGCCCGGCATTTGAGATCCTGCTGCGCATGAGAGACGAAACTGGCGCAGAGATATCGCCGGACAAGTTCATGAGGGCGGCCGAGAGATATCAAATCATGCCGCATATCGATCGCTGGGTTGTACAAAGAACCCTGGCGGCGCTTGCCAGTAATTCGATCGGGTTGCCGGCGGGCAGGAGTTGCGCGATCAATATTTCGGGCCAGACACTGGCCGACGAAGGATTCCTGGAATTCGTCGTGGATTGCCTGGATCGCACCGGGGTGGATGCCGCCAAGATTTGTTTCGAAGTGACCGAGTCCGCCGTGGTGGACAACCTGACTCACGCGCAGCGATTTATCGGCGTTCTGCATGGCATGGGTTGTCGCTTCACGCTGGATGATTTCGGTAGCGAAGTTGGCTCGATAGCCAATCTGAAAAACCTGGCCATGGATTATCTCAAGATCGATGGTTCATTTATCCGCAACCTGGGATCCGACGAAGTCAATCGAGCCATGGTCGATGCGATGATCAAGCTGGCGCGCACCCTCAATTTCGAAGTGATCGCCGAGCAAGTCGAGGACAACCAGTCGCTGGAAGCGATCCGCCTGCTGGGTTTCGATTACGTGCAAGGTTATTTGCTCGGCCGCCCGCAGCCGCTGCAGGCCGTGGCCTGAAAAAAAGGGCCGAACCCCGCGCCGTGGAGTTCAGCCCCTGACTTGCTAGACCAACAACTGGACCAGCAACAAAGCGACAATGTTGATGATCTTGATCAGCGGGTTGATCGCCGGGCCTGCGGTATCTTTGTAAGGGTCGCCGACGGTGTCTCCGGTCACGGCGGCCATGTGGGCTGCCGAACCTTTGCCGCCGAAATGACCGTCCTCGATATACTTTTTCGCGTTGTCCCATGCACCACCACCGGTAGTCATCGAGATCGCGACAAACAGACCGGTCACGATCGTGCCGATCAGCAGCCCGCCAAGCGCGAGGATGCCTGCCTCCGGTCCCATCAGCCAGTTCATGACAAAGTACAGCACGACCGGCATCAGCACCGGCAGCAGCGACGGTACGATCATCTCCTTGATTGCAGACCTGGTCAGCAGGTCGATGGCGCGCGAATAATCGGGTTTGCCGGTGCCATCCATAATCCCGGGAATTTCACGGAACTGGCGGCGAACCTCGTTGACCACCGAGGCAGCGGCGCGTCCGACGGCTTCCATCGCCATCGATGCGAACAAATAGGGCACCATGCCACCGATAAACAGACCGATAATGACGGCCGGTTTGTCGAGGCTGAATACCACGGACTCGTCCACGTAGTTGGTAAAATCCGCGAACAGGACCAGCGCCGCGAGACCGGCCGAGCCGATCGCATAACCCTTGGTCACCGCCTTGGTCGTATTGCCCACCGCGTCCAGCGGATCGGTGATACGCCGAATCTCCTCGGGCATTTTCGCCATCTCTGCGATGCCACCCGCGTTATCGGTGATCGGGCCAAATGCATCCAGCGCGACGATCATGCCGGTCATCGACAACATGCTGGTGGCTGCGATGGCGATGCCATACAGACCGGCCATCTCAAACGCGCCATAGATGCTCAGACAGACGGCGATCACCGGCAGTGCCGTGGCCTTCATCGACAGGCCCAGGCCGGCGATGATGTTGGTCGCGTGCCCGGTTGTGGAGGCTTTTGCCACCTGCTGTACAGGGCCGAATTCGGTCCCTGTGTAGTACTCGGTGACGACCACCATGAATGCGGTCAGGCCCAGACCGATCAGCGCGGCAAACCACAGGTTCAGCGCGCTGAATTCCGGCATGCCGCTCATCATCCAGTCGGTGACAAAATAAAACGCCACGGCCGCAATGACGCCGGAAACGATTACGCCCTTGTACAGCGCGTTCATGATCTTTGCGCCGTCTTTGGTCCGGACGAAAAATGTTCCGATGATCGACGCGACGATGGACACCGCACCGAGAACCAATGGGTAGACGACTACAGTATCGCCGCCGCCGCTCAGCAGCAGACTGCCAAGCAGCATCGTGGCAACGATGGTGACCGCATAGGTTTCGAACAGGTCGGCAGCCATGCCGGCACAGTCGCCGACGTTGTCACCGACGTTGTCGGCGATTACCGCCGGGTTGCGCGGGTCGTCTTCGGGAATTCCTGCTTCGACCTTGCCGACGAGGTCGGCGCCGACATCAGCGCCCTTGGTAAAAATTCCGCCGCCGAGTCGGGCAAAGATCGAAATCAGCGAACCGCCAAATGCCAGCCCGATCAAGGCGTGGAGGATTTCCGTGGTATCGTGTCCCAGCGTTTTCAACACCATGAAATATGCGGCGATACCGAGCAATCCCAGCCCGACCACGAGCATGCCGGTGATCGCGCCGCCACGAAAAGCGACGTTGAGCGCGGCGTTGATGCCCTGGTGCGCGGCTTGCGCGGTACGCACGTTTGCCTGCACCGAGATTTTCATGCCGATGAAACCGGTCAGCCCCGACAATATTGCGCCGATCGCAAAGCCGATCGCGCTCAGGCTGCCAAGCGCAATCCACAGGATGACGAGCAGCACCACACCGACCATCGAGATCGCGCGGTATTGCCTGTTCATGTAGGCGCTGGCGCCTTCCTGGATCGCCACTGCAATGCTTTGCATTTTTTCATTGCCCGCGGGCTGGGCCATAATCCACTTTGCTGAAAGCGCGCTATAAACCAGCGCCAGCACCGCCGCTCCGAGAGCAATCCAAAGCGCCAAATCTGCCATTTCTCAATCTCCCAATAAAAAAACAAACACCGGGGAAGCCCCCGCAATCTCTCTCACCGCCAGATTTCAGACCCGCCAGAGCCCGGGTCACCTGGCGATCGTGCCAGTGCAAACTAAATCTTGAATCCTGTTTTCAATTTGCGTGGCACCGCAATATTTTTTAGTTCCACGTATCGCGGCATTCCGTTTCGGTATGGCGGGTAATCCTCGCCATGAATCAATGGCGCCAGATATCGCCGGCCAGCCGCCGTGATGCCAAAGCCGTCTTTGCTGATAAAGCGGGCGGGCATCATTTTCTCCCGGTTCGCAACCCGGCTCAGCGGAGTATGCCCGATCGACCAGCGATAGGGGCGATCCGATTTGCGCACGACGATCGGCATGATCGCATTGTGGCCTTTCAGGGCCAGTTCCACGGCCGCTTTGCCGACCGCGTAGGCCTGTTCCACATCGACTCTGGATGCGATGTGCCGTGCGGAGCGCTGCAGGTAGTCTGCAACCGCCCAGTGATACTTATAGCCATGCTTTTTCCTGATCATTTCCGCGACGACCGGCCCGACGCCACCGAGCTGAGCGTGGCCAAAGGCGTCCCGGGTCCCGGCTTCAGCCAGGAAGCGGCCATTCCTCGAGCGGGTGCCTTCCGATACGACGATCACGCAATATTCATGCTTGTCGACGCATTGCTTTACCCGGCCCAGGAACCGCTGCTGCGCAAACGGCACTTCCGGCAGCAGGATGATATGCGGGGCATCGCCGGGTTTTTCTCCGGCCAGGCAAGACGCGGCGGCTATCCATCCTGCATGCCTGCCCATGACTTCAAGGACGAATACCTTGGTCGATGTGCGCGCCATCGAGGCCACATCCAGCGCAGCTTCGCGGGTTGAGACGGCGACGTATTTGGCGACCGAACCAAAACCCGGGCAGGTATCGGTGACCACCAGGTCATTGTCCACCGTTTTCGGTATGCCGATGCAGGTGATCGGGTAGCCCAGTTGGCGGCTGATCCGCGAAACCTTGTGGGCGGTATCCATGGAATCGCCACCGCCGTTGTAGAAGAAATAGCCGATGTCGTGCGCCTTGAATACTTCGATCAGGCGCTGATATTCCGAGCGGTTCTCTTCGAGCCCTTTGAGTTTGAACCTGGCGGACCCGAATGCGCCACCCGGCGTGTGGCGAAGCGCGGCAATCGCGGCGGCGCTTTCCTTGCCGGTATCCACCAGGTCTTCCAGTAACGCGCCGATGATGCCATTGCGGCCGGCATAGACTTTGCCGATTCTGTCGCGATGCTGCCTCGCGGTTTCGATGACACCGCAGGCCGAGGCGTTAATCACGGCGGTCACACCGCCCGACTGTGCATAAAAGACGTTTTTCTTGTGCATGTTTCTTGTGTCTTGCCCGGGGTCGGGCCGGTTTAAACAGCGGCCAAGCATACCTGATTCCGGCGCTCGCTTCATAAGGTTTGACCTGGTCTCCCGCTGACGTTAGGGTTCCGGCCTGCGCGATCGGAATCAGTCAAACGAGGAGCCGTTGTGAGGATCGTATTGCTGGGCGCGCCGGGTTCAGGCAAGGGTACCCAGGCGCAAAAACTGGTCGCAGGTCATGGTATTCCACAGGTCTCCACCGGGGATTTACTGCGCGCGGAGCTAAAATCGGGAAGCGCGCCGGGTTTGCGGGCCAAGGCAGATATGGATGCCGGTCGCCTGGTTGCCGATGAACTGGTGCTTGAAATAATCAAACGGCGCCTGGAAATGGATGATGCGCGCAACGGTTTCATCCTCGATGGGTTTCCTCGCAATTGCACGCAGGCGCAGGACCTGGCTCAGCTGCTGAGGCAAATCGACAAACCGCTGGACGCAGTCCTGCTTCTCGATATCGACATGGATATCCTGCGCAAACGGCTGACCGGCCGTCGCACCTGTTCCGTTACCGGCAAGGTCCTCAATATTCATTTTTCCCCGCAGCAGGATCTGGATGCCTCTATCGCGGCCGGCGGGGAATTGGTTCATCGCGCTGACGACAACGATGAAACCATCGCCAGGCGCCTCAATGTATACCAGGAACAAACCCGGCCATTGATCGAGTTTTATAAATCGATCGATCTGCTCAGGGTGGTCGACGCGATGGGTACCGCCGAGGAAGTGTCGGAACGGATTCAGCAGGCTTTGAAATATTGACGGGGCGGTCGCAGGAGGGCCTTCAGGCCCGATTGGCCTCCCACCATATCGGGCCTGAGGCCCTCCTACCTGGCAGGGTCTGCCGCAATCGCCAGCAAGTCATTGCCGAGGACTTCACGGCGCCAGCCACGGGTGACCCGGGTGTTGGTTTCGCCGCGGGCCAGCGCCTGCAAGTCGCGCCTGCCGGCGAGCAATTCCGGTTCTACCTTCAGTTCCTCTGCCCGTTGCTTCTGCAATAGTTTGAGTTTTTTTAACAGGGCCCTTTCCGCCTCGCCGGGACGTGCAAGGCTATTCCCCGGGACCGATTCGCCAGATTCGTGGACCAGGGCCTTTAGCAACGCAGATCCATAACGCCTGAGTTTTCCCGCTGGCAGGTGCTTGATTCCGGCCAGATCCTCAGTTTTTTCGGGATTCCTGCAGGCCAGTTCAACCAATGGCGAATCCCTGATTATCCATTGCCTGGGCCGATTTTCCTGTTTCGCGGTTTTCTCGCGCCAGTCGGCCAGGGCCTTGAGTCGCATGCGCTGTTTCGCCTCCAGTTTGCTGGCTCCTTTGACCCGCTGCCATGCCGTGTCGTCGTCCTGTTCATACAACTCACGGTTATACAGTTCCAGGCTGTCTTCCTCGAACCAGCGTTCGCGATCGCTACTTGTTATTTGCGCCTGCAAGCGCTCCATCATCGGGATCAGGTAAAGAACATCTTCGGCCGCGTAATCAAGTTGCGCCTGGGTCAGCGGTCTCTTGCACCACTGTGTCCGGGTCTGGGATTTGTCGATACTGACGCCCATCAACTGTTCCACCAGCGTCGAATATCCGAGTTGCAGGTTATTGCCCAGGCAGGCGGCAGCGATCTGGGTGTCGAAAACCGGTTGCAGAGGTTGATCGCCGAACTGCAACAACAGTTCGAGATCCTGGCGAGCGGAATGCATGATTTTCAGTTGCTGCCGGTCGGCCAGCAATTCGAACAAGGGAGCGAGATCCGGTATCGCCAGGTTGTCGATCAGGAATATTTCGTGCCGGGTCGCGATCTGCAGCAGGCATAACCGGGAATAATAGGTATCTTCGCGCCGGAATTCGGTGTCCAGCCCGATCACCGGCGAACCGGCGATTTGTGAAATCGCGTTAGCGAGACCAGCCTGGTCGCTAATCATTCGCCCGGTTAATGCTGGAATGTTGTTCACCAAGACCTGCCTGTGTTGCGCCCGCGGAAATATCCGGCGTTTGTCCGATTGGGTGAAATCCGGGCAGAGGGTATCATGCGCACTGACTGGCACGACAGGACGCAAACATGGGCCTTCTGCTGAGGGTATTCGCCGACATCGCTTTTTTTCGCCGCGGACCGGAAGATCTGCCGGCATCCCCGTTTCTGTTCGCGTTCAGTCTGCTGCTTTATACGACCGGGACCATAGCGACATCATCGATTTATGCGGCTGATGCGCGGCAGATTTTTCTCGAAGCGCTGGCTGATGTCGCCATGATGTTGCTTTGGTATGGTTCATTGCTGGTAATTTACCGCCGCCGTGCCCGCCTGCAACAAACTCTGACTGCGTTATTCGGAACCGGCGCGTTGCTCTACCTGGTTGCCTTTCCGGTGATGAACTGGATGAAGCATCTGCTCGATGCGCAAAGCGGCGCACAATTGCCGACCTTGCTGATGATGGCCATATTGGTCTGGTCGATCGCGGTGGCGGGTCAGATCGTTCATCGGGCGCTGGATATTCGATTCGGCTTGGGAATATTGATTGGTATCTGTTATTTTTTTTCCAGCGTGGCGGTCTTTGACTTTCTGTTCGGCGCCATTGCCTGAGACCGGATTTTTATGCACATACACATACTCGGCATTTGCGGGACTTTCATGGGTGGCGTGGCGGCGCTGGCCAGAGAGGCAGGCCATGAGGTCACCGGCAGCGACCGGCAGGTTTATCCGCCGATGAGTACCCAGCTGGAGTCTCTCGGGGTCACGATCCTGGATGAAGACGATCCGGCGCAACTGGAGTCGCGGCCCGATGAGGTCATAGTCGGCAATGTGATGTCACGTGGCCGGGGCGTGGTAGAGGCGCTGCTCAACAGTAACTTGCCCTACACATCGGGACCGGAATGGCTGGCCCGGAACATACTCAGGGGGCGCTGGGTGCTGGCCGTCGCCGGGACCCACGGCAAGACCAGCTGCGCCAGCATGCTCGCGTGGATCCTGGAGGATGCCGGCCTGAACCCGGGATTTCTGATCGGCGGTGTGGCCGGAAATTTTTCCGGCTCGGCGCGTCTGGGCGACGAGCCGTTCTTCGTGGTCGAGGCGGATGAGTACGATACGGCGTTTTTTGACAAGCGGGCAAAATTTGTTCATTACCGGCCGCGTACCCTGGTGTTGAATAATCTCGAATACGATCACGCCGATATTTACCCGGACCTGGCCGCTATCGGGACGCAGTTTCACCACCTGGTTCGAACCGTGCCCGGCGATGGCCTGATCGTCTGCAATGGCGATGACGATAACCTGGCCGAGGTGATCGGGCGGGGCTGCTGGACTCGCTGTGAAAAATTTCTTGGCGACGGTGAGTGGCAGGCACGGCATGATCCGTCCAGCCGGCGATTGCAAATCCGCTTTGCGGATTCGGATCAACTTGAGTGCCGCTGGCAGATGAACGGCGATCATAATGTTGCCAACGCGCTGGCCGCAGTGGCTGCGGCAAGACATGTCGGTGTTCCGCTGGCCTCATCCGTGGATTCGTTGAGCCGTTTCGCCGGTGTCAAAAGACGCATGGAATTGCGCGGTGAGGTGAGGGGTGTTTCCGTGTATGACGATTTTGCCCATCATCCGACGGCCATCAGGGCGACGCTGGACGGGATCCGCGAAGCGCACCCGGGATCGCGGATTCACGCCGTGCTCGAGCCCCGTTCCAATACCATGCGCCTGGGCGTCCATCGCGATCGCCTCGCCGAGTCGCTGCGACCGGCCGATCACGCCTGGGTGTTCCGGCCAGCCGATCTGGCCTGGGACCTCGACGAAAGCATGGCTCTGCCAGGTCAGCAATTCAGCGTTTACGACGATACCGATCAGATGGCCATGGATATCGCGGCTGCTGCGCGCGCGGGTGATATCGTCCTGGTGATGAGTAACGGCGCGTTTAACCAGATTCATCAGAAGTTGCTGGATTGCCTGGCAACCGATACCGGAGATTGATCAATGGACCGGCACGATGCACAACAAACCATCAGCCTGGCCTGGAGCGGCGCGTCCGGCGCGCAATACGGCATCCGTTTGCTCGAGTGCCTGCTTGGCGCCGGTCACCGGGTTTACCTGATGTTGTCGAAACCCGCCCAGATCGTAATTGCGGAAGAAACGGATTTAAGTTTGCCGGGCCGCAGCAAGGAAATAGCTCGCGTCCTGCAAGCAAAATTCTCGGTTTCCGAGGATCGGCTGCAGGTCTTCGGACGCGAGGAGTGGAACGCGCCCGTTGCCAGCGGGTCGGCGAGCATCGATGCGATGGTGATCTGTCCTTGCAGCATGGCGACCGTGTCGGCGGTTGCCGCCGGCGCCAGCAAAACGCTGATCGAAAGAGCCGCCGATGTCATGCTCAAAGAGGGGCGCAAACTGGTCCTGGTGCCGCGGGAGACCCCATTTTCGGTCATCCACCTGGAAAATATGCTGCGGCTGGCGAGGGCAGGCGCCGTCGTTCTGCCGGCGAGCCCGGGTTTTTACGGGCGGCCGGAAAGCGTGGGCGATCTGGTCGATTTTGTGGTCGCGCGCATACTCGACCAGCTGGATATCCCGCAACAGCTGTTAAAACCCTGGGGCAGTTAACCCTGCCAGCGCGGCCCGCTGCCCGGAAATCGCCGATCATCCATTGACCCAGGCCAATGTCTGGCAAATTACCGGCGGCATACTATGCTTAGTTAGCAGCACCACTTCCCGCTGTGAAACCGGCACCATGAATCTTCAGACCATCGCCCTGTTTCCTTTACATACCGTCCTGTTTCCCGGCGGACCGCTATCGCTGAGAGTTTTTGAAACCCGTTACCTGGATATGATTCGCCGAAGTCTGAAGGGCGAGCAGGACTTTGGCGTTATCCAGATTCAGACGGGTTCCGAGGGAGAGACTTCATCGATCTATTCGACAGGTACGATTGCCAGGATTGTCGACTGGAGCCAGGGCACCGATGGCATCCTGGGGATCGTGGTTCACGGGGGAGCCAGGTTTCGGGTTTTGCAGGCGGAGACACGTCCCGATGGGCTGAATGTGGGACGCGTGGATGTCCTCGAAGAGGACCCGGGAACCCTGGTGCCGGTCGAATATGCATTGATGGCCGAGGTGCTGGAAAAAATTCTGAATAGCCTGGAGGAGCAGTACGCGAGCGTCACCAGGGACCTGCAAAATGCCGGTTGGGTCGCCAATCGGCTGGCAGAATTGCTGCCGCTGGACATGGTCGACAAGCAGGCCTGCCTGGAAATCGCCGAACCGCTGGCCCGGCTGCGCCAGTTACAGGGCATGATCCGGGAGAGCCGGGCCGACGGCGAATAGTCATCGTTGCCGTGGAAACTACAGGCTGCTGAATACCTTCGCCGCTGCCTCGAGCGTCGTTTCGATATCCTGCTCGCTGTGTGCCGATGAGATAAACCCCGCCTCGAAGGGCGATGGGGCGAGATAAATGCCGGCATCGAGCATGCCGTGAAAGAATTTTCTGAAACGGTCCCGATCGCAAGCCATGACTTGTTCGAGGCAAGTGACCGGCGACTCGTCGCTAAAAAATATTCCGAACATACCGCCCACGGCATGGCCGCTGAATGGCACGCCGGCCTGGTCGGCAATCTTCTGCAATCCCTTGCCAAGCCTGTTGCAGCTTTGCTCCAGGCGCTCATGGAAGCCGGGTTCGCTGATCAGTTCCAGGGTCTGCAGACCCGCGCTCATGGCGATCGGGTTGCCCGACAAGGTACCGGCCTGGTAGACAGGACCTAAGGGCGCAAGCTGTTCCATGATGTCGCGCCGGCCGCCAAAGGCGCCGACCGGCATGCCGCCGCCGAGGATCTTCCCCAGCGTGGTCAGATCGGGCATGACGCCATAGCGTTGCTGTGCCCCGCCCAGTGCGACCCGAAATCCGGTCATGACCTCGTCAAAAATCAGCACGCTGCCATGCTCGCTGCAAAGTTTTCTCAATTCCTCCAGGAAACCGGCAACCGGCGGCACGCAGTTCATGTTGCCGGCGACTGGCTCCACGATGACGCAGGCGATGTCGTCGCCATGCTGGGCAAAGCATTGCAGCAACTGTTGCGGATCGTTGTAGCGCAGGCACAAGGTGCTGGCGGCAACCGCCATCGGGATCCCGGGTGAGGTCGGCACACCAAGCGTCAGGGCACCTGATCCTGCCTTGACCAGCAGGGAATCGGCATGGCCGTGATAACAGCCTTCAAACTTGAGCAGCAACTCGCGCCCGGTATATCCGCGGGCCAGTCGTATCGCGCTCATGGTCGCCTCGGTTCCCGAACTGACCATGCGCACCATTTCCACCGATGGCACGAGACGGCAGACCCGTTCGGCCAGCTCGGTCTCGAGTTCCGTAGGCGCGCCAAAACTCAGACCCAGGCGGGCTTGTTCGGTGACCGTTTGAATCACTTTCGGGTGGGCATGACCGAGAATCATGGGGCCCCACGAGCCGACATAATCGATGTACTCGCGGCCGTTGCTGTCGGTAACGCGCGAGCCCGATGCCTTGCTGATGAAAACAGGGTCACCGCCTACCCCGGCAAATGCCCGGACCGGTGAGTTCACGCCACCCGGTATGTATTTTTTTGCTTGGTTAAAAAGATTCAACGCAGTCTCCGTCCTTTGCTCCGGCTTCGATCAGTTTGCCCCCGTTGGCTGCCTCGATACCGGCAATCGCCGCAACCGGCAAACCTGAAATGCGAGTCTCGGTCAAATAAGCAGGCCTGGACTATTCTACTGTGGCGGCGGGGAAGCGGCCCGTATATTCGATCATTGTGGTGGAATCGAAACGCTATTCGCCTCGAACGATCGAAAATCCCGTCTCTATTGCCCCCCTGCCTCGCCACGATCGTCTAAAGCAGACAGGTTCCCGGAGAACATGCGACAATGCAGCCAGGGTTTGCCCAGGAAAGCGGTACTTGATGAAAGTTTATATGTGCGTCATTTGCGGGTTTATATACGAAGAAGAGCAGGGCGATCCGGATTCCGGAATCGAACCGCGTACCCGCTGGGATGACGTGCCCTTGTCGTGGCGTTGCCCGGATTGCGGCGCCGGCAAAGAAGACTTCGAAATGGTGGAAATCTAGGCAGGTGAAAGCCGGCGCCCGCGCCGGCGTCTACAAGCGGTTGACTGCAAAACCGCGCCGACGAAGCAGTTCTATGATCCCATGCTCGCCGAGCAGGTGCAGCGCCCCGACGATGACCATGTGGTCTTGCTTGCCGTGGCGGAGGATCTTCGTCAGTTGGCGGTCCCAGTCCACGTTCCGCTGGTCGACCAGCTCATCGAACAACTCCGGATATTCGTCGAACGAATCGAGCAATAACAATTCGAGAGCACGTTCATCGCCGGTTTTCCACGCCTCCAGGAGTTTTTTGATTTCAGCGGGCAACTGGTCGAGTTCGGCCAGCGTTTTTTCGAGAAACAGCCCCTGGTCGGCATCACTCAAAGAGGCAAAGATACTCAGCTGTTGCTGTATGGTTTCCAGGCCTTCCACGGGCTTTTTATCCGCAATCGCCTGGCGGAGGAAGTGCTGCTCCACGCCGATCTCCGGCGAGTAACCTGCCTGTGCCAGCGACAACTCCAGCACCATCAGCGCAGCGAACCAGGGGCGCACCGCGTCGAATCGTTCCAGGTCTATGCCCAGGGCCAGCGCACTTTCCTTCGAACGGCTGAAGGAGGCATCGCCCATCAGGGACCTGAGACTGCTGCCCGCTGGCGCCATCGCCAGGGTACGGATCAACATGGCGCTTTCCACCGGGTCCAGGTCATCGAGATCGAGTTCCATGATCAGCGCGTCGGATTTTGCGTAAACCTCGCTCAATACGGCGGGCAAAGGGTAATCTTCCTTGCGCAGGACATGAATGGATCCGACCACGTACAGCGTTACCTGGTCTGATTGCACGGCATAAACCAGACCCCGATGTTCCGGGCCGGCCACTGCTGCCAGTGGCGGGAGCAGGATCAGCAACAGCGCGATGGATTTCAGGAATCGTCCGCTATGGCGGGATAGCGCGGCGCCCATATCAGTTGCCTCTCGCTGGCCTGTCGTGCCTGGCCAGGTAAATGATTCTCGCCGATGCTTCGAGTGCGCATGTCCACTTGTATGCGAGGTCGAGGTTCTCGCCGTGCGCGTATACGCCGTGGCCTTTGACAATCGCAACTTTTGCCTGGCTCAGCGCCTCGGCGACGGCGCTCGGCGATTCGGCCAGGTAGTCGCCGTATTCGATCTCCAGCAACGGCACGCGATCGAAATAGAAGGCGCCTTCGAAATCCATCGGCGCCAATTCCTCTCCAGCCAGCGTCAATGCGATGCAATGCGGGCCGTGGCTGTGCAAAATCGCATGCGTCGCCGGCGAGCGACGGTAAACCGATAAGTGCAACGGGGCATCCAGCGAGGCGCCGGCCGGCGGATCGTCATCCAGGACGCAGCGAACCAGGTCTTTGGCAACCAGCGTATCGGCGCAACAGCCGCCGGGTGTTACCCAGATTGCTTCCTGGTCCCTTATCGAAGCATTGCCCGAGTGAGAATCGTTCAGCCCGTACTGCCGCAGCCAGCGGTAATACCGTACCAGTTCGTCTTTCGCGCTCATCGACGCATTCTATGGGAAGCGATGCTTGCGCGGGAAGTTTGCCGGGATTAACGGGCAGCCGCTTTCGCGGCAGGGGCGCTCATCCATTCGACACCGCTTTCGATGGAGCCGTCGGCAGCCAGTTTCAGCCAGCGAAACCCGGGCGGCAACTCATCCAGTGAAAAATCATCGTTATGGGGTTTGAACTGGACACAGGTCGACGGGCTGCTCAGGTAGCGCACGCCGTTGCGGATCTTGTCGTATTCCTGGTGCACGTGGCCCCAGACCACGCCGCGCACATTGGAATGACGGTCGATGATCTCGAGAAACCGGTCGGCGTTGCGCAGCCCCACGCTATCGAGCCAACGGCTGCCCATGTCGACGGGGTGGTGGTGCAGGCACACCAGCACATGTTTGTCGTCCGCCTCGTCCAGCAAATCATCGAGCCGTTCGAGTTCGCTGTCGCGCAGCAGACCGCCGGCGTCGACCGCCAGCCAGGTATCGAGGAAAATCATTCTCCAGGTCCCCAGGTCCGCGTGGCCGCAATATTGGAATGGGTCGTGCGACAGGATTTCCCGCATCGTTTCCGGATCGTCGTGGTTGCCCGGCAGGGTAAATACCCTGGCGTTGTTCCTGGCGGCGAACCGTCCCAGCAGCTTGCGAAAATGCTCGTATCCTTCCCGGGTACCGTCATGAACCAGGTCGCCGGTGGCGAGAATCGCAGCGGGCAGCCAGCCAACAACCGCCGTCTGATCCAGGACGTCCTGCAGCGAGCGATAGGTGTCGACGCCACGCATGGCGCGACCGATGTTGGCGCTCAGATGCGGGTCGGTCACCTGCAGGAGTCGCAGGGTGTCGCCGTGGCCCGGATTGTCCGTCGCGGTATTCATTTAGGCGAATGATATCATTAGGATTTTAACCAGGATGAGAACTGTGTCAAAGCGTACGATTAAGCTGGATCAGCCGCTGTACGACTATTTGCTCGAAATATCGCTCCGGGAGGCCCCGATTTTAAAGGCTTTGCGCGAGGAAACGGCGGCAGATCCCATGCACAACATGCAAATAGCGCCTGAACAGGGCCAGTTCATGGCCTTGCTGGCGAAGCTGATCGATGCGCGGCGGTATATCGAGGTTGGTGTTTTTACCGGTTACAGCAGCCTGGCTGTCGGTCTGGCCTTGCCCGCTGATGGCGAGATTATCGCCTGTGATGTCAGCGAGGAGTGGACCAGCATCGCCAAACGATACTGGCGGCAGGCGGGTCTGGAAGAGCGCATACACCTGCACCTGGCGCCGGCGGACGAAACCTTGCAGACGCTCCTGGACGAAGGCCAGGGGGAGCGGTTCGATTTCGCCTTCATCGATGCCGACAAGGAAGGCTACGCCACCTATTACGAATTGTTGCTGCGGCTTATTCGTCCCGGTGGGCTGATCGCGGTCGACAACGTATTGTGGGGCGGTGCGGTAATCGATCCCGACAAGAATGATGCAGACACCGAGGCGATCCGCAAATTCAATCGCTCGCTGCTGGGGGATGCGCGGGTGGACATCAGCCTGGTTCCGATCGGTGACGGCCTGACGCTGGCGCGCAAGAAGTGAACTATAAGGGCTAAGGCTCTACCCAGTCGCGATACAAAGCGGGCCGCCGGTCGGCCAGGAACAGTTTTCTTGCGTGCGACGAAGCGACTGCCGAAAAATCCAGGTCGGCGTACAGGATTTCATCGCTGCCCCGGCCGGCTCGTGCAATAACGACGCCCGCCGGGTTGCAAACGAAAGATTCGCCGGCGAAATCCAGCGTCGGTTCTTTGCCGACACGATTGCACAGGGCGGTAAAAAAACCGTTCTGAAAGGCCGCCACTCGCATTTCCGCTTCGAACAATCCAGCGGGCCATTCGTCCGCGGCACCGGCCTGCGGCGTCAGGACAAGCTCGGCGCCGGCTACGGCGAGCGCTCTGATGTATTCGGGGTAGTGCCGGTCATAACAAATCGCGACGCCGATTCTGCCGATGGCCGTGTCATAGACGGGGGCACCGCGATCACCCGGCGTGTAATAGCTTTTTTCATGGAAGCAGGGGTAGTCGGGCACGTGCACCATGCGGGTGCTGCCCAGGATGGCGCCATCGGCGTCGATCACGGGTGAGCTGTCAAAGGTCTTGCCGCCATCCATCTCGAGGAAATTGAGCACGACGACGACTTCCAGTTCGCGGGCCAGCGCGGTGAATACATCCGTGGTCGGACCCGGGATGGTCTCGGCCAGCGCATCGAGATCCGGACCTGCAGGTTGCGCCGGGTGAAACAGGTCGAATGCAAGCTCGGAAAAACAAACCAGCGCCGCGCCGTTTTCCACCGCTGCGCGAGTCGCGGCAACGCCTTTGGCGATATTTTCCACCCGGGTGCCCGATGCGGGTTGCTGGACCAGGGCGATTTTCGTCATGCGCGGATTCCTGGCTCGCCGCCATCGTCGGCAGGCAGCGGGCGGTTTGCGGAAACTTGGGTATCAGTCTACATTAAAAGATCCACAGCCGGTCCGGACATTGACCGCGGATCGGTGCCGGGTTGGAGGTTATTTTCCGGACGGGGATGGCTGCAGGGCCGACCCGGAACGGCCCGGCCGATGCTGCCGGGGCCCAGACGATGGAGGTTTTCTTTGCGGCCAGACATTCAGATTCATCATGCATGAGCAGCCGGGCGCCGATGGATGCGGGGAGGGTGAGGCCCGGGCAGACGGGCAACCGGCTTCGCCTCCGCCGGGCAACCCGAGGTGGTCGGTTTATGTCGTTCGCTGCGCCGATGGGACGCTTTATACCGGTGTTGCAAAGGACGTCGATGGCCGGCTGGCTCGCCATAATGACGGTGTGGGCGCCAAATACACGCGCTCGAGACTGCCGGTCAGGCTTGTTTTCCGGGAAGAAGTCGGTGATCAGGGCGCCGCATTGAGGCGAGAGATAAAAATCAAAGCCATGCCCGCACGCGAGAAACGCGAACTCATAGACGCGGCCAGGAAGCCATTGAACCCGGCGCCCCGGTAAGCAAAAGGAAGCGGAGCAATGGTTGTCGATAACGGCGGGAGCAGTATGGATGAGCGAGGGCTAACCTGAATGTCCGGCTCGGGCTTGCAAAAATTCAGCGCGGCGCTGCTGGACCTGGGACTGGAATGCCGGGTAATCACGCTGCCAGATACCACTCGCTCTGCCCGGGATGCGGCATCGGCGATAGGCTGCGAGCAGAGCCGGATCGTCAAGTCGATCATTTTCAAGACGCTGAGCAGCAACACGCCGGTACTGGCGCTGGTCAGCGGCAGCAATACGGTATGCATGGAAAAACTCGGCCAAATTCACGGTGAGGCGCTGGGCAAGGCGGACGCGGATTTTGTCAGGAATGCCACCGGATATGCGATTGGCGGCGTGCCCCCGCTGGGGCATGGCCGGATGATCGATACCTACCTCGACGACGATCTGTTTGCGCATGCCACCGTCTGGGCGGCGGCCGGCGATGCGCACAGCGTTTTTGAGATAGAAACCGGCAAATTACTGGCCGCGACCCTGGGTACGCAGGCCGCTATCAAAAATTTGTCGCAATAGCGTCGATTCGTGGTGTACAATCGCCGCCACCTCAGGAACGTAGCTCAGCTGGCATCGCCGATGCCTGATCGCTGAGGAATCCCCAGCCAGGCAAGCGTGAAAGGTTTTAGGCCAATTCTTTACCGGGTTGGCAGTTTGTAACTCCGATTTATCGGAAATTTAAAAGTAAGAGAGAGTTATGTCTGAACAAGTAGAAGGTACCGTCAAGTGGTTCAATGATGAAAAGGGTTTTGGATTTATTGAACAGGAAAGCGGTAAAGACGTTTTTGTTCACTACAGCGCCATCGCTGGTAGTGGTCGCAAATCATTACACGAAGGCCAGAAAGTCACGATGGAAGTGACCATGGGCGCAAAAGGGCCCCAGGCCGAAAACGTAATGCCCGCCGAATAAGGCCAAGCTTGCGTGGCCGGATCCTGATATCCAAAAAATAAAAGGATCCGGCCTGCTGCTCCTGGCAGCAAAACATCCCGATATACTCCCGGCCTGACTGGCCGGCGGCAGGCGTGTGCCCGGTGCGTTGTACCACGCAACGCCCGTGGTCTAAAGTTCGTCCAGCTGACGTCCCGGTGCGCCGCCAAAAATAATCAGCGCCGGCATTCGATCCGCTTAGTAACGATAGTGTGCGGGCTTGTATGGGCCGTCGACGGTTACGCCTATATATTCAGCCTGTTCCGGCGTCAGTTTCGTGAGCGTGGCGCCGATCCTGTCGAGGTGCAGGCGGGCAACTTCTTCGTCCAGGTGTTTTGGCAGGACGTAGACCTCATTGCCATACTGCTCAGGCTTGTTCCAGAGTTCCATCTGCGCCAGCACCTGGTTGCAAAAGGAATTGGACATCACGAAACTCGGATGGCCGGTCGCGCAGCCAAGATTCACCAGGCGGCCTTCCGCAAGCAGAATGATGCGCTTGCCATCCGGGAAAATTACGTGGTCGACCTGCGGCTTGATGTTGTCCCACTCGTATTGCTTTAGTGCGGCAACGTCAATTTCATTGTCGAAATGCCCGATATTGCAAACGATGGCCTGGTGCTTCATTTTTTTCATGTGCGCATGGCTGATCACCAGGTAATTTCCGGTTGCGGAGACGAAAATATCGGCCTTGTCGCAGGCGTAATCCATCGTGACGACGCGGAACCCCTCCATCCCGGCCTGCAAGGCGCAAATCGGGTCGATCTCGGTAACCCAGACGATTGCGCCGAGGCCTTTCAGCGACTGCGCACAACCCTTGCCGACATCGCCATAGCCCGCAACCACTGCGATCTTGCCGGCTATCATGACATCGGTTGCGCGCTTGATGCCATCGACCAGCGACTCGCGGCAACCGTACAGGTTGTCAAACTTCGACTTGGTGACCGAATCGTTGACGTTGATGGCCGGGAACGGCAGCTCGCCGGCTTTTTGCAGCTGGTACAGGCGGTTGACCCCGGTGGTCGTTTCTTCGGTGACGCCCTTGAGGTTCTTCAGGATGTTCGAATACCAGCCCGGATGCTTCTCCAGGCGCTTGCGGATCGCTGCGAACAGAAATTGCTCTTCTTCACTGCCGGGTTTGTCGAGCACCGATCGATCCTGCTCTGCCTTGCTGCCGAGCATCACCAGCATGGTTGCGTCGCCGCCGTCATCGAGAATCATGTTCGGGGTACCGCCGTCGTGCCATTCCATGATCTTGTGAGTGAAGTTCCAGTACGCCTCCAGCGACTCGTCCTTGAAGGCGTATACCGGGACCCCGGTGGCGGCGATCGCCGCGGCGGCATGATCCTGGGTCGAATAAATATTGCACGAAGCCCAGCGGACTTCCGCGCCGAGCGCCGTCAATGTTTCAATCAGCATCGCCGTCTGGATCGTCATGTGCAGTGAGCCGGCGATCCTGGCGCCTTGCAACGGCTTTTCGCCGGCATATTTTTGCCGCAGCGCCATCAATCCTGGCATTTCCGTCTCGGCTATCGCCATTTCCTTGCGCCCCCATTCGGCAAGGCTCATATCGGCAACCTCGTAGTCGGCCGGCAAGGCTGTGGCAGTTTCAATGGTCATAGTCTTTTTCTCACGTTCTTGTGGTCGATAAACCGCTCAGGCCGCGGCTTCCATTTTCAGTAATTCGGCTTTGTCCGTCCGTTCCCAGGAAAAATCGGCTTCCTCTCGACCGAAATGGCCGTACGCGGCGGTTGCTTTGTAGATCGGCCGCAACAGGTCGAGCATTTCCATGATGCCAAAAGGCGTCAGGTCGAAATGCCGGCGCACCAGCTGAATCAGCCGCTCCTCCGAGACCTTGCCGGTGCCAAAGGAATCGATGCTGATCGAGGTGGGCTCCGCAACGCCGATGGCGTAGGAAATCTGGATCTCGCAGCGATCGGCCAGCCCGGCGGCGACGATATTTTTCGCCACATAACGGCCGGCATAAGCAGCCGAACGGTCGACCTTCGATGGATCCTTGCCGGAGAATGCGCCGCCCCCGTGTCGGGCCATGCCGCCATAAGTATCGACGATAATTTTTCGTCCGGTCAGGCCGCAGTCACCGACCGGGCCGCCGATCACAAAACGGCCGGTCGGATTAACGTGAATCCGGGTGTTCTTGTGCAGCCAGCCATCCGGCAGCGTCGGGCGAATGATTTCCTCGATAACCGCTTCCGTCAGGTCCGCATGCGATATGTCCGGGTCGTGCTGGGTTGACAGGACGATGGCGTCGACGGCGACCGGTACGTTGTCTTCGTAGCGTATGGATACCTGGCTTTTTGCATCCGGCCTGAGCCATGGCAAAGTCCCGTTCTTGCGCAGTTCGGCCTGCCGCTGGACCAGCCGGTGAGCATAGGTAATCGGCGCCGGCATCAGTACTTCGGTTTCATTGCTGGCATAACCAAACATCATGCCCTGGTCGCCCGCACCTTGTTCGGCTGGCTGCGCACGGTCCACGCCCTGGTTGATATCCGATGACTGCTTGCCGATCGCATTGATCACCGCGCAGGTGGCCCCATCGAAACCCACCTCGGAATTATCGTAACCAATGTCCAGAATCACCTGGCGGGTGATCTCTTCCAGGTCGACCCAGGCATCCGTGCTGACCTCGCCGGCGATAATCGCCATGCCGGTTTTGACCATGGTTTCGCAGGCGACCCTGGCGCTTGGATCTTGCGCAATAATCGCGTCCAGGACGGCGTCCGAAATCTGATCCGCTACCTTGTCCGGATGACCCTCGGAAACCGATTCCGAAGTAAATAAAAAGTCCTTCAGCATGTTACTGAAACCTCTGGTTCCTCAGGCGTGGAAACGGCTGCTGGCGCTGCAAGCGGGCAAGTATACCGGGCGGGCAGGCTGGTTTCACGCGGCTGCAGGATTATGTCGTTTGTTGGCGGCCCGCCTGCTAGTATTTTGCAAGATATCCCTTTCTTCGAGTGGCCGATGATTGCCCTGGAAACGCCTGTTTGTGATTTTGCCTGGCCGGCGCCCGATTTCGCGCTGCCAGACCCATCCGGCAAGCTCTGGACGCTGGAAGATTGCCGTGGCTCGCGTGCCACGCTGGTCATGTTCCTCAGCAATCATTGCCCGTTCGTCAAGGCATCGTTGCAAAGGATCATCGGCGACTTGCGGGCCCTGGCGCCCGAAGGCGTCGCAGCGGTTGGCATCATGAGCAACGATATCAGCCGCTACCCGGAGGATGGCCCGGAAGAGATGCAGCGCCTGGCAAGCGAGCTGGCTTTTCCTTTTCCATACCTGCTTGACGAAAGCCAGCAGACGGCGAGTGACTACGGGGCGGTCTGTACGCCGGATTTTTTTGGTTTCAACCAGGATCTGGAACTGCAGTACCGTGGCCGTCTCGATGCCGGTCGAACCGAGGAGCCACCGGCCGGCAGCACGCGCGAATTACTCGATGCCATGCTGCAGATTGTGCGTACCGGTCACGGGCCGCAGGAGCAAACCCCTGCTGTGGGATGTTCCATCAAATGGAAGACCTGATCGCACCTGCTTTTGCGCAACATTTACTTGCTTGGTCAGCCACCAGGCGTCAGGGCTAAAGACGACGCCGGGCCGCTGCGGGGATTTTCCCGAAATGGCGGCGGCGCCGGGGCGGGGAACCGGCAGCGGCAAAATCTTCAAAAAATAGCTCAGGCAAAGCGCAGCAAGTGACTCGGCCCGCTCGGCAGGACCTGGACTGAGTGTATTTGCGGGCCCAGGCATGCAGCAGTTGCCCGGCGGCGGCTCATCGGCGAAAATGCGCCGCTTTCCAACTCGGGATTCAGCAAAAATGCCTCAGCGCAGAGACCTTGCCAACGCAGTTCGCGCCTTGTCGATGGATGCAGTTCAAAAAGCCAATTCAGGACACCCGGGCATGCCGATGGGCATGGCCGACATTGCGGAGGTTCTCTGGAACGACTACCTCAGGCACAACCCCGGCAATCCGCGCTGGGAAAACCGGGATCGCTTCGTGTTATCGAATGGTCATGGTTCGATGCTCCTTTATTCGATTTTGCACCTGAGCGGGTATCCGCTGGAGATGGAGCAGATCCGGAATTTCCGCCAGCTCGGTTATCACACCGCCGGTCACCCGGAGTACGACCAGGACCTCGGTATAGAAACCACCACCGGCCCGCTGGGGCAGGGCATCGCCAACGCGGTTGGCATGGCGCTGGCTGAAAAAGTCCTGGCGGCGCAATTCAACAAGCCCGGCTTCGACCTGGTCGATCACCACACTTATGCGTTCACCGGCGATGGCTGCCTGATGGAGGGCATTTCGCATGAAGCCTGCTCCCTGGCCGGCACATTGCGCCTCGGCAAGCTGATTGTTTTCTATGACGACAACGGGATTTCCATCGATGGCAAGGTCGATGGCTGGTTTAGCGATGACACGCCGGCCCGTTTCCGGGCCTATGGCTGGCATGTGGTTGCCGATGTCGATGGCCACGATCCGGCGGCGCTGGCAAAGGCCATAGACGCAGCCCGCGCCAGCGACAGACCCAGCCTGATCTGCTGTAAAACGGTGATCGGCTGGGGTTCGCCAAACAAGCAGGGCAGCGCAGCGACCCACGGTGCGCCGCTGGGCGCTGAAGAAGTTGCGCTGGTCAGGGACACGATCGGCTGGTCGCACGCGCCGTTCGAGGTGCCGGACGATATACGCGCCGGATGGGATGCCAGGGAAAAGGGAGCCAGGCTGGAACAACAATGGCAGCAGATGTTTGCCGATTACCGGCAAAAGCACCCGCAGCTGGGTGCCGAATTCCAGCGGCGCATGGCCGGTGAACTGCCGGATAACTGGCAGGAATTCGCCGCCGGCGTCGTCGAGGAAATAAACACGGAAGCCGCCGATATGGCGACCCGCAAGGCATCGTTGCGGGCGCTCAACGGCTTCGCGCCGGCGTTGCCGGAAATGCTCGGTGGATCGGCGGATCTGACCGGTTCGAATCTGACCTACTGGGATGAGTCGAAGACGATCACCGCAGAGGATGCCGGCGGCAACTACCTTTACTACGGGGTCAGGGAATTTTGCATGTCCGCGATGATGAATGGCATGGCGGTGCATGGCGGCCTGATTCCCTACGGCGCCACCTTCCTGACCTTCTCGGACTATGCCCGCAACGCCGTACGGATGGCGGCGCTGATGAAAGTGGGCAGCATTTTCGTTTACACCCACGACTCGATCGGGCTTGGCGAAGACGGGCCCACCCATCAGCCGATAGAACATGTCGCCAGCCTGCGGCTGATACCGGGGATGATCGTCTGGAGACCGTGCGACAGTGTCGAGTCCGCCCTTGCATGGCAGGCGGCGATCGAAAGGCGGGATGGACCGACCTGCCTGGTATTTACCCGCCAGGGTCTGCCCTTCCAGAAACGTGACGGCAGGCAGATCGAAAATATCCGGCGCGGCGGTTATGTCCTGCGTGACTGTGAAGGAACGCCCGCGCTGATCCTGATTGCCACCGGTTCCGAGGTTGCCGTCGCGATGGAGGCGGCCGGTGAACTGGAAAAATCCGGCGTGCCCACACGCGTGGTATCGATACCGAGTACCGACATTTTCGAGATCCAGGACGATGCGTATCGCGACTCGGTGTTACCCGCCGAAGTCAGCGCCCGGGTAGTTATCGAAGCCGGTGTCAGCGATTGCTGGCATCGTTATGCCGGCCCGGGCGGCCGGATTATCGGGATGGACCGGTTTGGCCTGTCAGCGCCGGCCGGCTTGTTATTTGAAAAATTCGGTTTCACCTCGGATAACATCATCAAGGTTGCCCGAGAGATTCTTTGATCGCGGCCGGATATTCAGAAAGGAAAAAAACATGACTGTCAAAGTAGCAATTAACGGCTATGGCCGAATCGGCCGCAATATCCTGCGCTCCCTGTACGAATCGGGTCGCAACGAGGAAATCAGCATTGTCGCCGTCAATGACCTGGGCGATGCGAACACCAATGCTCACCTGACCCGGTATGACACCGTGCACGGCAAGTTCCCGGGTGAGATCAGTGTGGCTGGCGAGTACATGGTCGTGAACGGGGACCGGATTCGCGTTTGTGCCGAACGTGATCCGGGCAAGTTGCCCTGGGCCGAACTCGGCGTCGACGTCGTGCTCGAAAGCACCGGGTTTTTTGCCACCAGGGAAAAGGCAGCGCCCCACCTGGCGGCGGGTGCAAAAAAAGTCATTATCTCGGCGCCCGCCGGCACATCCGTGGATGCGACGATCGTCTATGGCGTCAACCACGATACGCTGAAAGCGAGCGACCAGGTCATTTCGAATGCTTCGTGCACGACCAACTGCCTGGCGCCGCTGGTCAAGCCCCTGCTTGAGAAAATCGGTCTCGAACATGGACTGATGACGACCATTCACGCCTACACCAACGACCAGGTCCTGACCGATGTTTATCACTCGGACCTGAGACGGGCGCGGTCGGCGACCATGTCGATGATCCCGGCCGAGACCGGCGCCGCCGCCGCGGTTGGCCTGGTGATTCCGGAGCTGGCGGGCAAGCTGGATGGTTTTGCGATCCGCGTGCCGACCATCAACGTGTCGCTGGTGGATCTGGTGTTTACCGCGTCCCGCGATACCTCGGTCGAAGAAATCAACTCGATACTGAAAGAGGCAAGCGAAGGAGAATTGCAGGGGGTGCTGCAGTACAGCGACGGGCCGCTGGTGTCGGTGGATTTCAATCACGACCCGGCTTCGTCCACGTATGACGCGACGCTGACCAAGGTCATGCAGGGCAGGCTGGTAAAAGTCTGCGCCTGGTATGACAACGAGTGGGGTTTCTCAAACCGGATGCTGGATACGACGCTGGCGCTGATCAACGCGAAGTAATAATCGGTCTGTTGGCGGGTCGGGCGCAGGGCCGCGGGTCGCCGGCAGATCTCCTGTAGCGGAGGACATGTGAATTTTCTACGTATGAGCGAACTGGATCTTGCGGGTCAGCGCGTGCTGATCCGGGAAGATCTGAACGTGCCGATCAGCGACGGCAATGTCACCAGCGACGCCCGTCTCGGCGCTGCCTTGCCGACCATTCGCATGGCGGTTGCCGCCGGCGCGAAGGTGATGCTGATGTCGCATCTCGGGCGGCCACCCGAGGGTGAGTACCAGGAAGAATTTTCGCTGGCGCCGGTGGCCAGGAAATTGTCCTGCATGCTGGGTTTGAAAGTGCGGCTCGAAAAGGACTGGCTGGATGGGGTCAGCATTGAAGCTGGCGAAGTCGTTCTTTGCGAGAACGTGCGCTTTAACCCCGGCGAAAAAAGCAATGACGATAATTTGTCCAGAAAAATGGCGGCGCTGGCGGATATATTCGTCATGGATGCATTTGCCACCGCTCACCGCAC
Organism: Pseudomonadota bacterium; assembly: GCA_022560735.1. GTDB lineage: Bacteria > Pseudomonadota > Gammaproteobacteria > Steroidobacterales > MnTg04 > MnTg04. The sequence continues at coordinate 185,621 of JADFSO010000001.1, forward strand.
CCACGCGAGCACCCACGGTGTTGCGCGGTATGCGCCGATCGCTTGTGCCGGGCCGTTGCTGGCCGGAGAATTACAGGCGCTGAGCCAGGCGCTGGAGAATCCGGCCAGGCCGCTGGTTGCCATCGTCGGTGGATCCAAGGTCTCGAGCAAACTCACTATTCTGAAAACGCTTGCGGAAAAGGTTGACCAGCTGGTCGTTGGCGGGGGCATTGCCAACACCTTTATCGCGGCTGCGGGTCATCGGGTAGGCAAATCGTTGTACGAACCCAGGATGCTGGATGCGGCCCGGGAAGTGTCGGAATTTGCCAACCGGCGTGGAGCGAGTATCCCGCTACCCAGCGACGTTGTCGTCGCCACGGAATTATCGGCTACGGCGGAAGCGGATGTACGCGCGGTGGACCAGGTAGAAGACGAGCAGATGATTCTCGATATCGGGCCGGATACGGCTGCGGTGCTGGCCGGCATTATGCGTGATGCGGGAACCATAGTCTGGAACGGCCCGGTCGGTGTTTTCGAGATCGATCAGTTTGGCGAAGGCACGCGCACGCTCGCCAACGCGATAGCGGAAAGCTCGGCGTTTTCTATTGCCGGTGGTGGTGATACGCTGGCCGCGCTGGAGAAATACAAGCTTGCGGACCAGATTTCTTATATCTCAACGGGTGGCGGCGCATTCCTCGAATTTCTTGAGGGCAGGACTTTGCCTGCCGTGGAAGTTCTGCAGGCGCGTGCGCGGGAAGCCGCCTGAGTGAAACCCCGGACGCGGGCGAGAGTTGACATGCAAAGACGAACAAAAATAATTGCGACCCTGGGCCCGGCGACCGATACGCCCGAGATACTCGAGCAGATGATCATGGCCGGCATGGATGTCGCGCGGATCAACTTTTCGCATGGCAAAGCTGAAGATCACACGCGAATAATGCGCATGGTCAGGGAAGCTGCGGAGAAAACCGGGCGCGAGGTAACCGTAATCGGCGACCTCGGTGGCCCAAAGATTCGCATCGAGTGTTTTAGCGAGGATCGCATCGAGCTAAAGGAGGGCGATCACTTCTCGCTGGACTACGAATTCGATCCGGATGCCGGTACCAATACAGTTGTCGGGATTACTTATGCGCAGCTTTCTCAGGATCTTAGCGCCGGCGATGTCCTGTTGCTCGACGATGGGCAAATAACCCTTGAAGTTATCGAAGTGGCGCATCCCAGGGTCGTTAGCCGCGTCCTGGTTGGCGGCGTGTTATCGAGCAAGAAGGGCATCAATCGCCTTGGCGGTGGACTGGCAGCCAAGGCGCTTTCCGATAAGGATCGTGAAGACATCAAGCTGGCCGTGGATATGGACGTGGATTTCCTGGCGGTCTCGTTTCCGCGCGATGCGAGTGATGTCAACGAGGCGAAATCGCTGTATCAGCAGGCTGGCGGCCAGGGCAAGATCGTCGCCAAGATAGAGCGTGCCGAAGCGATCGAAAATATCGAGTCCATCATCGATGCGGCCGATGTGGTCATGGTCGCCCGTGGCGATCTGGGTGTGGAGGTCGGCTATGCGGAGCTGCCGGGTCTGCAGAAAAGAATTATTCGCATGACCAGGCTAAAAAACCGGGTCTGTATCACGGCGACCCAAATGATGGAGTCGATGATCAACAGCCCGATCCCGACCCGCGCCGAGGTGTCCGATGTCGCCAACGCAGTCATGGATGGTTCGGACGCGGTGATGCTGTCCGGTGAAACGGCAATCGGCAAATATCCGGTCAAGGCTATAGAGGCGATGGCGAGGATTTGTCAAGCGGCCGAAAAACACCATCTCGCGCATACCCGGTCGCGCCATAGAATCGATTCGGTGTTCAAACATACCGACGAGGCGATCGCGATGGCGGCCATGTACACGGCCAATCACCTCGATGTCAAAGCGATTATCGCGCTGACGGAATCCGGCAAGACTGCCTTGTGGATGTCGCGTATCAGGTCGGATATCCCAATTTATGCTTTCACCCGGCATCAACGGACCCGGCGCAGGGTCAACCTCTACCGGGGCGTGTTTCCGGTATCGTTCGATATTACCCAGACCCGGACGGACAAGGTCTGGAAGCAGGTGTCCGAGCGCCTGCTGGAACAAGGCCTGGTGTCGCGGGGCGATTTGATTATTTTCACCGAGGGCGAAGCCATAGGCATATCCGGTGGCACAAACTCGATGAAACTGTTGTCGGTGGGTGACTGAAAGAGTCGATGAGAAAGCTCCGCCGATTACTGCTACTGGCTGTCCTGCTGCCTGCAGGAGCATTTCTCGCCGGTTGGGCGGCGTTGCATGGTAGTCTTCCTCAGCTCGAAGGTTCCTTCGATCTTGCCGGCCTGAAGGCGCCGGTTACGATAAAACGCGATCGTCTCGGCGTACCCGTGCTTGACGCCTGGAGCCTGGATGACCTGGCTCGCGCCATCGGGTTCCTGCACGCACAGGAGCGTTTTTTCCAGATGGATCTGCAGCGCCGCTCTGCCGCCGGTGAATTGTCGGAACTGTTCGGGAGCCGCGCGCTGGATCACGATCGCTCGCTGCGCCTGCACCGGTTGCGCCACGTTGCGGAGCAAATTCTCGCAGACCTGGCGGCCGACGACAGGCGCATGCTCGAAGCCTATACCCATGGTGTCAATGTCGGTCTGGGCGCGCTGGCAGTCAGGCCGTTCGAGTACTTGCTGCTGCGCCAGGCGCCACGGCCCTGGGCCCCCGAGGACAGTCTGCTGGTGGTGCTGGCGATGTATGCGGATCTGCAGGATGAAAACGCCAACGCCGATGCTGAGCGGGGCTTTCTGCACAGCGTGCTGGTTGCGCCGATGTATCGTTTCCTGTTTCCCGCGGGCAGCCAGTGGGATGCGCCCCTGACCGGCCCGACGATCAACCCGCCGTCACCGCCGACGGCCGAGGTATACGATCTCAGGTCGCTTGCCGAGGCCCTGCCCGACACGGATTCCGTTGCGCCCGAATACCGACCGGACATGGTCGCGGGCAGCAATAACTGGGCGCTGGCGGGTCGGCGAACCGCGCATGGCGGCGGCATGCTGGCCAACGACATGCATTTGCGGCAGCGGGTGCCTGCGGTTTGGTACCGGGCGCGTTTCCGGGTTGGCAATGTGCGCGGCAGGAACCTGGATGTCACCGGCGTGACCCTGCCCGGTACGCCGTTGATGATCGCCGGCAGCAACGGACGGGTAGCCTGGGGGTATACCAACAGCAATGGAGACTGGACGGACCGGGTGATCCTGGAAAGTCATCCTGAGGATGATGGGCGATACCGCACTGCCGATGGTTATCGCGATCTGCAAGTCCACCGCGAGACGATCCGGGTCAAGGGCGGCGAGGATGTGATCCTGGAAGTGCGCAGCAGCCGTTGGGGTCCGGTCATCGGTCGCGACCGGCAAGGCCGGCTGCAAAGCGTACGTTGGCTCGCGGCGATACCGGAAGCGACGAACGTGCGGTTGCTGGAAATGATGTTCGCCGATAGCGTCGATGAAGCGCTGCGGATCGCGCCCGAAATCGGCATGCCGCAGCAAAACCTGGTGGTTGCCGATGCTGACGGCAATATCGGCTGGACGATTATCGGCAAAATTCCGCGCCGCGGCGCCGGTTTCGATCCATCGCTGCCCGCATCGTGGGCGGGATCGGGGACCGGCTGGAACGGCTTGCTCAGCGCGGCGGAATACCCGCGCGTCATCAACCCACCCTCCGGGCAAATCTGGACGGCGAATGCCAGGGTCGTTGGCGACGCGGAACTGACCCTGATCGGTGATGGCGGTTACGCCCTTGGAGCGAGGAGCAGGCAGATTCGCGACGACCTGGCTGCATTGCAAGAGGCCACGCCGGGTGATTTTCTAAAGATCCAGCTCGATGACCGGGCCTTGTTTCTGGATCGTTGGCGGCGTCTCGCACTGGATCTGCTGGCGCTGCCCGGCAACAGGCAGACCGCGCAACGGCGACTGGCGGCAAAGGTCCTGGCGGACGACGAGCTGAGGGCATCGACGGATTCGCAAGCGTATCGCCTGGTACGCGAATTCCGGAATCTTTGTTTTAGCCGCGCAAGACATTTTCTGACTTTGGAGGCCCGCCGGGCCGATCCGGATTACCAGCCGCGCCTGAGCCGCAGGTTCGAGGCGGTGTTGTGGCAACTGGTCGAGCAGCAGCCGCGACATCTGCTGGATCCACAATACGATTCATGGGCGGATTTCCTGCTGGCTGCGCTGGATGATTCCGTCAGCAAGCTGGACCCGGACCAGGATGGGCTGCTTGCGACCTGGGGCGATTACAATGTCGTGCGCATCAACCACCCGCTGGGCAAGATTCCGGTGCTGGGCGAATATCTGAATATGCCGCCTTATGCGGCGGCGGGAGATACCTTCATGCCGCGCGTGCAGGGCGCAAATTTCGGCGCCTCCGAACGCTTTGCCGTTGCCCCGGGGCGCGAAGCGGAGGGCTACTTCCATATGCCGGGCGGCCAGAGCGGGCATCCTCTGTCCGCTTATTACCGCGCCGGGTTTCGCGCCTGGGCGATCGGTGAACCGCTACCGTTCCTGCCCGGGGAGCCGGTACATACCTTGCAGCTGCTGCCGTTTACTCCAGACTGACCGGAAACACGAATCAGCCGGGCGGTGGGTCTGTAGCCATCAGATCTTCCAGGTCGGTCATGACCTGTGCCGAGTGGACGTCCGGGTCAACTTTTTGATAATGCTTTGCCAGCAGCCCGTCCGGGTCGATCAGGAAGGTCTGGCGCTGCGCTATGCCGACGCCGCCGCCGATCCCCAGATAGGTTCCATAGAGGCGGGATATTTCGCCATCGTCATCGGCCAGCAACGGAAAAGGCAGGCCGTATTCCTCGGCAAATTTCCGGTGCGACTCCACATCGTCCATGCTGACGCCCAGCAAGGCGATATTCAGTTTGCGAAATTTGTATATATCGTCTCTGAATGAGCACGCCTCGGTCGTACAACCGGGCGTGAAATCCCGCGGATAAAAATACAGGACGACCCACTGGCCGTGGTAATCATCCAGCTGGTGCCAGTCTCCTTCCTGGTCTTGCAGTTTGAAAGCCGGCGCCGCTTGTCCTTCCGCAGGGCTTTCCGCGACCACGGCGGGTGCAAGCAGGCAAAGGCACAGCAGGGTCGGCAGGATTGATTTATACACGATAGGTCTCCACGATAGATATCCGGGTCCAGCGTTGGCGGTCAGCATAACCCATGCGCTGGCCTGCCGCGCGGCTGGCGGTCCAGGAGCATGCATGCAGGAATTGCGATGACAAGTAAATCGGCTGACCAAACCAGTGCGTGGATGACGGCTGCCCCGGGGCAGCCTTTGACGCTGGGACGAGCCACGCTGAATGCGCTGGGCCCAATGGATGTCGAGCTGGAGGTGATCGCCTGCGGTCTGTGTCACAGCGATTTGCACCTGGTCGATGACGACTGGGGCATCAGCGAGTATCCGCTGGTTCCCGGTCATGAGGTGGTCGGAAGGATAGTCGCTGCGGGCAATGCGGTCAGCGGGCTGGCGATCGGTCAGAGAGTCGGCGTGGGCTGGTTGTGCGGAGCCTGCCTGGATTGCCGGAGTTGTGATGCCGGTGAGGATAATCTTTGCGCCAGGCCCGAACGCACCTGCGTAGCCAATGTGGGCGGATTTGCCAGCCGGATACGGGTCGATTCGCGGTTTAGCCACCCGATTCCAGAGGGTCTGGGCGATCTCCAGGCCGCACCGCTGCTGTGCGCCGGGGTAACCGTGTATTCACCGCTGACCAGGCTGCTACCGCGCGCCGGCCGGGATGTCGGGGTTGTCGGCATCGGTGGCCTGGGGCACCTGGCCGTACAATACGCCAGCCGCATGGGCCACCAGGTAACCGCTATCGTCCGTGGACCGGGGAGGGAAAAGGACGCCAAAGCCCTGGGCGCGCAATTTTTTCTGGACAACACCGATGCCGGGCAAATGGCCGCCGCCGAAGCGGGTTTCGACCTGCTGCTGGTTACGGTCAGCGCGGATCTGGACTGGCCGGTCTATATGCGCCTGTTGCGACCCAATGGCACGCTTTGCCTGGTCGGGATGCCGGCGGCGACGATAACGGTTGAAATCGACAATCTGGTCGGCGAGCAGAAAATACTGACCGGCAGTTCCATTGGCAGCCGCGAAATGATCCGGGAAATGCTCGCGTACTCTGCCGCCAACGAGATATATCCGTGGGTGGTGCAGATGCCGATGGAACAGGTCAATGAGGCGCTGCAAATTCTTGCGAATGGCGAAGCGCGATATAGAATCGTGTTGACGGCATAGCGATGACGGCTGGTATCGTGGAATCATACAGAATGGGTTCTTGCCTTGGCTGACAGCAAACAAAAACTGAAAAAAGGGCTGGTCCTGCCCGGTGGCGGCGCGCGTGCCGCATACCAGGTCGGTGTGCTGCGGGCCATCGTCGAGATGATCCCGCCCGGCTCACCCAGCCCGTTTCCAATCATCAGCGGAACATCGGCCGGCGCCATCAACAGTGCGGTGCTCGCCAGCAACGCCGACAACTATCGCCTGGCGGTCGCGCAAATGGCCAGGGTCTGGCGAAATTTCCGCGCGCACCACGTTTATCGCACCGATAGCTGGACCATGCTGCGCACGAGTCTGCACTGGATGGTGGCGATGATATCGGGTGGCGCATTGCTAAAACACCCGGACTGCCTGCTCGATAGCTCGCCATTGCGCAAATTGCTGGCTCGCGATGTGGATTTCGACAAGATCGCCGCGTCGATCGAGCACGGGTCGCTGGATGCGCTGGCTATCACCGCGTCCGGCTACGGTTCCGCAAAATCCATTTGCTTTTACCAGGCACGGCCCGGTCATCGGCCCTGGCACCGAATTCGCCGTGAGGGCAGGCCGGGCAAAATCAGTCTCGATCACTTGATGGCCAGCGCGGCGATGCCGGTCATTTTCGCGCCGGTGCGCATCGGCGATGAATTTTTTGGCGATGGCGCGATGCGCCAGGCGACGCCACTCAGCGCCGCGATACACCTGGGCGCAGATCGCCTGCTGGCGATCAGCGTACGGGACGAGAAGGGTGAATCGCCACGGGATCGGGAATGGGACGTGTCGCCCAGCCTGGGCCAGATTGCCGGTTATATGCTGGATACCTTGTTCATGGACGGCCTGTACGCCGATCTGGAGAGAATCACCCGGATCAACAACCTGCTCGAGCATCTGCCACAGCAAAGCGCGGTGTCGGGGGGGCGATTGCTGCGCAGGATAGATTGCCTGGTCATCGTGCCCAGCGAGGATATTCGGGAAATCGCCCTGAAACACGCCCACCAGTTGCCGCGCTCGGTGCGTATGCTGCTAAGAGGGATGGGCGCGATGAATCGCGGCGGCAGACAGCTGATCAGTTACCTGTTGTTTGAAAGCGGCTTTACCCGTGACCTGATCCGGCTCGGTTATCGCGATGGCAAAGCGCAGGAGGAAATCTTGCGGGCCTTCCTTTATGACGAACCGATGAGCAGTTTGAGCGCACCCAGGAGCATGCGCGCAGATCTGTCAGGTGAGGAACAGCGTCCCGAGGCCGAGGAATGACATAAACCCGACGACATCGGTAATCGTCGTAAGAACCACGCCGCCAGCCAGCGCCGGGTCGACATCCATGCGCTTGAGAACGATCGGCACCATTACCCCGGACGCGGCCGCGACCATCAGGTTGATTACCATTGCCGCCCCGATGACCGCGCCGATTCGCCAGTCCTGAAACCAGAAAATCACTGCCAGTGCGACTACAGTCGCCCAGCCCAGCCCATTGAGCAGACCGACGGCGGTTTCCTTCAACATCAGCCAGCGCGCGTTGGATTTTTCGACCTGGCCGAGCGCCATTCCCCTGATCATCAGGATCAGTGTCTGATTGCCGGCGACGCCACCCATGCTGGCCACGATCGGCATCAATACGGCGAGCGCGACGACTTGCGCCAGTGTCGCCTGGAACAACCCGACCACCCATGCGGCAAGAAAAGCGGTCGCCAGGTTGATGCCCAGCCACACCGCCCGGCGGCGCGAACTGGTAAAAACGCCGGCAAACATGTCGTCTTCTTCATCGAGCCCGGCCATGCTCATCAGCGAGTGTTCGGCTTCTTCACGGATGACGTCGACGACATCGTCAACCGTGATTCGCCCGAGCAGGCGGCCGTCTTTGTCGACCACCGGCGCCGAACGCAGGTCGCGATCCTCGAACAAGCTGGCAACGTCTGAAGCCGGCGTCTCGGGCAGGATGCCCTGCAGGTCCTTGTCGATCAGTTCCGACACCAGGGTTTGCGGATCGTTGGTGATCAGGCAACTGATATCGAGGCCGCCGTGATAACGGTCGTTGCGATCGACCACGAAAAACAGGTCGGTGCCCTGCGGTAATTGCTTGCGCTGGCGGGTGTAGCGCAAGACAACTTCCAGGTTTACATCCGGTCTGACGGTTACGGTGTCGGTGTTCATCAGGCCACCGGCGCTGTCTTCCGGGTAGGCCATGACCGTGCTCAGGCGCTCGCGGTCCTGATGGTCCATGGAGCGCAGGATCTGCAAGGTAATCGTTTCCGGCAGATCGGCGATCAGATCCGCAAGATCGTCGACCTCCATGCCATCGATTGCGGCCAGCAACTCTTCCGCATCCATGTCCTCGATCAGCTTGGTGCGGACCTCGTCATTGAGTTCGACGAGCACATCCCCTTCGATGTCCCGATCGACCAGCTCCCAGACGACTTCACGCTCCGCCGGTGGCAGCGATTCGAGCAGATTGCCTATTTCTGCCGGATGCAGCGCATTGATCAGGCCGCCGACTTGCGGCAGGCCGCCCGATTGCAACGCCGAGCGCAGCTTTTGTAGGCGGGTTTCCGCCGCTGTCAAAATCTCTGCCGTCATGCTGGATTCCTGTGATCGAATCGCCGTCCAGGCATTGCTGAGCAGCATGCGCAGTGTAACTAGGATATGGGGGGCAGGTCTAACCAGCGATCGTCAGCGAGCTCAACACAGGCCGTCAGGCGGTAGCGCCATCGCCGGTCAGTTCGTTGTGCCGGGTCAGAACGTTTTGGTACCTGGCGGAAAATCGGCCGGCCAGGTTTTCGCAGATATAGACTGACCGGTGTCTCCCCCCGGTGCAGCCGATCGCGATGGTCAGGTAATTCCTGTTTTCGCGGACGAACTCGGGCACCCAGTTCTGCAGCAAAGCGTCGATCTCGCCGAGCATGCGGCCAACGGATTCCTGCGTCTCGAGGAACTCGATGACCTCTGGCTCCAGACCGGTCAATTCGCGCAGGGCCGGCTCCCAGTATGGGTTCGGGAGGCAACGGACGTCGAAAACAAAGTCGGCGTCGCCCGGGATACCGTGTTTGTAGCCAAAAGACTGAAACAGCAGCGACATTCTTCCCGCTTCCCGCTGGTCAACCCGCTGGCGAACAATTTCCCTTAACTGGTGCACGCTGGTTCGCGAAGTATCGAGGACCAGGTCGGCCGCATCGCGTACCGGCGCGAGGATTTCCCTCTCCCGGCGGATCGCCTCGCGCAGACCGGTCATGTCATCGCTAAGCGGGTGCCTGCGGCGCGTCTCGCTATAGCGATTTAGCAGCACGCCATCATCCGCATGGGTAAAAATCAGTTCGCAATCGATAGCGCTGTTCTTGAGTTCACCGATCAGCTCCGGCAGCCCGGCAAGGTCCTCTGCCCGGTTTCTCGCGTCTATCCCGATGGCAATCTTCTGACCTTGTTGCTTGCCGGACTCCCTGGTGCTGGCGACTACGTTGTCGACGAGTTTTACCGGCAGATTATCGATGCAGTAATAGCCGAGGTCCTCGAGCATGTTCAGCGCGACACTCTTGCCGCTGCCGGACAGGCCGCTGACGATAATCAGGCGCATGCCGCTATTCCGGTCATGGCTGGCGTTCCTGCCACGCGCTGGCCGTTGCGATCAGCATTTCGTGCAGCGAGCGACTGTTGTTGCACTCACGCAGATCGGACTGCAGCTGAGGATCGCTGAGCACCTCCGCGGTGAGCGCCAGGATGCCGATGCTTGCATCCCCATCGGGGAACAGGACGGCGAGCGCGAGATCGACCGGCTTGCCATCCGGTGCGTCGTAATCGATGGGTTCGATCAGTTTGGCAAACGCGGCACAGGGCTGTTTCAGGCCGCTTGCGCGCCCATGCGGAATCGCTATCCCGTTGTTCAGCCCGGTCGACCCCAGTTGTTCGCGATTGGTCAGGCCGCTAAAAATTTCGTTTGGCGGCATACCCGCCGAATCCGAATTGCCAAGCAATTCGCTGAGAATTTCGAACAAATGTTTGCGGCTGCGTGCACTGACATTGCACGCGACGCGATCCGGCGGGAGTAGTTGATTGACATCCATAAGTTGCCACAGGGGGCCGGTTGCTAGAAATATCGCGTTTTCTGCGCTTCCCTGGCGTGATGATCCTGACGTTTTTCCTTGTGTTTTTTGACCTGGCGATCGAGTTTGTCGATCAACCCGTCGATCGCTGCATACATGTCTTCCTGTACTTCGTCCGCAAACAGCGTTGCGCCGCTGACCTGGACGGTCGCTTCCGCCTTGTGGCGCAATTTTTCCACGCTGAGTACACAATGTATATCGGTTACATTTTCAAAATGGCGTTCGAGACGCTCCAGCTTGTTGTCAACGTAATCGCGCAACGCGGGAGTAATATTGATGTGGTGACCTGTAATCGACAATTGCATGCTACGCTCCTTGCAAAAAATCCATACCAGTGTGTTTAACGGGACGCCATTCGCCGGCGTTCGCTTGAAGATGGGATATTCATCGCTTCGCGATATTTTGTGACGGTCCTGCGCGCGACGTTTATACCGTCTTCATTCAATACCTTCGCAATCTTGTTATCGCTGAGCGGTTTGTTTCTGTTTTCCGAGGCCAGCAGTTTCTTGATTTTCGCGCGCACCGAGACCGCCGACTGCTGGCCGCCGCCATCCGCAGACAGGTGGCTCGAAAAGAAAAAGCGAAACTCGAAAATACCGCGCGGCGTGTGCATATATTTGTTGGTGGTAACCCTGGAAATGGTCGACTCGTGCATCTCTACCGCCTCGGCGATGTCTTTCAATATCAGGGGTTGCATATATTCCTCGCCATGCTCCAGAAAAGGTGTCTGCCTCTCAATTATAGACGTTGCAACCTTGAGCAGAGTTTCATTCCTGATTTCGAGACTCCTGACCAGCCAGCGGGCTTCCTGGAGTTGCGCTTTCAGCGCCTGGTGATCGTTGCTGCCCCGCAACAAACGGGCGTAAGTCTGGTTGACTCTCAGTTTGGGAGAAACGGCGGAATTGGTTTCCACCAGCCAGATATTGTCCTGCTTCCTGACGAATACATCCGGGACGATATATTGGGGTATCGTGCTTTGCACCGCATAGCCTGGTTTTGGCTGGCAGGCGCGAACCGCGGTCAGGGCGTCTTCCAGAAGTTCCTCGCTGACCCGCAACATTTGTCGCAGGCGGGCGAAATCCAGCGATGCCACCAGGTCGAGGTGCTCCGCCACCAGGCGGTGTGCGAGCTCGAGCCCGGGGGTATCCGGCCGGAACTGTTCGAGTTGCAGGCGCAGGCATTCTTCCACGGACCTGGCGCCCACTCCGGCAGGGTCAAAACCCTGGACCAGGCGCAGTACTTTCTCCAGGTCCTGCTCGTCCGCAATGATTTCCGGGAGCAGAATTTGCTCTATTTCATCCAATGTTTCGGTCAGGTAACCATCGTCGCCGATCGCATCGATGATGGTTCTGCCGATCGCCAGTTGTTCCGGCGATAAATGCTCGAGTCCCAGCTGCCACAGGAGGTGCTCGGCGAGCGTTTCCTGGCTGCGGTCGATGATTTCCGGCGTCGGCAGGAAATCGTCGCTGTTCCAGTTGGATGAAGCCGGGCCAACGTAGTTTTCATCGCGCCACTCGCCGACCGCGACATCCGTTCTGGGCGGCTCTGCAGGTGCCGCCGGCTTGGTTTCCTCCGGTTCTGCGGTGGTGCTTCCGGGGTCCTCCCCGGTCTCGAGCATGATGTTCTTTTCCAGCGCTTCGCGGATCTTGGCCTGAAGATCCATCACCGGTAGTTGCAGCAACTGTATCGCCTGCTGCAGCTGCGGCGTCATGGTCAGCTGTTGGCTGATCTTCAGTTGCAGGGACATCTTTACCATAAGCCGGGTTACCCCCTGGCCGGGCTGGCAGATTGGTGAAAAAGCCTGCTAAAGGCGGAACGATTCGCCCAAATATACTTCACGCACTTCCCGGCTGGATAATATGTCATCCGTATCTCCCTCCGCGATGACCTTTCCCTGATGCAGAATATAGGCTCTTTTGCAAATTCCCAGTGTCTCTCTCACATTATGGTCGGTAATCAGGACGCCAATGTTGCGCTCGGTCAACTGGGTAATCACTCTTTGAATATCGAGCACGGAAATTGGATCGACGCCGGCGAAGGGCTCATCCAGCAATATAAAGCGGGGCCGCGCCGCCAGGGCACGGGCGATTTCAACGCGGCGGCGCTCACCACCCGACAGGCTGATACCCAGCGAGTTTCGGACCGGCGCGATATGCAGGTCTTCGAGCAATTCCTCCAGCTCCGATTCCTGGCTGGCCCGATCGAGATTCGTACGCAATTCGAGGATCGCGCTAATGTTTTGCTCGACCGTCAGCTTGCGAAAAATGGAGGCTTCCTGGGGCAAGTAACCCAGGCCGAGTTGCGCGCGTTTGTGCAACGGCAGCCCGGTCAAATCGGTATCGTCCAGCATGATGCGACCGCGGTCGCAGGGGATCAGGCCAACGATCATGTAAAAAGCCGTCGTCTTGCCGGCGCCGTTCGGTCCGAGCAAACCGACGACCTCGCCTTCCGAAACCTCTATCGAGACGTCAGCCACGACGCAGCGCGAGCGATAGCTTTTGGTCAGGCCGGTCGCCACCAGGTGGGTCACAGTTCGTCCTCCCGCGCCAGAGCAGATTCTGCAGGGCTGGTTTCGGCCGACTCTTTGTCGCTGGTTTCGGTCGGTTCTTTATCGCTGATTTCGGTCAACTCATTAGCGCCGGTCTCTTCCGGAGTGATAGTGATTCGAACCCCCTGGGATGCGTCATCCAAAGACCCGGCAACCACTTGCTCCGCATTGAAGTCATACAGCAAAGTGTTGCCGCTGATTTCGCTGATCCCCGATCTGAGTACCGCGTCGCCGGTCAGACTCAGGGTTCCGGCCTCACGGTTGTAGACCAGTTCGCTGGCCTGGCCGAATATTGCCTCGTCGCTGTCACTGGATTCCCAATTGATGGTTGCCGGTTGACCGCTGATGCTGGCACGAACCAGGCGATGATCCTGGAAGTTAATTACGGCTTTGTCTCCTGAAATCAGCGCTTCCACCGTGCTGATCTGAACGTTCCCGGTGAAAATCCAGGCAGCATTTTCAAATTCCAGTTCTGTTGCCTCCGCCAAATTCGCACTGACGCTCATCTCGCCCTGGCTGATGGTGACCTCCGCAAAAACCAGGTGACCGCTGTTGCGATCATAGGTGGAAGACTTGGCCTGCAGGTCTATGGCCTGCGGAATTTCCTGGCCATAGGAGGCGGAGGCAAGCAGCACAAACAGCAGCAAAGGCCTGGATTTAGGGTTCAAAATGCGCATTGACTGCCGATCGTAGCTCGACCGTGTTGGCCTTCAAGTCCGCGGTCATCCCGGTCGCCGTCATCCGGTAGCCAGCCAACTCGACAATCACGTCGGCATCGGTGCTGGCGATGGAATTGACCGGGTCGAAAACCAGTTCACTGGTCCTGATCAGGCGCATGGAGTTTGCGCCTTTTTGATGCGCCTGCACGTTGTCCCGCAACACGATTTTGCGGCCATCGTCCATAATCTCTCCTTCATTTGCGCTTAGCTCCCAGCCCTGGTCTGGCTCACTGCCCGGGTAGCTGACCCGCACCATGCTCAAACGCACCAGTTTACTGTTTGGAAACTGTTCGATCCGGACTGCCTGCAGGCGGTATAACGGTTTTCCCCGACTGTCACTCTGTTCGAGTATAGCGTCAGTCAGGTAGTAACCTGCAACCGCTTGGGCTGCCGATGGCTCCGGCTCAGCGGAATCCGGCGAGCGGTCCAAAAACTGGCGGCTGAACGCCAACGCCGCAAGCAATATTACGAAGGCAATTATTCCCCTCAAGTTCACTGGCGATAACTTCCCCGGGCTTCGCGGATCAGATCGCAGGCTTCGCGTACCGCACCATTGCCGCCGCTTTTTTGACTGCGCCATTTTGCACAGGCTAAAAGCTGCGGGTGCGCATCGGCTACGCAAAGCGGCAGGGCGACCGTTTGCATGGCTTCCAGGTCGGGAATATCGTCACCCATAAAGGCGCATACAGCGCTGCCCAGGCCCAGTTCTTTCAGTAGTCCTTGCAAAGTGGAAAATTTGTCGCTACATCCCTGGCAGACATGTTTGACACCCAGTTCGTCCATCCGGCGAGTGACCGCAGCGGATTGCCGGCCCGAAATGATTGCCACCTGGACACCCGCGGCCTGCAATTGCCTGATGCCATAGCCATCGCGCACATGAAATGCCTTGGTTTCATCGCCCTTTGCTGAAAAATAAAGACGTCCATCGGTCAGCACGCCATCGACATCGAGAATCAACAGCTCAATGGATGCCGCCAGTTTTTCAAGATCGGCGTTCACCAGCTATATTATCCCCGCGCGAAGCAGGTCGTGAACGTTCAAAGCGCCGATCACCTTGTCGTCTTCGTCGACGACGATCAGGGCAGTGATCTTGTGGGCGTCCAGCAGATGGACGGCTTCCGCCGCCAGCATGTCTGCGCGCACCGTCTTGCCGTTTTCGGTCATGACCTGCTCGATCCGGGTCGTGTGAATATCGACAGCGTTGTCCAGGCTGCGCCTCAGGTCGCCATCGGTGAACACGCCGGCCAGTTTCCCGTCTTTATCCACGATCGCCGTCATGCCCAGGCCTTTGCGGCTCATTTCCAGCAACCCCTCGCTCAATGGCGTGCCGATGGCCACCCTGGGGACCGATTCGCCGGTATGCATCAACTCCTCGACATGCAGCAACAGGCGTCTGCCCAGGGTCCCGCCCGGGTGCGAGCGCGCAAAGTCCTCCTCGGTAAAGCCCCTGGACTCGAGCAACGCCACGGCCAGGGCATCCCCCATCGCGAGTGTCGCCGTCGTGCTCGCCGTCGGCGCCAGGTTCATCGGGCAGGCCTCTACGGCAACGCTGACATCGAGATTGATGTCGGCGGCCTTTGCCAGCGTCGAGTCGGGATTCCCGGTCAAGGTTATCATGGGTATGCCGAGCCGCTTGATCAGCGGCAGGATAGTAATAATTTCCCTGGTCTCGCCGGAATTCGAGACGGCCAGCAACAGGTCTTCGCCGGTAATCATGCCGAGGTCGCCGTGGCTCGCCTCACCGGAGTGAACGAAAAACGCCGGGCTGCCGGTGCTGGCCAGCGTGGCTGCAATCTTGTTGCCGATATGACCGGACTTGCCCATGCCGGTTACGACAATGCGCCCGCGGCAGTCGATGCAAAGCTGGCAGGCCCTGGAGAACAAATCGTCGATCCGGTCCGCCAGCGCGGTCACGGCCTGCGCTTCGATGACCAGCACCTTGCGAGCCAGCGATTGCACTTTGTCTTTGTCTATAGTTGGCATGATTCACTCAGACTGGCGCACATTGCGAACTCAGTCCCCAGCCCCCCTGATGACGTAGGCCTGATAGGCGACAAACGACGTCAGCAACAGGAATCCTTCCGCCCTGTACACTCGGCCGCGACCGCCGAAATTGTAAGCGATGGCGAAGATCACCAGGGTCAGACCCACCATCACCGGTATATGCAAGGTCAGTACCGAGGGCGGGATTTCGACCGGGCGGATGGTCACCGCCACCCCGATCACCGCCAGCAGGTTAAACATGTTCGAGCCGATAATGTTGCCGAAGGCCAGGTCGTGTTCGCCTTTGAGCGCGGCGACAACGGAGACCGCGAGTTCCGGCAGACTGGTGCCGACCGCAACGATAGTCAGCCCGATAATCAAGTCCGATACGCCGAGAACCTCGGCAATTTCAATGGATCCCCAGACCAGGAGCTGGGCACCGGTGAGCAGAACCGCGAGGCCCAGAACAAACCAGGCCATCGCCGTCGAGGTACGCATGTCGGAGCGAATTTCGGCCGCGTACTCGGCGCTCATCGGGTCGCCCGCGGCCGAACGGAAACCGAGGCCCGCCATCCAGTACAGCAGCAAGCCCAGACCCAATAGCAACACGATGCCATCGGTGCGGCTGAGATATTTATCGAGAAACAGCATGACGCTGAGCAAGGTTATGGCCAGCAACGCTGGAATTTCCCTGCGCAGGGTTTCGGACTGGATATTCATCGGACGAATCAGCGCAGTCGCGCCGAGGACCAGGCCTATATTGGCGATATTGGAGCCGATCGCATTGCCGATGGCGAGACCGGAGTTATCCTGGATAGCTGCGATCGTAGACACGAGGATTTCCGGCGCCGAGGTGGCGAAGCCGACGATCGTCAGGCCGATCAGCAACGGCGGAACGCCGAAATTGCGCGCAACCGCGCCTGCGCCGAGCACAAACCGGTCTGCGCCCCAGACCAACAGTATGAATCCGGCCAAAATAGCAATGACAAATAAGTCCATTTACGGCTTCTGTTTCTTACGCGAAAGCCATCAATGATACACTGCCCCAACGCAGGCAGGCACGTTAAATATAGATTGGGACAACTGTTTGTCTGTGGCTTTTTCCTTTAGAATTCGCCTCCCCATTCCCTGGCTAACGGCCATTCAGGCCCGGGGAGGGGTGGATTCGAGTCAATACGAGAGTAGTCATGCAGGCAAAAGAAGTTGAAGAACGGATTGTTGCCGGGCTTGCGAACGCCCGCGTAGAGGTCGAAAGTGCTGACGGCAGCCACTTCACGGCGCTGGTGGTTGCCGCAGAGTTCGACGGCCTGGGAAAAATCCAGAGGCACCAGCTGGTCTACGGTACGCTGGGCGAACTGGTCGGCCGGGAGATTCACGCACTATCCATTCGCGCCCACAGCCCGGAAGAATGGGCTGCGTTGCAGGCAGCGCAGCCGGGCTGATTTTGGATGCCCTGCTGATCAATGGCGGCAAGCGGCTGGAAGGCGAGGTGCGCATTTCCGGCGCAAAAAACGCCGCCTTGCCGATCCTTGCAGCGACCTTGCTGGCTGACGAGCCGGTCCGGTTGGCAAATATCCCGCGCCTGAACGATGTGACCACCAGCATCGAATTGCTCGGGCGCATGGGTGTGCGGGTCACGGTTGACGAGACTATGTCCATCGAGGTCGACTCGACGACAATCACCGAATTCGAAGCGCCTTATGACCTCGTCAAGACCATGCGGGCCTCTATCCTGGTGCTCGGCCCGATGCTGGCACGCCATGGAAAAGCGGATGTGTCGTTACCCGGTGGCTGCGCCATCGGCTCAAGACCGGTGAACATCCACGTCGAGGGTCTGCGTGCGATGGGTGCCGATGTGGAGATTGACAACGGTTACATACGTGCCCGGGCCACAAGGCTGCGCGGTGCACGGCTGGTTCTCGAGACGGTAACTGTCACGGGCACCGAAAACCTGGTAATGGCGGCCACGCTCGCCGATGGGCAGACGGTTATTGAAAATGCTGCCCGCGAGCCGGAGGTAGTGGATCTGATCGACTGTTTGAATAGCATGGGCGCGAGGATCACCGGCGCCGGCACCGATACGCTGGTTATCGACGGAGTCGAGCGTCTGCACGGTACCGATTATCGCGTGCTGCCGGACCGGATCGAGGCGGGTACCTACCTGGTCGCCGGTGTGATCACCGGCGGTTTGGTGCGGGTCAGGGATGTACGACCAGAGCACCTGGAAGCCATACTCGCCAAATTGCGCGAGGCAGGCGCAACCGTAAACACCGGCGACGACTGGGTGGAAGTCGATATGCGGGGCAAGGTACCGAAGGCGGTCAGTCTGCGCACCGCGCCGTATCCGGCGTTTCCCACCGATATGCAGGCGCAGTTCTCGGCATTGAACGCGGTGGCCGACGGTACCGGCACGATCACCGAGACCATTTTTGAGAATCGCTTTATGCATGTGCTGGAAATGCAGCGCATGGGTGCGGATTTCCGGCTGGAGGGGAATACGGTGATATCGCAGGGCGTGAAGCAACTGACCGGCGCGCCGGTGATGGCGACCGACCTCAGGGCGTCGGCGAGCCTGGTGCTCGCGGGGCTGGTCGCCGATGGCGAAACCCGGGTGCAACGTATCTATCACATCGACCGGGGTTACGAACGCATAGAAGAAAAGCTGGGCCTGATCGGCGCCGACATACGCAGGGTAAGCGATTAACCCGGGGTGGTAACCGCCGCGTGCAAGGAGCGGGTCAAGGCAGCGGTGGCCTTTCTTCAATCCTCGCCTGAATCTGAAAGCCGCGCCCGTCCCTGATCCCGTCGATCATGATCACCGACCCCGGGCTGAGCCCGGCGACCAGGTTCAGCGCTTCGCGCGAAACCGCAATTGCCGCGCCATCGATATGGGTAATGACGTCCCCGCGCCGCAAGCCGGCGCGGAATCCCGGTCCATCGCCGGCAACTTCGTATAGCTCGATACCGGTGGTGCCGGGGATGCCCAGGTCTGCGGCTCGCTGCCGGCTGAGGTTTTGCGGTGAAACGCCCAGCCACCCCCGAATGGCGCGACCGTTTTCGATGAGTTGCCGGCTCACGCCGCGAACCAGGTTGACGGGTATGGAAAAACCGATGCCATCCGGCATCAGACCAGCCGACAGCATCGCCGTATTGATACCGACCAGCTCGCCATCGGTATTCACGAGTGCGCCACCGGAATTGCCCTGATTGATTGCCGCATCGGTCTGGATAAAGTTCTCGAAGGTGAACAGACCGAGCTGGGCGCGACCGGTAGCGCTGATAATGCCCTGGGTAACGGTGTGCCCGAGACCATAGGGGTTGCCGATCGCCAATACCACATCGCCAACCTTTAGCTGGTCCGAGCGGCCAAGCGGGATCGCCGGCAGACCTTCCAGCGGTATTTTCAACAGGGCCAGGTCGGTGTCGATATCTGTGCCGACCAGAACGGCTTTTTCTTCGCGTCCATCGAGCAGCTGAACGCTGATTTCATCGGCATTTTCAATGACATGATGGTTGGTGACGATATATCCATCGCTGCGAATAATGACGCCTGATCCCAGGCTGCGCTGCGGCCGCTGTGAATTGCCGGTTCCGCCGTTGCTGAGAATTCTGCCGATGGCGTCCTGTCGATCGGTTCGGCTGACCACGCGTAGCGTATAGACATTGACGACCGAGGGTATCGATGCGGAAATACCAGCCGCGAAAGAACCCTGCTCGACACCGGTCCAGCCAGGCCTGGACCCCTGCCCCGGGGCCCCCAGCAAATCCGGCCGGAACCAGACCAGGATGAACGCCATCGCCAACCCAAGGATTATGGATTTAGCCAGAAAGACGGCGTTTTTTATCCATTGTCTGTTCATCAAGTCCATGCCCGTCCGCGGCTTTATTGATCTGTATCAAGTATTGCATGGCGACGCATCGTCAGCTATTGACAGCCAGTGTATAATGCGCCGACAGAAAAAACCCGGGCCGTACAAATCTGCCTGCGGCCAGTCGAAAATCCAAAAAAGTCAGGTGCCAAAAAAAAGGGAGTTGCACGCATGAGTAGTGACGTTGACCTCGGCAGACGTCATTTTTTGACTGTGGCCACGACAGTGACAGGTACTGTCGGAGTCGTGCTGGCGACCGTGCCATTTATTTCCAGCTGGAAGCCCAGCGCAAGGGCGCAGGCGGTTGGCGCGCCGGTCGAAGTCGATATATCGAAAATTGACCCGGGCTCCATGGTAGCAATCAAATGGCGTGGCAAGGCTGTTTGGGTTCTGCACCGGACGCCACAAATGCTTGCTACTCTCGGCAAGATCGAGGACCAGCTCCGCGATCCGTTTTCGAACGAAGCTCAGCAGCCTGCTTATGCGGCCAATCAGCAACGCTCGATCAGAGCCGAATTCCTGGTCCTCCTGGGCGTTTGTACTCATCTCGGTTGTGCGCCGCTGGAGAAATTCGAGCCGGCCGATTCCGAAATGGGAGCCGGCTGGCTGGGTGGGTTCTTCTGCCCGTGCCATGGTTCGAAGTTCGATCTGTCCGGTCGTGTCTACAAGGGTGTGCCGGCGCCAACCAACCTGGTTGTTCCGCCGCATCGTTATGTCGGCGACGCGACTATCCTGATCGGCAACGATAGCGGGGTTGCGGCATGAAATCGGAGCGGACCCCTGCGTTCGAGCGCGTGACCGATCGCATGCAGGCATTGCTGGTCTGGATCGACGCACGCTTTCCGCTCAGCAAGATGTGGCGGGAGCATATCTCCGAATATTATGCGCCGAAAAATTTCAATTTCTGGTACTACTTTGGTTCGCTGGCGATGCTGGTGCTGGTGCTGCAGATCGTCACCGGAATTTTTCTGACGATGAGCTACAAGCCCTCCGCCGCCGAGGCCTTTGCTTCGGTGGAATACATCATGCGTGATGTGAACTGGGGCTGGCTGATTCGCTATATGCACTCAACCGGAGCATCGGCGTTCTTTATCGTGGTCTATTTGCACATGTTCCGCGCCGTGCTTTATGGCTCGTACAAAAAACCGCGCGAGTTGCTGTGGCTGTTTGGCATGTTGATCTACGTCGCGCTGATGGCCGAGGCTTTTTTTGGCTATCTGCTGCCGTGGGGCCAGATGTCCTACTGGGGTGCGCAGGTTATCGTTTCGCTGTTCGGCGCAATACCGTTTGGTATCGGCGAAGCATTGGTGGAGTGGGTGCGCGGCGATTATTTTATCTCCGATATAACGCTGAACCGGTTCTTTGCCCTGCATGTCATTGCCGTACCCTTTGCCCTGGTTTTCCTGGTCATCGCGCATATCCTGGCGCTGCACGAAGTCGGCTCGAACAACCCCGATGGCATAGAGATCAAGGAGCACAAGGATGCCGACGGCATCCCGCTTGACGGCATTCCGTTTCACCCGTATTACACGGTCAAGGACATCATGGGGGTGGCGGTCTTTTTGGCGCTGTTTTCCGCCGTGGTCTTTTTTGCGCCGGAAATGGGCGGCTATTTCCTCGAGCATGCCAACTTCGAACCGGCCAACAGCCTGAAGACTCCCGAGCACATCGCGCCGGTCTGGTATTTCACGCCGTTTTACGCCATTTTGCGTGCCGTGCCGGACAAGCTGCTGGGCGTGTTGCTGATGGGCGCTGCGATCGTGATGCTGTTTATCCTGCCCTGGCTCGATCGCTCGCCGGTCAGATCCATTCGTTATCGCGGCTGGATCTTCAAGCTTGCCGTAACCTTGTTTGCGGTCAGTTTTGTGGCGCTGGGCTACCTTGGCATGCAACCGGTGTCGGTCGCATACACCCTGGCGGCCAGGTTTTTTTCAACCATCTATTTCCTGTTTTTCCTGCTGATGCCGTTTTACACGCGTTGGGACCGAACCAAACCGGTTCCGGACCGGGTGACCTTTCATGGTTAAGAACAGATGGGTTGGCGCGATTGCCCTGGGCGCATTGATCTTGTCCTCTTCGTCTGTTGCTGCCGGCGGGCCGAAAATGGAAGCGGCCAACAATGTGCTGGGCAATGTGCGGTCGCTGCAGCGTGGCGCAAGGCACTTCGTAAATTACTGCATGGGTTGTCATTCGGCGAAATATGTCCGTTACAATCGTCTGGCTGACGACCTTCAGCTTAGTGAGCAACAGGTCACCGACAACCTGATGTTCGTTGGTACGAAACTGCTGGATACGATGAACATCGCAATGGACCCGCTGGATGCGGGTCGCTGGTTTGGCCAGGTGCCGCCGGATCTCAGCCTGATCGCGAGGGCCAAGGGAACCGACTACGTGTTTAATTATCTCAAGGGATTTTACCTCGACCCCGAGCGACGCAACGGAACCGATAACCTGTTTCTGCCTGGCGCCAGCATGCCGCATGTGCTGTGGGAGTTGCAGGGGCTGCAAAAACCGGTTTACGAGGCGATCATCGACGTCAATGGCAGCGTACACAAAGTTATGGTTGGTTTCGAACGGGTCACCGAGGGACTGTTGAACCCGGAAGAATTCGATCAGTTTGTACGCGATCTGACTAATTTTCTCGAGTACATCAGCGAGCCGGTGAAGCTCGAGCGAAAAAAACTGGGCGTTCGCGTGCTGTTGTTCCTGCTGGTGTTCTTTTTGTTTTCCTACCTGTTGAAACAGGAATACTGGAAAGATATCAAGTGACCGTTTGATGAGCTTTATCACCGCCTCATCCCGCTTTGTTTTTGGAGTTTGTTATGGCATTAGTGGCTAATCGCCGATCCGTTATGACCCTGTTTTCCAAGTCTGTGTGCGTACACAGTCACCGCGCCAGGATAGTGCTGGCGGAAAAAGGCATTAACGTCGACTTGATCGATGTCGAAGGGCCGGAGCTCCCCGAGGATTTGCTCGATCTGAATCCTTATCACAGCCTGCCCACATTGGTCGACCGGGACCTGGTTCTGTATGACTCCAGGGTGATCATGGAGTACCTCGACGAGCGTTTTCCTCATCCGCCGTTGATGCCGGTCGACCCGGTCAGCCGTGCCCAGTTCCGGCTGGCGCTATTCCGGATTGAGAAGGACTGGTACGAACTGGCGGACAAAATAGAAAGCAGCGGCGATACCAAGTCGGCGAACCAGGCACGCAAGCAACTGAAGGAAAGCCTGCTTTCGAGCGGAGAAATTTTTGCCACGAAGCCGTTTTTTATCAGCGACGACTTCTCCCTGGTCGATTGCACAGTCGCGCCGATTTTGTGGCGTTTGCAGAATTTTGGCATCGAGTTGCCGGGCAATGTGAAGCCGATCCAGCAATACATGGACAGAATTTTCTCGCGGCCGTCTTTTCAGGCCAGCTTGTCCGAACTGGAACAGGAAATGCGGATGTAACGGGAAGCGCGCCGGACCAGCCAAATAACCACAGCGGGCCAAAACTCAAGACCGTGCGTTGATCGGCAATCGCTGATGACCTGCGGGCTAATCACCGGACTGGTCTGGATACATCTTTCCCGGGTTGAGAATATTCAGCGGATCCATCTGGCTCTTGATTCCACGCATGACCGCCAGCGTTTCGGTGTCGATTTCCAGATCGACAAAATTCCGTTTTGCAAGACCAATGCCGTGTTCGCCTGACAGGCTGCCACCCAGCGACAGGGTCAGCTCGAATACCTCGGCCAGGCATTTGTTTGCGGCCGCGGTTTGTCGCTCATCGGCCGGGTCATACAACAGGTTGACATGTATATTGCCGTTGCCCGCATGGCCATAGTTGACGATTAACAGTTGGTGTTGGCCTGCGAGTCGCTCGAGTGCGTCGAGAAGCTCGGCCATCCTGGACACCGGCACGACGATGTCCTCGTTGATTTTTCCCGGCGCCAACTTGCGCAGCAATGGCGATAGAGCCTTGCGGCTTTGCCACAGTATCGCCGCCTCTTTTGCACTGCCGGCACGCAACCATTCAAGCAGACCGGCGCTTTGGGCCGCGGCCTTGATCGCATCAACCGATTCTTGCAGACCATTCACGGCGCCATCCACATCGATCAGCAACAAGGCACGGGTCTGTTCGGGCAGCGGGTTTTGCTCCAGCTCACCAAGCGCACGGATGGCGCCAGAATCCATGAATTCGATCGCCCGCGGTTGGCAGGCCTGCGCCATGATTCGCGAGACCGCCGCCGCCGCTTCCTTCATCGACGCATAGCTCGCGCGCAATGTCGTTTCGGCCGGCGCAATTGGCGTCAGCAAAAGCGTAGCTTCGGTAATGATTGCCAGTGTGCCCTCCGAACCGATCAGCAGGCGGGTCAGATCGAGGCCGACCACACTCTTGGTCGTGTAGCTGCCGGTCCTGATGATTTTGCCCTGAGGGGTAACCGCGGTCAGGCCCAAAGTGTTGTCGCGCGGCGTTCCGTACTTGAGCGCACGCGGACCGGCCGCGTTGCAGGCGAGGTTGCCGCCTATGGTCGAGAATGCGGCCGAGGTCGGGTCGGGCGGCCAGAAGAAACCGTGTGGCTGCAGGTGATTCTGCAGATCCTGGTTGATTACACCGGCCTCGACGATGGCAACTCGATTGGCCGGGTCCACGCTGAGGATCCGGTTCATGCGTTCGAGCGAAAGGGCAAGCCCGCCCTGCGGCGGGATCGCACCCCCGGTGGTGCCGGTGCCCCTCCCGCGCGGGCAGACGGCGATCCGGTGCTCGGCGCAGGCGGCCATGATCGCTGCGACTTCAGCCGTGCTTTCGGGCAAAGCCACGGCCGCCGGCAAGGACCGGCCCCGGCTGTTGTCATAGCTATAGGCCCAGCAATCGGCCGGGTCGGTCAGTATTTTTCTTTGCTGATGTTGCCCCGAAACGATCCTGAGCTGTTCGATGAATGCTGCAGGCAGGTCGGGGCTAGTCCTGGACACCAAGCAACTCCCGGTCGATGAGATCGCACAGGCAATGGATAAAGACCAGGTGGACCTCCTGGATACGGGCCGTGTTCTGTGCCGGGACCCGTAGCTCGATATCATCCTGGCCAAGGGCGGCGGAGAGGTCGCCGCCATCGCGACCGGTCAAGGCGACGATTCTCATGCCGCGTTCGTGTGCGGCCACGCAGGCGCGGGTGACGTTTTCGGAGTTACCGGAGGTGGAGATTGCCAGCAGGACGTCACCGGGCTGACCCAGTGCGCGAACCTGTTTGGAAAAAATATCGTCAAAGCTATAGTCGTTGGCAATCGAGGTCAGGGTCGAGCTGTCGGTGGTCAGCGCAACCGCGGGCAGACCCGGACGCTCCATCTCGAAGCGGTTGAGCATTTCAGCGGAAAAATGTTGCGCGTCTCCGGCCGATCCGCCATTGCCGCAACTGAGAATCTTGCCATTGTCGAGCAAGCTTCGGGTAATCAATGTCGCGGCACGGCTGACTTGCGGCGCCAGTTCGCTGGCCTGGCGTTTGATTTCGATGCTGTCGGCGAAGTGCTGTCTTACTCGATCCTCACTGTCCATTGCTGATGGTTCCGGTTCTGGTCAATAAAAACGGCATGGCTTCACCGCGGTATATTGTCTCATGAATGGCCGTTGCTTACTCATCCTGGAACGCGTCGGCTATCCAGGTAATCTGCGGCTCATTCAACGAACCGCCGATGGCGACCACATCGAAACGCAACGGCCACTCAGCCAGTGCCGGATTGTCCTGCAGGAATTTGAGGGTGGCCCGGCGTATTCTTTGCCTCTTCTGAAAACCGATCGAGTAAAGGGCATCTTCGACGCCGCTTGCGCGATAACGCACCTCGGTCACGACCAGCGTATCGCCGTCTCGCATCAGCAGGTCGATTTCACCAAGCCGGCAGGAGAAATTACTGTCCAGCCGGATCAGGCCTTGTTTTTGCAAGTGACTGAGCGCGATGGCTTCCGCGCCAACGCCATCCCGTTGCTGGCTGGTTTGCATACTAGTTTCCGAAACCCTGGTCATCGTCGGGCAGCGGGGGCTCAGCCACGACTGAAGAATCGATCATGCCGGGATCGCTGAAGTTATTTTTCAGTGCCGGCAAAAGCCTGGGCTCGCCACCATTGATTTCCGCCCATTCGAGGTCTCGCCGGATGCGCCGATCCGCATCCAGCCACAAGGTACCGGTCATGCCCGCTACTTGCTGGTCGCCAAATGACCCCCGGTGCAGCATCGGCACCATGCGGTAGGCATCGAATCCCATCGCGAACAGCCGGCCACGGGTCGCCAGCGACGGCCAAACCCGATGGACCATGTTGCTGAGTTGGCCGTGCAACAGGTCGGGGTCTATCATCCACGGCATGTCAGTAAAGGACACGCCGTCCAACAGCCTGTTGCCGGCGGCGCCGGGGCTGAAAATTGCCGAGGTGCTGAAAACGGGCAGATCGGCCGCGTAATGATATTTGAGTTGTGGCCGGATTTGTCGCCCCTGGGCGGGTCTGGCCGCGAGAAAAATGAACTCCGTGTCCTGCCGCCGCCGCGGTTCAAACTCAAGCGGGACACCCAGTGTGGACCGCAGGCGGCTACGCCGCGAGTAGCTGTCGGTCAGCATCAGCAAACGCCTGATCGTCGATGAGAAATCCTGGGCACCGCTATCGTAGGCAAGATAGCCAAGCAATTCGCCGCCCTGGGTCTGCATTTCATCCCTGAAGGCGTTGACCAGTCGCATGCCCCAGTCGTTGTTGGGCACCAATGCCAGGCCGCGGGTCAGACCCTGGCCGGCAATTCGCCTGGCTACCGCTCGCGCTTCGTCTTCCGGGACCAGCGCAAACTGGTAAAAACCGTCTGGTGCATCGACGTTGTTTTCGAGGAAATTCAGCGCCAGCATTTTTGTCTGTGAGACATTGTTTTTGGCCACGGCGGCGACCGCCGACCGGGTCAGTGGGCCAACGACAAAATCCGCGCCCTCGACGATGGCGAGGTGGTGTGCCTGTTCGGGCCCAAGCCTGTCGACATCGTAAATACGGATATCGGGGCGCAGGCTGACATCGGTCTGTTGGAAATAAGCGGCCATGAAACCTTCCCTGATCGCCAGTGCCGCGGACTGGCGCCTGCCGCTCAACGGCAATAACAGGGCCACCTGCTGCGGGTACTCGGTGAATATCCGGTATGCCTCTATTACGCGCAGCAACAAGGATCCATCCGCCGGGTGGCCGGGGTAATGTCTGCGCCAGGTGGCGATCGCGGTTTTGAACAGGAACGGATTGCGGTCCGCCAGTTTCGCCGTCGCGGCAAGGTTCAGCCAGCCGGCAACCAGCGGGTCTTCCGCAACCGTGAGGTCATCCTGAATCGCCTGTAACGGCACCTGCTGCAGTCCGTTCCAGATTTCCTGCTGATTGTTGTCGAGCGCAATGTCGTTGGTCAGCAAGTTTTCGCGGTATATCAGGAAGCCAATCCCGCTGGCAGGCTGGCCAAGCTGGAAACTGCTTTTTCCGCGCAACAAATACGCCCAGGCCTGGTCTTCGCGCGATAATTCTATCGGTAACTGGCCGAGCAATTCGACCGCGACAACCGGCTCATGGCGCAACAGCGCGAGGCTGGCGCCGAGCAGGGCCCAGCGGCTCAAAACGTTGCCCTGTAGTGGGCCGGCTACCCGCCGCAGTGCGTCGCGTGCGCGTTGATCTTCACCGCTTTGATAAAGGCCAAAGGCGGCGGCCACCAGGTAACGGTCCCGGTTCGTGCCCTTGCTGCTTTGCGCCAGGCGCAGGTAAAGCGTTGCTGCGGCCGGGTAGTCTCCCCGCTGTTCCAGCCGTGTCGCTTGCGCACTGAGCCGGCCCGGGTCGCGGATGCCACCGGTGCCGGCGCACGAAGCTGACAACAGCGCCACGATCAGAACCAGGCATCCTTTGATTATTTTTCCATTAACTTGCATGGCGGGTTTTCCTCAAGGCAGGATGGCGTCTTGTACCATCTTCAGCGGGGGGATTATATCGTGTCGGAGCAGCGCGGCATTCTTTATGTGGTCGCAACACCGATCGGCAATCTGGGCGATATCAGTATGCGGGCAAAAGAGGTGCTGGCCTCGGTCGACCTGGTGGCGGCTGAAGACACCCGCCACAGCCGCAAATTATTGACCCGGCTGGGCCTGGAAAAAAAGCTGATTTCCTTGCACGAACACAATGAAATAGCCCGCATTCCAAAGATCATCCAGCTGCTGGACGCCGGCGATTGCGTTGCGCTGATCAGCGATGCCGGCACGCCTTTGCTCAGCGACCCGGGCTATCGTTTGCTAAAAGCGGTGCGTGAGCAGGGACTGCGAGCCGTGCCGATACCCGGTCCCAGCGCGCTGACGGCTGCGCTCAGTATCGCGGGATTGCCGACCGACCGGTTCGTGTTCGAGGGTTTTCTGCCGGCCAAAAGCGCTGCCCGCACCACGCATCTGAAAACGCTGCTTGCCGAGCCGAGGACGATGGTTTTCTACGAAGCCCCCCACCGGTTGCAGAAAGTCCTCGATGACATGGCGCAGATACTCGGTGGTGACCGGCTCGCCTGCCTGGCCAGGGAACTGACCAAAAAATACGAAACCGTCTACCACGGCTCGCTGGACGAACTCGCCGCGCGGGCGAAACGCGAAAGCGATATGGGTCGTGGCGAACTGGTCATCGTGATCTCCGGGGCTGACGGCGCCGTGACCACCCGGGCGCAGGATGTCAGCGCGCTGCTCAACGAGTTATTGACCGAATTGCCACCGGCCAGGGCTGCCCGGATAGCCAGCCGGGTGAGCGGTCTGCCGCGCCGGGAGGTCTATGCGCTGGCGACCCGGCTTGCCGGGAAAAAATAGAGGTCAATAAGCGCTTGAGAAATCGGCTGGCTGGCCTTACCTTGGTAGCGGGGAGTCGGCCAGGCAATCGCTGTACTTTTGTGCAGAGGAAAGTCCGGGCTCCACAGGGCGAGGTGCCAGGTAACACCTGGGGGGCGTGAGCCTACGGCAAGTGCAACAGAGAGCAGACCGCCTAAGCGCTTCGGCGCCGGCAAGGGTGAAAGGGTGCGGTAAGAGCGCACCGCGCGGGTGGCAACATTCCGCGGCACGGTAAACCCCACCTGGAGCAAGACCAAATAGAGGAACAGGCTTTTGCCACGCGCGGCCCGCGCGGGTTCCCGGGTAGGTTGCTCGAGGTCTGCGGCGACGCAGATCCCAGATGAATGGTTGTCCAAGACAGAACCCGGCTTATCGGCCGGCTCCCCGCTGTTTTTTGCCAGCATCGAAAAATCTGTCGAACCGCAAAAAAAGAAAAACCGGCAGAAAGCTTAGATTCAGCCTGAAAAAGCATTTGTAACTTACTGATTTTCGGTCTGTCTAGGCGCTCCTCCAAGCATGAACTGTCGCTCCTAAGTCACTGTCTTAGCTAAAAAAACATGAGTTTTCACTGTTGACAGCCAATCGATGCGCTCCCTATAGTGTCGCAGAGTGGGAAAAAGTGGGAAATCTAGGGATTTCCAGCCACGGTAACAGGGATTTCAGATGTTTCGAGGGGCAAACAAGGTCACCGTCGATAGCAAGGGTCGCCTGGCGATACCGATCCGTTATCGCGAGCGGATCGGCCAGCGCAGCGATGGCCAGTTGGTGATCACCGTGGACCGGCAATGCCTGCTGATTTACCCGTTGCCCGATTGGGAAGAAATCGAAAGAAAACTGATTCGCCTGCCGAGTCTGCATCCGCAGGCTCGCCGTCTTCAGCAGTTCATGGTCGGTTATGCCAGCGACGTGACGCTGGATTCACACGGCCGGGTCCTGTTGGCCAAAGAACTGCGGGAATTCGCCGCGATCGATCGGCAGGCGCTGCTGATTGGTCAGGGGAACAAATTCGAATTGTGGGATGAAGCGCGCTGGAGCCAGCGGATCGACGAATGGCTCGAGGATGAGCAGACCGGTGAATCCGGTTTGCCGCCTGAACTCGAATCACTGTCTTTGTAACGGCCTGTGACGAGAATGAATTTGCACAAACCGGTGCTTCTGGACGAAGCGCTGGCGGGGCTGGCAATAAAACCATCCGGGACCTACCTGGATTGTACGTTTGGCCGCGGAGGTCATAGCAAGGCCATCCTCGGGATTTTGGAAAACAAGGGTCGGCTGATCGCCATCGACCGGGATCCGGAAGCGGTGGCAGCAGCACAGTCCGATCTCGGGCGTGATCTCCGGTTCTGCATTTGCCGGGGAACATTTGGGGAGATAACCGACATTGTCCGGCGACAAGGCATGACTGGTTTGGTGGATGGAGTCCTGATGGACCTGGGCGTTTCGTCGCCGCAGCTCGACGACCCGGCGCGCGGGTTCAGTTTCAGCTCGGATGGTCCGCTGGATATGCGGATGTCGCCCGATGAGGGGATCAGCGCCGCGGATTGGCTCGCGCAGGCGGAAGAGCGGGAGATCAGCCGAGTGCTGTTTCGTTACGGCGAAGAACGACAGGCAAAACGCATTGCCCGCGCAATCGTCGAAGCTCGCGCGGACGCGCCGATACGAACGACCGCTAGCCTGGCTGCAATCATCGAACCGCTGGTGCCGGCGCACAGACGCAAGCGTCACCCGGCGACAAAAACCTTTCAGGCGATCCGGATTTTTATCAACAAGGAGTTGCAGGAACTCGAAAATTGTCTCGCGCAGAGCATCGACTTGCTGGCCAGGGACGGCCGGCTTTGCGTGATCAGTTTTCATTCGCTCGAGGACCGCATCGTCAAGCGCTTTATGCGGGATCAGTCCAGGCCCGACCCGGTTTATGCCGGTCTGCCGGATATTCCGCCGCAGGCGCAGCCAAGACTGAAACGGGTTGGTAAAGCGATCAAGGCGCAGCCGGAAGAAGTAGCGAATAACCCTCGGGCGAGGAGCGCTGTGCTGCGCATCGCGGTGAGATTGTGATGCTGGCCGACCGCAGGTTCAACTCACTGATGCTGTTCATTCTGTGGCTGGCCATCGGCATATCGGCCATCGCCGCCGTCTATGCGCGACACGAATCCAGGCGGTTGTTTTCGGAACTGCAGAAACAGGAAGCCAGGCGCGACCTGCTCAATATCGATTGGGGCCGGCTGCAACTCGAACAAAGTACCTGGGCGACACATGCGCGCATCGAGCGTATGGCGCGCGAGGAGCTGGGCATGGTCGTGCCGGGTCCGGAACAATTGCTGGTGGTCAAGCCATGAAACGCAACAGCAAGCAGGAACTGTTGCGCCAGTTCCGCTGGCGTGCCTGGCTGGTCATGTCAATGTTCGCGCTGGTTTCGCTGGTGATTATCGGTCGCGCACTGCAATTGCAGGTGCTGGACAGGGAGTTCCTCGAACGGCAAGCGGATGCGCGCCATCTCAGGGTAATCACGCTCAGCGCGCATCGTGGGTCGATACTCGATCGTAACGGTGAAACCCTGGCGGCGAGCACGCCGGTGGACTCGGTCTGGGCGGATCCGCCTGCGCTGGCGCGGTCCACAGATCGCATTGGCGAACTGGCAAAAATCCTCGACCGCAGCCCGGAAAACCTGTTGCGCCAGATCACCAGCAACCTGGAGCGTGAGTTTATTTTTCTGCGCCGCCACCTGTCGCCCGAACAAGCCGCCGCCGTCATGGACCTGGAAATTCCCGGGGTCTATTTGCAGCGCGAATATCGCCGCTATTACCCGGCCGGAGAGGTGACCGGGCATATACTTGGCTTTACCGATATCGATGACCGCGGTCAGGAGGGTCTGGAACTGGCATATGACCAGTGGCTGGTCGGCGAACCGGGCGCCAAACGCGTCATCAAGGACCGGCTGGGGCGGGTGATCGGCGATGTCGAGAGCATCCGGCCGGCGCGGCCCGGCAAAGACCTGGTCAGCAGTATCGATTTGCGCATCCAGTACCTGGCCTATCGCGAACTGAAAGCGGCGGTCCAGCACCACCATGCGAAATCAGGTTCTGTCGTGGTCCTGGACATCGCCAGCGGCGAAGTGCTCGCGATGGTGAATCAGCCCGGTTATAACCCGAACGATCGCTCGCAGTTTTCTCCGTCGCGCTACCGCAACCGGGCGGTAACCGATATTTTCGAACCTGGATCCAGCTTCAAACCCCTGATTATTGCCGCGGCGCTGGAAAGCGGGCAGTACACGCCGCATTCACGGATCGACACATCGCCCGGTTGGCTCACGGTGCTCGGCAAGACCATCGAGGACACGCGGAATCTTGGCGTCATCCCGATCGGGACGATTCTTGCCAAATCGAGCAACGTGGGTGCGACCAAGGTAGCCTTGTCGCTGGATGCCGAGTACTTGTTCGGGATCATCAGCCGCTTCGGTATCGGTCGGTTGACGACCAGTGGTTTCCCGGGTGAATCGGCGGGCCTGTTGAATGATTACAGTCGCTGGCGCGAGATCGGCCAGGCGACGCTGGCCTATGGTTATGGTTTGTCGCTGACGCCGCTGCAGCTGGCGCAAGCGTACGCAGTTCTGGCGGCAGACGGTATCCGCCGGCCGGTATCCTTGTTGCGAACGGATCGGCCCGAAGCCGGTGAGCGAGTGATTAGCACGGAGACCGCGATCGCCGTGGTCGATATGCTGGAGCGGGTGGTCAGTACCGGCGGTACCGGCAGGAAAGCGGCCGTGCCTGGTTACCGGGTCGCGGGCAAAACCGGCACCTCGTGGAAATTTCAGGCGGGCGGGTATTCGACCGACCGTTACATCGCCGTGTTCGCCGGTCTTGCGCCGGCCACCGATCCGCGGCTGGTTATCGTGGTCCTTATCGACGAGCCCAGCGGCGAAAAATATTATGGCGGCGATGTGGCCGCACCGGTTTTTTCCGCGGTCATGTCCGGTGCGCTGCGTTACCTGGCGGTACCGCCCGATGCGCTGACCCCATACCGGCCGGAACCGGGCGCGATCGTACAAGCTCGCATACAGCCCGCTGCCGCGGCGGCGAGAACCCGATGATGCCGGCGCCCGCAAAAGCCGGCATCTCGCTGGCCCGGTTGCTTGGCATCCCGGAGGACAGGCTGGCCGGCAACCCGGCGATCACCGATATCACGCTGGACAGCCGCGAGGTGGTCGCGGGGAGCTTGTTCCTGGCTTGTGCCGGCGCCCATGCTCATGGTCTGGATTACCTCGGGCAGGCGCTGGCGCAAGGTGCGGTCGCGGTTGCCTGGGAATCCTCGATCGGCACGCGGCCGCCAGCGGTCGACACCAGCGTGCCTTTGCTGGAGGTACCTCACTTGAGGCGCCGCCTGGGCCGTATGGCAGAACTGTTTTTCGATGCTCCATCGAAGAAAATCGAGGTTACCGGCATTACCGGGACCAATGGCAAGACCACTTGCGCCTGGTTGCTGGCGAGTGCGCTGGATGCCTGCGGCCAGTCCGCCGCTATCATCGGCACGCTGGGTCATGGTTTTCCGGTTGCTTTGTCGGCGGCAGAGCTGACCACACCGGATTGCATCGGTGTGCACCGGCGGCTGGCCGAGCTGCGCGGGCTCGGGGCCGCTCATGTGGCGATGGAAGTGTCCTCGCACGCGCTGGACCAGGGCCGCGTCGATGGGGTTCATTTCAGCGCCGCGCTGTTTACCAATCTCAGTCGCGATCATCTCGATTACCACGGTGACCTCGCAAGCTATGGGGCGGCCAAGGCCCGGCTGTTCCTGAACCCGGAGCTGGATCGCGCGGTCATCAATGTAGACGACCCCTACGCCGAAACCATCATCGACCAGTTGCAACAGCGAATCAGGTTGCTGCGTGTTGGACGGAACGCGGATGCAAGCGGGCGCGGAGAATTTCTGCGCCTCGAGCGGGTCAGGGAAACGTCCCGCGGGCTGGAACTCGGCTTCGCCGGAAGCTGGGGCGAATTCAGCCTGGACAGCGGTCTGCTCGGCGATTTCAATGCCAGCAACCTGGCGCTGGTCCTGGGGGCCCTGCTGATCGACGGAGTTGCGGCAGAAGATGCGATCCACGCTTTGGCCGGCGTGGCCGCACCGCCGGGGCGCATGGAGGTGGTGAGCGTCGGCGACCGGCGGCCGATCGCCATCGTCGATTATTCGCATACCCCGGACGCGCTTGAGAAAGCGCTGTCCGCGCTGCGCCGGCATGCGACGGGACAACTTTGGTGTGTGTTCGGTTGCGGTGGAGAACGCGACCAGGGAAAACGGGCGTTGATGGGTGAAATTGCCGCCAGGTTTGCGGACCAGGTCATCGTCACCAGCGACAATCCCCGCGGCGAAGATCCGCTTGCCATCATTGCCGATATAAAAGCGGGTACGGCTGACGCCGGCCACGTGGTCACGATTGCGGATCGGCGCGAGGCCATTGCCGCGGCGC
Organism: Pseudomonadota bacterium; assembly: GCA_022560735.1. Lineage (GTDB taxonomy): Bacteria > Pseudomonadota > Gammaproteobacteria > Steroidobacterales > MnTg04 > MnTg04. Next base: position 219,430 of record JADFSO010000001.1, read on the forward strand.
TGGATCAGGCCGGACCCGGTGACATCGTGCTGGTTGCAGGCAAGGGCCACGAGTCCCATCAGGAAATTGCCGGTCGCAAGCTGCCATTTTCAGACAGTCAGGAAATTCTCCGGATCCTGGAGGAGTCCTGATGATTGGCGGCAGCTTGCAAAAGATCAGCGCACGACTCGCCGGCCAGCTGCATGGCAACGACGCAAAATTCATCGGCGTGTCGATCGACAGCCGCACGCTGTCGGCCGGTGAGCTGTTTGTCGCGATCCAGGGCGAGCGCTTCGATGGTCACGATTTCGTGCCTGCCGTCGCCGATACAGGGGCGGCTGGCGCGCTCGTTCACCAGTTGCAAGAGCTTGCCCTGCCCCAGGTGTGCGTCGGCGATACCCGGCTGGCACTGGGGCAGATGGCGACCGCCTGGCGGCAGGAATTCGATATCCCGGTGATCGGCGTCACCGGCAGCAACGGCAAGACCACGGTCAAGGAAATGCTGGCGTCGATCATGGCGCGGCGCGGACCGGTACTCAGCACGCGCGGTAATCTGAATAACGCTATCGGCGTGCCGCTGACCTTGCTGGAGCTGGCAAAGGAGCATCGCTCCGCGGTCATCGAGATGGGTGCGAACCATGCCGGCGAAATAGCCGGGCTGACCGCGCTCACTCGCCCGACGGTCGGTTTGGTCACCAACGCCGGCAGTGCACACCTCGAGGGTTTTGGCAGCCCGGAAGGGATAGCCCGGGCGAAAGGCGAGTTGTTCGACGGCTTGCCGGCCGACGGTACCGCGATCATCAACACGGATCAGGAATACGCCGGGCTCTGGAAGCAACTGGCCGGCAACCGGGAGATCATCGGTTTTGGACTGGGCAGGGACGCCCGGTTCACCGCCGGCGATGTGTCGCAGGGTGTCCGCGATGGACAACCCTGGCTCAGTTTTTCGATGACCACGCCGCTCGGCAGTATTCCGCTCGAGTTGAACTTTGCCGGTACGCACAACGTGATGAATGCGCTGGCCGCGGCGGCCGCGGCAGCCGCGGCGGGCGCGGGTATCGATGATATACGCGAGGGTTTGCAAGCCGCCCGGCAACTGGCCGGACGCCTGCAATTGCTCAGTCGTAAAGGCGGCGGCTGGCTGATCGACGACAGCTATAACGCCAACCCGGTATCGGCCCGGGCCGCAATGGAATTCGCGGCCAGTCTCGGCGGGCAGCACTGGCTGGTCCTCGGAGACATGGGCGAACTCGGGCCGGATGCCGAGACCATGCATCACGAGCTGGGGCTGGTGGCCGGCGAACTCGGTTTCGATCGGGTTTACAGCTGCGGTGACCTGGCGGCCAGGGCGGCGGCCGCTTTCCCGGGCGAGAGCCGGTGCTTCGACGGCCTGGACGCGTTGATCGATGCGCTGAGCAAGGATCTGCCGGCCGCGCATGCAAACGGCAGCGGCGACAGCAACGAACAGGTTATTCCGTTGCTCAAGGCATCGAGGAGCATGCGTTTCGACAAGGTCGTCGATGCGCTGTGCAGGAACGCAACGGAAATCGGCGAGTCTCAGGGGGAATAAAAAGTGCTGCTGTATCTAACGGATTATCTCAGTCAGCATTATTCGGGCTTCAATCTGTTCGGTTACCTGACCTTCAGGGCGATTCTCAGCGCGTTGACCGCGCTGAGTATTTCTCTGCTGGTGGGTCCATTGATGATCCGCCATCTGAGTATTCGCCAGATCGGCCAGCAGGTTCGCGATTTTGGCCCGATAACCCACTTGCCCAAAGCGGGCACGCCGACCATGGGTGGCGCGTTGATCCTGATCGCGATCTCGCTCAGTACGCTGTTGTGGTCCAGGCTCGATAATTATTATGTCTGGGTCGTGCTCGGGGTGACGCTGGCGTTCGGCACCATCGGTTTCATCGATGACTACCGAAAGTTGATTTTGAAAGACTCGCAGGGCCTGTCGGTCCGGACGAAATTGTTCTGGCAGTCGATGGCCGCGATCACGGCCGCGCTGGTCCTTTATTACAACGCGCAGAACCCGGCCATCGAACATGCCTTGCTGATCCCGTTTTTCAAGGATTGGCTCATTCCGCTCGGCGGCTTTTACCTGGTGTTCACCTACTTCGTGATCGTCGGCACCAGCAACGCGGTCAATCTCACCGATGGGCTGGATGGCCTGGCGATCATGCCTTGCGTGCTGGTTTCCGGTGCCTTGGGTATTTTCGCTTATGCCTCGGGCAACATCGTCATTGCCGAGTACCTCGGTATTCCGTATATCGCCGGGTCGGGTGAAATGATGGTGTTCTGTGCCTCGCTGGCCGGCGCCGGGCTGGGGTTCCTCTGGTTCAACACTTATCCGGCACAGGTTTTTATGGGCGATATCGGTGCGCTCGCGCTGGGCGCCGCGATTGGTGTGGTCGCCGTCATCGTGCGCCAGGAATTGATCCTGCTGGTGATGGGTGGCGTATTCGTGATCGAAACGGTCTCGGTCATTTTGCAAGTGGCTTCGTTCAAGCTGACCGGCAAGAGAATTTTCCGCATGGCGCCGCTGCACCATCACTATGAGCTCAAGGGATGGGCGGAGCCCAAGGTCATCGTGCGGTTCTGGATTATTACGGTGATCCTGGTGCTGGTCGGATTGTCGTCGTTGAAGATTCGCTGACAGGTTTTCCCGATGCCAGGTAGCGGTCAACAAAATCATTTAATGGCGGGCGCCGAGCCGGTCGGTAATGGCGTGCGCTGCCGCAGCCTGGTGCTCGGGCTGGGCGTCACCGGTTTGTCGCTGGCCCGCTTCCTGTCGGCGCAGGGCGATGCGGTGCTGATTGCCGATACCCGGGAGAAACCGCCGGGGCTGGAGGCTTTGCAAAAAGAGGGTCTGGATGTCGAGCTGGCGCTGGGTGCATACCCGGCCGGCTGGCTGGATCGGGTCGATCGGGTCCTGGTCTCGCCGGGTGTTCCCCTCGACCACCCGGTGTTGCTGGAGGCAAAGACCCGGGGCCTGCCCATGGGTAACGACATCGGTCTGCTGGCACAGCGTGCCCGCGACACCGGCGTGCCGCTGGTCGCCATCACCGGCTCCAACGGCAAAAGCACGGTCACCACCATGTTGGCGGCGATGCTCGAGAAGGCCGCGGTCCGGACCAGGACCGGCGGCAACCTGGGCACGCCTGCGCTCGAGTTGCTGCGTGGAGACGCCCCCGAACTGTACTTGCTGGAATTGTCCAGTTTTCAGCTTGACCTGGTCTTTGGCCTGCAGGCAAAGGTCGCGGCCTTGCTCAATCTTTCGCCAGATCACCTGGATCGCTATGCCGACTTTGCCGCCTATGCGGCCAGCAAGGCGAGGATATTCGATGGCTGTGAAACAGCGATCGTCAATCGCGACGATGCCACGGTGATGTCGCTGCTGCCGCCTGCATGCGAGTACCTGAGTTTTGGCCTGGATGCCCCCGGCGAAAATAATTTTGGTTTACTGGGCGATGGATTGAGCGACGCAGACTGTTTTCTTGCGCGCGGTAATGAAGCGCTGCTCGCCGCAGCCGAGCTACCGCTTGCCGGCCGGCACAACCTGGCCAATGCGCTGGCGGCGCTGGCGCTGGCCGACGTCCTGTTGGTGCCCATGGATAGCTGTGTGAGCGCGCTGCGCGGGTACACCGGCTTGCCCCACCGAACCCAGCTGGTTGTCGAGCGCGATGGCATTCGCTGGGTCGATGATTCCAAGGGCACCAATGTCGGTGCCGCGGTCGCCGCGGCCGCAGGCTTGCAAGGCCCGTTGCTGCTGATCGCCGGGGGGCAGGCCAAGGCCCAGGATTTTTCCCCGCTGGCGGCGGCGCTGGCCGGCAAAGCGAGATCTGCGATCCTGATCGGCCAGGATGCAGACGCAATCGCCGAGGTGCTGCGCCCGGTTTGCCCCGTAACTCATGCCGGCAGTATGCGTGAGGCCGTCGAGATCGCCCACGCGCAGGCGCGCTGCGGGGACACGGTGCTGTTGTCGCCGGCTTGCGGCAGCCAGGATATGTTTGCCGATTTTAGCGAACGCGGCCGGGTTTTCGCAGCCGCCGTGGCCGAGGTGCTTGCGTGAGCACGCCGGCGATCACCATGTATAACGCCGGCCTGCCGCGGCGAAGCTACCTGGACCCGGTGCTGGTTGGGCTGACCGCAACCTTGTTGCTGCTGGGCCTGGTCATGATGACATCGGCCTCGATCAGCATCGCCGAAAATGAAACCGGCAATGCGTTTTATTACCTGCAGAAACAGGCGATGTTCCTGTTGCTCGCCCTGACCGGCGGTTTCATGGCGATGCTGATCCCGACGCAACTGTGGCAACGAACCGGCCCATTGTTGCTGTTGCTCGGGCTGGCCTTGCTGGTCCTGGTCTTGTTGCCGGGTGTCGGCAGCACGGTCAACGGGGCGACCCGCTGGATAAATTTCGGGCCTGTTTCGCTACAGGTTTCCGAGCCGGCCCGCTTGTTGATCGTGATGTACCTGTGCGGGTACCTGGTTCGCCGGCGCGAAGCCCTGCAGACGAATTTTACCGGTTTGGCCGGACCGGTTTTCCTGGTTGGCCTGGCCTGCGCCTTGTTGCTCGCGGAACCCGACTTTGGCGCGGCGACGGTGCTGCTGGGAACGACGCTGGGCCTGCTGTTTCTCGGCGGCGTGCGCCTGCGGGATTTTCTGATGCTGTTTGTCGCCGTGATCGGCGCCCTGGCGGTACTCGCGGTCTCTACGCCATACCGGCTAAAAAGACTCACCGGTTTTCTCGACCCCTGGGCGGATCCGTTCGATTCCGGGTTTCAGCTTACCCAGTCGCTGATCGCCGTGGGTCGCGGCGAATGGCTGGGTGTCGGGCTGGGCAACAGCGTGCAGAAAATGTTCTACCTGCCTGAGGCGCACACCGATTTCGTATTCGCGGTGATTGCCGAGGAACTGGGCTTTGCCGGCGTGCTGCTGATCGTCTGTTTGTTCCTGCTGGTGGTCTGGCGCGCTTTCTGGCTGGCGCGATACTCGGCCGAGGCCGGCCGCTATTACCAGGCCTACCTGGCTGCCGGTCTCGGCATCTGGCTGGGATTGCAGGCGTTTATCAATATGGGGGTCAACCTGGGTCTGCTGCCCACCAAGGGGCTGACCCTGCCGATCCTCAGTTACGGCGGCAGCAGCTTGCTGGTGACCTTTGTCGCGCTCGGGTTGTTGCTGAGGATTCGCCTGGAGCTGGGCCAGATCGGCGCTCACGGCGGCGCCCGCAAACGGCAGGTGGCCCGCAGCCGGAGGTCGCGCAGATGAGCGGTCCGGTCATGATCATGGCGGGGGGGACGGGAGGCCACGTGTACCCGGCGCTTGCCGTCGCCCGCGGGCTTGCGGCCATGGGCAGGGATGTCGTCTGGCTGGGTACGCGGCGCGGACTCGAAGGCAGGATCATTCCGCAGCAACAAATACCGATCGAGTGGATATCGGTCTCCGGTCTGCGGGGCAAGGGCGTGGTCAGCTGGCTGCTGGCGCCGTTTCGATTGCTCAGGGCGCTTTTTCAGGCCTTATCGATCCTGCGAAAAACCAGGCCGTCGGTGGTGCTCGGCATGGGCGGTTTTGTTTCCGGCCCCGGCGGGCTGGCAGCCCGCCTGCTCGGTCGCCGGCTGGTCATACACGAGCAAAACGCCGTCGCTGGTCTGACCAACCGCTCGCTCGCACGGATCGCGGATCGTGTCCTGGAAGCGTTTCCGGGCAGCTTTCCGAACCCCGGGCACATCCGCTCCGGGGTCGAGACGGTCGGCAACCCGGTCCGCGATGAAATACTTTCGCTGGCCGAACCAGGCCGGAGAATGGCGGGGCGCAGTGGCAGCCTGCGCCTGCTTGTCCTGGGCGGCAGCCAGGGTGCGTTGCGCCTCAACACGATGACGCCTTTGGCGTTGGCGCAAATCGATGGCGGCCAGCGGCCGCAGGTGTGGCACCAGGCCGGTGCTAAGACCCTGGACCAGGCAAAGTCTGCGTACCGGCTGCATGACGTCGATGCGCGCGTGGAACCGTTTATCGAACAAATGGCCGACGCCTATGGCTGGGCGGACCTGGTGATTTGTCGCGCCGGTGCATTGACCGTATTCGAACTGGCGGCCGCCGGGCTGGCCGCAGTGCTGGTGCCGTTCCCGTCGGCCGTCGATGATCACCAGACCCTGAATGCCGATTGGCTGGTTCGCGCGGGGGCTGCCGTACTGCTACCCGAAGCAGACCTGTCGGCGGATTCGCTGGCCGCCATGATTTTGAAATTTTCCGGCGATCGGCAAGGCCTGCTCGATATGGCTGGCCGGGCCAGGGCGCTGGCTGCTCCCGGCGCCTGCGGCAAGGTCGTGCGCGCCTGTCTTGGCACCCTGGGCGATGAGCCGGGTTCTGCCTCGAGCCGGCAGAAGGGCGGGTCATGAACACCCCTATGCGGCGGATCAACCGGATTCATTTTGTCGGGATCGGCGGGGTCGGCATGGGCGGGATTGCCGAGGTGCTGATCAACCTGGGTTACCAGGTTCAAGGCTCGGATCTGCGCCACAGCCGGGTCACGAGGCGGCTGGAGTCGCTGGGGGCGAGTATTGCCATCGGTCACGCGGCTGAAAATGTCGGTGCTGCGGATGTGATCGTCGTATCCAGCGCGATCGGCGCAGACAACCCCGAGATCGCCGCGGCCAGGCAGCGGCGCCTGCCGGTCGTGCAGCGTGCGGAAATGCTGGCCGAGTTGATGCGTTTCCGCTACGCGATCGCGGTTGCCGGTACCCATGGCAAGACCACGACGACCAGCCTGATCGCCTCGGTGCTGGCCGAAGGCGGTGAGGACCCGACCTTTGTCGTCGGTGGATTGCTCAAGAGCGCCGGCACCAACGCGCGCCTGGGGACCGGTCGCTACCTGGTTGCCGAGGCCGACGAGAGCGATGCCTCTTTTATGCATCTGCAACCGATGCTCGCCGTGCTGACCAATATCGACGCCGACCATCTCGAAACCTATGGCGGTGACTTCTCCAGGCTGCGGCAGAGCTTTATCGATTTTATTCATAACCTGCCTTTTTACGGGCTCGCCGTAGTCTGCCTGGACGATGAGGGCGTTGCCGATGTACTCGATGAGATCGCCAGACCGGTAACGACCTATGGCCTGAGCGCGGCTGCCGATGTGCGGGCGGAGAATGTCCGGCAACAAGGTGCGAGTTGCAGTTTCACTGCGCTTCGGCCGGACCGTGAGCCGCTGGCGATTACCCTGAATCTTCCCGGCGTGCATAACGTCAGAAACGCGCTGGCCGCGATCAGCGTCGCCCATGAACTCGATATTGCCGACGATGCCGTAGCCCGGGCGTTGCGGGAATTCGCCGGTATCGACCGGCGCTTCCAGGTCCAGGATATTCAGTTGGGCGGTCGCCAGGTTCTGCTGATCGACGACTACGGCCATCATCCGACTGCAATCAGCGCAGTGTTGGAATCGATCCGCTCTGGCTGGCCGGGACGGCGCCTGGTGCTTGCCTACCAGCCGCACCGGTATACCCGGACCCGGGATCTGTTTGCCCGGTTTGCCGAAGTCTTGTCCGGCGCAGATGTATTGCTGTTGTGTCCGGTTTATCCTGCCGGTGAACAGCCGATAGCGGGCGCCGACAGCCCGGCGCTGGCCGAAGCGATACGCTCACGCGGAGAGCTTGAGCCGATATTGCTGGGTGAACTCGCTGATTTGCCCGGGATGCTGGGCAAAACAGTCGCCGACGATGACATTGTTGCGTTGCTGGGCGCGGGCGATATCGGCACGCTCGCCGAAGACCTGCAAAATCAATCGCACTGCGGTCTGCCGACCGTGGAAGCCGGATCATGAACGCGCTGGCCGGCACCGCGATCCGCGGCCGGATCCGGCACAACGAGCCGATGAGCCGGCATACTTCCTGGCGTGTGGGCGGCCCTGCCGATGTTTACTTTCAGCCGGCCGATGCGCAGGACCTGGCCGATTTTCTGGCCGGGCTGGATAGCGGCACCGAAATCCACTGGCTCGGTCTCGGCAGTAATTTGCTGGTTCGCGATGGCGGATTGCGCGGGGTCGTTATCGCGACTCACCCCGGCCTGGCGAAGCTGCAGCGGCTCGACAACGGCTTGGTGCGGGCCGAGGCCGGCGTTGCCTGCGCCAAGCTGGCCAGGCAATGCGCCCGCTGGAAACTCGGACCGGCCGAATTCTTCGCCGGGATACCAGGCACGGTCGGCGGTGCGCTGGCGATGAATGCCGGGGCCTTCGATGGCGAAACCTGGCAACAGGTTGCCGCGGTCGAGACGGTCGACCGGGCCGGCCGGATTCGGACCCGGCAACGGCTTGAATTCGAGGTGTCCTACCGCACCGTCAAAATGCCTGCCGTTGAATGGTTTGTCGCCGGCTTGTTCGATTTCGCCGAGCAGGCGGACGCGAGCATCGATGGCATCCGCAGATTGCTCGCGCGGCGCAAGCAGAGTCAGCCGATCGGCCTGCGCAGCTGCGGCTCCGTTTTCCGCAACCCGCAGGACGATCACGCGGCACGCCTGATCGACGCCTGCGGGATGAAAGGCTTGCGTCTTGGCGGTGCGGAGGTTTCCGGTAAGCACGCCAATTTCATTATCAACACCGGTGACGCGACGGCGGCCGATGTCGAACGCCTGATCGAAAAAATTCAGCGCCAGGTACGCGAGGAACACGGCGTCGAGCTGGTGGCCGAGGTCAGGATCGTGGGAGAGAGTCTTGCAGACTGAGACGCGTAAGACGATTCGCGATGCAAACGCCTTTGGCCGCGTCGCCGTGGTCTATGGCGGGCTCTCGCCCGAGCGGGATATTTCCTTGCTGACCGGCGAGGCCGTGCTCGCGGCCCTGCAGGAAAAAGGCGTGGATGCCCACGGCGTCGATGCCGCCGATGATTTGCTCGAGGTGCTGGCGAGCGGCGGTTTTGACCGGGTCTGGATCGCATTGCACGGTCACGGCGGTGAAGACGGCAGTCTGCAAGGCGCGCTGCAGCTCATGGGTCTGCCATATACGGGCAGCGGCGTACAAGGATCGGCGCTGGCGATGGACAAGTACCGCAGCAAGCTGCTGATGCTCGGTTGTGGTCTGCCGACGCCGCCGTTTCGAGTGCTGACCGGCGTGGCCGACCTGGCTGGCCTGCCAGACGAGCTCGGTTTGCCGCTGGCGATCAAACCGGTCTGCGAAGGTTCCAGCCTGGGGATGAGCAAAGTCACCGATGCCGCGGATCTCGAGGCGGCATACGAGTTGGCTTGCCGGCATGACGATTGCGTCATCGCGGAGCTGTGGCTGGATGGCGGCGAGTACACGACCGGCATTTTGCAAGGCGAAGCCCTGCCGATCATTCGCATAGAAACACCCCGCAGTTATTACGATTACCAGGCCAAGTATTTTAGCGACAGCACCCGGTATCACTGCCCGGCCGGTCTGTCCGCCGAGCAGGAGCTTCGCTTGCGCAAGATTTCCCTGCAGGTCTTTGCGGATATCGGTGGCGCAGGCTGGGGGCGGGTCGATTTCATTCTCGATGACCGGGGCGAAGCGCAAATCCTGGAAATCAACACGGTGCCCGGCATGACCAGCCACAGCCTGGTGCCCATGGCGGCGCAACAGCAGGGCATCGATTTTCCCGAGTTGTGCTGGCGCATTCTCGAAACCAGCTTCATAGCCCGCCAGCCGGTTGGGGGTGGTCATGCTTAACCGGCGCAATCGCAAACGCCAACGGCACGAACCGCTGATCGACTGGGTCGCGATCAGGCGGTTTGCGCTGGCCGGGGGCACCTTGCTCGCTGTTACCGCCTCGGTGATCTTCGTGTTCCTGCTGCTGGACCGGCCGGTCGCAAGCATTCAGGTGGATGGTCCGTTTGCCAGGGTCAATGCCAGCCAGATCGAGGCCGAGGTTCTCGCCAACATGCACGGCGGCTTCATTTCGCTGGATCTCGATGGCTTGTCAAGAACCATCGGGCGATTGCCATGGGTGGACCAGGTGCGTATCAGGCGGCAATGGCCGAACGGTCTGCACATTACGCTGATCGAGCAACGCCCGGCGGCTCGCTGGGGTGAATCGGGTCTGCTCAATGTTCGCGGCGAGCTGTTCATAGCTGACAGCCGTCATGTGCCAGCCGGCTTGCCCTTTCTGGCCGGACCGCCGGGAACGGAAGCTGAAGTCGTCAAGCGCTTTCTGGAGGCACGTTCATATTTGTTGCCGCACGGGCTGGATGTCGTGGGGCTGGTGCGCGACCCGCGTGGCGCGTGGGATATGACGCTCAGTAACGGTGTCGCCGTCCGGTTGGGGCGGCATCGCGTCGATCAGCGGATCAGGCGCTACAGCGACCTGGTGCTGGATATCGTCGGCGCGGATCCGGGAAAGGTCGAATACGTCGATATGCGCTACAGCAACGGGTTCGCTATTGGCTGGCGTAAACAGGATGAGGCGGCGGTTGCCGCCCGGTTAACCGCACACAGCGGCTAAGGAAAAAGAATGTCGAGAAAAGGTGACAGAAATCTGATCGTGGGGCTGGATATCGGTACCTCGAAGGTGGTCGCAATCGTCGGCGAAATTACCGACGAGGGAGGAGTCGAGGTTATTGGTATCGGCAGCCACCCGTCCCGCGGGCTGAAAAAGGGTGTGGTCGTGAACATCGAATCCACGGTCCAGTCGATTCAGCGTGCGGTGGAAGAGGCCGAACTGATGGCCGGTTGCGAAATCCACACCGTCCATGCGGGAATCGCCGGCAGCCATATCCGCAGCCTGAATTCGCACGGCATCGTCGCCATACGGGACAAGGAAGTGACCCGCGGCGACGTTGAGCGTGTGATCGAAGCTGCGCAGGCGGTCGCGATACCGGCGGACCAGAGAACGATTCACGTCTTGCCGCAGGAATTCATCATCGATCACCAGGAAGGCATACGCGAGCCGATAGGCATGTCCGGGGTCAGGCTCGAGGCGAAGGTTCACATGGTGACCGGTGCGGTCAGCGCAGCGCAAAACATCATCAAGTGCGTGCAGCGTTGCGGACTGCAGGTCGAAGACGTGGTTCTCGAGCAGCTGGCATCGAGTTACGCGGTACTGACCCAGGATGAAAAAGAGCTGGGTGCGTGCCTCGTGGATATCGGCGGCGGCACCACCGACATTGCGGTTTTCAGCGGCGGCGCCATTCGCCATACGGCGGTGATTCCTATTGCGGGAGACCAGGCGACCAACGATATAGCGATCTCGCTGCGCACGCCCACCCAGTATGCGGAGGAGCTCAAGGTTCGCTACGCCTGTGCCTTGTCGCAACTGGCCAACCCGGACGAAACGATCGAAGTACCCAGCGTGGGTGACCGGCCACCGAGAAGACTGGCGCGGCAGACGCTGGCCGAAGTCATCGAGCCGCGCTACGAGGAATTATTCATGCTGGTGCAGGACGAACTGAGGCGCAGTGGCTTCGAGGAACTGGTTGCCGGCGGCATCGTCCTGACCGGCGGCAGCTCGAAAATGGAAGGTGCGATCGAACTCGCCGAAGAGGTGTTTCACATGCCGGTGCGCCTCGGCGTTCCGCAATTCGTTCAAGGATTGTCGGATGTGGTTCGTAACCCGATTTATGCCACCGGTGTGGGCCTGTTGCTTTACGCACAGGAGGCGCTGGCCGACAAGGCCGCTGCTTCGCCGATCGGTGGCGGTCTTACGGATACCTGGGAGCGGATGAAAACCTGGTTCCAGGGAAATTTTTGAATATTTTTTTCGTGTTAAGTGCTGATGCTAAGGAGGGGAGTGATGTTTGAGTTAATGGATTCGTACAGCCAAACCGCGGTTATCAAAGTCATCGGAGTCGGTGGCGGAGGTGGCAATGCGGTCATGCACATGGTCGCGGCCGGAATCGATGGCGTGGACTTTATTTGTGCCAATACCGATGCGCAGGCGTTGAAAAGCGCAAAGGTGAAAACCTCGTTGCAGATCGGTTGCAACATCACCAAGGGGCTTGGTGCGGGCGCCAATCCGGAAATCGGCCGGCAGGCCGCGATGGAGGACCGCGACCGCATCCAGGAAGTGATCGAAGGCAGTGACATGCTGTTTATCACCGCCGGCATGGGTGGCGGAACCGGTACCGGCGCCGCGCCCGTGGTCGCCCAAACCGCCAAGGAGATGGGAATCCTGACCGTCGCCGTCGTGACCAGGCCATTCGAAATGGAAGGCGCGAAGCGGCGCGCGGTCGCCGAACAGGGTATCAACGAGCTCAGCCGCTATGTCGATTCGCTGATCACCATTCCCAACGAAAAATTGCTCTCTGTACTTGGCAGTGAAACCACTTTGCTGGATGCATTCAGGGCAGCCAACGAAGTATTGCAAGGAGCGGTCCAGGGAATCGCCGAACTGATCACGCGACCCGGCCTGATCAACGTCGATTTCGCGGATGTCCGTACGGTGATGTCTGAAACGGGTATGGCGATGATGGGTTCGGGAACGGCCTCGGGCCCCGACCGCGCCAGGGAAGCGGCCGAGGCCGCCGCATCCAGCCCGCTGCTCGAGGATGTCAATCTTGCCGGGGCAAACGGCATTCTGGTCAACGTCACCGCGGGCGAAAACCTGTCGATCGGCGAATTCCAGGAAGTCGGCAACACGGTGAAGGAATATGCCTCGGAAAACGCGACGGTCGTGATTGGCACGGTGATCGATCCGAAAATGAAGGACAGTATCCGGGTCACGGTCGTCGCGACCGGGCTGGGGGAAACCGCCCAGGCGGCGCGGCCGCAAATGGAGGTCGTCAAGAAAGCCGCGAACGGCGACCCCAATTACTCGTACCTGGAAACACCGACTGCTGCCCGGCGCAGCAAGATGTATGAGTCCGGCAGCCGGGCGATGCCCAGCGAAGAGGTACTGGATATACCCGCGTTCCTGCGTCGACAGGCCGATTGAGGCAGCGGCGGCGCGAGCCGCCGTTGCATGAACATGGCGTGATTTTGTCGACTGTGGTATTTTTCGCGGTCAAGAATATATAACAAGGGTAATACCAAGGGTTAGCAAGCCGCAGGATCCGGATGTATCGATGGTTCGGCAGCGCCAGGCGCGCGAGTGAAGCGTCTGCGTGCACGGTGTGTTGTCTCTGTTTAAGTGGCTGATTTTTAACATTTTATTGGAAAGTTCATTGCGCCAGAGAACGCTCAAAAATTCGATACAGGCAACCGGTGTGGGTCTGCACACCGGCAAGAAAGTGTTGATGACACTGCGTCCGGCCGCCGAAAACACCGGTGTGGTGTTTCGCCGGGTCGACCTGGATCCGGTGGTCAATATTCCCGCACAGGCGGGCTATGTCGGCGATACCATGCTGGGCACGACCCTGGTCAGCGGAGATGTCCGCGTTGCGACCGTGGAGCATCTGTTGTCAGCGTTTGCGGGTCTGGGCATCGACAATGCGATCGTCGAGGTCAGCGCACCCGAGGTGCCGATCATGGATGGCAGCGCCGGGCCGTTTGTGTTCCTGATCCAGTCGGCAGGCATCCAGGAACAGAATAGCGCGAAAAAGCTCATTCGTATCAAGCGCCCGGTGCGTGTCGAAGAGGGCGATAAATGGGCGCAGCTTGTCCCATTCGAAGGTTTCAAGGTCAAATTCCGGATCGAGTTCGACCACCCGGTTTTCAAGAGCCATGTCCAGGAATCGGTTATCGATTTTTCCACCTCTTCCTTCCTCAAGGAAGTGAGCCGCGCCAGGACCTTCGGCTTTATGCGCGATATCGAAGCTTTACGTGCCAGGAAACTGACTTTGGGTGGCAGCATGAACAATGCCATCGTGCTGGACGATTTCAGGGTGCTGAACGAAGATGGCCTGCGTTACGAAGATGAGTTCGTCAAGCACAAGATTCTTGACGCAATCGGCGATCTTTATCTACTCGGCCATAGCCTGATTGGCGAGTTCAGCGGCTACAAGTCCGGACACACATTAAACAACACCTTACTCAGAGCGCTGATTGCCGATCAGAAGTCATGGGAGGAAGTGACTTTTGAGGATGCTGCGGAATCGCCGATTTCCTACGCAGCGCCGGTGATGGCGATTTAGCCCGGCTTAGACGGAACCAGAAAGAGCATTATTCGCTGGTGGCCGCACTTTGATAATGATTTTGCCGATCGCCAGGCCTGTTTTTGTTTTGAGGCCCTGGCGAACGGCAGATTCGAGATAACGAAAACGACTGGCCCAGGCCGCAGATTCAGTTAGCAAGGTCAGACTCTGATCTTCTTTCAGCGAGACGCCGTGTAAATGTGCGCGGTGGTCCTCGGGAAGCAGTTCTGCGACCGATTCGCGCAGGGCGGCCATTAGGCTGGCCTGGTGGATTATCCGGGAGAGCCCGCTGCTGTTGTCCTGCAGGACTTTGTCCAGCGATCGGAATGAGGGTTTTTCCATAATGTGGCCCAGGTCACAAAATTTGGGTTAGTGGCTTGTTTTGCATGAATTTTCTCGGCATATTGGTGGAACTGAAAAAAGCAAACTCATCGAAAGACGGGGACGCAAAACCACCGATCTACGGGAAAACCTAGGATAGCGGGGTTGCCAGTGTGAGGATAGTTGAACTTGACCGATTTGAGCTGCCGGTTTCCTGCCGGCAGTTGGTGCCTGTTCGCCAGACTATGCCCGCCTTGCAATCGAATCTGGAACAACGGGACGTGGCATGAACCTGATACTGGTCACTCGCCGGAGCGGCGTTGCACGGCACATCAATCTGCGCCATCCGGTCAATTTGCTGGTGGCGGTCCTGGGCTTTGGCTTGATCCTTGCTGCTGCCTTTTCCCTGGGCAGGATCAGCGGGTTTATCAGCGCCGGCGGCCCCGAGGAGCAACTCGCGGCCTGGCGGGCCGAACTGAATGCGCAGGAACAATTGCTCGCAGAAACCCGCAAGGTGGGCCAGGAAAAGATCGACGCCCTTTCCGTAAAACTGGCACAGATGAATGCCCAGGTGATTCGCCTGGAGGCCCTCGGAAGGCGTCTGACGCAAATGGCAGATCTGGACGACGGTGAGTTTGATTTCGATTCCTCACCGGCCCTGGGAGGCCCCGAACCGGAGGCGCCGGGCCATTCGGTAGCAATGCCGGGTTTGGAGTTTTTGCTGGATACGCTGGCCATGCAGATCCAGGATCGCCACAGGCAACTCGACATACTCGAAGACCTGATGCTAAACCGCACCCTCAGCGACGAAGTCCATCCCGAGGGCCGGCCGGTTCGCGCAGGCTGGATTTCATCCTATTTTGGGTTGCGCACCGACCCGTTTACCGGCAAGGCGACCAGGCACAAAGGGGTGGATTTTGCCGGCAAGGAAGGGTCGGAGGTCATTGCCGTTGCCGCCGGAGTGGTGACCTGGTCCGGTGATCGCTATGGCTATGGCGAGATGGTGGAAATCAATCACGGCAACGGATATTCGACACGCTACGCCCACAACTCCAAAAACCTGGTCGCGGTCGGCGATCAAATCAGCAAGGGCCAGGTCGTGTCCTTGATGGGCCGGACCGGCCGGGCGACCGGGCCAAACCTTCACTTCGAAGTGATGCGTGGCGGGCGAAAAGTCGACCCGCTGGAATACATTCGCGGCACGCGCTGATTCTCCGAGCCGGAAAATCCTCCACAACAAGCTACCTAAAGTCTCGGCTTATCCGTAAAATACTGCCGTTTGTCCCCCCGCGCCTGTGGGCCGCCTGGCCGCGTACAGGTCTTGAAACAGGGTTTTTTGCCTCCAGTTCGATCCGGGCGCGCCACGAGGAACATTGATGGAGAATTTCTTTACCCGACTGTTTGGCAGCCGCAACCAGCGCCTGCTCAGGCGATATGCAAAAGACGTAGCCAAAGCCGGGAAGTATGAAGCGGATCTTCAGGCCCTGAGTGACAGCGAACTGCGGGCCCGGACCGACCAGCTGAAGGCCGCGGTAGCCAGCGGAAAAACACTGGAAGACGTGCTCCCGGAAGCCTTTGCCGTTGTGCGTGAAGCGTCGGTCAGGACCCTGGGCCTGCGCCATTTCGATGTGCAGTTGATCGGCGGCCTGGTTTTGCACGAAGGCAAAATTGCGGAAATGCGCACCGGGGAAGGCAAGACCCTGGTCGCAACCTTGCCCGCTTACCTGAACGCGCTCGGCGGCGACAGCGTGCAAATCGTCACCGTTAACGAATACCTCGCGCAACGCGATGCGGACTGGATGAGGCCGATTTATGAATTCCTGGGTCTGACGGTCGGGGTCATCAAGAGCGGAATGAACCCCGTCGACAAGACCGCGGCCTACGCCTGTGATGTGATTTACGGCACCAACAACGAATTTGGCTTCGACTATTTGCGCGACAACCTGGCATTCCGGCTGACCGACAAGGCGCAACGCGACCGGAGCTTTGCGATCGTCGACGAAGTCGACTCGATTCTGATCGACGAAGCCCGCACGCCGCTGATCATTTCCGGTCCCGCGGAAGGAAGCAGCGAGCTATACCAGCGCATCAATGCGCTGGTCCCGAAACTGGAACGCCAGGAAACGGTGCAGGCGGAACCGTCGGCGCCCGAGTTCGAAGCGCCGGGTGATTACAGTGTCGACGAGAAAAGCAAGCAGGCTCACCTGACCGAGGCCGGGCACCAGAAAGTGGAGCAATTGCTGGCCAGGGCCGGGTTGATCAAGGAAGGCGACAGCCTGTATGAGGTCGCCAACATTCGCCTGATGCACCATCTGACCGCTGCGCTGCGCGCCCACACCTTGTACCAAAGAGACGTCGACTACATCGTCAACCAGGGCGAGATCGTGATCGTCGACGAATTTACCGGCAGGACCATGCCGGGGCGCCGCTGGTCGGACGGGCTGCACCAGGCCGTCGAGGCAAAGGAGGGCGTAACGATCAAGGAGGAGAATCAAACCGTCGCCTCCATCACCTTCCAGAATTATTTCAGGATGTACGACAAACTTTCCGGCATGACCGGAACGGCCGATACGGAGGCTTATGAGTTTCAGCAGATTTACGGACTCGAAGTCGTGGTTATTCCGACCGACAAGACGATGATCCGTGACGACGAGCCGGACCTGGTTTTCCTGACTCGCGCCGATAAATTTGAAGCAATCATCGAGGATATTCAGGATTGTCAGAAGCGTTCGCAGCCGTTGCTGGTGGGTACTACGTCTATAGAAACATCCGAATTCCTATCGGATATTCTGCAAAAGAAAAATATCGAACACCAGGTCCTGAACGCCAAGCACCACACCCGCGAGGCGGAAATGATTATCCAGGCCGGCCGGCCGGGCCGGGTTACGATCGCCACCAATATGGCCGGGCGCGGCACCGATATCGTGCTGGGCGGTAGCCTGGCGGGTGAATTGCAAGCGCTGGGCGAGATCGACGAGGCGCAGAAGAAAAAGCACACCGAGGATTGGCAGGCAAGGCATCAGACCGTTATCGATGCCGGGGGGCTGCGGATCATCGGTACCGAGCGCCACGAATCGCGGCGTATCGATAATCAGCTGCGCGGTCGCAGCGGACGCCAGGGGGATCCCGGGTCCAGCCGGTTCTACCTGTCGCTCGAAGACAACCTGATGCGCATTTTTGGCGATCCCGAGCGAGTCAAGGGATTATTGTCGCGCGTCGGCATGCGCGAGGGCGAAGCGATCGAAAGCAAGATGCTGAGCCGTCAGATCGAGAGGGCGCAGAGAAAAGTCGAGGCTCACAACTTCGATATCCGCAAGCAACTGCTGAAATACGATGACGTTGCCAACGATCAGCGGCGCGCGATCTACTACCAGCGCGATGGCCTGATGGAAGCCGCCGACATGGAAGAAGATATACGCGCCATCCGGCGCGATGTCGTCGACCAGGTCATCGACAATTTCGTGCCGCCGGGCAGCGTCGAAGAGCAATGGGATGTTCCCGGCTTGTCGCAGGCGCTGGAAAACGACTTCGTGACCCGGGTCGATATCCAGGGTTGGCTGGATGCCGATGACGAGCTGGTCGAAGCAGACCTGCGCGGGAAAATCTGCGATGCCGTGGAAGAAGCCTATGAACAAAAAGTGAAATCCATAGGCGAACCCGTGATGCGGCATTTTGAAAAAGCCGTGATGCTGCAGCAGCTGGATTCACAGTGGCGTGAACATCTGGCCGCGCTGGATTATCTGCGGCAGGGCATTCATCTGCGCGGTTACGCGCAGAAAAACCCGGAGCAGGAATATAAACGCGAGGCCTTTGACATGTTTACAGTCATGCTTGATTCGATCAAGCATGATTCG
This sequence comes from Pseudomonadota bacterium, assembly GCA_022560735.1. Taxonomy (GTDB): domain Bacteria; phylum Pseudomonadota; class Gammaproteobacteria; order Steroidobacterales; family MnTg04; genus MnTg04. Next base: position 237,597 of record JADFSO010000001.1, read on the forward strand.
ATCAGCATTCTGTCGCGGGTACAGGTGCGCAGCGAAGAAGATGTTGCCGCCGTTGAAAGCCAGCGCAGGGACACCAGCGGGATGAAATTTGAGCATGCCCAGGCAAGCAGCGCGTCTGCGACCGATGCCGCTGCACAGGGGCGGCCTGCGCAGGAGCCCGAAGCGGCCGTGCCCTTTGTCCGGGAGCAGCCGAAAGTCGGTCGTAACCAACCTTGTCCGTGTGGTTCGGGAAAGAAATACAAGCAGTGCCACGGCCGCCTCAGGTAGCCAGACGGAGCCTGAATGATCAGGGTGGCCGTGGGAATTTTGCAGCGCGAGGATGGCAGGACTTTGCTGATGCGACGCCTGCCTGGCACCTTCCGCGAAGGGCAGTGGGAGTTTCCCGGCGGCAAGATCGAAGCGGGTGAGGATTCCCGCAGCGCCCTGGTGCGGGAGCTGCATGAAGAGCTGGGGATCGAAGTAAGCGGTGCGCGGCGGCGCATCACCCTGCGGCATGCATACCCGGAAAAAAACGTGCTCCTCGAAGTCTGGCAAATCACCGCTTTCACCGGCCAGCCGCGCAATATCGAAGGGCATGAATTGTGCTGGGTTGAGCCTGCCGAATTGAGACGTATCGGGATGCTGGATGCAGACCGGCCCATCATCGCCAGCCTGGAATTACCCGCCACCTATGTCATTACGCCACCCCCGCCGGTGAACGACGAAAATGCCGTGGCCCGATGGCTGGACCAGCTCGAACAAACCCTGGATCTCGGTGTTTCGCTGTTGCAGCTGCGCTGCCCGGGGTGGTCGGCGAGCGCCTTCGGCCGGCTGGCAAAAACCGTTGTTCGCCGCTGCGAGGCCTACGGGACGCGCCTGCTGCTCAATGGCGCTCCGCAACAGCTTTTGCCGCTCGGTGAGCGGCTGGGAGCGGCAGGTTGCCATGTTCCCGCTCGCTTTCTCGAGCAGCTGGGTGGCTGGCAAAAACCCGCTGGACTCGTGGTTGGCGCGTCCTGTCATTCAGCTGCCGAGCTGGCTGCGGCGGAACGTGCCGCGGCGGATTTCTGCGTACTCGGGCCGGTCTTGCCTGGCCCCGGTCATCCGGATCACCCGCCATCGGGCTGGCCGGGTTTTAGCGCCTTGCTGACAGAAGTGTCCATGCCGGTGTTTGCGCTCGGTGGCCTCGCGCCGGGCGACCTGGAAACGGCCTGGCGCCATGGCGCCCAAGGGGTGGCTGGAACCAGCGGGTTCTGGTGCAGACAGCCCGGAGGCCGGTAAAAGATACGGGGTCAGGGCTGTTTCGCCGTGGCTACGGGAAGTCAGCAAAGATAAAGCAGGAAGTCGATATCATCGGTGGTCTGGGTCGGCCGATGGTCGGTGTCCTGCCATTCGAGGAAACGCACGGTAAAACGCTGCTGGCTGCCACTGATCTCGGGAAATACGTTGGCGCTTCTCGGGACTGCGACCCGCACCATTTGCACCGACGATCCTTTTTCCAGGGCTTGCTGAAACATGCCGGCCTTTGCGGTCGACTCGGCGGCGGAAATACTTTCCCGGGTCAGCCACAACAGCTCGGCGACGCCATCGCAAAGCGGCCGCAAATCTGCCATCCAGTTTTCGTAGTCCTTGCGCCGGTCCTGCATATCGCGGTGGAGCCAATGGTTGTAGTCCGGCAAGTCGAACTCGCAGGTGCCGCCGGGTATTGCGCTGCGATGCTTGACCGCGGAAAGAAAGTCAGACTCCTTGAGGCGTTGCAAGAACCGCGTGTCTTGCCCGTTCAGCTGATCACGCAGGCTGCTGAGATTGGTCAGGAGGGCCTGCAGACGACCGCCGTCCACCCCCGATTTGGCCTGGTACCGGTTTAGCTCGACCGTGTGACGCTCGAGTTCCTTGAGCACATCGCCACGCACATCGCCCCGGGTCAGGATGGCCATAATCCCCAGCAGGCTGTCGACCGCTGCACGGCTGCTCCATGGCGCATCCATTTCTGAATGATAAAGGGACTGCTGATAGAGAAATTCTATGCGCAGAAAAGTACGCATGCGCTCCGCCAGCGGCTGCTCATAGACCAGGTAATCGTCCGCTGGTTGTGAATGCTGGCTGGCAGGAATATACATGCGGGTATTCTCTACTATGGGCCGATATGCGGCAAACTGGTCGTCAGTTCGCGATAGTATCGATCGAGCTGTTTTACCCGTTGTTGCAGTGCTTCCAGGCCGCTTCCGCCGTCAATGATGTCGTCCGCGTGGTCCAGCCTGTCCTGGCGGGATATCTGGGCCGCCAGCATATTTTCGGCAGTTTCCCGGGATTCGTGGTCGCGGTTCATCAGGCGCCGGAGTTGTACTTCCTCGTCGCAATCCACGACCAGGACCCGGTCTACATGGCCATCGCTGTGGCTCTCCACGAGCAGCGGGATGACCAGGACCTGGTAGGGCCCGCGCACGATGGCGCTGGATTCGATCATGCGCTGGCGGATGGCGGGATGGAGAATTTGCTCCAGGAGGTGTCTTTTCTCCGGATCCGAGAACACCAGGCGCCTTAGCGCGCGACGATCGAGCCGGCCATCGTCATCGAGGATCGTACTGCCGAAATGCTCGATAACGGACTCCAGCGCCGGCTCACCGGGTTCCACGAGGTCGCGAGCCAGCTCGTCGGTGTCGATGATCTGGGCGCCCAGTGCCGCAAACATGTCGGCAACCGTAGTCTTGCCACAGGCGATGCCGCCGGTCAGACCGACTCTGAACATGTTCGTGGCGGCGGTTCCCAAGTCATCCTGGTTCATTCTTCTGCTCGCATGAGGCGCGCATTATTGTTGCACAGTCTGGCCGATCCTTAGCATCAGGCCAGACCGGCAATATGGAAATAATAGGCGCTGATGTCGCCGCCCCACATCAACGCCACCCAGCCCGCGGCAGCAAGGTACGGGCCGTACGGGATCGGTATCTGCCGGTCGCGGCCCAGCGCGAAGATCATGACGATCCCGGCCAGCGCCCCGACCATGGCTGAGAAAAAAATCACCAGCGGCAGTTGCTGGAAGCCAAGCCAGGCGCCTAGCGCGGCCAATAGCTTGAAATCGCCATAGCCCATGCCTTCCTTGCCCGTGATCAGCAGAAACAGCTGGTAAACCGACCACAACGCCAGGTAACCGATGACGGCGCCGGCAATGCTGTCCGCAGGCTTGATAAAAAGTGTTTCCGCAGGGACCAGTTCGCCGGCGAGGCTGATCAGCAACCCCGTCCACAGCAACAACAAGGTCAGCGAGTCGGGCAACAACTTGTGATCCAGGTCGATCCCGCTCAAGGCGATAAGAGTCCAGCTCAGAAACAGGGCCGCCAGCGCTTCCAGGGTAAAGCCAAAGCGCCAGACGACTGCAACCGAGACGATGCCGGTCAACAATTCGACCACGGGGTAGCGTGGCGATATCCGGGCTGAACAGGCTGCGCATTTTCCACGCAGCACCAGGTAGCTCAATACCGGGATGTTTTGCCAGGCGGTTATCCGGTGGCCGCAGGACGGACAGGTGGAGGCCGGCGTCAGCAGGTTGAACGTGGCTTTTTCCTCCACGGCCTCCAGCTTCATGATCTCCGAACATTGTTGTTTCCAATCGTGTTCGAGCATCACCGGCAAACGATAGATGACGACATTCAGGAAGCTGCCCACCATCAGGCCGGTCAGAAAAGCCAGGCCCAGGTAAAACGGCGGAATGCCGGCAATGAAGTTGATTACAGCCATAATTTTTTCATATTCTGCCTGGTTGCCGGACGAACATAAAAACGCCGCATCGCGTGCGGCGTTTGCTTTTCTTTACCAGCGGCTTCGTATGACAATACGAGAAACCATGCGCAGCCCTTCGAATCAGATGACCGAACCCATCTTGAAAATCGGCAGGTACATGGCGATAACCAGACCGCCGACCAGCACGCCCAGGATGGCCATGATCATCGGTTCGAGCAGGCTGCTCATGTTGTCCACCGCATTGTCGACCTCTGCTTCATAAAAATCCGCAACCTTCGAGGCCATGTCATCCAGCGCACCCGACTCCTCGCCGACCGCGATCATCTGGATGACCATGTTGGGGAACAGGTTGACATTCTCCATGGAAGCCGCCAGGCGCTGACCGGTGGCCACTTCTTCGCGGATCTGCAGGACCGCAACCTCGTAGACGATATTGCCGGTGGCGCCGGCGACCGATTCGAGGGCTTCGACCAGCGGCACGCCCGCGTTAAACATCGTCGACAGCGTCCTGGCGAAGCGGGCGATCGCCGCCTTGTTGAGGATCGTGCCTATAATCGGCAGTTTCAGGGAAATCCTGTCGAGCACGTGGCGCAACTTGCGCGAGCGTTTTTTCCATTGCAGAAATCCATACATGCCGCCACCGGCGACCATGGCCATGAACCAGCCCTTGGCCTGGACGAACTCGGACAGGTTGATGACCATCTGGGTGAAGGCCGGCAGATCGGCGCCAAAACCCTTGAACAGATCTTCAAACTGCGGGATCACAAAGATCAGCAAAATAACGGTCACGACCAGGGCGACAACCAGGACCGCGGTCGGATAGGTCAGGGCTTTCTTGATTTTTTTCTTGAGCTCCTCGGTTTTTTCCTTGTAGGTGGCGATCTTGTCGAGCAGCGATTCCAGTGCGCCGGCCTGCTCGCCGGCCTGCACCAGGTTGACGAAAAGATCGTCGAAATACAGCGGGTGCCTGGCCAGCGCGTCGGCCAGCGTCGTCCCGCCCTCGAGATCGGTCTTGATGTTCAGGATCAGTTTGCGCACGGCCGGCACATCGTGACCGGCGGCGACGATCTCGAAGGCCTGCACCAGCGGGATGCCGGCGGTCAGCATGGTCGAAAGCTGGCGGCTGAAAATAGCGATATCCGCTGGCGTGACCCTGCCCTGGGAAGAAAACAGCGTGCTTTCCTTGCGCACCTTGATCGGCACCAGGCCCTGGCGGCGCAGTGTCGAGCGCAGCGCGGCTTCGCTGCTGGCCAGGGATTTACCCTTGATGCGCTTGCCCTTGCGATCCGTTCCTTCCCAGATGAAGGGGATTTGTTTGATTGCTGCGTTTGCCATGGCTAGGTGGTCCTTTGTGCCTTGAAGGTGGCCTGGTTCTTTCCGCCTAATCTATCGTGATCCGGTTGATTTCTTCCAGCCCGGTAATGCCCTGCTTGGCTTTTTCGAGCGCCGAGCGGCGGAGGTCCCAGACACCCTCGAGAGTGGCCTGTTCGGCCACCTGGGTCGCGTTACCGCCTTGCAGGATAATCTGGCCTATCTCGTGGGTCACCGGCATGACCTGGTAGATGCCGGTCCGGCCCTTGTAGCCGGCAACGCAACGCGCGCAGCCGACCGGTCCATAGATGGTGAATCCCCGCTTGATGTCTTCGCGGGTGAAGCCTTCTTTCAACAGCGCTTCCGGCGGAATGTCCCGCGCCTCCTTGCACTCGTTGCAAAGACGCCTGGCCAGGCGCTGCGCGATAATCAGGCTGATCGAACTCGCGATCGCGTAGGGTTTGACGCCCATGTCGACCATCCGGGTCAGGGTGTTCGGCGCATCGTTGGTATGCAGCGTGGACAACACCAGGTGACCGGTCTGCGCCGCCTTGATCGCGACATCGGCGGTTTCCAGGTCGCGAATCTCGCCGACCATGATGACATCGGGGTCCTGCCGCAGGAAGGCTCTCATTGCGGTCGCGAAATTCAGGCCGACTTTGTAATTCACGTTGACCTGGTTGACGCCCGGCATGTTGATTTCGACCGGGTCCTCCGCCGTGGATATATTGCGGTCGATACTGTTCAGAATATTCAGACCGGTATACAGCGAAACAGTCTTGCCGCTGCCGGTGGGTCCGGTGACCAGGATCATGCCATAAGGTCTGGCGAGCTGGTCTTCGTACAGTTTTCGCTGAAAATCCTCGTAGCCCAGGTTCTCGATGCCCATCTGGGCGCTGGCGGGGTCGAGGATGCGCAGGACGACTTTTTCCCCGAACAGCGTCGGGCAGGTATTCATCCGGAAATCGATCGACCGGTTTTTCGAAATCCGCATCTTGATGCGGCCGTCCTGCGGCACCCGCCGTTCAGCGATATCGAGTCGCGACATGACCTTCAGGCGCGCGCAGACTTTGCCGGCCAGCGCGACCGGCGGTTTGGCCACTTCGCGCAGCACCCCGTCCTGGCGCACGCGTACCCGGAAGAATTTCTCGAAGGGCTCGAAATGGACATCGGACGCACCCTTCCTGATGGCATCGAGCAGGATCTTGTTGACGAAACGGACGACCGGGGCGTCGTCTATGTCGGCGCTGCTGACCTCATCGGGCTGGAAATCTTCGGCGGCGCTGATTTCGAGGTTTTCCAGGTCGAAATCGTCGTCGTCGTAGGCATCCATGCTGGTATCCATGGCTTCCATGGCTTTGCCAATCGCGTCGTCGAGCTTGTCCTGTTCGACGACGACCGCTTCGACGCTAAGCGCGGTCTGAAAACGGATCTCGTCGAGTGCGTGCAGGTTGGTCGGGTCGGATACCGCGATGAAAATGCGTTTGCCGCGTTTGACCAGCGGCAGGACCTTGTGCTTGGTCAGCAGGTCCTGGTTGACCAGTTTGCAGACCTCGATGTCTATAGCCAGCGCTTCCAGATTCAAGGTCGGTACGCCGAATTCATGGGAAGCCGCCTGGGCTACGTCCTGCGCGTCGGCAAGCCGGTTGTCGATCAGGTGGGTAACCAGCGTGACTTTTTCCTTCTTGGCGGCCGCAATGGCCTGCTGCACGATTTCCTCGGTACAGATTTCTTCCTGCACCAGGCGCCTGGGCAGGCCAGTCAGATGGGTTTTCTTTGCAGCTACCGCCATTTATAAGGCCCCCAAGCCTGCGGCGGGGCAGCAAACCCCACCGAACAAGCCAGACTTTACTGACTTATGTTTAAAAATAAAGTGACACAGGCAGCATTTTTGGAAATATATGCCTGCCGCCTCGCTTGATTCCATCCCTGCCTGGTCGCACAGGCGAGCGCTATAACTTACTGATTTTCAGATACGTTTAGCAAGTTTTCAGGAAAATGTTCTGGCACAGGGATGGGGAACCCACCTGGAATCAGTCCAGATCGTAATTTGCCGGTACTTTTGCGCGACTCAGTTCCGGCACGCCGGGGGCAAAAACTGCCGCGGCACCATCGCCGGCGCCCTGGGCCCGGCAGGCACGGCCAGGCCGGTCAGCCCGGCCGGCAGCGGCGCGTCGCCGCAATGCCAGATCATCTCGCCATCGGTCGATACATAAGGACTGAGCGCCAGCGTATGCCCGACCAGGCGCGCGCTGGCCCGGTTGCCGAACACCAGCTCCAGCCGCCCGCCTTCCAGCCGCAGCGCCGACAGGTAATCAGGCACGCCCGGCATGGCCAGGCCGTGCCGGGTCAGCTCTTCCTCGGCCAGCGGCGCGCGGCCCGTGTCCAGGAAGAATCGCTCCAGCACTTCGCGGGCGGGTTGCGCCGCCGCCAGGCTGTGGCCGACCTGGGCACGAACCCGGTAGACATCCACCGCCAGCGCGAGCAGGCCCGCAACAACCGCAAGCACGACAAAAACCAGGATCAGTTCAATAACGGTGAAACCCTGTTGGCGATGCTTGGGCAAGGTCGGTCTCCAAAAACTCAGACCAACAAAGCTACCTCAAATAGCGGGCCGGCGAAAACAGAAATCGCCGGCAGCCGGTTTATTTTGCTGGCGCCTGCCGATTGGAGATTGCCAGACACAAAAAGAAAACCCCTCGCAAGAGGGGTTTCCTAAATCTGGTGTAAAACCAGATTGTGTTCAGACAAGTATTATGGACGGCAAGCAGACGGCATGTACTTGTCCGGAACGGTCGTAGCGATCGTGTCTGAGGGACCTGTGGGTGCTTCACCGGTGCCGGCCGGCATACCGGAGTTGCCACACGCCCAGACCACATCCAGGTTTAGGCTGACCCACGGCTTGATCGTCAGCAGGTTTGCGCCCGCTGTCGCCAGGGTCGCGTTGGAATCGTTACCATAAGTAACGCTGATCGTACCATTGTTCAAAATCAGGTCGTTAACATACCTGCCGGACGGCGAGTTGGTAATGCCAAGCGCAGCCAGGTCGGCCGGCCAAAGGCCCGAATCTGCAAATTCTTCAGACACGGAAGCCTTCAAAGCCGCCGACAGGTTCAGACCTTCGGTCACCTGCGCGCGAATGGTGTAATCCTGATACGCCGGGATAGCGATCGCGGCCAGGATGCCGATAATCGCGACCACGATCATCAGTTCGATAAGGGTAAAACCCTGTTGGATCTTTTTCATTTCTGTCTCCTTGGAGAGGTTTGATATAAAACGGCCAAATGGCTGCCTCTATATCTGCAATCCCCATGCCAAAAAAACCAGCACCTTTTTAAGTAACTGAATTAGAAAGAAAAAATAATTGTTTGGCCAGAAAACAGGTGCATCCGGGTGGGTCAACCGTCCCAATCTGTGGCCGCCTCGCGTCAGAAGCTGACAAATTCCGTCACCTGGTCGCGTTTAGCAGACGGTGATTCTGTCAAATAGCGGGCGGCTCGGCGCCCGCTCATGCTACTCGATTTTCAGCTTCTTGATCCGGTAACGCAGCGCCCGGAAGCTGATGCCGAGCAGTTTCGCGGCCCGGGTCTTGTTGTAGCGGGTTTGCTCCAGCGCCTTGACGATGGCTTCGCGCTCGATGCCCTCGAGCTGGCTGCCAAGCTTGCTGCTGTCCGGTTCTTCAGGCGGCTTCGCGCTACCGGGATCCAGCTGCAGATCTGCCGCGCCGATGGTGTCGCCGCTGTTCAGCGTAAGCGCCCTTTCCAGCAGGTTCTCCAGCTCACGCACATTGCCCGGGAACGGGTGCGCCAGCAGGGCCGACTCGGCATCGGCATCGAGCGCCGGTACCGGCAGGCCCATCTGTTCCGCCAGCCGGGCCAGGATAAAACGGGATAGCTGCAGGATATCCCTGCCCCGGTCTCTCAGCGGCGGAACATGCAGCTCGATGACATGGATGCGGTAAAAAAGATCTTCCCTGAATTCCCCCGTCGCCACCAGTTCCGCCAGGTTGCGGTGGGTCGAGCTGAGCACGCGCACATCCACCGGCACTTCGCGCTCGCTGCCGACCGGGCGCACGGCTTTTTCCTGGATTACCCGCAGCAGTTTGACCTGCATGTGCAGCGGCAGTTCCGCCACCTCGTCGAGGAACAGCGTGCCGCCTTCCGCGCTTTGGAAAAGACCGGGTTTGTCGGCGACCGCGCCGGTAAAGGAGCCTTTCTTGTGGCCGAAGAACTCGCTCTCCATCAATTCGCTCGGTATGGCGCCGCAATTGACCGGCACGAACGGACCGTCGCGCCGCGGCCCCGATTCGTGGATCATGACCGCAACCAGTTCCTTGCCGGTCCCCGACTCGCCGCAAATATGCACCGGCGCCTGGCTGCGGGTGACCTTGGCAATCAGGTCGCGCACGGTCTGCATGGCCATGGAATCGCCGATCAGGTGGGTGTCGTGATCTTCATCGACCGGCGTTTGGTTGCTGCGCAGGCGCAGCGCCGTTTTGACCATTTTGCGCAGGCCATCGAGATCCAGCGGCTTCGATACGAAATCGAAAGCGCCCGCCTTGAGCGCCCGGACCGCGGTCTCGACATTGCCATGCGCCGTGATGACCGCCACCGGTGTATTCGGCGTCTGTTCCTGCATCCATTCGACCAGGTCCAGGCCACTGCCATCGGGTAATTTCATGTCGGTAAAACACAGGTCGAACGGTTTTTTGAGCAACAGTGCGCGTGCTTCGGCCAGGTCGGCCGCGGTCCGGGTCTTGATATCCATCTGTTGCAAAGTCAGGCTCAGCAATTCGCGGATATCGGGCTCGTCGTCGATGACCAGCGCGGTTGGCTGATTCATGCGTTATTCTCCCAGCGTTGCGGATCGGAAAAAGTAATTCTGAAGATACTGCCGCCAGCGGGTCGTGGCTGGTAGATCAGCGTCGCCCGGTTGCATTCGCAAAGTTCACGGCAAATAAACAAACCGAGACCGGTGCCGCCGTGCTCGCCGGTAAAAAACGGTTCGAAAATGCGCTCGGCATCGGTTTCCGATATGCCTTTGCCGCGGTCGCCGACCTCCAGGTAAGGACGTTCGGAACCGCGCAAGCGGCCGATTTTCAGGTCGATCGGCCCGTCGTCGGGACAGGCGTACTTGATTGCGTTTTCGCACAGGTTCCACAACACCTGGTGCAGATGGCCGGGATCGATCTGCACCTCGGGGGCCGGGCCTTCGCTGGCAACCCGGAGCCGGCTGCGGTCCACCTGCTGGGTCTGGCTGAACTCATCGGCAAAATCGGCCACCCAGTGTTCGAGTTGCAGCCGCTCCGGCGCCGTGGTGTCGCGGCTGGACAATTGCAGTATGTTGTCGATGATCTGGCTGACTCTTTGTCCATTGGTATGGATGATGTCGGTCAGCCGCCGCTCGGTGCTGGTCATGACCGCGGATTCCCTGAGCAACTGGGCCGCATGGCTCATTGCGCCAACCGGGTTACGGACTTCATGGGCGATGCTGGCGGTCAGCCGGCCCAGTGCAGCGAGTTTCGATTGCTGAACTTTTTCCGCCAGCATGCTGGTGTCTTCGAGGAAAATCAGCATCGCGTCGCCACCGCTTTCCTGCAACGGCGCAAACTGGGGGTTGATCACGCGATCTCCATCGGCGGCGATAAACGAAGGCTGCGCCTGGCGGAATTCTTCCGGGTTCCGCCGCCACGCTTTTAGCAACATGTATAGCCGCGGCGAGACTTCGGACAAGTGCCTGGCGGGTTGGCGGCGCTTTGAGCCCAGGATACTGGCTGCCGAGGCATTCATCAGCCGAACCTGGTTGTCCTTGTCCACGACGACGATGCTTTCCCGCAAATGCTGGACGATGTACTGGTTCAGTTCCGCGAGGTTCGCCAGGTCGACTCCGCGTTGTCTGGCCAGGTCTTCCGTTTCCTGTATCCGGCGCGCCACCGGATCCATCAACAAGGCCATGGTCAGGATAATTCCGCTGAGCAATCCGGCCGCGGTAAAGTCCTTGGCGAGTGGCGGTGTGTCGAGGAATATCCATGCCTGGTCCCCGAGTATTGCCAGTACCGCCAAAGACCCGGCCAGCAGGGTTCTTTTTCTCGGCAGGACCAGCGCGCTGGCGCCGATGACGATGATCAGCAGGTTGGCCAGGCCTGAACTGATGCCGCCGCTGGCATGGCTCAACGCCGTGATTACGACTATATCGAACGCCACGGACCACGATATCTGGGAGATTCGCGATGGCCAGCGGCGCGCTACCGCAGCCATGTTGCTGATACCGATTCCCAGGTACAAGCCACAGATCGCAACGAACAGCGTCGGGTACTGGGCGCCGAAAATCCTGGGTTGATCGGCGCTGGCAAAAAGCATCAACAGCAATACCGCGACCAGGACCCGGAATACATTCAGTAGCTGCAGAATTCTCCAACTGAGATCGTCGGTGTCCTGACGGGTAACCGGCGCAGTCAGAGCCGCTTTGGTCGGGGCCGGACGACTCACTTCGCCGATGCTGGAGCTTGCCTGCATGGGTGCCTCATTCCGTGGCTGGCGTTTTGCCGTGCCCATTGTAGAAGCAAAGGCCGCCAGGCCCAAACAGCTTTGCACAAGCAGGGGATTTGCTCCACAATACGCGCCTTCTGAAAACCCGGATCCGCCGCCAGATGAATCTCCACGAATACCAGTCGAAACGGTTGTTTAGACAATACGACATTCCCGTACCAAAAGGGCTGCCGGCGCACACGCCCGATGACGCAGCCAGCGCTGCCAGGGAGCTGGGCGGTCAAGTCTGGGTGGTCAAGGCGCAGGTGCACGCCGGTGGTCGTGGCAAGGCAGGAGGCGTCAGGCTGGTCACCAGCGTCGATGAAGTCAAAAAAGCCGCGCTCGACATGCTGGGGAGCACGCTGGTCACCAGGCAGACCGGACCCGAAGGCTTGCCGATTCACACGGTGATCGTCGAGGTGGGTTCGGAAATTGCGCGCGAACTTTACCTGAGCCTGGTCGTGGACCGCGCCAGCGAGCGCATCAGTTTTATGGCGTCCGCGGCGGGCGGCATGGATATCGAGGAAGTCGCGGCGGGGGAGCCGGAAAAAATTCAAACGCTGTCGGTGCACCCGGCGGCCGGCCTGCAGCCGTACCAGGCCCGCCAGATGGGATTCGCGATCGGACTCGACCAGGGCCAGGTCGCCCAGTTTACGAAGATTGCGATGCAGTTGTACCGGCTGTTTGTCGAACGCGACGCTTCGATGATCGAAATCAACCCGTTGATCGTGACCGCCGATGGCGACGTCGTCGCGCTGGACGCGAAAATCAATATCGAAGACAACGCGCTGTTTCGCCAATCGCAGATGCTGGAATGGCGTGACCCGACGCAGGAAGACGAAAAGGAAAACGAGGCCAGCGCCCACGACCTCAATTATGTGTCCCTTGACGGCAATATCGCCTGCATGGTCAACGGCGCCGGACTGGCGATGGCGACGATGGACCTGATCAAACTGCACGGTGGCGAACCGGCGAATTTCCTGGATGTCGGTGGCGGCGCGACTGCCGAACGCGTGGCCGAGGCGTTCAAGCTGATTTTGTCGAACGACCGGGTCAAGGCGATCCTGGTGAACATATTCGGCGGCATCGTCCGTTGCGACCTGATTGCCGAGGGGATTATTGCCGCGGTCAAGGAAGTCGGCGTCGAAGTGCCCGTCGTCGTCAGGCTGGAGGGCACCAACGCGAACCAGGGTCTGGAGCTGCTGGCCGGCAGCGGGCTGGATATCATCGCCGCCGATGACCTGACCGAGGCGGCGAAAAAAGTCGCGGCCGTCGTCGCCTGAGCAAACCGGAAACTGCAAAGAGCGATGGGCATACTCGTTAATAAAGACAGCAAGGTCATTTGCCAGGGGTTTACCGGGCGCCAGGGCAGTTTTCATTCCCGGCAGAGCATCGAATACGGGACCAGAATGGTCGGTGGCGTAACGCCCGGCCGCGGCGGCGAGACCCACCTGGACCTGCCGGTCTTCGATACGGTACACCAGGCCGTCGCGGAAACAGGAGCCGAGGTCAGCATGATCTATGTGCCGGCGCCACATGCCGCCGACGCGATCCTCGAAGCTGCCGATGGCGGTATCAAACTGGTGGTTTGCATCACCGAGGGCGTTCCCGTTCTGGACATGGTGCGGGTAAAAGCGACGTTGAGCGATTATGACTGCCGGCTGATCGGGCCAAATTGCCCGGGTATCATTACGCCGGGCGAGTGCAAGATAGGCATTATGCCGGGTTTTATTCATCAGCCAGGCAAGGTTGGCGTGGTGTCGCGATCTGGGACGCTGACCTATGAAGCGGTTTATCAGACCACCTGCAACGGGCTTGGCCAGACGACCTGCATCGGTATCGGCGGCGACCCGGTCCGGGGCATGAATTTCATCGACTGTCTCGAGCTGTTCGAGGCGGACCCGGCGACCGCAGGCATTATCATGGTCGGCGAGATCGGCGGCACCGATGAAGAAGCCGCGGCCGCCTACATCGAGCAACAGGTCAGCAAACCGGTTGTGGCATACATTGCCGGCGTTACTGCACCCCCGGGCAAGCGCATGGGTCATGCCGGGGCGATCATCTCGGGTGGCACCGGTACCGCGGAGGAGAAATTCAAGGCGCTGAACGCGGCCGGCGTTACCACGGTGCGTTCGCCGGCGGAGATGGGCAGCGCCATGTTGCAGCGACTGGGTGGCTGAAAGACCTGCGCTGCTGTCCGCGCAATCAACAACCGGCGAGCAATGAATAACCCTTCCAACGCCAAAGAATCCCAAACCAGGCAAATCACGATTGCGCTGGCGCAGATCGGCATGACCGTCGGCGATGTGCCGGGCAATACCCGGCGGGTCATCGAGACCGCCCACCGCGCTCGTGACCAGTTGCACGCCCAGCTGGTGGTATTCCCCGAATGCACGCTGACCGGTTACCCGCCGGAAGATCTCCTGTTTCACAAGCAACTGAGGCGGCAGGTCGCCGACGGCCTGGATACGCTGGTGGCGGAGCTGGAAGGCGTCCAGGTCCTGGTCGGCTATCCCGAGTACACCGGGCAAGGTATCTATAATTCGCTGACCCTGATCGGCGGCGGCAAGCAAAGCGTGAATTACCGCAAAAAATATTTGCCCAATTTCGCGGTGTTCGATGAAGAACGCTATTTCCTGGCCGGGGACGAAGCAAAGACCATCGATATCGGCGGCATCAGGCTGGGCCTGGCATTGTGCGAGGATATCTGGCACGCAGGTACGGTGGAAGCTGCCCGTGATATCGGCGCCGAGGCGCTGATCATCACCAATGGCTCACCCTACGAAATCCGCAGCCAGTCCCGGCGGCGGGCCTTGCTGGCGGAACGCAGCAGCGGCAGCGGGATGCCGATGATTTACCTGAACCTGATCGGCGGTCAGGATGAACTGGTGTTTGACGGGGGTTCCATGGCCCTCGATGCAATGGGCAAGACGGTGTTTCAAGCACCCCAGTTTGAAGAAGGCGTCTATCCGCTGGAACTGCGCGCCGGACCGGATGGCGTGGAAGTGGTGCCGGCGGAAATTTGTCCGGACCTGGAGAAAACCGAAAGCGCGTACCGGGCCATAGTCCTGGGCGTTCGTGACTACGTGATCAATCACGGTTTTCCCGGTGTGGTCATCGGCCTGTCCGGTGGTATCGACTCGGCGCTGACCCTTGCCATTGCCGTGGACGCGCTGGGCGCCGAGCAGGTTCAGACAGTCATGATGCCATCGCGCTTTACCGCCGATATCAGCACCGAGGACGCCGCCGAACAGGCGCGAACGATGGATGTTCAGTATCATGTGTTGCCGATCGAGGATATTTTTAGCTGTATTCTGGATACGCTTGCGCCATTTTTTGCGGATTTGCCGGCGGATACCGCCGAAGAAAACATCCAGGCTCGCAGCCGGGGCATAATCCTGATGGCGATTTCGAACAAGACCGGGAAAATGCTCCTGACCACCGGCAACAAGAGCGAAATGGCGGTCGGGTATGCCACTTTGTACGGCGATATGGCCGGCGGGTTCGCACCGATCAAGGATTGCTCAAAAACCCTGGTTTATGAACTGGCCAGGTATCGCAATTCCCTGGGTCGGGTCATACCGGAGCGCGTGCTGACCCGCGAACCCTCTGCGGAACTGCGCGCCGGTCAGAAAGACAGCGACCATCTGCCGCCCTACGATATTCTCGATCCGATACTCGAGGCGCTGGTCGAGGAAAACCTGTCGGTGGACGAGATTTGCGAACGGGGTTTCGAGCGAGCCACGGTCGGCAAGGTACTGGCGATGGTTCAGCGCAACGAATACAAAAGACGCCAGGCGCCGCCGGGCGTGCGCATCAGCAGCCGCGCTTTTGGACGCGACTGGCGTTATCCGATTACCTCTGGATACAAGGCCAGCTAGAAGTCTGCGCTAGTCTGTGCTGGACATCGCGACCTCGAGCCGCTCGGTGTTGAGTCGCAAAACATCCCGCGTCTGTTGCGCCATCTCGTGCAGGTCGAGCTTTTCATAGGCATCGATCATCACGCCAAGCGCATCGGCTACCGAGGTCGTGCCCTGGTACTCGATCATTACGTTCTGGGCGCGTTTCAGCGCCGCGACATACGCGCCGCGCTCCATGTAGTACCTCGCGACGTGAATCTCGTATCTGGCCAGGTAGTTTTGCAGGTAAATCATCCTTTGCCGGGCATTGGCCACATAAGGACTATCCGGAAAATTCGTCACCAGGTAGTGAAAATTATTGAAAGAGGTTTGTGCCGAGCGCGGCGGACGTTCGGTCGGGTCAACCTTGAACAAGCGGAAAAGCCGGTTGGGTTTCTTGGGAAAAAAGACCAGGCCCTTGATGTAATTGGCGTAATCGACCCGCGGGTGGGTCGGGTTTTCCAGGATGAACTGATCCGCCGCGTCCACCGCCGCATCGGGTTCGCGGTTCATGTAATAACAAAAAATGATGTCGAGCTGGGCTTGTTTGGTGTGGTTCGAGAAAGGATACCGGCCCTCCAGCCGCTCAAATCGCATGATCGCGTTCCCGTAGTTCCCGGTAACCATGCTTTGTCTTGCTTTTTCGTACAGCTTTATCGCGCCCAGGTTCGGGTCGACTTGCTTTGGACTGCCGCCGCAGCCGGACAGCGTCGCGGCCAGCATCAGTGCGGTCAGGCAGCGAATTATTGGAAGCTCTGGTCTATTCATGGGCGCAAGATGCGAATCCATGAATAGACCAGAGCTTCCTTTGTCCAAATCAGCCACATTATTTCCTGCGGGTTTAGCGGGGCCACGAAGTATACCGTAAACTGCGCGGGGTTCAGCCACATCGGTCGGGATGCAGTGACAGAAAGCCGCGTACACAATCTGGTCATACCGTCGGATCAGGCAGGTTACCGTTTGGACCAGGTCCTGGCCCGATTGTTTCCGCAGTTTTCGCGGAGCCGCATCAAGCAATGGATTGAGAGCGGCGATGTACTGCTGGATGGCCAGCCGACTCGCCCGAGACAGAAGCTGACGGGTGGCGAGCAGGTGCTGATTCGCGAGTCCCTGGAGCCGCGGACCGTCGATCGGCCACAGCACATCCCGCTGGAGATAGTGGACGAGAGCGATGATTTCCTGGTGATCAACAAGCCGGTCGGGCTGGTCGTGCACCCGGGCGCCGGCAACCCGGATGGCACCTTGGTCAATGCCTTGTTGAATTTTGACGCGCGACTCGAAGCGCTGCCAAGGGCGGGGATCGTCCACCGGCTGGACAAGGGTACCAGCGGTTTGTTGGTGGTCGCCCGCGATGCCGAAATCCAGCAACAGTTCAGCGATATGCTGGCGCGCCGGGAGATTATCCGCGAGTATCAGGCCGTTTGCCTGGGCGTGCTGACCGCGGGCGGGACCGTGGACCAGCCGCTCGATCGCCACCGGAACGACCGTCGGAAAATGGCCGTTCGACCCGGGGGCCGGAATGCGGTCACCCATTACCGCGTGATCGAACGGTTTCGCGGGCATAGCCATGTCCGGGTCAACCTCGAGACCGGGCGCACCCACCAGATTCGCGTGCATTTCGCTTACCTGCGCCATGCCCTGATCGGCGATCCCGTTTATGGCGGCCGCCTCGCAATACCGGCAGGAGCCAGCGAAGAACTGGCGGATACCCTGCGCAATTTCAGCCACCAGGCCCTGCATGCCGGTCGTCTGGCCTTGTCCCACCCGCGCAGCGGCAAAGCTTTGGATTGGGGCGCCGAAGTCCCGGTGGATTTCGCTGCGCTGATCCAGGTGCTGCGCGAGGACGCGGCAAACAGGAACGGCGCGCGAAGGTGAACGAAATCGAGCTGATTATCCCGGACTGGCCGGCGCCGGGGAATGTCCGTGCCTGCGCGACGACACGCATCGGCGGCGTCAGCCGGGCGGAGTTTTCCAGCCTGAACCTTGCAGGCCATGTCGGTGACCGCGATGACCATGTCGCCGAAAACCGGCAGCGCCTGCGCGGCTTTGCCGGGTTGCCGGCAGAACCGCGGTGGTTGCAGCAGGTACACGGTAACCGGGTTGCCGATCTTGCGTCCAAGCCAATGCCGGCCGCCGCCGATGCATCGGTCAGCAGCAAGCCAGGTCTGGTCTGTGCGATTCTGAGCGCCGATTGTCTGCCCATTTTGCTGTGCAGCGTCGATGGCCGGCAGGTTGCCGCGGTACACGCCGGCTGGCGGGGCCTGGCCGGTGGCGTCATCGAAGCGGCATTGAAAAAAATTTCCCGCGATGGACGACGATTGCTCGCCTGGCTGGGGCCGGCGATCGGGCCGGCCGCGTACCAGGTCGGCGCGAATGTCAGGCAGGCATTGATCGAAAAAAACCGGGCCAGCGAGGCTTTCTTCACCGAGGATGGCCCCGCTCACTGGAAGATGGATCTGTATGGTCTCGCGCGCCATATACTCGAAGCGCATGGGATCGACGTGTTTGGCGGCGCTTTTTGTACCTACACCGATGCGCGGCGGTTTTTTTCCTACCGGCGCGACGAAGTTTGCGGGCGACAAGCGTGCATGATCTGGCTGCAGTGACAATACGGTACGCTTTGTGCCTTGCCGGCCGGACATCGTTACAATCAGGCGGTCCTGAATGATTGGATTATCAAGGGAATCGAAATAAATGCCGGTATTGGCCTGGATAATTGTTTTTACCGTCCTCGGCGGCGTGTTGAGCGCGCTGGCCGCCAGCGTGCTGTTGCTGTGTTCGAGTCAGCGGCGCACCGGTCTTTTGCCGCACCTGGTGAGTTTCGCAACCGGCGCCCTGCTTGGCGCCGCATTTCTCGGTCTGCTCCCGCATGCGCTCGAAGGCGCCGGCGTCGACAGTTACCATCGAATCGGCGCGACCGTACTGTTTGGCATCCTGGTTTTTTTCCTGCTCGAAAAGCTGGTGCTTTGGCGCCACTGTCACAACGACGATTGCGAAGCACACGGGCCCAGCGACCAGCACCGCGCGAGCGCTTCCGGCGTGATGATCCTGGTCGGCGACGGCGTGCATAATTTTCTCGATGGCCTGCTGATTGCCGCCGCTTTTCTGACCGATATACACCTCGGTGTCGTGACCTCCATTGCGGTGATCGCGCATGAAATTCCACAGGAAGTGGGCGATCTCGCGGTCCTGCTCAGCGCAGGGTTGAAAACAGCTAAAGCATTTACCCTGAATTTACTGGCCAGCCTGACTTCGGTCCTCGGCGGCATCACCGGTTGGGTTCTGCTCGATCAGGCCACGGAATTGCTGCCCTATGTCCTGGCCATCGCTACGTCGAGTTTTTTGTATATCGCGGTTGCCGATTTGATCCCCGGCTTGCACCGCAATGTCGAAGCCAGGGCCAGCGTGCTGCAGGTATTGTTGATCGCTGCCGGCGTGTTGGTTGTCGCCGCGACCCACCAGGCGGTCCATTGAACCGCCGCAATAACTTGATTTAGTCCATCGGAACCCCCATTTAACAGGCAATCAGAGCCTGGTGCGGAGAGCTTTGCGCCAGGCCGCTTTTTGCCGGGGTAGCCACTATGCGGATGGACAAATTAACCAGCAAGCTGCAGATCGCGCTGGCAGACGCCCAGTCACTGGCGCTCGGTCGCGACAACCCGTTTATCGAACCGGTGCACCTGATGATCGCGCTGTTGAATCAGCAAGGCGGCAGCGTACGGCATCTGCTTGCCAAGGCGGGCGCCAATGTCAACCTGCTGCGCTCTCAGTTGGGCGAGGCGGTCGACAGGCTGCCGCAGGTCGAGGGGACGCCCGGCGAGGTGCATGTTTCCAATGAGCTGAACCGCTTGCTCAATGTCATGGACAAGCTGGCCCAGGACCGGGGCGACCAGTTCATAACCAGCGAGTTGTTTGTGCTGGCAGGGCTCGGCGGGAAGCATGGTCTGGCTAAACTGCTGGGCGATTGCGGCGTGGTCAAGGGCGCCGTGGAAAAAGCGATCGACGATCTGCGCGGCGGTCAGACGGTTACTGACCCCAATGCAGAAGATACACGCCAGGCGCTGCAGAAATACACCATCGATCTGACCGAATTGGCCGAGCAAGGCAAGCTCGATCCGGTGATCGGCCGCGATGACGAAATTCGCCGCACCATCCAGGTTTTGCAACGCCGAACCAAGAACAACCCGGTCCTGATCGGCGAACCCGGCGTCGGCAAGACCGCGATTGTCGAGGGCCTGGCCCAGCGCATCGTCAACGGCGAAGTGCCCGAGAGCCTGCACGACAAACGCCTGCTGTCGCTGGACATGGGCGCGCTGATCGCCGGTGCGAAATTTCGCGGAGAATTCGAGGAGCGCTTGAAAGCCGTTCTCAATGACCTGGCCAAACAGGAAGGCCGGATCATCCTGTTTATCGATGAGATGCACACGATGGTCGGCGCCGGCAAGGCGGAAGGATCGATGGATGCCGGCAACATGCTCAAACCGGCGCTCGCGCGCGGCGAACTGCATTGCGTCGGTGCGACGACCCTGGACGAGTATCGCAAGCATGTGGAAAAAGACGCGGCGCTGGAACGGCGTTTCCAGAAAGTGCTGGTCGATGAGCCGAGCGTGGAAGAGACCATCGCGATACTCAGGGGATTGAAAGAGAAATACGAAGTACACCACGGCGTTCAGATTACCGACCCGGCGATCGTCGCCGCCGCGACCTTGTCGCATCGTTATATCAGCGACCGGCAGCTACCGGACAAGGCGATCGACCTGATCGACGAGGCCGCCTCTTTAATTCGCATGGAAATAGATTCCAAGCCGGAAGAGCTGGATCGCAGGGAGCGCTGGCTGATCCAGTTGAAAATTCAGCGCGAAGCGCTAAAAAAGGAAACCGACGAGGCATCGAAAAAGCGGCTTGCAGACCTGGACCAGCAGATCGCCGAGAAGGCGGTCGAGTATTCCGATCTGGAGGAAATCTGGAAGGCCGAGAAGGCGCTCGTGGAGGGTGCTTCCCAGATCAAGGAGAAGCTGGAACGCGCGCGCATGGAGCTGGAAACGGCGCATCGTGCGCAGGACCTGGCGCGGGCCTCCGAACTGCAGTACGGGCGAATCCCCGAACTCGAAGCCGAGCTCGAGCAGGCTGCCGAAGCCGAATCCCGGGAACTCCAGTTATTGCGCAACAAGGTCACCGAAGACGAAGTCGCCGATGTCGTGTCCAAGTGGACCGGGATCCCGGTCAGCAAGATGCTGGAAGGAGAGAAAGACAAGCTGTTGCGGATGGAGGCGGAGATCTCAAGGCGGGTGGTCGGGCAGAACGAAGCCGTGACCGCGGTGGCCGATGCGATCAGGCGCTCGCGCGCCGGGTTGTCGGACCCGAACCGGCCCAATGGCTCTTTCTTGTTTCTCGGGCCGACCGGCGTGGGTAAAACCGAACTGACCAAGGCGCTCGCGGCGTTCCTGTTCGATACCGAAGACGCCATGGTGCGCATCGACATGTCCGAGTTCATGGAAAAGCACTCGGTCGCCAGGCTGATCGGTGCGCCACCGGGCTATGTGGGCTATGAAGAAGGCGGTTACCTGACCGAAGCGATCCGGCGCCGGCCGTATTCGGTGATCCTGCTCGACGAAATCGAAAAGGCGCATCCGGATATCTTCAATGTCCTGCTCCAGGTGCTCGACGATGGCCGGCTGACCGATGGCCAGGGACGCACCGTCGATTTTCGCAACGCCGTGATCGTGATGACCTCCAACCTGGGTTCGCAGCGTATCCAGGAACTCAGCGGAGAGGCGAATTACGCGCAGATGAAAGCCGAGGTGCTCGAAATCCTCGGCCAGCACTTCCGGCCGGAGTTCATCAACCGGGTCGACGATATCGTCGTGTTCCATCCGCTATCGCGCGAGGATATTCGCGCCATCGTCGATATCCAGGTCGCCCACCTGGCCAAGAGGCTTGGCGAGCGCGACATCGGTCTGGAGTTGAGCGACGCCGCCAGCGACAGGATCGCCAACACCGGCTTCGACCCGGTTTACGGAGCCCGGCCGTTAAAGCGTGCGATCCAGCAGCAACTGGAAAATCCGCTCGCGCAACGGATCCTCGCCGGAGATTTCGAACCCGGGACTACGATCAAGGTCGATGCAGGCAAGGACGGATTAAGCTTTAGCGCCTGATTGGCCCCTCCAACATTCGCTGGTCTTGGTGGGAAACCGGATCGGGCCTGAAGACCCTCCTACCCACCATCGGCAGAACATCGATGTATCGTAGGAGCGGCTTCAGCCGCGATTGGCGTTCCCACCAAGCGAACTGTGCTTAAATCCGGCAAACAACCAAAGGTAGCCTCCATGCATCTGAAACTCCCCGGCCTGCTGGCCATCCTGCTCGCCATTATTTGTTTATCCCTTGACGATGCGCACGCACAAAGCGCTGAAGCCGCCGACCTGATCAGCAGCCTCGGACTGCGGGCAAGCCCAACCGCGAGCCGCGACCTGCCCAACTGGCGGAAGCCGGCAAAAATCGTCGTGCTGACCGACTCGCAGCAACGCATCGACTGGCTGGCCGAGGTCGCGCCCGGAGTAGAACTGGTTGCCGCGGCAAATAGCGAAGCAATTTTGCGGGAGATTTCAGACGCCCAGGTTTTCCTGGGTTTTTGTTTGCTGCCCGCCATCAAGGCCGGCACCGGGCTGACCTGGGTGCAATCGATGTCCGCGGGCGTCGGTGGATGCACCGCGGACAGCACCCTCAGGGACAGGGGGATTTTGCTGACCAACGCACAACGCCTGTACGGACCGGCCATGTCGGAGCACGCGATCGGTTTGTTGCTGGCCCTGAACCGGCGTTTCGATCATTTCATCAGGCAACAGGCAAAGGCGCGTCAGGATCGTGTTTTGGCGCATGGCGATGCGGCCACCTGGGAACTGCCGGGCCGCACCATGCTGGTGGTTGGCCTCGGCGGCATCGGGACCGAAGTCGCCAGAAAAGCCAGTGCCTTGGGTATGCGCGTGATCGCGACTCGCAACAGCAGTCGCGAAGGACCGGATTTTGTCGAGTATGTAGGGCTCGCCGATGAGCTGATGGGACTCGTGCCGCAAGCCGATGCGATCGTCAATGTCACGCCGTTGACGCCGGCGACCACCGGTCTGTTCGACGCCGCTTTTTTCAAGGCGATGAAAGCAACCGCGTATTTCATCAATATCGGCCGCGGCCGCAGCGTGGTGACCGCCGACCTGGTCGCGGCGCTGAAAAACAACGAACTGGCCGGCGCCGGGCTCGACGTGACCGACCCGGAACCGCTACCCGCCGACCATGAATTGTGGACCCTGCCCGGGGTCATAATCACGCCGCATGTATCGGCACGCTCCGACAAGTCCGGACGGCGCAGGTGGGTCCTGGTCAAGGAAAACCTGCGCCGCTACATCGCCGGCGAACCAATGCTGTCGGTGGTCGATCTGGAACGCGGGTACTGAGCATTTGCGAAGCTAACGCTAAAATTCGCTTGAAAGCCAAAGACGACGTTCTGCAATTATGGTGTAGGAGGGCCTTCAGGCCCGATGCGACCATTAGCCATTCCAACGTATAATGGGATTGAAAGTACGGATAGGGAGCGAACAGCATGTCAAAAGACCGCAGCCCGAATAAAGAAGGCAAGAAGCAACCGACGATGACTCCGAAAGAGCGGAAGGCAGCGAAGCGGGCCAAGAAGGAGGCCATGAAGTCTCAGAACCGCTGAAGCCCTGACCGCGATGGAAGCGCCGGTCGAGGCGCCTGCGTCAACGATGACCATGACCCGGTGAGGAGGCCGGCATGAACAGTCGAATATTCGCCCTGTTAGTCGCGGTTGGCGTTGGTGTCGGCATCGGCATCGGCGCGTCAACCGTTGCCCGCATGGCATTTGACGATCCGTCAATCAATGGCTGGTCGCAGCGTGCGGCAGAGGCTCCGCCCAGGCGGCTGGTGTGGGGCGAGTCGAGCAAGCTCGCTCCGGAGCAGGTGGCCCAGGTCATGGAATCCCTGATTCAGACACTGGACGAAGAAATCAGCGAACGCCATTTCCTCGCAGCACAGCTTGAAGAAGTGCGTTCAGAGATGACCGAACTGCAGCAGGACC
The DNA here is from genome assembly GCA_022560735.1 of Pseudomonadota bacterium. GTDB lineage: Bacteria > Pseudomonadota > Gammaproteobacteria > Steroidobacterales > MnTg04 > MnTg04. The sequence continues at coordinate 261,137 of JADFSO010000001.1, forward strand.
TCCGCGCTCGCTTCGGCACGGCTTTCCCGGGCAATGCAAGCAATACCGCTTCGCCGCAACCGGGCGCCCCGGCCGGTCAAACCATTGAGGCACGGCTGGCAGCATCGGGTTTCACGCCGCAGCAAATCCGCACCATCAGTCGTCGTGTGGCGGAAACGCAGATGCAGCAGATCGAACTCGACGACCGAGCGAGGCGGGAGGGCTGGATCACCACATCGCGGTATTTTGAAGAATTCAACAACCTGGTAAAGGGCGCGGACACTGTTCGCCGCGATCTCGGAGACGATGCATACAGCCACTTTTTGTTCGCCATTGGCCGCCCAAACCGCCTCACAGTGGGTATGGTAATCGAGACCTCACCCGCCGAACAGGCGGGCTTGCAGCTGGGTGATGTCATCAGGAGCTACGCCGGCGAAAGAGTTTTCTCGTCCGCGCAGCTGACCAGCCTGCGTAGTTCCGGGGATAAAGGCATGCCCGTAATCATTGAGATCATCCGCGACGGCGAACCGATGCAAATTTGGATGCCTCGCGGCCCGATGGGCGTCCAGATCCAGCAAGACAGGGTTGATCCCAGTGCGCCGGGCGGCGGATAGGCCAGGCAGGGCGCAAGCAACCACAGGCCTTTCCGAACAACAGTTGCTCACACTACAGAAGCGTAAGCCTTTGTTCTATACAGTTTGAATCTAGTGGCACTCGCCTTTGATGTTGTGTTTTAGCATCAGATACTCTTGAATTACCCTGAAACGCCCTGAAACTATTAAGAGCATGAAATGTCTTACTTTTAAAGGCTTTTCGGGTTTCAACACAATTCACCATGTATCATATAATTTCGTGTAAAATGCTACCCATACGAAACCTTGGGTAGCAGATAGCATGAAAAAACGCCTCACAGACGCCCGAATTCGCTCTCTACGGCCGAAACAGGTCAGATATGAGGTATGGGACACCGAGCCGGGATTCGGCCTCAGAATCGCTCCTAGCGGCAGAAAGTCTTTCATCTATTTGTATCGTTTTGAAGGTAGGCCCAGGAGGTTCACTCTTGGCGTCTACCCGAGGATGCCGCTGGCCGATGCACGGGAAGCGCTCGCCAAAGCCGCCAAACTGCTTGATAAGGGCATTGACCCGGCAGAGCAGGAATTAGCAGCCAGGAAAGACAAACGAGATGCAGAGTCATTTGGCGAATTGGCTTATGAGTGGCTTGAACGGTATGCCAAGCCCCGGCTAAAAACCTGGAGGCAGGCCCAATACAAATTGGAAGCAGACGCTATACCAGCTTGGGGCAAACGAAAAGCAAATAGCATCAAGCGAAGAGACGTCATTCAACTAATTGAGCAAATAATGGATCGGGGATCGCCTGTCGCGGCGAATCGCACCCTTACACTCCTAAAGCAGATATTCAAGTTTGGCGTTCAACGAGACATTATTGATGCCTCTCCTGCTGTTGCAGTAGATAAGCCTGCCAGGGAAACGCCTAGAGATCGGGTGTTGTCTGAGGATGAGATCAGGTCGTTCTGGACAGGACTGGATAAAGCCTCAATGGGTGAAGACCTGAGAATTGCTTTAAAGCTTTGTCTGGTTACAGTCCAGCGCCGGGGTGAAGTGTCGGGAATGAGGCGCAGCGAGATAGAAGACGGCTGCTGGACGCTCCCGAAAGAACGGAGCAAGAACGGCAAAGCGCACCGAATTCCCCTTTCTCCGTTAGCAAAGGAATTGATTGGCAAGGCCAGTGGTGATGATTTCCTTTTCCCTTCCCCCCGACAGGAAGGCCCTATTGATCCCAGAGCATTGACGAACGCAGTTTCAAAAAATCGCCATTGTTTTGGAGCAGAAAGGTTCTCAACACATGACCTGAGAAGGACCGCAGCAACCCGTATGGCCGAGATTGGTATTTCCAGGTTCGACATAGCCAAGGTTTTGAACCATACAGACCAGGAAGTCACGGCTATATATGACCGCTGGGCCTATGACGCTGAGAAGAAAAAAGCGCTATTAAAGTGGGCCAGACGGTTGCAGAATATTCTTGACGAAAAGGTAACGGATAAGGTCGTTAAGATTAGTTAGTCCAAGGCTAGGGTAGCACCCGAAAAACTGGCAACCTTCGCCAGCCCGCCTTGGCCTTTTAAGAAGGGCGCAGGAAGGAGCGCATTTTGCCAAACAAAGATTCCTCAGTAAGTTTGCTGGACATAGTTAAGATTTGCGTAGAACGAGGAGCACTCCAAGACAAAATACATGCGGATCGGATCGACGACTATCAGTGGTTTCTCAGCAAGCTGCGCGAAAGTCAAGAATCGACAGATGAGTTAGGCTCCGGCGGTCTCACATCAGAGCATGTCGCAAGTTTGATAGAAAAATATAGCGACGGCCTGCATAACTTATTGGAGGATCGTGAAAATCTTACTGTCGTTCTTGAAAAGCTCCGGGCAGAGCCGTTAAGCAAATTCGACATTATGCATGTGACCTGCTCCCCAGTAGCCAGTCCAGTATGAGCTTAGTAAAGTCCGTTTTCAGAGGAGAAGACGGGCATGAAGAAGCGATTTACGGAGCAACAGATCATCGCGATATTGCAGGAAGGGGAAGCCG